>CAZVNP010000012.1:0-67096 GCA_964628285.1 uncultured Lentimicrobiaceae bacterium
CCGGTACACACCTATCAGGCATACGGCGACTATGAAGTGACCTTAATAGCCGGCAATGAATTGTTTTCCGATACAGTGACCAAGATAGTAAAAGTGTGTGAGAGTCCGGTTGCGGATTTTACTTATCAGATTGATGGATATCAGTTGACCCTGACCAACCTCTCACAGCATGCCCTTGCATATTATTGGGATTTCGGGGATAGCAGCTATTCGTATCTGGAAAATCCGACGCACGTTTATCTTGATGAGGGGGAATACACGGTCAGGTTGATCGCATACAACGATTGTGACTCGGATACTTTGTCAGCATATATCTATCTTTATGTTCCTGCTGTTGCTGAGTTTTCATTCACGGTTGACGATAAAACCGTCTTTTTTATCAATCAATCCCAGGGAGCAACTTCTTATTTATGGGATTTTGGTGATGGCATATACTCTGTCCAACGGGATCCCATACATGCCTATCAGCAATATGGCGATTATGAGGTGATAATGATCGCAAGTAATTCAAATTCTTCTGATACAGCAGCTCAACTTGTCAGTATCTGTCTGAGCCCCTTAGCGAACTTTGATTATCTGATTAATGGATTTTATTTGACATTGAAAAACCAATCTCAAAATGCCTTATCTTACTTCTGGGATTTTGGGGATGGCAGTTTTTCATATCTGGAAAGTCCGTCACATTATTACACCTACGAGGGTATATTCAATCTGCGTTTGATAGCATATAACGATTGCAGGCCTGATACCATGACGCGAATTATAGGAGTTTGCGAATCACCTGAGGCAGATTTCGATTATACATGCAGTCAAATGAAAATCACCTTTCAGAATTTATCTGTCCATTATGATTCCTGTGTCTGGGATTTTGGTGATGGAAGCGGATCGGTACTCCGGGAACCGGAACATATATTTCCGGCAGAAGGCAATTATAATGTCACGTTGATGGTGATGCGTTATTGTGTGGATGACACACTCACCGATGAACAGATGAAACAAATAGTTTTTCCATGTTCCCCCATGGCAATCTTTAGTTATGAAATAAATGAAATGGAGGTAACTTTTAAGAATAACTCAACGAATGCCACCTCTTTTTCGTGGGATTTTGGCGATGGTATAACGTCGGAAGAGATGGAGCCCATTCATACGTATGAAGAAGTCGGTGATTACGAGGTTCAGCTGATAGCCAAAAATGATCATGGATCGGATACGGCACAGTCATTAATCAATGTGACATTGGTTCCGGGATTGACCGGTGATCATTCAATCATAGTGTATCCCAATCCGGTAAGGAATGTTCTGACAGTAAAGATCATGGGCCATAGCGGAGAGGCACATAGGCTTGAGCTTTATAATTCTTACGGGCAGTGCATTAAAAACAAAATCATCAGGGTTGAAAATGCAATGACCATTGAATCCTTTGATATGTCGATTGAACCGGCAGGTTGTTACTATCTGAGGATCACCGGCGCGGATCATTTATATTCAGGAAAAATCATTCATGAGTAAGGCAAAAATTCAATTATTTAAGATAAATATGACGCATCGTTTTTACTATCCCTTGTTTTTGGCAATTTTACTATTAATTTGCTGCAAACTCTCTTTAGGTCAGACTACTCTCGTTTTACAACCGGGGGCTGAAGATGGGAAAGATGCCCATTTATCAAATTTAAGCCCTAATGTCAATGGTGGAGACCGTGATGAAAATACTGCTATGGCCTGGACCAATCAGGGTGTTCCTTTTATTCTTAGGGCACTAATTGAATTCGATTTATCATCCATCCCCCAGGGTGCCAATATTTTAAGCGCGTATCTTTCACTATATAATAATCCCGATGCTTCAGCCAACAATGGTCAACATTCTTCACTATCCGGCCCCAATACAAGTTTAATTTCACGCATTACGGAGGAATGGTATGAACATACTGTGACATGGAATAATCAACCGGCAATTACCACCTTGCACCAAGTGACATTGCCTCAATCGGTGAGTCCTCATCAGGATTATGAAAATATCGATGTCACGCAACTGGTAAAAGACATGATTGAAAATCCTGAGACAGGTCACGGCTTCATGTTACATCTGGTGACCGAACAATTGTACAGATGCATGACGTTTGCATCAAGTGACTATTATAATGCCAGTAAACATCCCAAATTAGTTATCACTTATTTGTATCATGATGTAATTGCCGATTTTCGTTATGATTCCAATACCCTCGATGTCGATTTTACAAATCTTTCGGTTAATGCCACAAATTACCAATGGGACCTGGGTGATGGAACCATTTCTTTCGATGAGAATCCTGTGCATCTTTATGATGATTATGGGGATTATGATGTGACACTGATTGCCAGTAATCAGTTTGATTCGGATGCGGTGACCAAGACCATTCATTTGTGCAAAAAACCGACGGCCGATTTCAATTATCTGGTGACCGGCATGACTGTCCATTTTACCAACCAATCGGGGGATGCATCATCCTATTCATGGGATTTTGGCGATGGAATGATCTCAACCAGTCAAAACCCGGTTCACATCTATCAAAATAATGGCGTTTATAGTGTGAAACTGATAGCTTTTAGTACCTGTGGGACCGATACAGCGAGTGTGATACTGACACTGTGCACCCTGCCTACCGCCGGATTTTATTTTGCTAACAATGATCTTTCCGTTTCATTTTTTAACAACTCCATACATTGTGATTACTGCTCATGGGATTTCGGGGATGGAGCAGGATCCACTCTTACAAATCCGATATATCATTACAATGGTTACGGCGAATACAATGTGATGCTGATTGTATACAATTCATGCGGTACAGATACGTCCATCACAACTATTAATATATGCCGGGGACCGCAGGCATATTTTGATTTTCAGATTGTCGATCTCACGGTTTACCTGACGGGGCATTCAAATGACTCATCATCTTATTTGTGGGATTTCGGTGACGGGATAACATCGGCACTTACCAGCCCGGTCCACACTTATCAGGTTAATGGAGAATACAATATCACATTAGTTGTTTCAAACGCTTGCGGCAGCGATACGGTCAGTGCCCTGTTAGGTATATGCCCCTTGCCTGTAGCCGGATTTCAGTATATAAACGATTCACTTACAGTTACTTTTAACAACGCATCACTGAACAGTGACTGGTTTTTGTGGGAGTTTGGTGATGGTTCCGGCTCAACGATAAAAGACCCTGTTCATCACTATGAATTGAGTGATTTTTACCAGGTGGTTCTTGTGGCAGGGAACGGGTGCGGTACCGATACAACCAGGGTTAATCTTCATGTCAAACCTTCAGGTTACATCCAGGATATTGTTATTTACCCAAATCCTGTGGGGGAAAAACTTACCATAAAGATCATGAACTTTAAAGGCGAAGATCTGCTATTTGAGCTTTATAATTCATTGGGACAAATAATAACTGACTTTTTTATTCATGTTGTAGAAAAGCTGACACTTGAATATCTGGATATGTCCCATTTACAGCCAGGTTGTTATGACCTCAAAATAATTGGAAGGGATTATATGACGACCAAAAAAGTCATTCACAAATAAAATTTATTAAAATGAAAAACATACATTTTTCTTCACTTTTCTTACTGATTATACTTTTATATATCAGTGATGTCTCATTATCACAGTCTACATTAATTTTACAACCTGGCGCTGAGGATGGTAAGGATGCCCACTTATCCAGTTTAAGCCCAAATACAAATGCCGGCGATCGTGATGAGAATACGGCCATGGCTTGGACCAATCAAGGAGTACCTTTTATTTTAAGAGCTGTGATTGAATTTAATTTAACATCTATTCCCCAAGGATCTCTTGTTGAAAGTGCCTATCTTTCTTTATACAACAATCCTGACGCATCGGCCAATAATGGTGAGCATTCCTCCCTGTCTGGTCCTAACACCTGCTGGCTTTTACGCATCACGGAAGAATGGGATGAACATACTGTAACATGGAATAATCAACCTGCCACAACCTGGTTACACCAGGTTACATTACATAAGGAGATTAGTCCGCACCACGATTATGAAAACATCAATGTTACGCAGCTCATACAGGATATGGTCGATGATCCCGAAACAGGTCATGGATTCCTATTCCGGCTTATAACAGAACAACTTTACAGATGTATGACTTTTGGCTCAAGCGATTGTGCCGATTCAACACTCCATCCCAAATTGGTTGTGACTTACTTCCCCGCCTCATCCATCTACTCTTTAAAAGATATAAATGATAACAGGTCTTTTAATGGACAATTCGGAAATAGCTCCTCTTTTATTAGTAAAATGGTAATGGCAGATCCATATGGTCTTGAAAATGATTTGAATAGTTATCGTCAATATAACAATAAAAAGGTGATTCTGGATGCCGGTAATTTGGCATTGATTGCTGATTTGCCTGACAACCAATTTATTTCGGTTTACCCAAATCCTGTCAGGGATAGAATCTATATCAAAATAACTGGCTATCAGAAAGAATCTATCCATTGCCAATTATTAAATGCCAATGGTCAACTCCTCAGGGAGGCTGAATTACCAGTGAATGATTGTATATCCGAATTGAATGTCACGGATCTTCAACGTGGTATCTATTTTCTTTCGATCATAAGTCATGGACATTCGTATATCCGAAAAGTGATACTGTTTTGAGCGGGTAGTTTTTTGCATGACGAGGACCGGCAGATATCTTATAAATGAGGGAAAAGGCATCACAGCATTATTTTCATCTTGCCGCTCAGGGCCTTACGAAAGAGCAGGCCCGCAAGATCTTTGAATATTTCAAAACCCTGCAATAAGGTTCATTGTTCTTTGCCGCATATCACAATGGCAGTCACTGATAACAATCAGTTCCCGGGTATTCCGGCTTTGTTGATTTTTCGGTTATTCCAGTAAGCCAAAGCGGAGACCACGGCCACCAAGGCAATGGTATAATACACAAAAACGGGAACGGGTGCAGGCTCACCACTGGCATAGGAGTGAAGACCGGAAAGATAATAGTTGACGCCGAAGTATGTCATCAGCACCGAGCTGAAACCCAGCAGAGCGGCAAAATTGAATGCGAACCTTCCCTTCAGGCCGGGGATCAGCCGCAGATGTGTGATAAACGCATAGACCAGGACCGTTATCAGTGCCCACGTTTCTTTCGGATCCCAGCCCCAGTATCTTCCCCATGACTCATTAGCCCACACGGCACCCAGGAAAGTCCCTATGGTGACCAGTATCAAACCAATGATGAGGTTGATCTCATTGATGTTGGTGAGCTCCTCAATGGTCATCCTCATCCTGTCACTGTTCTTTTCATTTTGAAAGATCATTAGTACCAGGTTTATAAAGCCGAGCAGGGCACCGATGGCAAGGAAGCTGTAACTGGCCGTGATCACGGCCACATGGATCACCAGCCAGAATGATTTCAATACGGGTACCAGGTTGGTGATCTCAGGATCCATCCAGCTCATGTCGGCGACCATCAGTGTCAACGAGGCCAGGAGGGCAGTGACAGCCAGCGTCATCCTGGATTGCCCGGCAAATATGAGGCCCGAAAGAACGATGCCCCAGGAGATGTAAATCATGGTTTCATAACCGTCACTCCAAGGTGCATGTCCCGATATGTACCAGCGGAGTGCCAGCCCTATCGTTTGAAAGATAAAGGCAATGACAATCAGCGGCGTAAGTATATTTATCGTCACTTTTAACCGCCCCTTGCGACCCAGAATGTTAATGAACAACAGGATAAGTAACAGGAATCCGAGCAGGCCGTAAACCGGGAAAAGGCGCTTGAAAATATTAACCCGGTTATAAAAGATCTCTGCGTTGATCCTGGTTTGGGAGGGCATCACCACCCGTCCGTATTTCTGCTGGAAAAGTTGTATATACTTGAGATTCTGATCTGCCGTCTCCCATTTTCCTGATTTGATGGCCTCATCGACAGAGGCGTAATAGAATGGCAGTATGTTCTTCACAAAGTTCACTTCGGTGGTGTCGAAATTTTTTTCGGCGTCGATATCAGAATACCAGGCGTTGTTCAAATCACCGGGTTTGGGGAATATCTTCAGGATGGAGCCCGAGTAGACCATGTAACAGATGTTCAGCCGCTCATCCACTTTAATGATATCCTTATCGAAAGCTGTCCGTGAGGCCGGTTTTTTATTGTAGGCTTCATCCACGTACCCTGCAATCTTGTAACGTCCCTGGTGTTGTAAATCGAAAAAGTCATTGAAAGAGGCATATTTACTTTCCACCCCGATGAGCTTGCGCAATACAGGATCAGAGACCCTGATCATGGGGACCTTCTGCCATATCGTCACGTCGGTGACCATGCCCAGGATGACCTGGTCAGGATTCAGCCCGAACAGGGCATCTTTGCGGCTGACTTTGTGCAGGATCTCCGATGACAGTGTGTTGACGGGTTTGATGCGGCCCTCCTGATCCTGGACAAGCAACTCACCAAAGGCTTTCGCATGATCCTTATCCACGGATTGCTGCAGGGCTGTCTGAACGGCCTCCTGTGCCGGGGCCCGGGATGAGAAACCGCATAGTAAAATAAACACCAGCACGGCAACGACACCGGCACTTTTTTTTCGGATGACGGAAGTCTTCCTGATGAGATCCCTGAAACGGCTCTTGCGTGTGAAAAGGTTGAGGATAAGACCGAGGGTGAGAAAAAAGTAACCGGCATAACTGACCAATGTCCCCCAGAAATCATGGTTGACCGACAGGATGGTGCCTTTTTCATCCTTGTCGTACGACGATTGGTAAAACCGGTATCCTTCGTAACTAAGCACATTATTCATATATATCCGGCGATCTTCTTCCAGATTGATCCGCGGATCGATGAGTGTTACTTCACTTTCGAATGAGGAAGGACTCATCGAACCGGGGTAACGTTCCAGCTTGAAATCACGCAGCCTGAGCGAGAAAGGGAGCCGGATGAACCGGGGGCCGTAAGCGACGGTGAAGGTGACTCCCCCGATGTTCGTCGAAACAGGTTCCGGCGGTGTATCCTCAGGCTCAAAAACGTCGATTTCTTTGGTGATACCCTGGTATTGAAGGTTCATCACGACAGCATTCCTGAGATTATGCTCCATATCGGAAGGAGCCTGTACCAGTTTGATTTTTCTTTTGGCATATAGTGCCCTGACGACAAAACTCATCCCATTTAGTGAATATAATGAGCGGGCCTGCAGGGGATGCTGTACGCCAGGGGCTAATGTATCCACGGTTCCGTGGACCATTGTCATTGCAATGACAGGTGCCGGAGCAATAAAGGTGAAAAGGCTGTCATGGTATTGAAATTCAATCAGGGAGGTGTCGTTCTGCAACCGGTTAAATCCGATCCAGTAATTTCCGAGAGGGATACTGTCGCCGGGCTGTATGAAGTATGTCCTGCGGCGCGCTGAATCGACGGTAATGAGTGAGATGACCGGTCCGCCGTCGGGATCCTCAACCGCACTGTGTCCGGCATTCGGGATATAGTTGACCACCTCCAACCGGCACCTTTTCGATCCAAAAGGGATCTGCTCTGAGACAGAATGGTATAAGGAACGGTGGAAGTTCACTTTTTTATCCTGATGATACATATCCTGTCCGTCACGGATGGTTACCTGAAGGTAATTGATAGTACCTATGGCATGGTTGGAGGTCTCACCTTCACGGATGCTCATGGTGCCTTCATAGCCGAAGAAGCGTGTGATGGCACCGCCGGCCAGTATCAACACAAATGCGAGGTGTGAGACCAGCACCAGCCATTTCTTTCTCTGGATCAGCTTATAACGTACCACATTGCCGGTGAGGCTGACAGCCAGCACAAAAAGGAGCACCTCAAGCCAGACGGATTTATATACCAGCGCGTTGGCAAAAGCTGTCCCATAGTCATTTTCAATGAATGTCGCCACAGCTATCGAAACGGCAAACACCAACAGCAGGGATACGGCAAACTGTATGGAGAAGAAAAAATCGGTGATTTTTTTCATCGGAAATTTTTTAGGAAATGGAGAAATGAGCGGGCAAAGTTAAAAATATTTACATCTTTTTTCACCAGCTTCCGCCGGCGCCACCACCTCCAAATGATCCTCCCCCGAAGCCGCCGAAGCCCCCGCCGCCTCCACTGAAGCCTCCAAAGCCACCGCCGGAGGTGAACTTATCCCAGCTGCCATGATGACTCTGGCTTTGTCCCATGCCGCCAAGCAGAAACAGCGTTGTCCAGAAGGGAAGGCTTTTACCGACATGATGCGAGGATTGTGTGCGGCTGGCACGCATAAGGAATAAGACCAGAACAATAACCATGATCGGGATAAAGGGAACTATCGGTGAGCCGGATGTCTTTTTGCGGTATTGCGCAGCCGTGAATTCTTTCGTTGCCAGCCCCATAATGACGGTGGTCCCTTTATCGAGGCCATTAAAATAATGGTCCTCTTTGAATGCCGGTATCATCTCATACTGAATGATCCTTTCACATATGGCATCCGGTATGGCGGCCTCGAGGCCGTAACCGGTGGCAATGAAAACCCTGCCCTGTGATGGACCCTTCTTCGGCTTGACAAGAATGACCACACCATTGTCAAATCCTTTCCGGCCAACACCCCATTGTTGTCCAATCTCATATGCCAGAGATGATATATCGTATCCATAAAGCGAATCGACAATAATCACGGCGATCTGTGTCGAGGTGGTGTCATCGAAGCTCACCAGCCTGCGCTCGAGGGCATTTCTCTCATCAGGTTTGAGCAAACCTGCCAGATCATTGACCAGGTGTGGGGGAGAGGGTCGTTCCGGTATCTCCTGGCTTGAGGCGACATGGACAAATAATAACAGGATAACGAAGAAAAAGGTAAATAGGGGATGCATTTTTCTCGGGTACCACGAAGGATGTGCACCCGTATAAAAAATTATATCGTGTTTGCTTACAGGATTAGGCATGGATAATTTTTATTTCTGGTGATTATTCTTTTCCAAACGACAGGTCATCAGGAAGTTCATTGACATCGTCCCGGTGGTAAGGAAAAAAAGTTTTAAGCTGTTCACCTGCCATCATGATACCTTTTATTATACCCCCGGCATAGTCACTTTTTTTAAAATGCTCCTGCATCTCTTCTTTAATCTGATCCCAGAAACCGGGAGGTACCAGCTTATTTATTCCGGAGTCACCGATAATGGCAAATTTATGATCCCTGACAGCCAGGTAAAACAACACGCCGTTTCTTACCCGGGTTTTCTGCATGCCCAGTTTTCCGAATAAATATGCCGCCCGGTCGAGGACATCACCATAACAGTCGTTCTCCAGATGAACACGTATCTCACCGGAGGTCTTATGTTCAGCCTTGCCGATGGCTTCGGTGATGGCCTGCTGCTCTTTTTTTGTGAAGAAATTTCGTGCGTTGGTGCCCATTTAAAATTCCACTTTTGGGGGTTCCTCGGCACCCGGTTTTGATTCAAAGTAAGCTTTTCTTTCAAACCCGAACATGCCGGCAAAAAGATTTCTCGGGAATTTTCTGATGGCCGTGTTATAGCCCTGCGCCACTTCGTTGAATTTCCGCCTTTCCACCGTTATTCTGTTTTCAGTGCCTTCGAGCTGTGCCTGCAATTCAAGAAAATTCTGATTGGCTTTCAGTTCGGGATAGCGTTCCACCACTACCATTAACCGTGAGAGGGCGGAACCCAGGTTGTCCTGGATCTGCTGGAATTGCTCCAGCGACTGGCTGTTGAGGTTTTGCGGTGTGATGTTGACAGATGTGGCCTTAGCACGGGCTTCAATAACGTCGGTCAGGGTCTTCTGCTCAAAGTTGGCATAGCCTTTCACCGTGTTCACAAGATTCGGGATAAGATCGGCACGCCGCTGATAAACGTTTTCGACCTGAGACCATTGCGAATTAACCGCTTCTTCGCGTTTCACCATACCGTTATACAGAGCCGAAACATAAGCCACGACGAGCAGGACAATGAGAAAAACGGCTATGATAACACCCCATCTGCGATAGGACCTTGTTTTATTTTGATTTTCATCCATGGGATTGGTTTTAATGATAAAAGTGATAATTACCGGTCATGGCGGTTACTTCATGATCTCGACACTTCTTTTAATGAAGTTGGTCAGATCTTCTCCTTTAAGCAGGTTTTGCGATAACAAAGCCAGGTCTGAGAGTTGTTTCACCAGTGCACCCTGCTGCGGTTCATCTTCCGCAGCCAGCACCTTGCCGATCAGCGGATGATTGATGTTGACGACCATGTTATAGGTTTCCTGGATGTCGGTCATAAAAGGTATGCCGCCGCCTAAACGTGACATGTCTTTCATCCTGCGCAGGAACTCGGGTTGGGTGATCATGACCGGGGGATCGCTTTCACTCAGGCTCTCAGTCAGGATATGAAATTTGTCCTTGTCGATGTATTTTTCGAAAATCTCCCTGAGCTGTTCTTTTTCTTTATCGGAAAGTTTGGAAGGCTGAACATCTTCCTTATCGATCAGTTTATCGAGAATATCGGCATCCACGCGCGTAAAACGCGAATTCTCCAGTTTAACCTCAAAGGTGTTGATGAAATGATTGTCGAGAGTGCCATCCATCACCAGCACATCGTATCCCCGTTCCCGGGCATTTTGAATATAACTGTGCTGCTCCAGCGGATCGGTGGCATAAAGCCATATGAGCTTTTTGTTTTTATCGGTCTGAGCCCCTTTGATGTGCTCCCGGTATTCATCCGGGGTGAAATATTTGCCTTCCGTATTCTTCACGAGCGTAAACTTCTGTCCTCTTTCATAAAACTTCTCATCGGAGATCATCCCATAAGAGATGAATAATTTTATGTCTTCCCATTTCTTCTCATATTCCTCCCTGTTATTCTTGAAGATCTCCTCAAGCCGGTCGGCCACTTTTTTTGTGATGTGATTGGATATCTTTTTCACGTTGGCGTCACTCTGAAGATAGCTTCTCGACACATTCAACGGAATATCGGGTGAATCGATCACGCCGTGCAGGAGCATAAGAAAGTCGGGCACGATACCTTCCACCGAGTCGGTCACAAATACCTGGTTGCAGTAAAGCTGTATTCTGTCCTTACGGACATCCAGGTAGTTCTTGACTTTGGGAAAATAAAGTATGCCGGTCAGATTGAACGGATAATCAACATTCAGATGGATATTGAACAAAGGATCATCGAAGAAGTAGGGGTACAGCTCGTGATAGAATGATACGTAATCTTCCTCTTTCAGCTCTGTGGGTTTACGCTTCCATAGTGGATTGGTGTTGTTGATGATCCGTGGTTTCTCGACTTCAACGGTTTTTTCATGACCCTCCTTGTCTTTCTCACCCGGCACTTTCTCGAACACTTTTTCAGTTCCGAATTGTATGGGCACGGGCAGAAAGCGGCAATATTTTTTTAAAATGTCAAGCAAACGGTACTCATCCAGAAACTCTTTCGAATCATCCGCCACCTGGACGATGACCTCGGTACCGCGTTCCTTTTTTTCTATGTCGCTGATGGTATAATCGGGGCTGCCGTCACATTCCCATTTCACCCCCTTGGTTGAGCTCCCTCTTCTGTAGCTTTTGGTCAGTATTTCAACTTTTTTAGCCACCATAAACGTTGAATAGAATCCCAGTCCGAAGTGACCAATTAGTGATTTTGCCTCCTCTTCGCTCTTATCTTTGAATTTTTTAAGAAATTCACCGGCGCTGGAGAAGGCGATCTGATTGATGTATTTATCAATTTCTTCCGCCGTCATGCCGATGCCTTTATCCGTAACATGGATGGTTTTATTTTTCTTGTCGAGTGTGACCATGATGGTCAGGTCGCCCAGCTCATCTTTATATTTACCCAAGGAAACCAGGGTTTTAAGCTTGGATGTGGCATCTACCGCGTTGGAGATCAGCTCTCTCAGAAAGATTTCATGGTCGGAATAAAGAAACTTCTTGATGATAGGGAAGATGTTTTCGGTTTTAACATCTATTTTACCTTGCTGAACAGTCATGGGTTTTATTTTTATCAGATTAACGGCGGCGTTTTGCAAAGGCTATGCCAGAAGGGTTTGGGTGACAAAATGTCGGGCTACGGCAGCCATTTCAATCTCAAGAGGGCCCAATAACCGATAAGTATGGCTTCGGCGCAATCATCGTTCAGTGAAGTCGCTTTTTTATCACCGTACCTGTCAATAATTTCACCGGCCAGAGCGACAGCATGTTGTTTGGCGGTCCACCCATGGCGTCTGTCCTTAAGATCGAAAAGATCGTTGCGCCATTCCTCAGCATAGGTCTGAATAACAGGTATGTGTCTTCTGGAGGCTTCTTTCGTCCATAAGGCCCCGATTTCTCCGCCTCCTTCTATCGCCAGACAGGAGAGACCGGGCAGGTCATTGATTAATTTGGCGGCATCCTGTTTCAGCCGTTGTTTGTTGCCATAATTGTGCGACCGGTACCATAACAATCTGACCTCATCGCTGTAAAGTGCCAGGCCGGTTTTGACACCTACATCGACAGATAGCAGGAGTTTAATGTGTTGTTGTATGCCTTGCATGTGACAGGTTAAAAATATTATGACAGGCGGCCAAAATAATATAAATTTTTTAATTTTGTAGGGACACCATAAATAAAATTAACCATATAAAAATATCAACCTATGGATATCGATTGGAGAAGCCTGCCATTTGGGTATTTCAAGACGGATTACAATGTTCGCTGCTACTACCGTAATGGAGCGTGGGGAATATTGGAGACTTCATCATCCGAATTTATCAATATGCACATTGCAGCAACCTGTCTGCATTATGGCCAGGAGGCCTTTGAAGGCATGAAGGTTTTCAGGGGTAAGGACGGGAAGCTGCGTCTTTTCAGGTGGGAAGAGAATGCCAAACGCATTCAGCGCTCCGGTGATGGCATTATGATGCCTCATGTCCCACTGGATATTTTCAAAGAGGCTATCACCAGGGTTACCCTTTTGAACAAAAAATATATCCCTCCTTACGGCACCGGGGCGGCCTTATATCTCCGGCCTCTGTTATTGGGTACGGGTGCCGAGGTGGGTGTGAAACCTGCCAGGGAATATCTTTTTATGGTGTTTGCCGGTCCTGTTGGTCCTTATTTCAAAGAGGGTTTCAAACCTGTCAGCGTGCAGCTGGTGCATGACTATGACCGCGCGGCTCCCCTGGGTACCGGCCATATCAAGGTCGGAGGAAATTATGCCGCCAGCCTTAAACCGGCTGAGAGGGCTCGCAGTGAAGGCTATTCATCCGTGTTATTCCTCGATTCAAAAGAAAAGAAATACATCGATGAAGCCGGCCCGGCCAATTTCTTTGGCATCAAGAACAACACCTATGTGACTCCCGATTCAACGACCATCCTGCCTTCAATCATCAACATGAGCCTGCGCCAGCTGGCTGCCGATATGGGCTTTAAGGTCGAACGGCGTCATGTTCCCATCGAGGAACTGGAAGAGTTTGATGAAGTGGGGGCTTGCGGCACCGCCGCCGTCATATCGCCTATTGGTAAAATTTACGACAGGGAAACAGGCAAGGTTTACGAATATTGTAAGGATGGCAAAGCAGGCCGTATCTCCCAGATACTTTATGATAAGTTATTCGCCATACAATATGGTGAAGCACCGGATCCCTACGGATGGACAACGGTGATTGACGAAGAAGAGTGATCAGATAAAATGCCGCTCACTCATTGTTTGCGACATTTCCTTTTTCAGTTCCAGTGCCTGATGCCGGGCCTTTTCGGCAAAATCTTTTCCTGAGGAGGCAAAGATGATGTTCCGTGATGAGTTGACTATCAGTCCGCAATTTTCGTTAAATCCATAACGCACCACCTCTTCCAGGTTGCCTCCCTGGGCACCTATTCCCGGCACCAGCAGAAAATGCTCGGGAATAATTTCACGGATATTTGACAGCATCTCGCTCTTTGTTGCGCCGACCACATACATCATATTCTCATTGCTGCCCCATTGTCTTGATCTGAAGAGCACTTCTTCAAATATCTTCTGGTTGGAAGTGGTCTCGAGCATCTGAAAATCTGAGGCTCCCTTATTGGAAGTCAGAACGAGAAGAATAACCCATTTGTTTTTGTAAGAAAGAAAGGGACTGACGGAATCTTCACCCATATATGGGGTGACCGTCACGGCGTCGAAATCGAGGGTCTCGAAAAAGGCTCTGGCATATTGCGAAGCCGTATTCCCAATGTCGCCCCGCTTGGCATCGGCAATGATATATATGTTCTTGTCACGTGAACGGATATGCCTGAGTGTTTTTTCAAGGCTTTTCCAGCCATCTGCCCCCAGGGACTCATAAAAGGCCATGTTGGGCTTGTAGGCAATAACCAGGTCGTATGTGGCATCAATGATCATCCTGTTAAAGGTAAAAATGGGATCGTCCTCGCTCATCAAGTGCTTCGGCAGCTTATTGTATTCCGTATCGAGGCCTATGCACAGGAATGAACCTTTGGATTTGACCTGTTCAACAATGTCGTTATAAGTCATAATGCATCATTTTTATTCAGTTTTGATAGTCTCTTTGAGCCGTTCGGCATTTTCTGCCATCTGGAGGCTATCGATCAATTCCTGTATGTCGCCATTCATTATGGAATGTAAGTTATACAACGTGAGGTTAATGCGGTGGTCGGTCACGCGGCCTTGCGGATAATTGTATGTTCTGATTTTAGCGGAGCGGTCGCCTGTGGAGACGAGGGTTTTCCGGTGTGATGCAATGTCGGCCATGTATTTCTGGTAATGAAACTCGTAAATCCGGGTTCTCAGGACGCTCATGGCCCTCTCGAAGTTCTTAATCTGGGATTTCTGATCCTGGCATGTCACCACGATACCTGTGGGGATATGGGTCAGACGGACGGCCGAGTATGTGGTGTTGACCGACTGTCCTCCAGGTCCTGAGGAACAATAGGTATCCTTGCGTATGTCTTCAGGATTGATGTCCACGTCCAATTCTTCAGCCTCGGGTAATACGGCCACGGTGGCGGCCGAAGTATGTATCCGGCCCTGTGTCTCGGTTTGCGGGACACGCTGGACACGGTGAACACCGGATTCATACTTCAACTGCCCGTATACATTCTCACCCTTCACTTTGAAAATGATTTCCTTGAAACCTCCGACAGTCCCCTCGGTGGAATCGATGTATTCGGTCTTCCAGTTTCTGTTCTCGCAGTATTTCACATACATCCTGTAAAGATCGCCCGCGAAAATGCTGGCCTCATCACCACCGGTGCCGGCACGTATCTCGACGATGGCATTTTTAGCATCCTGCGGATCTTTGGGGACGAGCAGCAGTTTGATCTTATCTTCCAGTTCTTCTTTCTGCCTGTTTAAATCAAGGAGCTCTTCCTTGGCGAATATCCGGAAATCCTCGTCTTTTTCCTGGTACATGACATTGCGGGCCGACTGGATGTGGTTCAGGATGTTACGATAGGCCACATAGGCTTCCGCTATCGGACGCAAATCCTTATAATCCTTGCTGAGTTTAATGTATTTCTTCATATCGGCCATGGCTTCCGGCGCATTCATTTTCTCCCCGATCTGAAGCCAATGTTTATATATTTCTTCCAGCTTTTCTAGCATAACACACTACACTTGAAATCGATCGCTGCAAAGTTACGAGAAATAAAGTTATGAATAGGAGTTATCCATGAGCACGCTCTAATTTTAAAGTGATTTTAAAAGCCGGAAAAGGAAAGGGGCTAATACTCAAAAACGCCATACCCGGTTTTGATCGTCAGCTTTTTAGTGTCGGAGGCTTCGCAATGGCCAATGACACGGGCTTCAATGCCATATGCGCCTGATATGCGGGCTATTTCTTCAGATATCTCCTCGGTGGCATAAATCTCCATACGGTGTCCCATATTGAAAACCTGGTACATCTCTTTCCATGGAGTGCCGGATTGTTCCTGTATCATGAGAAAAACAGGTGGGGGTGCGAACAGGCTATCTTTAACAACATGAAGGTTCTTGATGAAATTAAGCACCTTTGTCTGCGCTCCTCCCGTGCAATGCACCAGTCCATGAATGTGAGGTCTCAGTTTTTTGATTATGTCACGTATTGCAGGGGCGTATGTTCGGGTAGGTGATAACATGAGTTGGCCGACATCCATACCGGGTATGGTGGTGGCGGACCGGAGGTGCAGGGTGCCGCTGTATACCAGTTCGGTAGGGATGGAATCGTCATAGCTCTCGGGATAGGTGACCCCATAATCACCCGACAGCATATCATGGCGTGCTGACGTGAGGCCGTTGCTGCCGATGCCGCTGTTATAATTTTCTTCATAAGAAGCTTTTCCGGACGATGCCAGACCGATGATGACATCACCGGCGGCGATGTTATCATTGGTGATGACTTCTGCCCTTTTCATCCTGGCGGTTACCGTTGAGTCGACGATGATGGTGCGCACCAGGTCGCCGACATCGGCTGTTTCTCCCCCTGTTGACCATATGCCGATGCCCATGGTCCGCAGCCGTAAGAGATAGTCCTCCACACCGTGAATGATGGTTGCCACCACCTCACCAGGTATCTTCATTCTGTTCCGGCCGATGGTTGTCGAGAGCAGGATGTTGTCATAGCATCCTGTGCAGAGCAGGTCGTCGAGGTTCATGACCACGGCATCCTGTGCGATGCCTTTCCACACCGACATGTCGCCTGTTTCCTTCCAGTAGATATAAGCCAGGGATGATTTCGTGCCGGCACCGTCTGCGTGCATGATATTGCACCACCGGGGATCACCGCCTAATATATCGGGCACCACTTTGCAAAAAGCCCCCGGGAACAGCCCTTTATCGAGTTCACGGATGGCATGGTGGACGTCGTCTTTCGACGCCGACACACCCCTTTTGTCGTATTTCAAGGCATCTGACATTTCTGGCCGGAAAATCCCGGTATATACTGGCAAATGGATAGATTATTCAAAAATAAGCTCCGACTTGTCCTTGTCGAGCCTGAATTTGCCGAAGGCCCTGAGCACACTCTCTCCCATCATGGCCGGAACGGTGAGGTTATGCATGACGGTAGCCGTCACGTCGTTAATTGTTTTGTTGCCGATCCTCATCTCCTTAACATAGAAGACAGCTCTGTCAACAATGCTTCCTTCGGATAATATTTTATTCACATCGCCCTCAAAATCATTTTTGGTGATGGCACCGTCTTTCAGCATTTTCATCGCGAAATCCAATGACACGTTTAATCCTCTTTCACTGGCAATATAAGTGACATCGGTTGAATTGCCGTTAATGATTGAAGGGATGATGATGGCTTCACCGGTACCCTGCTGGTATTTAACGATATCTTCGGCAGGATTGACCACCACATCCACTTTAGCCGTGGGTTGTATTTCTTCTATCGTGGGCTTGGGAACGAAATCATTCCGTAAAACACGGAATTCCGTCCGTCTGTTAAGCTGATGTGCAGCTTCACGTTCGTCTACGGTGGGCAGGGAATCGATATATGAAACTGTGAGGTGGGTCCCCGCTTTGAAAGTATAGCCGTTGACGGTGATGTCTTTCTTCAGCAGACGCGGGACACGTTCGCCGTACCCTTTAGCCACCAGACGGTCGGGATCGATGCCACGGTCAATGAGGTAGTTGACGACCGATTCGGCTCTTTTCTGCGACAGGATGTCATTTCTTTCCTCGGTGTCACGGGCATCGGTATGTGATGCCAGCTCGATGACAATGGTGGGATTCAGATCCAGCGTCTTGATCAGCCCCTGCAACGAATCCTGATATTGTGGCTTGAGATCCCATTTGGCGAGATCATAACGTATTTCGGGAAGGATGACGGGCTCGCTGGGTATGGGTTGCAGCATGAAATCCTGAATGAAATCCTTGCTGCTTTCCTGACCTACCGTGGTTATTTTGGCCCCCGTATTAAAATAGTTTTCTTTCGAGGCAACCAGGTCATAAGTTGTGTTTTCATTGATCTGGCTTTCACTGAAACTGTAGAAACCCTTGGGGTCGGTCTTGGCTTCCACCGAGCTGCCGTCGGTGCCCACCAACCGTAATTTGGCTCCTTCGATATAGAGCAGGGTCAATTCGTCTTTTACCACTCCCGAGAGCTTGAAAATAACCGGCGGCATCTCAAAGGAATAAATGTCATCACCGCCGCGTCCGCCTTTGCGGTTGGAAGTGAAAAAGCCACTTTCTTCTCCCGGTTTGAAAATGATACCGAAATCATCAGCATTCGAATTGATGGGGGGTTTCATGTTGACGGGTGTCGTCCATTTCCCGTCCTGGTAAATCGTTTTGAAAATATCGAGCCCCCCCATGCCGGGCAGCCTGTCTGAAGCAAAATACAATGTGGTGTCATCCCTGAGATAAGGAAACATCTCATCACCGACGGTGTTGATTTTCGGGCCAAGGTTGACAGGACGCCCGAAATCATCGTCGGCTTTATCGCGTGTGGCCATCCACAGATCTTTACCGCCGTAACCTCCCTCACGGTCGGATGAAAAGATGATCGTCAGTTCATCCTGGTTCAGAGTGGGATGACCCACCGTGATGGATGTGTCATTGCCCAGGTTGACCCATTTGGGCGTCCCAAACGACCGTCCCTTGCTTGTCACCACATAGATCTGGCAACCCCGGTTCTCACCCTGTACGACACTGCAACGGGTGAAGTACATTTTTGAAAAGTTGTCATTGAAGGTTGAAACACCCTCATTGGCCTTGCTGTTGATCTTTTCTTCCTTGTCAATAAGTACGGGTGTGCTCCATACATTTTTCTTATCCGTCTTGGAATAGAACAGATCACTGAAATTCTGGCCGGTCCACTCATCCATGTCTTTTCCCGTCGCCCCGTCGCGTGTGGAGGTGAAAATGATCGAGTTGGAATATTTATCCGTAAAGGAAGGAGCGAAGTCATCGACTTTGGAGTTGATCTTGGTAAGAGGTTCCACTTTGTATTTTGAAGGAATGGTATCCCATTGCATGGCCAGTTGACACGATTTGACACCTTCAGGTCCTCTGGGATCGTCAGGAGCATGGTCGGAGTAATTGTTATATTCGGTGATAGCCTCTTCGTAATCGCCATTGGCTTTGAGTGCGTCGGCCAGATAAAGATAGGCGAGGGGTTGCTTTCTTTGATATTTCATGCGGATGGCACGCTTATAGGCTGCTTCAGCTCTCCTGGTATCATCGATGAGCCTGTAACACTCGGCGATCTGATAGGCAATCCTGGCTTTTTCGGCTTTGTCTCTCTTGGTTTTGGAATAAGCTTTTTTATAATGGTCGATGGCAACATAATAGTGCTGGTCCAGAAACTCCTGGTCGGCGGCCTGGGTTTTTTTCTTCTGGGCCTGCAGTACCGCTGGGGTTAACAAGCATAAGATCAATCCGGTTATTATGAACGGGGTTAGTTTCATTGTATTGAAGAATCGGATAAATTTAAGGAAAATTGAATTCCAAACAGATGATGCAGTTTTTATCTCATAACGTAACCCATTTACATTTTAATATATCCGTGCCATTATTTTACCACATGATTTTCTTTGTGAGTCATGTCAGGTGAGGTGTCGCCGCTGACGGCATGAGTTTCACCTGTCGCGCTGTCAGCCGGCCCGGTTTCCGTTGTGTTGGTCTTCTGATCACGATCGCCTGCAACGTGTTTAATGGCATCGGCTTCATTTTGTATTTCCCGCGTCATGTCATTGGTGGCTTTTCTCAGATCATGAACGGCTTTGCCTATTTTCTTCGCCATTTCAGTCATTTTCCCGGGCCCGAATAAAAGAAACGCAACGAGCAGGATCACAAGAAGTTCACCGCCACCGATATCCAGAAACAACAAAAATGAATGACTCATACCCTGGCATAAAAACGCACCTGCAAAGGTAACATAAAAAGTCCCGTTCAAATGCTACAGCATGCACCGGCATTAAAACGGGACTCGCCTGATGTTGTTCATTTTTTATGCGAAAACTCTTTTCCTGCGCAAGGCTCTTTTCTCCCTGAGGCGTTCAAATTCATAGGCTATAGGCGTTGAGATCGCCACGGATGAATAGGATCCGAGTCCGATGCCGATCATAAGGGCGAATGCAAAACCACGGATGACCTCTCCACCCAGCAGGAAGATGACCACCAAGACCAGAACGGTGGTTCCGGAGGTGTTGATGGTACGTCCAAGGGTGCTGTTGATGGCGCCGGTGATGTTATCTCCCAGATCTCTCTTGGGATAGAGTTTATTATATTCCCTGACCCGGTCGAATACGATCACGCTGTCGTTGATCGAATACCCGATGATGGTCAGGATGGCCGCAATGGTGGTTTGATCCACCTCCAGACTGAAGGGCACGATGCCGTTGAATATGGAATAGAGAGAGATGGTGATGAGTGAGTCATGGATAAGGCAAATGACGCCTCCCAACCCGAACGACCATCGCTTGAATCGTATGGCAATGTACACAAAGATGGCTATGAGGGCAAAAAATACGGCCCACACCGACTGCCGTTTGATATCGGCAGCCACTACCGGTCCCACTTTCTGTGAACTCTGTATCCCGATGTACTTGTTCTGTGTCTCCGTCGAGAAATCCTTATAACTGATGGGATCCTTGTAAAAGGATTTCAGTCCGTCGTAAAGTTTCGTCTGGACAATGGAGTCAGCCGTTGGACTATCGCTGTCGATCAGGTATTTGGTTGTAATCTTGACCTGCGAGTTGGCACCGAAGGTTTTCACTTCGGGCGGATTTGGGAATACCTTCGCCAGTGCAGAGCGGATCTCATCGGTTCTGACATCCTGGTCAAAACGGACCACAAAAGTACGGCCGCCGGCGAAATCAATACCCGGATTTAATCCTCTGAACACCAGTGATGTAATGCCGATGAGACTAAGGACAATGGAAAAGATATACAGGTTTTTCCTGATCTTAACCCATGGTACATGTGCCCCGACCATGAAATTCAGGGTATAACGGTTGGCAAATGAAATGGACCGGTTCCTGTCGAGCATGGAGGTGAAGATGATCCTCGAAACAAAGATGGCGGTGAACAGGGATGTCAGGATACCTATAATGAGGGTGGTGGCGAAACCCTGGACGGGTCCTGTGCCGAAAATGTAAAGAATAATACCGGTGAGCAGTGTGGTGACGTTACCGTCGATGATGGCCGAATAGGCGTGTTTGTATCCGTCGCTGATGGCCAAACGCATGCCTTTGCCGGCTCTGACCTCCTCCTTGACTCGTTCATAAATGATAACATTGGCGTCAACGGCCATACCCATGGTCAGCACGATACCTGCCAGTCCGGGAAGGGTAAGGGTGGCACCCAGCGAGGCCATCACACCCATGAGAAGGAAGATGTTGGTTATCAGGGCCGTATCAGCGATGACACCGGCGAGATTATAGAAGAAGAGCATGTATATCAAAACGCCAAGGAGGGCGAACAGGAAGGAATGAAGACCGGCATTGATGGCCTCTTTTCCCAGCGAGGGGCCCACCACCTCTTCCTGGATGATATGAGCCGGTGCCGGCAGCTTGCCTGCCTTCAGGATATTGGCCATATCCTGGGCTTCTTCTACCGTCATGCCACCGCCGGAGATGGATGACTGACCGTTGGGGATTTCGGATTTCACATTAGGAGCCGAACGCACATAGCCGTCCAGGACGATGGCGATTTGTTTACCCACATTCTCTCCTGTCAGTCTCTTCCATATTCTGGCGCCCTCGTTGTTCATTGACATAGACACCTCGGGTTGCCCGTTCTGGTCATAATCCTGGAAGGCATTCACGATCACATCGCCGCTCAGCGGTGCGGTGCCGTCGCGTGTGGTGACTTTCAGGGCATAGAGGGTCAGGATGTCCTCTTTCTGCTGCCGTTCCGGTTTAGCTGTCCAGGCCAGTTGCAGATCCAGCGGGAGCTGATCTTTCACTGACTTCAGATAGGCATCCACGGCGGCTGTATCCTTAATGGCGGCAAAACCGACGGCGGCACCCTGGGAAGCATAGAACTGGCCGTCTTTCTGGTAATATGCCGGTGTGAGAACGCTGAATAACGGATTGTTCTCGGCCCATTTTTCACGCTTCTGTTCTATTTTTGAGGTGTCGGCCTTGGTCGTATCGGCTGATATCAGTTTTTCAAGGGAGGCCTCCGCGGAAGTATCCGCGGAAGCTGTTGCCGTCGTTTCAGTGACTTTGCCGGGAGTTTTAGCCGTTCCCGGCGTCATGGCCAGAAGGGAATCACGTTTCTCGCGTTCCTCGGCGAGAATCGATTTCAGCTTTTCATTGGCGGCACTAAAAGCTGATGCCAGGTCGGTGAACTGGTAAGTCTCCCAGAATTCGAGGTTAGCCGTGCCTTGTAAGAGCTTTCTGACACGCTCGGGATCTTTTATGCCGGGAAGTTCTATCAGTATCCTGCCGCTGGCGGGTAAACGCTGGATATTGGGCTGGGTCACACCGAAACGGTCGATACGTGTCCTGAGGATCTGGAACGTCCGGTCAATGGCGCCATTGGTCTCATCACGGATGACCTTCATCACATCCGCATTGGAGGAGGTGGCGTTGATGCCCTTGCTTTTAAACTCGTAAGCGAAAAGGGCAGCCAGCCTGGCATTGGGATCAATCTGGGTGAAGGACTCATTAAAAAGAGAGAGAAAATCTTTACCTGTTTTCTTTTGTTTTTCCTCAGCCATCCTGAGGGCTTCGTCGAAGGTAGGATCCTTGCTGTTGCCTGACAGGCTTTTTAAAATGTCAGCCTCCGAAACCTCCATCATAACGTTCATCCCTCCTTTCAGGTCAAGGCCGAGGTTTATCTCACGTTCCTTACAGTCTTTGTAAGTGTATTTTTTCAATAGAATGTTATAGACAACAACATTCGACATCGAATCCAGGTAATGCCTGTCGCGTTCCTGCGAAATGGAATCAAAGACATATGTTTCTTTCAGTGGATTGCCTTCGGATATTTCTTTTGCAAGTGTAACCGCTTGTTCATTTACGGAAAATGCTTTTGCTCTATTCTCAACAATTTTGGTAACTAAAGTAAAGGACAGTTGGAACAAACTCACCAAAGCAAGTATGATGGCAAACGTCAAAATCGCTCCTCTGTTCTGCATGTGTTTAAAATTAAATCGATTAGATTAAAACTGCCAATTTTTTTAAGGCTGCAAATATAGAAATACATTCCCAATATTACAATCACTCCAAATAAAGATTTTAAAGGGGCGCTTCCAATCGCTTCATTAAAAAAAGAAATAGTTTATTTTAATGGGTTGCCTGTATAATCATAAACGATTATCTTTATGATTTCGTTTATATGAATTATGATTGACAGAATATGAAAACCCTTATACTCTTGCTTTCCCTATATGTGCCTTTTATTACCGGAGGACAGACGGTTCCGGACCCGGTGATGCCACTGGATGATTACAACGACTTTGGATTCATGAAGGATTTTTCCGTTCCGGTCTTTGATATCTATGGCACTCTATACGTACAGCCATGGGTGGGAGGAATGAACTCATGCCAGTTCTCGGAAATTGATTTGAATGATGACGGGGTAAAGGATCTTTTCGTGTTCGACCGTCATGGTAACCGGATCATGCCGTTTATTAATCATGGGACCAAGGGGATACCGGATTATTCTTATGCCCCTGAATTCATCATCAAATTTCCTTATCTGCATGACTGGGTTAATCTGGTGGATTATGACTGCGACGGCCGGGAAGATATTTTCACCTATACCATTGGAGGCATCCGTATATACAGGAATATCAGCGAGACAGGCACAGGACTGAAATTTGAACTGGTGGCCCCCATCCTTTATTCCTATTATTATACAGGATATGTTAATTTATTTGCCCTTGTTGATGATTATCCTGTTTTCAGTGACATTGATCTGGATGGCGATATCGACATACTGAATTTCTGGACCCTGGGGAAATATGTGAATTACCACAAGAACCTTTCGATAGAGAAATACGGGACCTGCGACAGCCTGGATTATATCCTGACGGAGGATTGCTGGGGTTATTTTTCGGAGAGTGAATCATCCAATGTTTTGACCCTTAATATCACATGTGGTCAGGATGGGAGCCGGTCAGCACAACCCGATCAGAACAGGCATTCCGGATCCACCTTGCTGGCCCTTGACCTGAATGGGGATAATGTCAAAGATATTGTGATCGGCGATGTTGATTATTCCAACCTGATCTCTCTGATCAATGGCGGGACCGTTGATTCGGCTCATATGATCAGCCAGGATACCCTGTTCCCTCAGGGGCATCCGGTGGAGTTGATGTCCATGCCATCGGCTCAGTACCTTGATCTTGATAACGACGGCGTGAAGGACCTCGTCGTCTCACCCTTTGATCCTTCCTATGACAGGTCGCAGAATGACCACAGCATCTGGTATTATAAGAATAACGGGACCAACGGCCATCCTCATTTTGATTTTCAGCAGGACGACTTCCTTCAGGACGAAATGATCGATGTGGGCGGTGGCGCTTATCCTGTGGTCTGTGATGTTGACAAGGACGGACTGAACGACCTGCTGGTGGGTAATTTCGGATACCTGGATTCCACCTGGCATGACCACGGTTTTCTGTATTTCCGTTACCGCTCGCAGATAGCTTTTTTCAGGAACACCGGCACGGCCGGTGCCCCGGAATATCACCTGGTTGACAACGATTTTGGCCACCTTTCTTCCCTTAAAATCCTTGGTGCTTATCCTGCCATGGCCGACATCGACGGTGACGGTGATGCCGACATGCTGGTAGGCAATGCCGACGGCACGCTTTACTATTTGCTGAATGTTGCGGGTCCGGGTGAGATACCCATTTTTACGGCCGCACAGGCCGATTACCAGAACATTGATGTGGGTGATTACAGCACGCCACAGCTTGTCGATCTGAACAGGGATTCCTATGTCGATCTCGTCATCGGTGAATCCAACGGCAACCTGCATTATTATGCCAACACCGGCACACACCAGAACCCGCAATTCTCTTTGATCACCGACTATCTGGGCGGTGTGGATGTGACCAATCCCAACCTGTCACTGTTCGGATACAGCGTGCCGTGCTTTTTTGAGGTGAATGGCGAATACCGGCTGTTCGTCGGGTCGGAGTTCGGCGATATCTTTTATTATAAGGACATCGACGGCCATCTGGACGGCACATTCACTCTCTCTGACCCCCATCTGCTTTACATCAGCGAAGGATACCGCACGGGAGTAACCATATTGAATTACAACGGCGATCAATATCCCGATATGATCATAGGCAACTGGGCCGGAGGGCTGGCATTGTACAAAGGCGTGACCCCGGGGCCGGCGGGGATTGGCACGGACGTCAAAGAGCCGCTTCCCGTGATGAATCTCCGGCCTAATCCTGCCGGCGGTACGGTGAGGGTATCCTTTAAAGGTTGTTATGACACTAAAAACATCGACCTGCATATCTGCGATGTTTTTGGTCGTGATATGAACGTAACGGTCCTCTCAAGGGATAATAATGAAATAAAACTGGATATCTCGGCCATGAAACCGGGTGTGTACCTCGTTTATCCGGTCATTAACGGCTTCAAAGGAAAAGGGGAGAGAATGGTCGTGAAATAGGAAATATGTGATTTTGTCCCTGTATAGCTATTGAATGTGATCGCTTTGCGATTCATTGGCACATCCGCACATTAATTAATCAGCACATCAATTCTTGCTTTCATAAGATTTTTCAATATTTTTGCCTTTTCATTTTTATTAATCATTATTGTTGGATTACGGCTTATGCCAGTGTTCTGCACTTAAAATCAATTTATTTATGAAAAAAATCATTTTGACCCTTGGCGTGATTATTATTGCGCTTGTCCTTGTCAATTCATGCAAGAAGGAATGTAACTGTGACAATGGATCCCCTTACGGGACATGGACGCGCCTGATCGTTAATACAGATACCCTTCAGGAGTCGGCAGAGATCACCATTACGACCGATTCGCTTCATTTTATTGTAGTAGGAGATACAGCCGGTGTTTATAACACAGATGCCGGGGTACTCTTCGACGGTGATCAGATGCTCATAACCGATAGTGATTGTGGCAGCACCGGGATATATAAGTATTTTGTAGATGAAGAAACGCTGTCATTGTATGCCAAAGAAGACAGTTGCGAAGCACGAGTCAGAAGCCTGGAGGGTATCTGGCATAAGAAGTAATCCCTCAAACAACGCGGATCAGTGGAGTATGCCGGATTCGAACCGGCGACCTCTACAATGCGAGTGTAGCGCTCTGGCCACCTGAGCTAATACCCCGTTTGTCTAATGGATCAGCAATATTTTATGTCAATTATTCCACGACCACCTTTCGTGTAACGACGCTTTTTTCGCCGCAAATGCGCAGAACATAGATTCCTTTCGATACTCCTGACAGGTCGATGCTGACAGAATGATTTACTTTTTCGGGAGCAACGGTCCTGTTAAAGACGACTTCGCCGGTCACAGAGAGCAGTTGCATCCGGCAGGTTCCGGCTGTCTGTGGTGAATATTCCACGTTCAGTCTGTCTGTGGCAGGATTCGGAAAGACCCTGAGATCGCCGGACAATTGCTGATCGTTTATTCCCACGTTGTCCGTTTCGTAGTAAGCTTCCCATCCCGGTCCTGTGATGCTGGCATTGGAGTAAAAGTTGATCAGCATGGCTCCGTTGGTGGTGATCGTTGGCGGTATGGTGTTACCCGAAAAGCTTCCCACAGGTGCCGGAGGATCAGCCGACAGGTCGATGACCTGCATGATATCGTGACCGGCTTCGGTGCCGAAGGCCGTAAAGGTCAGGGTGATCTGACTGGCATCCGGAGGTGCGATCTTCCAGCGGCATAACGTATTGTTATTGTAATTTTTCGTGCCGCTGCCGTCGGTGACTGTCCCCGATGCGTCCGTCAGCGTCGCCCAGTTCTGGCAATAGTCGGCAATTTCGGAGATATATTGAGCCTGGAAGCCGGGTGCGGAAGTATTGTCGTTGGTGGTGAAGACGACAAGGATCGTATTGCCTGTGGCGGTGACGACAGGCAGGCTGCTGCCCGAGTATGTCCCCGAGTAAGTGCCGAGCACCGGTGCGTCGGTGGAGCTGCCGTCATAGACCGTCACCACATCGTTGACGGGCTCCGTCTCAAAGCGTGTAAATGAAAGGGTCACACTCGAAACGGAGTCATCGGGATTTTGAGGTGAGATCAGCCAGCTCATGTTCAGGTCGTTGAGGTAGTCTTCCACCGGCCCGCTGCCGTCCTCGAATGACCCTGATTTGGCAGTGAGGGTCATAGGCTCGGTCCAGTAATAGGGATAGCCGTCGCCCGGGTGGATGTTGACCACGGCGCCCTGCCAAAAGCTGAATCCACCGACATCGTCAACGGTATAGTAACCGTTGTTCTGTCCGCTCCAGCCGAAGTTAAAGTGAAAATTATCGCCCTGGTAGCCGTCGCATACGAAGGCGTGGCCCCCTGAACCGTTGAAGCCTGAATAGTACATCGGCCAGCTCTGGTCAAGCTGCGATTTTAAAAGATTGATCCAATTTGTCGTGGAATAATTATCCTTTTGAACATAATTAACTTCAGTAGCATAGTTAAAATAATTCCGCAGAGCCGTTTCCACGTCATCGCTGTTGGCGCCGGAGCCGTTGGGGCTGTAATTCATATCGACCGATACGCCGCAGTGGAACTGCAACTGTGCGATGGCGTCAATGCTTTCGGGATCGCTGCCGTTGGTGATGGCGTCGAGCATGGCGTTCCAGTTGTAATATGTCGCTCCGAAGTTGGCCGTGAGGGTGCCGTACGACCCGGCATAATATGAATGCGATCCCGTGCCGTGGAGCGGATAACGCCAGTAATACATGACCATCGACATGGCTGTGGCCACACAGCCGGCATACACATGCCCGCCGGGACCCATGGGATCGGCCGGACACCATGAATTATAAGGATTGTCCTGGTTCCACATGCAGGTGAGCAGGGGCTCCACATCCCTGGAGCGCGTCACCGTTTTCAGGGTCGACGCATCATTTGTCAGCAGTCGGTCCCATTCGGCTTTTATCTCAGCAGTCGCTGTCAGCGACAATTGCCGGCAGTAAGCAACCTCCCCGGCATAATTCAGCATCCAGTTCCGGTAATTGTCGGGTTGGTTGTCGCTCTGATAATGCCTGTCATAAGAGTAGCCAATAACAGGTGGCAGGGCATCGTCGGCCGGGATGATCACAAAACCGTCATTGACATTAAAAACATAATAGACCACCTTGTCCTGATAGGCCACAGGCATGGTTCCCGTTATCGTCACCTCGCCGTAAGTTGTGGCATGCCGGTATTGGTTCGTCAGCTCATAAAAAACATTTTTCGCTACCCGGGACGCATCCTCCACAGTGATATTTTTGGAGAATAACGGACCGGCAACGAACAGCAGCAATGGAATAATGATTCCGGCTTTGTATTTCATGGAACGTCTCTGATTTAAGTTGGTTTGAAATAAAGTTTATTTTACAACGACCTTTCTGGTCATCACCCCTTCATCACCTTTCACCTGGAGGATGTAAACACCGCCGGCCAGTCCGGTGATGTCGAGCGGCACATTCCGTTCACCGGCTGTAACCCCCATGCCGGTGGAATAAATGGTGCTGCCGGTGAGATCCATCAGCGCTATGTTGATTTTCCCGTCTTTCTTAGCATTAAATCTCAGATTCAATGTATTATCGACCGGATTGGGATAGACACTGAAATAGGAGAACAAATCAGGCTCCTCAACACCCACATTGTCAATTTCATAGAAGGCATCGAAGCCGTGGCCGTTGATGATGTTATTGGTGTAAAATACGACCATTAACGGTCCGACACCGGTGACATCGGGCGGGACAAATGCCCCCGAAAATTTCCCCAGTTCGACGGGAGGACTGGATGAGAGATCCAATATTTGCACATAGTCGTTATCAACTTCCAGGTTGAAGTTAGTGAAACTGACGGTGATATGGCTTGCATTGGGGACAGCTATTTTCCAGCGGCACAGGGTGTTTTCCTGATAATTTTTATCGCCGCTGCCGTCGCTGAAAGTTCCTGTCGGTTCGGTCAGCACGGTCATGCTGTTGCAATAGCTTGGTTTATGGGGTGTGATCTTAATCTGCCATCCCGTTGCCGTGCCGCTGCCGTCGGTGACAAAGGTCACCAGGACATGGTCGCCCGTCGACTGCATATCACCCGGTATCTGGCTGCCTGAGAAGCTGCCCAGAAGGGGAGCGGCGGTAGTTTCACCGTCGTAAATGCTGACGATATCGTTGCTTCCGGTATTGAATTTTTCAAATCCGAGGGTATAATAGACCACCGAGTCCTCCTCTTTCGGTGTGATCGTCCAGCTGCAATCGGCGTTGTTCTGATAGTCATCCACGGGGCCGCTGCCGTCTTCAAAGGTACCGCTGGTGGTGTTGATGACCGAAGGACCGTTACAGTAATATGGGTATGTGTTGCCCACATCATCGGGATGGATATTCATTACGATGGCCTGGTTGTATGCAAACCCATCCGGGTTGTTAACGGAATAGTAACCGTCGTCCATGCCGCTCCAACCAAAGTTAAAATGGAACATATTGGGGGTTCCTTCCTGGTATCCGTCACAAACGAAGGCGTGGCCGGTGGTTCCGTCGTCGCCCGAATAATATAAAGGCCAGCCGTCGTCCAAGTTACCCATAATCATGGTTTCCCACTGCGACTGCGTATAACCCTGCCGTCCATGGTACACTGCTGAGGAAGAGTAACGGAAAAAGTTGATAAGGGCAGGAGGTACATTCTGGCTTTGTGCCCCGGAACCATTCACGCCGTATTGCATGCTCACCGAGACACCGGCATGGTACATCAGTTGTGCCACCGCATAGGAACTTTGAGCCGGGCTGCCGGTAGTGTACTGATTCAGCATGGCATTCCAGTCATAATAGGTCTCCCCGAAATTAGCCGATTGATAGCCGTAGGTCGGCAGATAATATGTTTTTGAACCTTCACCCACAAGAGGGAAACGCCAGTAAAACATGATCTGGGCCATGCAGGTGGCCACACAGCCTGTCCAGCAATGACCTCCTGATTGTGAGGCATTCTCATCGGCAGGACAGAGCAGATTGTAGGGCGCTCCCTGATCCCATTGCGAGGAAATGAGAGGTTCGATGTCACGCCCTCCCCGTGTGTTCAGGGTGTTAACATCGGTGGTCAGGTAATGTGCCCAGGATGCCGCCGTCTTCTTCTCAACCTGGTAATTAGTTTGCCGCGCCCATACCACCATGTCACTGTAATGTTTCATCCAGCCCAGGATATTATCCATGTTTTCCTTTATATAAAAAACACCGGTATAGGCATATCCGAACACCGGAGTCAGCACATCGTCGGCGGAGACAATGACAAAGCCTCCCTGACTCATGTTAAAAACATAATAGGCCGGCTCATTGCCGTTCATCTCAGTGTATGTTGTCAGAACGTCAATGGCATTATAACTGACAGGCTGACGGTACCGGCTCATCTTCTCAAAGTAGAAATTCTTTGCCACCAGTTTGGCCTGATCGGGATCGACTTTTTCAGCAACAGCGAAACTTGCCACACTGACAAGCATCATGCATAAGAGGAAATGTTTTATCTTCATGATTTAATGTTTGTTTCTGTTCGACATGCGGCAAAAATAGTAAAAAGAAATTAGGGGGGCCGGTATTCAAACATATTTTATCAATTGGTTATTCACGGGTCAGGCATGATCAATGACACCTTTGCGTGAGAAAATAAACGGTATTATTACCCAACATGTTGAATGTCAATGAGAGGCCGGATTATATTTTCTCCTCTTTTTTTTCTATTTTCGTGGCGGATTTTTATGAAAAAAATACTCATTAAAAACATTAAAGAGCTGGTGCAGGTCAGTAATGACCCGGTTGAGAAGCGGGCGGGTGAGGAGATGTCGCACCTCGAAACGGTCAGGGACGCTTATCTTCTGATCGTTGATGGGTATATAGAAGATTTCGGCAGGATGGCGGATCTCGACGATGAGGTGTCCTATACTTCCGGAGATGTTCAGCATCTCGATGCTTCCGGCAAGCTGGTTTTACCGTGCTGGTGTGATTCGCACACCCATCTGGTTTATCCCGCCAGCCGTGAGACCGAGTTTGTCGACAGGATAAAAGGACTCTCTTATGAAGAGATAGCACGAAGGGGAGGGGGCATCCTGAATTCAGCCCGGAAAATGGAGACAATATCCGAGAAGGAGCTTTATGATCAGGCGTTCCTGAGGCTGAAAGAGATATCTTCTTACGGCACCGGCGCAGTGGAGATAAAAAGCGGTTACGGCCTGACGGTCGATGCCGAGCTGAAGATGTTGCGCGTGATACGTCAGTTGAAGGCTTCCTCACCGTTGACCGTCAGGGCCACCTTCCTGGGGGCTCATGCCGTACCTGTGGAGTACCGTGGCCGGCAGGAGCAATACGTGGATAAGGTGATCAATGAAATGCTCCCCCGTATAGCCGGCGAGGGCCTGGCCGATTTTGTCGATGTGTTCTGCGACAGGGGTTTCTTTTCCGTCGACGACACCGCCAGAATACTGGCGGCGGCGGCCAGGTACGGTCTCAGACCTAAAATACATGCCAACGAACTTGATTACTCCGGCGGCATCCAGACAGGCGTTCGTTATCAGGCTTTGTCGGTGGATCATCTGGAGCATACAGGTGAAGAGGAAATAGCCGTCCTGCAAGGGTCGGACACAATGCCTGTGGTTTTGCCCGGTGCGGCGTTTTTCCTGGGATTGCCGCCGGCACCCGTACGCAAAATAATTGACGCGGGCTTGCCGCTGGCACTTGCAAGTGATTTCAATCCCGGCTCGGCACCCTCCGGCAATATGCAGTTCATTTTATCACTGGGCTGCATCATTTATAAAATGACGCCGGAAGAAGCCATCCACGCCGTGACGCTGAACGGCGCCTATGCCATGGGCGTGGAGAAAGAGCTGGGAAGCATCACCAGGGGTAAAAAGGCAAATGTTTTCATCACGAAAGAAATACCATCATACAGTTACATGCCCTATTCGTTTGGTGACAACAAGGTGGAAACGGTCATTTTAAACGGTGAAATGGTGTGAATTTAAATTACTGCTGTCATGAAGCAATTGATTGAATGTGTCCCGAATTTCAGTGAGGGAAGAGACAGAGCGGTCCTCAGGCAGATCACCGATCAGATCGAGACGGTGGAGGGGGTTCGCTTGCTGGATGTCGATCCGGGTGAGGCCACCAACAGGACGGTGGTGACGTTTGCAGGTACCCCCGGCGAGGTGGTGGAGGCAGCCTTCAGGGCCATCAAAAAAGCCTCCGAGGTGATCGATATGAGGAAACACAAGGGTGCTCATCCCCGCTTCGGTGCCACCGACGTATGCCCGCTGGTGCCCATTGCCAACATCACAATGGAGGAAACGGTCGTTTATGCACATAAGCTGGCCAAACGGGTAGGGGAGGAACTGGGCATCCCGGTCTATTGTTATGAATTTGCCGCCACAAAAGCCGAAAGGCATAACCTGGCCAATTGCCGCGCAGGCGAATATGAGGGCCTGAAGGATAAGCTGGCCGACCCCAACTGGAAACCCGACTATGGCCCTGCAAAATTCAACGCACAGAGCGGCGCCACTGCCGTCGGTGCCAGGAATTTCCTGGTGGCCTATAACGTGAACCTTAACACGACCTCCACGCGGCGGGCCAATGCCATCGCCTTCGACATCAGGGAACAGGGCCGGGTGGTCAAACCTGATGATCCTCAGGCCGTAAACGGCATACCGGAAAATAACGGCGAGAAAGTCAGGATTCCCGGGACGTTGAAGAAAGTGAAAGCCATCGGATGGTTCATCAAGGAATATGGTATTGCTCAGATATCCATTAACCTCACCGACATCATGGTGACGCCTATCCATGTGGCTTTTGACGAGGTCTGCAGGAAAGCTGAGGAGAGGGGCATCCGTGTCACCGGCTCGGAGATCGTCGGGCTGGTGCCGTTACAGGCCATGCTGGATGCCGGCAAACACTACCTTTGCAAACAGCAGCGGTCACTGGGCATCCCCGACAGGGAGATCATCCGCATTGCCGTCAAATCGCTTGGACTGAATGAATTGTATCCTTTCGACCCCCGGAAGAAGATCATTGAGTATATTCTCGAAGATGACAGTAAGAATAAGCTGGTAGACATGAGCCTGAAAGATTTTGTATATGAAACGGCTTCCGAGTCACCGGCGCCGGGGGGAGGATCAGTGTCGGCATACATCGGCAGCCTGGGTGTGGCCCTGGGAACCATGGTGGCCAACCTGTCGGCACACAAAAAAGGTTGGGATGACCGCTGGGAGGAATTCTCCGGCTGGGCCGAGAAAGGCAAATATTACCATGACGAGCTGTTGAAGATGGTTGATGAGGACACAGACGCGTTTAACCGCATCATGGCGGCCTTTGATCTTCCCAAAGGCAGTGACCAGGAGAAGGCTGAACGAAAAACAGCCATCGAAGAGGCGACAAAGACGGCGATAGAGGTTCCCTTCAAAACGATGCAGCTGTGCCATGAGTCGATGCAGGTGATGAAAGCCATGGCCATGAGCGGCAACCCGGCCTCGGTGTCGGATGCCGGCGTGGGAACCTTGGCCGCCTTGGCAGCCGCCAAGGGTGCTTTCCTGAATGTCAGGATAAACGCTGCCAACCTGGAAGACAAGGCGTTCGCCGAAAAGAGACTGTTGGAAGGAACCCGGATCATTGAAGAGGCAGAGAAACTGGAAGAAGAGATACTATCTGTCACTTTATCAAAAATCAACAGATAGCCGGCCACTTTTTTTACTGATAATGAACGGCACACACTAATCATAAGTTGTGGTGCGTTACTATTAAAGAACTTATCATTTTACTCAGGCGAAAAGTTTTTTTGGATAATTCCGAAAAAATGCTTATATTGGAAACACGTATGCAATAAGCTGATATATTAACGGAGCCGGCTTCCATTATCAATTGCATTCGTCAATCCTGGTTTATTTAAACCTTTAAAAATAAGTTTAAAAGAGTTCCGGCGGGTCAGACCTATCCATCTCGCCGCGGAAGGATTTTGAATTAAATACAAAATTTATGAGGATAAACATTAAAAATTAAGAAAATGATAGAGTACAGAGAATTATTGACAACTGACCGTTTTAAGAAGGAGATCAGCAATCTGGATCAGGTGGGCATTAGTCCCAAGGCTTACCGGCTGATGCGTCAGTTGTTGAATGAGAATCCCAGGCTGGAGGATATCCTCAGACGGTCGGATCATGTGGAACAGGTACGTCACGGTATCAGACACTGGGCGTTGCAATACATGGAGAAGAATCCGTCAGCATTTCGTTATTACAAACAGGAGGTGCAGGGCCCAATGCATTACAATAAGTTAACGTGGAAGGATTTTGCTGCCATACGCCTGCTCGACTACCTGGATCATGCCGGGGAACGGTATACCGATCTGAATCTGCGTGGCTATAAAGTGTTGAATGCCCCTTTCAAGCTCCTTTTTCTGGCTTATAAAAACGGTACCGGTGGCGCCTCACCGTCATTTTTCGAAGATATGATCGAACTCTTCGCTCAGTTTACAGGACAGAAGGCCCGTATGCGATTTAGCAGTGAGGAGGTGATGGCATGGATGGAACGTTATCCTTCGGGTTTGCAACCCGAGGTGGTTGATATACGCTCACGCAACAGGGAACGCATATTGAATATCATCATCGACAAGTTCGACAAGGGTCTGATCACCCGGCCACGCTTCAGCTTTGACGCCGGTCTCAGCCGGCAGGAGAAATACCGTCAGGCGCTGGAATGGTGGAACGACTGGCATTTTCACCTGCATTTTGCCGTCAGGTCGGCCGACCTGCTCAATGAGATGCTTGACAGAACGGTCGATACATTCACAATGAAGATGCTCTACAGAGCTGAAAAAAAAGGTATCCCTATATTCGTCAATCCTTATTACCTGTCGCTGTTAAATGTGAAAGCGCCGGCTTTTGTCATGGGCGCCGATCTGGCTTTGCGCAGCTATGTTTTTTACAGCCGTCATCTCATCAAGGAATTCGGCAGCATTGTAGCCTGGGAGAAAGAAGACATCGTAGAGCCCGGCAAGCCGAATGCAGCGGGATGGCTCCTGCCTAACTCATATAATATCCACAGGCGTTATCCCGATGTGGCCATCCTCATCCCCGATACCGCCGGCCGGGCTTGTGGAGGGCTGTGCGCCTCCTGCCAGCGCATGTACGATTTTCAGAGAGGCCACCTGAATTTTGACCTCAACAAGCTGCGACCCAAGGGATCCTGGCCTGTCAAACTCAGAAATCTGCTGTCCTATTTTGAAAATGATTCGCAGTTGCGTGATATCCTTATCACCGGCGGCGATGCACTGATGAGCCGTGATCAGTCGCTGAAGATCATCCTCGATGCCGTATATGATATGGCTCTGAGGAAACGCCAGGCCAATGAAAAAAGGGAAAATGGTAATAAATATGCCGAGATGGTGCGGGTGAGGCTGGGTACACGCCTGCCGGTATACCTGCCACAGCGCATCACGCCGGCGTTGAGCCGCATCCTGAAGGAGTTCAGGGAAAAAGCCTATGGGGCGGGCATAAAACAATTTATCATACAGACTCATTTTGAATCACCCATGGAGGTGACACCCGAAGCCAGAGAAGCCGTGGGCAGATTGCTGTCGGCGGGATGGATGGTCACCAACCAGCTTGTCTTCACCAGCAGCGCCTCACGACGTGGTCACACGGCCCAGTTGAGGAAAGTGCTCAACGACATCGGCATCCTGCCTTATCACACCTTCACGGTGAAGGGTTACATGGAGAATTACAGCAACTTCGCCAATAACGCCAGGGTCATGCAGGAACAGGAGGAGGAAAAGATACTGGGAAAGATCATGCCACATCATTACAGCACCTTCAGGGATTTTCCCCTTGACACCGATGACATGGTTTCCCGTCTGGAGGCCATGAGGAAAACCCACCATGTGCCCTTCCTGGCCAGCGACAGGAATGTCCTGAACCTGCCCGGCGTGGGTAAAAGCCTGACCTTCCGTGTCATCGGCATCACCCGCGACGGCCGCCGCATCCTCCGATTCGACTATGACCGCTCGCGTAAACATAGCCCCATCATCAACAAAATGGGTAAAATCATCATCATCGAATCCAAATCGGTAAGCGATTATCTGGCTCAACTTGATGAGATGGGCGAAGATATGAGTGAGTATGGCAATATATATGGTTACTCCATCGGTGAGACCAAACCCCAGATGCCGGTCTTCGATTACCCCACATATGACTTCGATGTTACCCGGCACCTGACCAACCTCGATGTGAAAAGTAATTTCACACTGCTGGAGAAACTTCTGGAAGAAAATGCCTTTATGTAAACCGGCCGACCGTCACATTTCCGGTTATCTCCCCGGTACATCAAAGTTTCCGGAAGATTCCTGCTGCGAAGCATCACGAGACGGTATTTTCCTGTTTTTATCCTGTGACATGACGCTCAGCATTTCTTCCAGCAGGTTCCTGTTTATCTCTTTTCCCTTGCCCCAGTGCCATTGGGCATAAGCCGTGAAATAGGGTAGTTTTAGCAGTTCCAGGGTCTCCAGCATAAATGTATAGACGTTTATTTTTTGGGGTTGATGGCTGTTACGCTCGGTACGGAGCATGAGGGAAGTCTCCAGGCAGTCTTTATGTGAGAGATGGAACATGTCGGCGTCACAGACAATCTCTTCAAGGATATTATGCGGAGAGTGTGGCATTTTTGTCGCCTCAATGCAATGGATGACAGCCTGGATGACTTTATCTCCCGCTTCACAGGATGCCAGAAATTCCTTTGCGATACGGATGCTTTCAGTTTCATGGTCGTGGTAATTGACGGTATACCCGACGTCATGAAACCAGGCGGCCAGTTTGACAATTTCTATCTCTTCGGGTGTCAGGTGTGAATTTTTTCCTATCAGAGCCGCGACCTCCGCCACCTCATGTGTATGCTTCAGATTATGGTAGGTGAATCCTTTCGATTCAGTATCCTCGAGAATACCGGTGACATATTTTTCGACTTCCGTCAGCAGGGTCATGACCTTCTTTTTCATAGAGGTGGCTAAATTAAAGATAATTGGAGTGTTTTAGCATTAAGCGGTATGTAAAAGATGGGCTCATGTTTCTTTATCACTCAGACACAGAAGAGAAGCGATTAGCGAGGAGCAAATAACGATTTACGAAAAAATACTGAATTAAATCATAAATCGCTTTTCGTTACTCGCTAATCGCTTTTCTATATTTTTGCAGTCAGAGCCCTAATCGTTGATGTTCATTTTCTATTTACAAAATATTGAAAAACAGGATTTAGTTAAACCAAATATTCATTTCAACAATTTTAAAAAATGAGAAAATTCAATTTACGATTTGCCTTGAGTTTAATGGTGATTTTCTGTTTAACGCTGACCTATGCCGGACATGTCTTTGCCGATAAAAATGAGGAGAGGGGGGGAGCTGCACCCGGCGAGTGGACCATTGTAGCCAGCTATACCATTCCCGGCAAGGCGTCGGGACTGGCTTATGACGGGCAGTACCTTTACAGCGGCATTTATGGTGCCAACAGCGACCAGATATACCGCATCGATCCTGCCGACGGCAGCTATACCGTTCAGTTCTCCAATCCGTCCATCAGTGATGCCTTTGGGCTGACATGGGACGGCGTCAACCTCTGGACCATCATCCAGCCCCCATCATCAGCAGATCCGGCGCAGGCCACCGAAATGGATATGACCACCGGCACCTTCCTCGACCAGATCATACTGCCCGATCATTACATGTCGGGCATCGCCTGGGACAACGGTGATTTCTGGGTGGCTACCTACTACCCTGACCCGGGCACGATATATAAAATCGATGCCGACGGCAATGTTCTCACACAGTTCCAGTCGCCCGACCAGCAACCCTGGGATCTGTGCCTCGAGAATGACAACATCTGGGTAGCCGATTATTACGGCAATATGATCTATAAGATCGACCGGCAGGGAACCATCCTCGAGAGCCATGCCTCCCAGAACCTGAAACCATCGGGTATTGTTTATGACGGGCAGTACCTGTGGTATGTCGACGGTGAGCTGGGTTCGCCCAGCATCCTTTACAAGGTCGACCTGGGAGGGAGCGGCACACCGGTGATCTATGTGCCGGTGACCCAATATAACTACGGTCCTGTGACCGTGGGCGATTCGGCCGTATTTGCCATGCAGATCGAAAACACCGGCGACGGTGATCTGACCATCGATAACATCGTCATTCCGGATTCCGCTCCCATTTTCACCTGGTTTGCCCTTCCTGTGACCGTCGAGGCGGGTCATGACACTATCTTTAATCTGATATACAAACCCCAGGATACCTTGGCGCTCAATGTCATCGTGACTATTTACTGCAATGATCCGGTGACGCCTCAGGTGGAGGTTACCCTCCTCGGGCAGGGGGTCATGGAAGGTCCTTCCATACATGTGGTTGAATCCTATCATGATTACCATCAGGTGAGAGTGAATGCGACCACGCGATGGTATGCCGAAGTGCAGAATGCCGGTAGCCAGTCACTCATCATTGATGCCCTGGAGTTTGACGATCCTCATTTCTATCTGGATCCTTCTGTGTCACTGCCTCTCCAGGTCCCTATTGAGGGATCGGTCAATATAGGTATCTGGTTTTATCCTCAGGAAGATATTTCTTATTCCGGCACGTTGAGCATTTTCAGTAATGATCCTGAGAGCAATCCGGTCACCGTCCTTCTCGAGGGTACCGGCAACGGACAGAGCTGGCCTATCGGCGAGATGCTGTGGCATTATACCATCAACACGAGTTACGACAACAGCCCAAAAGCGATAGCCCCCATACCGGATATCAGCGGCGACGGCGTGCCGGATGTCATCATCTGTTCCGAGGATGATTATGTGCGCTGCTTCAACGGCAACTCCTCCGGTGTCGCCGACATGCTGTGGGAGAGAGAGATCTATGCCGGCGCCGTGTACCGGCAGACCGGGCTCACCGTCACCGGCGATGTTAATAATGACGGTTACAGCGACGCGATCATCGGCTCGGCCTGGGGCGACCGCTCCATTATCTGTCTGTCGGGTAAGGACGGCGATATTCTGTGGAAACACGACACCCATGAATACGGTGACGGGGGATGGGTGTATCAGGTAGACTGCCGCTATGACTATAATAACGACAGCACCCCCGATGTCCTGGCCGCCACAGGCAATGATGCCAACCACATCGGTCCGAGAAGGGTCTATTGCCTGAATGCACTCAACGGCGCGGTCATTTGGGAACGCATGACCGGTGGGCCTGTCTTCGCCGTCCAGGGCATCGAAGATGCCACCGGCGACGGACAGCCTGACGCCGTCGCCGGCGCTTCCGATGACCCTGAGCTGGAAGGACGGGTTTATGGCATCGACGGCAGCGACGGGCATATCTTCTGGACCCACATCACCTCCGGCTCCTCGGTGTGGGCCGTGGCTCAGACCGATGATGTCAACGGTGACGGAATAAAAGATATCGCAGCGGGCGACTTCAACGGCAATGTCATGTTACTCGATGCCACCAATGGGACCGTACTGCAGAGCTCAGGCATCGGTCCCAATATCATCCTCAGCTTCAAGATGCTTGACGACATCAACGGTGACGGTCACCGCGATATCCTGATCGGTCATGCCGGCACGAATGCCGTGGTTGATGACGGTATCACCGCCGGGCTCATCTGGCTGCATCCCGTGGCCGACAAGCCCTGGAATGTCGACAGGATTGCCGACATCAGCGGCGACGGTATCAACGACGCCATCGTCGGCACCCTGTTCAGCAATAACTATGTCTACTTCCTGGATGGCACCGACGGCACGGAGCTTAAATCCATCGCCCTGGGCGAGGCCGTCGACGCCCTGGCATCCATACCCGATATCACCGGCGACGGATCGATGGAGGCCGTGGCAGGAGGCCGCGATGGCGATGTCTACTGTTACAGCGGCGGCCTCGACGCCAGCGTCGGCATACCCGGACAGAACAAAACGTCAGAAAAAGACCTCTCCCTCACCGCCTTTCCGAATCCGTTCAACACCACCACTAACTTGAATTTTACAATAAATAAGGGTGACCGGGTGACCATCGAGATACTGGATTCAAGGGGAACCGTCATAAACACGCTGGCAGAAGCCTCTTTTAAATCGGGATCGCATCATTTGGTATGGGATGGCAAAAATGCACAGGGGAATGTATGTCCTGACGGACTGTATCTGGCGCTGATGCGTTGCGGGATGAGGACATGGTCGTGTACAATCATTAAACAGTAAGGTTTTCTGGCGTTCTTTCGTGTATCTCACCCTGGCGGGCGTATCAAAACTTTATTTAACCACGGAGGCGTCGGAGGATAACAGAGAACACGGAGGTATAAAGAATTAATTTTCAGCACTCTGCTTTCTTTGCGCTTCCTCTGCGCCCTCTGTGGTTAATTAAAAATATCAGCTTTGATACAACCTCACAGGGGATGAGGTTATTAAAATAATTCCATTTTAATCTTGCTCAACCTGCCACTTTCACAGAATTGATATCGACTTTTATTATAACTTTGTATGATCAATTATTACTTAATATCCCCTTGATACATGAAAATAAAGACTTTACTAATCATTCTGGTTATTATCATTTTCGGAGCCTCTTTACTTATTCTGGCATTAAGGAAACATGATAACCGATCATCCGCTGCAAATACTGTTGCAGTGCACCATCCGGCGATGGATCCTAACGACTGGCTGGCCATGCAGCGGGCTTATCCCTATGGCTGCATCAAGCTGAGCTCTTATCTGGCCGGCATGGCCGACGCCGGCAGGCTGCAACGCGTTACCACCGGTCATCGCTACAACTGGGAGCTGGCCGGTCCTACGAACATCGGGGGAAGGATCACCGATGTCGTTATAGCTGCCAGTGATCCCCTGACATGGTATATCGGAGCCGCCACCGGTGGGATATTTAAAACAACCGACGGTGGTGCGACATGGGAGAATACCTTCACCACGGCCGATGTCATCTCTATCGGCGATCTGGCCATCGATCCCACCGACGATCAGGTCATCTATGCCGGCACGGGCGAAGCCAATGCCTCAAGCCAGAGCTTTTACGGCAACGGCATGTATAAATCAACCGATGCCGGGATGACATGGGAACACATCGGCCTTGAGTATTCGGCGTATATCGGAAGGATCATCGTCGACTACGACAACCCGCAACGGGTCTATGTCGCGGCTTGCGGTAACCTCTTCACCCCCGATGAAAACCGTGGCGTATACAAAAGCCTCGACGGCGGTGCGACGTGGGAGCGTATCCTGTTCCTGACCGATTCAACGTCGGCCGTTGATCTGGTGCAGCACCCTCAGGATCCCGATGTCCTTTATGCTACGATGTGGGAACGTATGCGGGGCCTGAACTACCGCCGTTCCTTTGGCGTGAGTTCTGGCATCTACAAGACCACCAACGGCGGCGACACCTGGCAGGAACTCACCGGTGGTCTGCCGGCAGGACAGGAAGCCGGCCGCATAGGCATCGACATCGCCCTGTCGAACCCTCAGGTACTGTATGCTTTTTACGATATGCCCAATTATGAGGTGCGAATATATAAGAGCGGCGACGGCGGCGTGAGCTGGGTGCGCAAGAACGACTCCTATCTGCAGGGTATGAGCAGCAACTATGGATGGTACTTCGGACAGATAAGGATCGATCCGGCCAATGAGAACAGGATATTTGTCATGGGTATTTATGCCTACCGCTCCGACAACGGCGGCGACAGCTGGTCGGAGCTGGGTAACTACAGCTTCCATGTCGATCATCATGCCCTGGCTTTCACCCCGTCCGGGACATGCATCGAGGGTAATGACGGAGGACTGTATACCAGCTCCAATTACGGAAATACGTGGACCAAGATCAACAACCTGCCCATCACGCAGTTTTACAATATCGAGATGGACTATCTTTATCCGCAACGTGTCGAGGGCGGCACACAGGATAACGGCACGGTACGCACAGTCACGGGCAACACAAGCGACTGGTTTGGCATCCTGGGCGGTGATGGCTTTTACACGGTGGTGGATTATACCAACTCCAATGTTATTTATGCCGAGTACCAGTATGGCGGTTTAAATAAATCGACCAACGGCGGGGGCTCTTTCCAGGGCATAGGCTACGAGATGTCGGGTGACCGCACTAACTGGTCCTCACCTTACGTGATTGACCCTCAGGAGCATACCGTGCTGTATTTCGGCACTTACAGGGTCTGGAAGAGCCTCAATTCGGGATCGTCGTGGACTCCTGTGTCAGCCGACCTGACCGACGGCGATGATTACAGCGGCTGGCATACCATAAGCACCCTCGCCGTCTCACCCCTCAATCCGGCTGTTGTACTGGCCGGCACTGACGACGGGCACGTTCATATCTCCCTTAACGGTGGCACCACCTGGAATGAGATATCCCAGGGCATACCCAAACGCTGGATCACCTGCGTCGCCGCCGATCCCTTTGATGCTTCCGCCATTTACACCACCGTCTCGGGATTTCGCTGGGATGAGCCGCAGCCTCACGTCTTTAAATCGACCGACCTGGGTCAGACATGGATCGACATCAGTGCCAACCTGCCTGACATCCCCATGAACTGGATCGTCCTTGATCCTGATTACCCCGGCAGGCTGATCGTGGCTTCCGACGCCGGTGTTTTTTACAGCCTTGACGGCGGCGAAAGCTGGACAGGCATCTCCCAGGGCCTGGGTAACGTACCGGTGCTGACAATGAAAATACACCCTCCCACACGTACACTGCTTATCGGAACCTATGGCATGTCATCGTATAAGATCGGCCTCGATGACATCACTGTCGGAGTGAAAGATCAGAGCTCTGCCGATAACAAAGGAGTGGCATTCGATCTTTATCCCGATCCGCTGAAGGTTTCGGCAGGTCAGCAGGTCACTGTGTCGTATACGTTGCCGGAACCCTCCCGGATTGAACTGTCGGTGTTTGATATGACCGGACGGAAGGTCAAGACATTGAAAGAAGGATGGTCGGCAGCCGGACCGCAACTCCTGACATGGGACGGCTCCGACGATATGGGACACAGGCTGGCGGCAGGTACTTTTATGGTTCAATTAAAGGTGAACGGACACACCAACGGTAAAAAACTGATCATTCAATAAATCTGACTTTGTTGCAATATTTCGGGAATTTGTCGTTTATAGTTTAATATTAACTTAAAAAATTCAACTCCATGAAAAACATGAGATTTTTTACTGTTTTGATGATTGTGGTTTTTTTTGGTTTTTCTTCCGTTCTCATGGCTCAGACCAGAGAAAGACCGACGCCGCAGCACAGGATGTTTCCTGCCAGTGTGGGCAACCTGAGCTTTAAAACCTTTGGTCTGGCTTTTCCCGGCATCACCATCAACAGTGTCATGACCGACACCGTATACGTGGTCAACAACTGGACAAAGCCCATGACATTATCATTCAAAAGCCTTCCCGACTATATCACCTGCAAGATCATCCCCGAAACACTTAAGCCCCAGGAAGAGGGGAAAATAGCCGTCACCTTCGATGCAAAGAAAAAAGGTGAATACGGCCGCATCATCGACCATATCAACCTGATGACCAACGATACGGTCAGACCGGAGAAACGGATCATTCTGAGTCCTGATGTGTTGCCCGATTTCTCTGTCCTCACCCCTGAAGAACGTGCCGGCACACCCGTTATCACTTTTGATAATAAAGAATCCAACTTCGGCACCATCAATGAGGGCGACGTGGTCACGGTCAAATACCCTTTTAAAAACACAGGTAAGAGAGCCCTGGAAATTTATTCGGTAAAAGGCTCCTGCGGCTGCACCAAGGCGCAGGCCTCGGCTACCACCGTTGAACCGGGCCAGACGGGTGATATTGAAGCCACCTTTAACGCCAAGCATAAAAAAGGCGATCAGAGATACAATATCACAGTCATAACCAATGACGTCAACAACCCCAGCACGATACTGACCATATCTGGCAACGTGAAGCAGGAGTCAGGCCAGAAATGATCCCATAACAAACCCAACATCGATGAATGTCCTTATCACGGGCGCCAGCAAAGGACTGGGCTATGAAACGGTCAAGGTATTCTGCCTCCGGCCGGGCCATCATGTCTTCGCTTTGTCACGTGATGCAAGGGGTTTGCAGAAGCTGGTCAGGGACTGTGAGGCATCCGGTGCCGGCAGTGCCCTGCACATCCTGCCGTTTGATCTGCGGAACGGTGATTATCAGCATACCCTTTTACCCGCATTGCTCCATGCTTTCGACACCGTCGATATCCTGATCAACAATGCAGGGGTGATGGTGCATAAAGCCTTTCATGAGTTTACACCTGATGATTTCGACCGGCTCTTCGACGTGAACGTAAAAAGCGTCTTCAGGCTGATACAGCTTGTCATGCCTTACATGCATACCGGTTCACATATTGTGAACCTTGGCAGCATGGGAGGCTTTCAGGGCAGCGTCAAATTCGGCGGTATGTCGCTTTACAGTGCCAGCAAGGGCGCCGTGGCCATCATGAGCGAATGCCTCGCCCGGGAATTCAGCGAACGGGGCATTAAAGTCAATTGCCTGGCTTTGGGCGCCGCCGATACGGAGATGTTCAGGGAGGCTTTCCCCGGCATCAAAGCACCTCTTTCAACCCCTGAAATGGCTCTGTTCATAGCGGATTTTGCCGTCAACGGCCACCGCTATTTTAATGGCAAGGTATTGCCTGTGGCCGTATCCACACCATGAGTGGGAATGTTAAAGATATCATTTATTCCATATTTCTCACGTCAGATAATTATTTACTTTTGTGGGCGTCATCATGGGCAACTCTGACGATAGCATATCTCATCCCGGCACCATTGCAAGCATAGGCAAAGATCACCTCAAGGTGAGAATCATGAATGTCTCAGCCTGTTCCGCCTGCCATGCCAAAAGCGTCTGTTCGGTAGCCGACATGAAGGAAAAGATCATCGAGGTGAAACGGCGTGACGGGGAAAATTATTCCGTTGGCGATCATGTCCGGGTCACACTCAGGAAATCTTTGGGTGCCAAGGCCGTCTTACTTGCTTATGTCGTACCTTTGTGTATTCTTGTCGTCTCTCTGGCTGTCCTGATATCACTTTCACTGAATGAAGGGCTGGCCGCCATGATCGCCATCGGATTGATGATTCCTTATTACGTGGTTTTGTACCTTGTGAGAGACAGGCTAAAAAGATCGTTTGATTTCAGAATACAACCGGATTTTCAATCATAATACTTATGACCCATGAAACGATTGCTACTTTTACCAGTCTTACTATTCATGACCGCCATGTTCCTGGATGCGCAGGAAGTTTGGCATCCCACCATGGTCTCCAGGGCCGTTTATTTTGACAAAACGCCTCCTTTGCGTGAGATGAAGGTGATTCTTCCCGGTGAGCGTGACCGGAGCTGGAAAGAGGGTTTGGTGGAAGGCGATTACCAGGATGAATCGAACCGGCCCGCCAAAGTGGGTCAGCCGGAAGGCTTCGTCGACCCGGTGCTGCAAGGGTACATGGGGCGCCATGCCGTGCGCGGCCCCATACGCAATTTTGACGGCGTGGGTAATGTCAACGGTGTATATCCTCCCGATACCGAAGGCGATGTGAGCCCCGACTATTACTTTCAGATGATCAATTTATCATTTGCCATTTACAGCAAAGAGGGCGATCTGCTCTATGGCCCTGTCGATAACAGCACCCTGTGGGATGGCTTTATCGGATCATGGACCGGCACCAATGACGGTGATCCCATCGTTCTGTACGATCATCTCGCCGACCGGTGGCTGGCCTCACAGTTTGCAGTGAATTGTCCCGACGGCACCTTCTGGCAGCTCATCGCTATTTCCGAAACCAATGATCCCCTGGGGTCGTGGTACCGTTATGCCTGGCAGTATCCGGTGATGAACGACTACCCCAAGCTGTCGGTATGGGGTGACGCCTATTACGGCAGTTTCAGGATGTTCGGTTCGTATGTGCGTGGCGGCGCCTCCGCCTTTGAACGTGATGCCATGCTCACCGGCAACCCCGATGCGCGCATGGTCTATTTTGACCTTCCGGGGACCGTTGAGATCCTGCCCGCCGACGTCGACGGCCCGCCACCACCCGCCGGAGTCCCTTGCCCTTTTGCCGACATCGCCACCGGTTTCCAGAAACTTAAAATCTATGATTTCCATGTTGACTGGACCAACACCCTTAACTCTACCTTCTCACTCTCGCAGATCCTCGACGTGGAGGCTTTTAACTCGGACCTGAACGGCATCACCCAGCCCTCCACCTCACAGACCCTGGATGAGATGACCGTCAGGCTCATGTACCGTTTGCAATACCGTAATTTCGGCGATCATGAAGCCATGGTCACTAACCATACGGTGAATGTGAACAATCATGCCGGCATCCGGTGGTATGAGTTGCGGCGCAGCGGCGGCGACTGGTCCGTATACCAGCAGGGCACCTATTCGCCCGATGCCACCAACCGCTGGATGGGCAGCATAGCCATGAACGGCAAGGGTGATATGGCCCTGGGCTACTCCGTGTCGGGCAGCACCTTCTATCCCTCGGTCCGGTATACCGGCCGCACCGCTGACGCACCCCTGGGTGAAATGAACATCCCCGAGGTGAATGTAATTGACGGCACCGGCTCACAATCGGGCACCAACCGCTGGGGTGATTACAGCATGATGGCCGTGGACCCGTCGGATGACTCCACCTTCTGGTACACACAGGAGTATATGAAAGCGACCTGGAAGACCAGGATCGTCTCCTTCGATTTCGGTACGTTGCTGCCGCCCGAGGTGGATGCCGGCAGCGATGACACCATCTGTGAGATAGAGTATTTCGTCACCGGCGGCAGTGCGGCCTATGCCTCCTCGGTGCTGTGGAGCACCTCCGGCGACGGTCACTTTGTACCGTCACCGCCGGCCGCCCTCTCGGTGACCTACCTGCGCGGACCTCAGGATATCGCCAACGGTATGGTCACACTCACGCTGACAGGTTACGGCTATGAACAGGGCATGGAAGCCAGCGACAGCCTGCAGCTTTTTATCCGGCAAAAGCCTGATGTTTTTGCCGGCAACGATACGATCATCTGCGTCAACCACACCCTGCCCCTGGCCGGCACCGCTTACCACACCCAGAGCGTCTACTGGACCACCAACGGCGACGGCACCTTCAGCGATACCGCCTCACTCATATCGACCTATTTCCCCGGCAGCGGTGACATCACCAACGGCAATGTCCACATCACCCTGCATGGCATACCCATTACCCCGTGCCCGACAGAGGACGTGGACTACCTCGTGCTCAATTTCGATCCCTGTACAGGCATCGGGAACGTTGACAACGCTGACTTGCAGATGCAGATCATACCCAATCCCACCCGGGGGATATTCGAGCTCGTTGTGAACGGATTGAAAGGGCAGGACAGTTACATCCAGGTGACAGATGTGAGCGGCAACCTTCTGTTCACGGAACACATGAGGAGCGACAACGGAACGTACCGTAAGACATTCGACCTGTCATTTTACCCCGAAGGGATCTATCTGGTGAAGGTCATCAACAGAGGGGCCGTCAGAATTGAAAAAGTGGCTTTGCAGTGATCAATGAATCATTGTCCAGTCAGTGAAAATTATTAATCTTAAGATCATAAATGCAAATGAAAAATTTATTCTTGTTTATTGCCGTGGTGGTGGCCTTTTCGGTACAGGCCCAGGACATGAAAATACATCCCGTGAGGGTTGCAAAAGCCGTCTATTATGACGTGTCACCCCCCCTGCGTGACATGCCGTTGATCGAGCCCCGCCAGCACGAATGGAGCTGGAATGACGATGTCATTGAGAACCCGTCCATCGAGCGTGAGATGGTGAGCGAAGAGGTCAAGGCGCGGTTTGACACGGTTGTCGACCGTGTGGTACAGAAGAATATGGGCTCGCGGTCGGCACGAGGTCCCATACGCAGCTTCGACGGCGTTAAGAATGTCAACGGTGTTTATCCCCCCGATACCGACGGCGATGTCGGCCCCGATCATTATTTCCAGATGATCAACCTGTCGTTTGCCATCTTCGATAAACAAGGCAACAAGCTGTTAGGTCCTTCCGATAACAGCACCCTATGGGCGGGTTTTCCCGGGCCGTGGACCGGCACCAACGACGGTGACCCTGTCCTGCTATATGACCACCTCGCCGACCGATGGATTGCCACACAGTTCGCCATCTACACCTCCGACGGCACATTCTGGGAACTGGTGGCCGTATCACAGACGGGCGACCCCCTGGGAAATTATTACCGCTATGCCTTCGAGTTCCCCGATTTCAATGACTATCCCAAGGTATCGGTGTGGCCTGATGCCTACTATGCTACCTTCAATATGTTCGGTGAGAATGTGAATGCCAGCGTGGCGGCCTTCGAGCGTGAGAAGATGATCAACGGTGACCCCGATGCCCGGATGGTGTACTTTGACATGCCCGAAGCCTGGAGCATGATGCCCGCCGACCTCGACGGGCCCCCGCCGCCGGCAGGCACTCCGGGTTATTTCGCTTTTATCGACACGTGGAACACCCAGAGCCTGGATATCTACGCTCTCCAGGTGGACTGGGACAACCCTGACAATTCCACCATGACGCTCACCGATGTCCTGCCCGTCGATCCTTTCGACCCCGATGTCAACAACATACCGCAGCCGGGCACGGGAACCAAACTCGATCCCATCAGCGACCGCCTGATGAACCGCCTGCAATACCGGAATTTCGGCGATCATGAATCGATGGTCGTCAATCACACCGTGAGGGTCGGCAACCACGCCGGCATCCGGTGGTATGAGATGAGAAAAGATACGGGTGACTGGTACCTCTACCAGCAGAGCACTTACTCACCCGACGAGACCAACCGCTGGATGGGAAGTATCGCAATGAACGCTAACGGTGAGATAGCCTTGGGCTATTCCGTGTCGAGCTCATCCCTTTATCCTTCGGTGCGTTATACCGGACGGTCTCCCGACGCGCCCCTGGGTGAGATGAACTACCAGGAGATGGAGCTGGTGGCCGGCACGAGCTCACAGTCAGGCATCAACCGCTGGGGCGACTATTCCTATATGTCGGTCGACCCGGTGGATGACACCACCTTCTGGTATACGCAGGAATACATGTCGGGGGGATGGAAGACACGCATCGGCGAGTTTAATTTCGCTCCCGTCCTGCCACCGGAGATCGATGCCGGCAACGACACCACTTACTGCCAGAACGCCCTCTTCGTGGCCCATGCCGCCGGCATGTACGTCAGCTCCGTGCTCTGGACCACCAGCGGCGACGGACGCTTTGTGCCGGATCCGCCCACGAGCATGCTCCAGGGTTATATCCGCGGCACCGAAGATATCGCCAACGGCGGCTTCACCCTGACCGTCACCGCCCAGGGCTTCTTACCCGGGATGACGGCCGTCGACAGCATCAACGTCACCCTGGTGAGGGTGCCGTCGTGCTTTGCCGGCTACGACACCATCATTTGTAACAACGTTTCCCTCATGCTGGCAGGCACCGCCACCGATGCTTCGTCGGTGCTGTGGACGACTGACGGCGACGGGACGTTCGACGACCCCGCCCTGCTGACGGCAACCTATACGCCGGGGCAAGGCGATGTTGAAAACGGCTCCGTCAAGCTGACACTGACAGCCTATCCGCTGCCACCCTGCACCGACCCCGATGATGACAAGGTCACTATCACATTGGTCAACTGCACCGGCATTGAGGAACATGCCACAGCCGCAGTGGATCTCAGGATCATCCCCAACCCCACCGGCGGCGCCTTCACACTGATGATGGAAGGGGTGCCCGATGCTCGTCTCCGGGTCACCCTCATCAACCAGGTGGGCGACGTGATCATGAGCGACCGCATCGACAACGCCAAGGGCCAGGTGACACGCGATTACCGCCTGTCAGGCCTGCCCGGGGGCATCTATTTCCTCAAAGTGAACGGCGATTCGTTTGTGAAGATTGAAAAGATGGTGCTGGATTGATTGGGCGAGAGTGGATTTTCACCTTCGCTCTTTTATCCCATTGCAAACAGAAGCATAAAGCTGCCTGACTAATGCCGCATCGTGCGCCAAGCCGGCATCCTGGTTCTCTCAAGAGAGGTGATGCGCTTTAGCAGCGCCTCGTCCGGAAGCTGCGCCCCGCGCATGTTCCAGAGGATATACAAGGCGCAGGCTTTAAGAAAGGTCTCTTTGGAGGTAAGGTCGTTGCCGGCGGGCAGGGCTTTCACCTCATCGTTCAGCCACTTCCTGGTCTTAGGGATGTCATCGGCAACGGATGTACAGCTTCTCATGGAAGGTATGGCGGTGAAGGCACTTGTGATGAACAGCGGTTCGAGGCCGTACACCGGGTCGCTGACCTGGTAATAATGCATCACCTTGTTTTCCTGGAATTGTATGTCGGCCACGGGCGTCAGCCATTGGGAGCGATCCTTGGCCGGGGCGGAGTATGACAGTATCAGGAGGAGTGATAGCGTCACTGCCAGCCTGTGAACCGAAATCGAATAATAATAACCGGGTTTGGACATAAGGGATTGAATTTATTGTTTTACAAATTAACGTCTCCATTTAACCGCAGAGGACACAGAGGAAGCGCAGAGGACGCGGAGATCCTGAAATAAAATATAATTACAAATAGAAGTTTGTCTTCAATCAACAGATCATTGATTCTAAAATTCTCTGCGCTCTCCGCGTCCCCTCTGCGTCCTCTGCGGTTAAAAAAATAACATTTAACAACTATCACCGTTCGATACACAACCTCGAACATGGAAAATGGGAAATCTCATTTCGCCAAATGGCCTTCTGCATTTTTCCCTTCCAATGAAACGAAGAAGGCACGAAGCAATGGAGCCATTGAACTAAGGTTGAAAAAATTGTGATTGATTAAAGATCACCGGATAAAATTAATTCCTAACTTGACCGGATAAATTATTTTACTGAAATCCGGATAAATGAGATATACGGTCAGGACGGGATGCATTTCAATCATCGCTTTATTTTTTCTATGTTTTTATTGCATAGCGCAAAAGCCTGTTAAATTCGAGCATCTGGGAAGTGAGGACGGACTCTCGCAGAGCTCGGTCAATTGTATCCTTCAGGATCGCTACGGCCTCATGTGGTTCGGAACACAAGACGGGTTGAACTTATATGACGGCACGACATTCAGGGTCTTCCAGAATCAACCCGGTGACAGCACCAGCCTGTCGAGCAATTATATTGTCTCGATGTGTGAGGATATCGATAGCAATTTATGGATAGGTACACTTGAAGGCGGACTCAATTATTTTGACAGAAAATCGGAACACTTCAAGGTCTTCCGTAATAATCCGGAGGCTCCCGGTTCAATCTCGAACAACACTGCCTGGTCGGTTCTTGTCGATTCGGAAGGAATCCTTTGGGTTGCCACCAGCAATGGATTGAACCGTTATGACCGTCATACAAGCCATTTCACCGTTTACCTGCATCAAGAGAATAATGAAAAAAGCCTGCCGGCCAATATGGTTACAAGTCTGAAGGAGGATTCGGATAAAAGAGTGTGGATAGGCACCACGATGGGTACAGCTTGTTATGACAGGTCCTCAGATCGTATAATACCCCTGATGAGTCAACCGGGAACTATTGCGGAGGGTGCCAATACGACCTGGTCGTTTACAGAGATAGCAAGGGATGTGATGCTTATGGGTACTGACAATGGCGCATATATTCTTGACAGGGAAAACCAAATAACACCGGTCTTTAACGTACCACAGGGCCATCGTATCATCGTATGGTCGGTGCTGTCCGATAGGAAAGGAGGGGCCTGGCTGGGTACCGACCAGGGATTGATGTATTATTATCCCGGTGACAAATTATTATCGGTTTATGTTCATAAGCCTACCGATACATACAGCCTGCCTGATAATACGGTGTGGTGCCTCCATATTGACGAAACACATAATTTATGGACCGGCACCAATAACGGCATAGGCAAAACGAATATCGCCCCTCCTAAATTCAATTCACTCGTCAGGCAGGAAGGCTGCCCGTTTTCACTCTCAAATAATCATGTTAACTGTATCCTCGAGGATAAGACCGGTGGCTTGTGGATCGGCACCCAGGGCGGGGGGCTCAACCATCTTGTACCGGGTACCAACCGGATTGAAATATTTAATACAGCGAATTCGGGATTGTCAAACGACAACATCTGGTCCATTATCGAAGACCATAACGGTGATTTATGGATCGGTGCCTATCCAGGCGGATTGAATTTTTATAATACAACCTCAGGACGTTTCAACGTTTTCAGGAGCTATCCCGGCGGCCTCTCCAATGAGCGTGTCCTTACTCTGCTTGAGGATCAGAACGGTGTGATCTGGATTGGGACAAGAGGGGGAGGCCTCGACCGTTATGACAAGTCAACGGGTCATTTTACGACGTTTGTCCACGATGAATCCGACAGCTTTTCGATATCTGGTAATACCGTCCTCACCCTGGCCCAGGACAAATTCTCTTACATTTGGATAGGCACTTATGAAGCCGGATTGAACAGGTACGATCCTGGAAAAAATGTTTTCACAACCTATAGAAATTCGCCTGGTGTGCCCGGTACTATTTCAAACAACACCGTATTGGCTGTATTGCCCGACAGCAAGGGGCGGCTATGGATCGGGACGCAGGGAGGACTGAATCTGGTGATGGATCCCACCCGCGACATGACATTCATTAATTTTACTACTAATGACGGGCTGCCCGGTAATACAATCATCTGTCTGGCCGAGGATAATCATGGTAATATCTGGATGAGTACTTTCAGGGGAATCGTGAAATTAAACCTTGACTTTCTGGAAGCCGGATTGAAAAAACACACCGATGAGCAAGGAATCCAGGAATCTCATTTTGAACCGTTGTTCCATGTTTATGATATGAATGACGGTTTGCCGAGCATAGAATTTAACCAGGGATCATATCATAAAGGTGAAAGCGGAACGATATATTTCGGCAGTGCGGACGGTCTTACCTATTTCTCACCCGACAGTGTCACCAGCAGTTCTTTTATCGCTCCGGTGATCATAACAGGATTTAAGATATTCAACCGGAATGTCAATATCGCGCCGGTGACGCCGATGCAAAACCATCGGAAAGGCAGGCTGACAGTGAAGGACGGTTCATATTCTCTTTCATCACCCGTCGCCTACCTTGATAATATCACCCTCACATACCGTGAGAGCGTGATTACCTTTGAGTTCAGCGCGCTGGATTATACCAGTCCCAACAAGAATCTGTATGCTTACATGATGGAAAATTTTGACAAAGGATGGAACTTTGTGGGCCATCAGAACAGCGCCACCTATACCAACCTGGATCCCGGAGAATACATCTTCATGATCAGGGGCACCAATGCTGATGGAATTTGGAATATGAAGGGCCGATCGTTGCAGCTCATTATTTTACCCCCTTACTGGCAAACGACATGGTTCATTGCATTGTGCGCACTGACAGGTTTAGCCCTCCTGACAGTGACCGTCATGAACCTGATCCGCCGTCAGAGGAGAAAAGCCTTGCGGGATAAGGAATTTGCCGAATTACAGCTTAAAACCATTAAAAACCAGATAGATCCGCATTTTGCCTTCAATGCCATGAATGCCATAGCCTCCTTTATTTACAGTGAAAAACCTGATGTCGTGTATAATTATTTTTCGCGTTTTGCCCGTCTCATCAGGATGACATTGGAGGACAGTGAACGCATTTCAAGAAGACTGGACGAGGAATTGGATTTTGTGAGGAACTATCTGGAATTGCAAAGCGTTAGGTACAAGGACAGATTTACTTTTATTTTTCAGATTGATGAAAGCATCACTTCTGACACCCTCATTCCCAAGATGATCCTCCAGACGTATGTTGAAAATGCCATTCAGCATGGTCTGGCTCACAAGACAGGTAAGGGTACCTTACAAATAAAGGTTTTCCGCCAGGATGATGATGTGAAAATAACCATTGAAGACGATGGCATCGGACGTCAGAAAGCAGCCGAATTGGGATTGAGCTCAACACGCCGTGGTTTTCAGATTATAAAAACCATTATAGAACTTTACAGCCAGTTATATCATACACCTATTGAGCAAAATATAAAGGATCTGTACGATGATTCAGGGAGCCCGGCCGGGACAAGGGTGACCATTACCCTGAAACAGCAAAATGAACATCGAAAGTAAAAACCTATGAATAGCGATAAAAAGATCAGTGTGGTCGTTGTTGACGACGAAGAGGAAGCCCGGAATATTTTGGAGCGGCAACTCATGTCGTTCGACGATATCAAGATCATCGGTAAAGCCTCAGGAGCCGATCCGGCACTGGATATCATAATGAACCAATCCCCTGACATTCTGTTTCTTGATATACAGATGCCCGGTAAAGACGGATTCACACTGGTGGAAGACTTACGAAGATACTTAGTCAATACGACGGTTATTTTCGTTACCGCCTATTCGCAGTATGCTATTCATGCCCTGAAGGTAGCGGCCTTTGATTATTTGCTCAAACCGGTTGTTTTTGAAGAGTTAAAGGAAATCTTGTACCGTTATAGGACTGAAAAAAGAATGGAATCGGCGGGGAAAAAGATCGATCATCTGATCGAAACTCTTAACGCAGTGAATAAACTGAAATTCAACACCCGTTCAGGCTATATCCTGGTGGCTCCGCATAATATTATCTATTGTGAAGCGGATGTCAATTATTCCTGGCTTCATATGGGAAAAGACAGGAAAGAGATCGTCACCGTCAATATAGGTAAGATTGAAGAAATATTAGCGGATTACAATTTTTACCGTGTCAGCCGATCGGTGTTGATCAATATAGCCTATCTGACCGAAGTCGACCGGAAATCAAGAACCTGTTTGCTTACTAAGAACAACGAATCATTCCCCATCTATATACCTCCGAACCATATCCGTGAACTGGAAAAATTTATAGGTTCCTGATCCTTACTGACAGGGTTCGTCATGGATTTTCATCATTTGATCATAGATTTGGATGACCTCGTTCAATAAATTTACATTCACTTGATTACGTTGACTTTTTGGGATTATTTTGCAGGGAAATAATGCTTCTTTTAAGTTTTTTATCAAATGAATCAAAACCACCTGCAAATGAAAAAAATTTACCTTTTATCTGTTTTTATCTTTTTATTGGTGACGGCCGCTTCGACCCAGGTCATTCCTAACGGCGGATTTGAGTTATGGGAAACCAACGGTGTAGGGGTGTCTGAACCAACTTATTGGGAATCAATGAACCTGGCCGATTTCACAAATGTCTTCCAGGAACCGGGCCATAACAGCACTTCAGCGGCGAGGCTGAGTGTGGAGTGGGATAATGCTTTGGAGATGTATGTGACCTCTATGCTCTTTTTTGACGGGTATTTCCCGGTTGATAAGCGTTTTACCGAGCTGAGAGGCTACTATAAAGGCACCTCGGTAGGAGGCGACTCATTGACCTTCTATGTCGGTATCTATTCACAGGATGTATTAATCGGTTATGGTATGGGTGGTACCAATTCAAGTGCCGGCAACTGGACATCATTCAGCGTAAGTATTAATTATATGAACAGTAATATCCCCGATAAAGCCTTTGTGGCTATCCATATCCCTCCATATAGCGGCGTTGTGCATGCCGGCACGACATTCACCGTCGACGATCTGGATTTATACGAGGGGACGGGCCCTAATGCCCCGGTGTTGGTGAGTGCCGCTACCAACACTGCAGGCGATCAAGTGGAGATGAACTTTAACGAAGCCATGGCTGACCCTGCAGGCAGCCAATGCCAGTTTACGATTACCCATAACGGCAGCAACATAACACCTACGGCGGCTGCATTGAAGAATGGTTTTCCACAAACAATCCTGCTTACACTTGGCACTAATTTACAGGCAGGTGAATTATTGACAGCCGGTTATGCTGCCGGATCAGTAACCTCGGCGCAGGGTATGCCATTGGCTTCTTTTTCTGATTTCCCAGTGACCAATAATACGGGGGGGACGGCTCAGTATGAATGGATACCTGTCGCCAGCAACACCATCAATAACCTTTGGAGCGTCTATTTCACCGATGCCGGCAACGGATGGGTGGCAGGCGAGTGGGCCACGGCTCTTCACTCGGTCAATGGTGGCAAGGACTGGTCCCAGCAAAACATCTGTGCGGAAACTCATTTCCTTTCCGTCCACGCGACCACGGTTTCCAAAGTTTATCTTGCCAGTATGGATAATGTCTATGCAAGCAATGACGCTGGTGCTAATTGGACACCAAAGTTTACCAATACGTCGAATACCTATTTCCTGGATCTGTTTTTCCTGAACCAGTCCACTGCCTGGACCGTAGGTAATTTTGTCACTGTCGACAAAACGACGGACGGCGGCGATACCTGGAATCTGGTCGGCATCACCGGTTTTTCACCCTGCGACTTTACCTCCGTTCATTTCCGTGACGCCAGCAACGGCTGGGCTGTGGGTGACTGCGGCGTAGCAGCCTGCTCATCGAATGGCGGAGTCAACTGGGACGGCGGTGAGTTTTATTTCAGTACCATGGCTAACTTTAAAAGCATCTTTTTCATCAATTCCGACATCGGTTGGATCGTGGGCGACTCGGGCATCGTGATGAAAACAACCAATGGCGGCGGTTTCTGGAACAGGATTGAAACCGATCAGGATTATTTTCTGAACGGTGTCATCTTCATCGATGCCAATACGGGATGGGCTGCTGGCGATAACGGCCTGATCATAAAAAGCACCGACGGCGGCTTGACATGGACGGAGGAGGTCAGCCACACCACTAACAAGCTGCGCTGCATCTATTTTATTCCTTCCGGTCTGGGATGGGCCGTGGGCGATAACGGCACCATCCTGAGATACGCTTCCAGCGGCACAGGTTATGGTAATATAGCCAATCAATCATTAAACACCCTGCATATTTATCCTAACCCTTCGGCCGGTCATTCTGTAGTAGCATTCCAACTTAGTGAAAACGATCACATCACACTGGATATTACCGACGTGACAGGGAAGGTTGTGGAAGTGATCACTTCAGGCCATCTCGCAAAAGGAGATTACAAGTATAATATGGATAGCTCCGGCCTGGAGAATGGCTTGTACTTCTGCAGGTTGATATCGGATCATCAGATCGTAAGAGAACCCTTTATCGTCAATAAATAGGTCCATTCTGCATTTTGGTTTAAGGTGGCCCTGCCTGATAAGACAGGGCCTTTTTGACGGATTGGAAAGGAGCGGGTGGCAGAATTCAAGGTGGTCAGGATAGACGTCGACCTTAAAAAATGGCAATTATGACCTGGCTGAAAATGTAAAATTCATCTTAATTGGCTTAAGCTGGATAATTCCTTAATGAAAATCATATGTATCACCAATTAAAAAAACACTTTACCATGAAAAAAGTATATTTTCCTGCAAGAACGGCTTTATTATTTTCAGCGATTGCCTCGATCTGTATAATATCAGGCTGTAAAAAGGACGATGATAAGAACGGACCCGATGTCCAGACCAAAGATCCTGTATGGGTATACTATACCGGTGAAAACCCTTATGGTTCCACACCATGGGTCGCCGGTACACAACTACTTGTTTGCAGCCGGCAGGAAAATCAGTCGGACCTTGGCACTGTCCATTGCATTAATGCGGCCACTGGTGCTTTGGTTTGGAAAATGACCGATTCGACGGTGACGCGCACAAGCCCGGTGGTGTGCAATGATTATGTTATTTACTGCGGCTATAATGTCCATGCCCTGAACTTGAGCGACGGCCACCACGAATGGGATTACAAAGATGATCTGATGCATCTGTTACTTTACTCTTCACCGTCGCTCGACGGCGGATATGTTTACACCGGTTCTCAGATGAGCATGTTGAAACTCGATGCCACCATCGGTGCGCTGACCTGGGAGAACGTGGATGAATCCTGTATAAATACCGCTTTGCCTGCTCCTTTTATCGAAAGCGGAAAGGTGTACTATGCCACCTTATTGGGACATATACTTCAATATGATGCCGTGACAGGGAACCTCGATTGGCATCTGGAATTGGGTTCAGCCTTTGAGAATGCCCCGGTGGTGTGCGCCAACAGGATGTATGTTGGCCTTCATGAAACCGATACGGCAAAAAACTCCCTTTTCTGCTATCTTCTGGGCGGCAGCACTCCTGTCTGGTCAAAGAAAATAGGTCAGGTCATTCCCGATATGACCTGTGAAGGCGGCTGGTTGTATGTTGTCGGTGATCAGACGCTCTATTGTCTGTCGGCTGCCGATGGAACCGAACGGTGGCATTATGTGATGCCGGCGGGTTCCATTGCCCGGCCCGCCATCGCCGGCGGCAAAGTGTATATAGGTAATGGAGACAATCTGTTGTGCCTCGACGTTGCAACAGGTGAGCCGGTATGGAGCTACACTTCCGTCGGTAAATACGGCTTCAGCAGCACCGCCATCAACGGCGATAGACTGTATGTGTCATGCGGCGACGGTAATGTCTGTTGCTTCACCCTCTAACCGGTTTAAAAATATATCGAACGTCGAACATCTTACCTCGTCCAATCATTTTACTTCGCATTACACGAAGCCCCACGAAGAAGACACGAAGCAATGGAGCCATTGAGCCATTGAGCAATTGAACCTCATCTCCCTGCATCACGGATAAGAATTTTTTCGTATATTGCCCTTTTAATCCTTAAAACAAAATATCCATGAAGAAATCCACTATTTTCTCGGTCATCATGGCCGTCGTTCTGCTTTTCGCGGCCTGCCAAAGAAAAAAAACGGAGACGCCTGTCACTCTCAGGAATGTCACAGGTGACATCGAACAGGTGCTCCATCAGATGGATACCACCATGAGTGCCATGACAAAACAACTGGCACAGGTGCCCGTTTTATCCGTGCAGGCACGTCATATCTTAAAAGATCATTTTGGCACGATACCTTCTGTCATCGAGCTGGCCATCACCACACCCGAAGGTATTCTCAGCGTGATTGAACCGGCCGTTTACCAAAGCTCCGAAGGCAGCGATATCAGCGGTCAGGCACACATCGTCAGGGTGAAGGAGACTCATAAACCGGTATTGAGTGTGGCTTTTCATGCCGTAGAGGGCTTCCAGGCCGTCGTTCTCGCCTGGCCCATCCTGACGCCCGACAACCGGCTCAAGGGCATCGCCACCATGCTTATACGACCCGAGGTCTTCCTGAAAAATATCATCACCCCGGTTATCGAAGGTATACCGGTCGACATCTGGGTGATGCAGAAAGACGGCGTCATCCTGTATGACATCGACGCCATAGAGATCGGCCGCAATCTCTTCACCGATCCCATGTACCAGGCCTATACCGAGTCGCTGAAGGTAGCCAAAAGGATCGCCGACGAAGAGAAAGGCCGGTCCGAATACGTGTATCTGGGCACGGGGATGAAAGACACGGTCACCAACCGGGCTTACTGGACGACTATCGATACTTATGGTAACCAGTGGAAGGTGGTCATGATAAGACCTCTGGGCGAGCATGAGGTGAAGCGAACCCCGGCGGCGTTGGGATTGCGCGGCGCCGGCGACAGGCTGATGGAGATGGCTCAGGATACCAGTTTCATCGCTAAGCTGTCACGTGACGACAAAGATGCGGTGATGAGCGATTTCAGGACTTTTTACGACACCTATCCGGTCTATGCCGTTGAGTATGTCGATTCGTCCGTGGTGGTCCGCTACGGTTATCCTGAACAACAAAGCCTGAAGGAATACAAGATAGCTGCTGATAACGAAACGGAAAAGGACTTTTATAATACGGTCGTGAGCCGCAAGGTAGGCACCTTCAGGCAAACACTTCTGGAAGGAAATACCGGCATTTTCACCTGCGTCCCGGTGTTCGACCGGGGAAGGTATCTGGGGATGATCTATTTTATCACCGTGGAACCGTGATTTAATTGGCAGTCCACACCTCATCCCCCGGCCCCTTCTCCTGAAGGAGAAGGGGCGATCGTTGCAAGCCCCTCTCCTTTAGGAGAGAGCCTGTCCCGCTGAAAAGCGGGAGGTTGGGGTGAGGTGCATTAAAACTTTCTTCTTTTCCGATTCATGAAAATTCTTATTTTACCGTAAAAGATACTGCCATTGTTTATACTTTTGCCACCGCTATTGTGAAATAAATAACATTACTTTCTGTCTTATTTTCGAACCTGAAAGGAGTGATGCGGTGTCGGGTACATTGATTTTTGCTGTAACCGTTTTAGGCTCTCTTGGCATTCTGGCGGCCGTCATTTTGTATTTTGTAGCGCGGAAGTTTAAGGTCATTGAAGATCCGAACATTGACCGTGTGGCTGCCGAGCTGCCGGGTGCCAACTGTGGTGCCTGCGGTTATGCCGGGTGCCGTAATTTTGCCGAAGCCATAGTGGCTGCCGGCACCCTTGACGGTTTTTTCTGTCCTGTCGGCGGTAACACGGTGATGAAAAATGCCGGCGCCATCCTGGGTCTGGAAGCCGTGGCGGTGACACCGCAGATGGCCGTCGTGCGCTGCAACGGCTCCTTTGCTCATGCACCTCAGAAAGTTCGATTCGACGGTGCCCGCACATGTGCCTTCGCCCATGCCCTTTATGCCGGCGAGAGCGGCTGCCCGCACGGATGCCTCGGCCTGGGCGACTGTGTAAGAGCCTGCACCTTCGACGCCATGTTCATGGATGAGGAAACGGGCCTGCCGGTGGTCATAGAGGATAAGTGTGTGGCCTGCGGTGCCTGCGTCAAGGCATGTCCCAGAGGTATCATCGAGATGCGAAACAAAGGTCCGAAGAATAGGAGGATATACGTGTCATGCATCAACGAGGAGAAAGGCAGCGTGGCCAGGAAAAACTGCAGCGTCGCCTGCACAGGTTGCGGCGCCTGCGTCAAGGTGTGCAAATTTGACGCCATCACTTTGGACAATAACCTGGCGTACATTGACTTTAAAAAATGCACCCTGTGCCGTAAGTGCGTGACGGAGTGCCCTACCGATGCCATCGTGGAGATCAACCTGCCACCGCGGAAAGAGAGAAATCAAGGCAGGGAATTGGAAGAAAATATAGTGCAAACATTATAAGCGAGGTGGAGCATAACGGTTATTATATCAGGAGGACTAATTGTGAGGACATTCAGACTGGGGGGCGTTCATCCCGAAGAAAATAAACTGTCGGCCGGCCGGCCCATTGAAGTGTTGCCCTTGCCGTCGAAAGTTTTTATTCCGGTATCGCAGAGCATGGGAGCCCCGGCAAAGGTGAAGGTGAAAAAGGGCGACAGGGTTGTGGTGGGTCAGCTCATTGCCAGGGGCGAGGCGTTCATCTCTTCCAATGTCCACTCCTCCGTGTCGGGCGTCGTCGCCAGGATAGATCATGTCACCGAACAGAGCGGCTACAGGAAAGAAGCCGTCATCATCGACGTGGAAGGCGATGTGTGGGACGAGGCCATCGACCGGAGTCCCGCCATAGACCGGGAGATCAGGCATACCCCCAAAGAGATCGTCGACCGCATTTTTCAGGCGGGTGTGGTGGGCATGGGCGGCGCCACCTTCCCCTCGCATGTCAAGCTGATGGTGCCAGACGGCAAGAAAGCCGAAATGCTCATCATCAACGGGGTGGAATGCGAGCCTTATCTCACTGCCGACCACCGGTTGATGCTCGAAAAAGGAGAGGAGATACTCATCGGAGCGACGCTGATGATGAGGGGTCTGGGCGTTAAGACATGCATAGTAGGCATTGAAAATAACAAGCCTAATGCCATCGCACATATGAGTCGACTGGCTGTGGATTTTGAAGGCATCGAGGTGCAGCCTCTGAGGGTCAAATACCCCCAGGGTGGTGAGAAGCAGCTCATCCAGGCGCTCACAGGGCGTGAGGTACCTTCGGGCAGGCTGCCGGTGGAGGTGGGCTGCGTCGTCCATAACGTGGGAACGGCCTATGCCGTTTACGAGGCCGTACAGAAGAACAAGCCGTTGTTCGAGAGGGTCGTAACCGTCACCGGCCGCCGGTTAAAACAGCCCTCCAATTTCTGGGTGAGGATAGGCACCCCGGTGTCGGCACTGCTGGAAGCTGTGGGCGGTGTACCTGGTGACACGGGTAAGATCATCAGCGGTGGCCCCATGATGGGTAAAGCCCTCACCATGACCGACGTCCCTGTCGTCAAGGGCTCCTCGGGCATCCTGGTGCTGCCGGCACAGGAGTCACAACGGATGAGCGTACGCCCCTGCATACGCTGTGCACGCTGCCTCAGGGCGTGCCCAATGGGTCTGCAGCCTTATCTTCTCGCGCAACTGGTGGAACATAAGGAATATGAAAGGGCCGGGAGAGAAAGGGTCATGGATTGCATCGAGTGCGGCTCATGTCATTATACCTGCCCTTCCGGCCGTCCTTTGCTCGATTATATCAGGGTGGGTAAGATAACGGTGGGTCAGATCATGCGTAGAAGAATAAAGAATTAGTCCATGGCATTATTGACTGTCTCCGGTTCACCACATATTCACGGCGATTGGACAGTGCGTCAGATCATGTTCAGCGTGGTGTATGCCCTGATACCGGCTTTTCTTGTTTCCATTTATTTCTTCGGTGCACAGGCTCTTGTACTGACGGCGATATCGGTGGCATCGTGTCTTCTGTTTGAGTTCCTCATCCAGAAATACCTTCTAAAAGGTGAGGTGACCATCACCGACGGGTCGGCCGTCGTCACGGGTATCCTGCTGGCGTTCAATGTACCGTCGAACCTGCCCATCTGGATACTGGTCATCGGTGCTTTCATCGCCATCGGCATCAGCAAGATGGCCTTCGGCGGGCTGGGGCACAACATCTTCAATCCGGCGCTGGTGGGCCGCGTTTTCCTGCTCATCTCCTTTCCCGTTCACATGACCACCTGGCCCGTGCCGCGGCCTTTGTTTGCACGGCATCTCCCCGAGGCCATCACCGGCCCCACGACACTGGGCATCATCAAGGAAGGGATCAAGGCAGGCAAGACGATACCGGAACTGTCATCACAGATACCCGGTTACGTCAGCGATCTTCTTGGTAACCACGGCGGGTCGCTGGGCGAGGTGTCGGCGGTCGCACTGATACTTGGCGCTATTTTTCTTTTTGCCCGCCGCATCATCACCTGGCATATACCGGTTGCCTATCTGGCCTCGGTCATCGTTTTCACGGGCATCCTGTGGCTGATCAATCCCATGATCTATATGAACCCGTTGATACATCTGATCACAGGAGGCCTGATGCTCGGCGTCTTCTTCATGGCCACCGACATGGTCACATCACCCATGTCGGCATGGGGCATGATCATTTTCGGGCTGGGCTGCGGCATTATTACCATATTAATACGCGTTTGGGGTTCGTACCCCGAAGGCGTGTCGTTCGCCATACTCATCATGAACGCTTTCGTGCCGCTGATTAACAGGGCATTTAAACCGAGACGGTTCGGACGGCGCGTGATCATGGTAACCGATAAATAACTAATGAAAAGGATAAAACCTTGCTGAACTAAGTTGATATTGCATGGCCAAGACGGAATCGACATTTAAAAACATGTTCCTGGCGTTGTTCCTGATCTGTTCCATCGCCTCGCTGGCTTTGGCAGGGGTCTATCTGATCACCCTGGGGCCTATCACCAAGGCGCAGCAGGCCCGCAAGGAGAAGGCCATCAGGGAGGTGATACCTGATTTCGACACACTGGTGCCGAAAACCGTCAGGGTCGCCGGCAGCGACCAGGATGTCGTTCTTAATTATGGCTATAAAGACTCCGTGCTGGTGGGTGTGGCTGTGGAGACTTTCTCGACCAGGGGATATAACGGACTGATAAAGATCATGGTAGGTTTTTTGCCTGACGGCACCATCAACAAGATAGCCATTTTGCAACAGAAGGAGACGCCGGGCCTGGGCACGAAAATGGCATCACAGACCTTCACAGATCAATTCCATGGCAGGACCCCTGCCTCGTACCGGCTGGCAGTGAAGAAAGACGGCGGTGATGTCGACGCCATCACCGCCGCCACCATCAGCTCCAGGGCTTTCTGCGACGCCGTGCAGCGGGCCTGGGATGTCTTACAAAAGCAGGGAGGACAATGAGCATGAACCAGCTACAGAATCTCACCAAAGGCTTTTTCAGGGAGAACCCCATCTTTGTGCTGGTGCTGGGCATGTGCCCCACACTGGGCGTGACGACGCTGGCATCGAACGGCCTGGGCATGGGCCTGGCCACGACATTTGTCCTGGTCATGTCGAACCTCGTCATCTCGCTGGTCAAGGATCTGATCCCCGACAAAGTGAGAATACCGGCGTTCATCGTGATCATCGCCGCCTTTGTGACCATCGTTGACCTGGTGATGGCGGGTTTTGCCCCGGTACTGCATGAACGCCTGGGCATCTTCATCCCGTTGATCGTCGTCAACTGCATCGTGCTGGGACGCGCCGAAGCCTTCGCCTCCAGGAATAACATCTTCTCATCGGTCATCGACGGTCTGGGCATGGGTCTGGGATTCACCTTCGCCCTGATTTTACTCGGATCGATAAGAGAGGCCATAGGCAACAGCTCTATTTTCGGATATAAATTTGTCCACGGCGACGGCATTTTACTGTTTGTCCTGTCGCCGGGGGCTTTTATAACACTTGGATTTTTGATTGCGTTTATTAACAGGGTTAGAAAAGTGACATGACCTCAACCCCAGGTTTCTAACAGGTCCCCGCTTTCGCGGGGACAAGGGTAAGGTTGTAAATTAACGGATATGGAATACATTCTCATCATCATCTTCACCGTCTTCGTCAACAACATTGTGCTGGCGCAGTTCTTAGGCATCTGCCCTTTTCTGGGGGTGTCGAAGAAAACCTCCACGGCCCTGGGCATGAGCGGGGCCGTGATCTTTGTCATGGTGCTGGCCACGATGGTCACCTGGCTCATCAACCGTTACCTGCTCATCACCTTCCATCTTGCCTTCCTGCAGACGCTGGCCTTCATCCTGGTCATTGCCTTCCTTGTGCAGATGGTTGAGATCATGCTGAAGAAGGTCAGCCCGGCCCTCTTTCAGGCCCTGGGTATCTACCTGCCATTGATCACCACCAACTGCATCGTGCTGGGCGTGGCCATACAAACCATCAGCAAGCAATACAACCTGATGGAGGCGGTGGTGTTCGCCATCTCCAACGCGGCGGGATTTGGACTGGCCTTGCTTATCATGTCGGGCATACGGGAGCACCTCGAGCTGATGAACGTGCCCAAAGGCATGCGCGGCGTGCCCATAGCTCTTGTCATCGCCGGCCTGCTGTCGATGGCGTTCATGGGGTTTGCCAACCTGGTGCACCTGAAGTGAAAGATGAGTTGATTAGCCGATTAGCTGATGTGCTGATTAGTCCCTCAATATGGAGCGATATGGCCCCTAATAGAATAACTTAGTGAATTTAAGCGTTGCCCCGTGCACTGAAAACCGTCGCATCTATGATACTTTGATATCAATGATTAGTCTGGTTCTGTATGGTTTTAAGAGCCCCAATTGGCAGTTAGATGCCGTATAAGAGAATTAAACTCTAAAAAAACCAACAGGCACGGGGCTATTTTTAAACGCTTAAATTTAAAACTATGAACAAAATTAAAACAAAAGCCGAGAAAGTGAAAAGGATTTCACAATTACCGGTAATCAACCCGATAGTAGCCGGCATTGATGTGTCAGACAAAGAAATGGTTGTTGCATTCCTATTAATTCTGAACAATTGGAGGTACGGTCCTTTTGATGTTTTACCAGGGATCTTTACTTAATTGCAACGTGCTTAAAGGAAAATGGCATTACCTCCATAGCCATGGAAAGTACAGGTGTATATTGGGTGGCATTGTTTCTTTTATTACAAGAATATGGTTTTGAGGTTTTTCTCGTAAATGCCAAACATGTAAAGAATGTAACTGGTAGGAAGGACGATGAAAGCGATGCAGAATGGATACAGAAATTGCATAGCTGCGGATTACTCAGTGCAAGTTGCCAGCCCGACAATATGACACGCACATTACGCAGCATGGTACGCCACCGAAGGAATCTGGTACAAACCTCATCGACTTACATAAACCGTATGTAAAAAAGCATTAGAGTTAATGAATATTAAGTTGCACACAATTATAAGCGATATAGATGGGAAAACCGGAATGCGTATAATAGAAGCTATATTAGCTGGAGAGCGCAATCCGGAAATACTTGCCGATATGAGGGATAAGCATATAAAGGCCTCAAGAGAAGATATCATAAAATCATTAGAAGGATACTGGACAACAGAACACCTGTTTGAACTTCGTCAGTGTTATGAGTTACACAAGCTCCACCTTCAAATAATCAAAGAATGCGACATGGAAATTGAAAAGCAATTGATTGAACAAATTGCATCAAAAAATGAAGGTGTTATATCTGATATTACACAAGTTGTAAGAAAAGCGTCCGGTAAGCATAAAGTACCCTTTAATCTGACAGTCGACCTTAAAGCAATATTGGGCGTGGATGTTACAGCGGTGTTTGGGATTAGCGAATTGAGCGCATTGACTATAATGTCAGAAGTTGGCATGGATATGTCTAAATGGAAAACAGAGCATCATTTCACATCATGGTTGGGTTTGGCACCCAATACAAAAATATCAGGAGGCAAAGTGATAAGTAGCAAAATAGCAAAAAAGATACATCATGCAGGACAAGCTTTTCGGGTGGCAGCAAATAGTTTGTACAATAGTAAAAGTCCTTTAGGAGATCACTACCGAAGAATACGGGCAAAGGCAGGTGCGCCAAAAGCAGTTGTTGCAACAGCAAGAAAACTTGCAATTATTTATTACAAGATGGTAGCAAATAAAGAAGCGTTTAATCCCAAAGCCTTAGACGATTATTATCAAAAATATAAACAGAAGAAAATCAATCAGCTAAAGAAGAAAATAGCCCAACTTGAAGCTGCTTAGCAGATGAAGTTATATAAGAGAGATGGTATTATTATTTTTTGTTTGCCCGCGTTTGCAACGCGTGCCGCTTTTATAACCTCATCCCCCCGGCCCCCTTCTCCT
>CAZVNP010000013.1:0-65697 GCA_964628285.1 uncultured Lentimicrobiaceae bacterium
TTTTTGATGTAGAATATAACAATTCTGAAGTGAATTTGTAAATATTCAATATTGAATATCGAACAGGTGACGCCAATGTTGAATGATGAAGAGTTCGTCAGTCATATTCCTTATCATTCAAATTATCTTAAGCAGTATTTGTTAATAACTTTTCCTGACTTGTAAACAAATATTTCATACTTTTAAGCCATAATTATGATTAATTTTTAATCGTCTAATTTATGAAAAATTTACTATTTGCTATTAAAGGTCTGGTAATCGCCTTGTTCATTACTTTTTCTATAACTCTGGATGCTCAATACAATGGAGCCGTAATTGTTAATGACACAGATTACTTTATTAGCAATTATAATGAATATTCGATTATTTCAATGCGTAATTGTCGCATGACCGAGCAGATCGGTGCTCCTCAGTTACCGGTTTTAGTTTATCGTTATGTCCTTCCTATTGATGCTGAAGTAACCGGTGTTTCAATAAATAATAGATCCAGTGAACAGCTTGATGGGACGTATTATATCTACCCTGTTCAGCCACCGATAATTACCGATGGCAGGCCGGCACCTGATTTCGTTGAACCGGATACATCCATTTATAACCATTCTACACCATATCCTAACAAATATGTTGATATTGAGAATGATGGGATGTGCATGGGATATCATGTTATTACATTGAGGTTCTATCCATTTGAATACATCCCCTCCAGCCGGATTGTCAATTTCAATTCATTAATCGATTTTACAATTGAATACACATCAGGAAGTATGCAATACCTTAAACCGGAACGCATATCTTTGACAAGAAATGAATTAACAAAGAACTACATCAAATATTTAGTAAAAAATCCCGATGACTTGGATAACAGTGATGGCGGGGCAAAAAGTGTAATTGACCAATCATTTTCCAATCGGGGATTAAATATTAACTGGATTCCGACTTATTTCGGTGATATGCCGGATTATATCATTATTACAGGCAGGGAACTTCACCCCTATTTTGAGCCTTTGGCTGAATGGAAGACTCAAAAAGGAGTTCCTGCTTTAATAGTAGATAAAGAGGATATTGAAACGGTTTACTCAGGTATCGATACACCTGAAAAGATCAGAAACTATCTAAAGGATGTTTATAATGAATGGGGATATGGTATTTTTATACTCCTTGGTGGGGATATTGAAATAATTCCTTCTAGGCAGATATACAGATCTGTTTATAAGGGCATTGTATGTTATGATTCTTATTATAGTCGAATTAGTGGCACATGGAATAATAATGGCAACCATATTTTTGGCGAAGATGATGATGAAATAGATATTAGTGCTGATTTTTTTGTTGGAAGAGCCCCAGTTGATATTTCTGAGGTTGAAAATTTTGTAAATAAAACAATGTCATATGAAAAATTTAGTTCAACTGATTTTGATAGTACTTATGTTAAAAATTCTCTTTTTATTCATGCTTTTTTGGTAAAAGAAGATAATATTTATTCTGTTTTACAGTCAAACATTATTCAAGATGTTTTTTCTTGTCAACCACATGTTTTTTGGGGACATCAATGGAAAATATATGATAATTATGATTGTTCTGATCCTAATTGTTCATATGATGGGTTTAATTGTATAAATGGAAATGAAGAATTGTATAGGACAACAGTATTAAATGATTTAAGTAATAATGAAAATAGTCAGGCATCACGCTTTTTTCATATTATATATCATTTAGATCATTCGGGTTACAGTTCATTCGGTACTTCTTATTATTATCATGGTGAAAATATCAATCGTGAAGATGTAGGTGGATTAGATAACTTACGTAATAATAGACCTTATCACCAAATAATGATTAGCAATGGCTGTGATGTTAATGATTTTCAAATTAATGACTGTATTGGAGAAAAGTATATTAATAATTTAAATGGAGGAGGGATTATTTTCATTGGACCTTCTACTAAAGGGTTTAATCTGGATATTAATTATTTAGACGAATTTTGGAATTGCCTTTCAAAGGCGTACGAGATTGGAAATAATATTGGAATAGTATATATATCTTCATTTCAACATATATTTAGGTATAATTTACTTGGTGATCCGGAACTTGGTGTATGGACTAATACTCCGAATTATAATGGTAATCTAATAGTTAATATTAATCCTCAAACATTAATGACCGGTGAAAACATTATAACAATTGAAAGTATCGAAAATTTACCAGAAGATACTAAAGCCAGATTATGTTTTTACAAAAAAAATGATGTTTACTTCTGTAAGGATGTTACAACTTCAATGTTGCCAATCAATATAAACCTTAATCCGGATACTCTTGGGGATGTACGATTAACCGTTACTGCTCTTAATTTCAAACCTGTTTCAAAGACATTAATAGTCGAGAGTAATATTAACAGCCCTCATCTATATGTTTCAAATATCATAATAGATGATCAAGCTGGCGGAAATGGCGATGGTCGAATTGATGCTGGTGAAGAAATTCTTATGCAAATTGAGTTGACTAATACTGGTGTTACTGCTCAAAATATCAATTCTCAATTAACACATGAAATTATTGGTGTTAGTGAAAGTTTTGAAAATGGCTTTCCACCAGCAGGCTGGCAAAATCCTTCACCTCAGTACTGGTTCCAAAATGAAGGAACGCACCACCCACTAAATTATGAATCATTCGATGGTGATAAATTAACTTATTTTGCAGCATATCAGAATCAAGGTATAATGGATATTCTTCTAACCAATGGAGTCTACATATTAAACTCTACGATTAAACTACGGATGTTTCATGATAATGGTTATCCAAACTGTCATGATTTATTAAATGTCGTTTTAATGGGAAATTTTGGTTCATTTACAAATATTGCTCAATATGAAAGATATAATAATGGTTCTCCTAATTGGGATCCCCCCATCAATATAAATCTTAATTCCATTCTACCATCGGTAAATAACTCGAACCAAGTGATTGGTTTTATGGGCATATCAGACAATGGTAACGATATTCATATAGATTCAGTTCAAATATCATCGTATTTCGCAACAATTGATGAAAATCAGAATACTTCGAATTTCGGAAGCATTCAATCAGGTTCATCTTCCTTATCACAATCCAATTATTTAACAACAATTTATGAAAATGTTAATGATCAAGCAGAGTTTCCATATGATTTAGGAATATCTGTTGAAAATCCAGAATTAAATATTACAGATAATTTTGATGTAAGAGTTAAAGCACCTGTAATCCAATTAGAGCGTATTACCTTTCAAGATCAAGATGGTGATCACACAATTGGCCCTAATGATACAATTTCTTTATATATTGATCTTCTCAATAAAGGTTTTGGGGAAGCAATGGCTTTAAGTGATACTCTTGAAACATTTAATCCTGATTTAATAGAAATTATAACCGGTAAAGTAGAAACAGGTGATATCCCTTCATTTGAAAATTCTCAGAATGCTGAGCCTCTTAAATTTTATGTGGATGAAAACTATAATGGAGAATCATTAACATTTACACTGACAGTTAGAAATTCATATGGGAAGGAATGGAAATTTGAATTTGTCCTTGATAAACCAACGATTGAATGCAATGTCAATTATCTCTGTGATCAAAATGAGATATTTATTTACTGGCCCCCGAGTGAAAACGTCAAAGGATATAATATTTATCGCTGGGAAGATAACTCATGGGTTAGATTAAATGACAGAGTTATTGAAAATTATTCGGGCTATACTGAAACTGATCTCGAAGTAAATACTGAGTACAAATATCAGTTATGTTCGGTTTCAAATGATGGTGTTGAAAGCGATCCCTGTGAATTTACAGCATGGACCTCTATACCTTGTCATGATGGTTGGCCAGTTGAAACCGATCCTTCATTAGGCAGTTTGACAAAAGGCTGTCCAGCTACCGGAGATATTGATCAGGACGGTACTAAAGAAATATTTGTCACTACTTATCAAAACGATAATTCTGCCGGTAGCGTATTAGGATATTATGAAGACGGAACGAAAATTTTTGATAACGATGCAGGATTTTATATATTTGACGCGGCAGTCAAATCAACCCCGTCTTTAGCTCTGGTAAATGGTGATGATTCGCTTGACTTAATTGTAACAACTGCCGAAGGCTTATCAGGCGGTACATCTATTGATCGTAGAAACATATTTATTTTTTCAACAGCGCACCAACAAATGCAGAGCAATCCGGAACTACTTTGTAATAAATGGATAAGTGGTCCGAATAGCAAAGGACCCGTAGTTGGAAATTTATGCCCAAATGTGGATAATAATCTTGAAATGACAAGTGTCAGTGAATATGGTGATAGTATGTATGTTTTTAATTATCTGCCTAATCATACCGCATGTGAAATATTATATGAACCCGATTATCCCGAAAATGCCGAAAATGGCATGCCTGCTGTCGCTGATCTAGACAGTGATGGGAACCTTGAAATTATTGTTGGATACCGTTCAGGGATATATGTTTATACAGTTGATCAGGAAAACAATCAGATTGTTGATTATCGTCAAAATCCTTTTTATAATGCCGGCTGCTCAGAGGGATGGGTCATAGATTCTCCACCGGTGGTGGCTGACCTTAACAATGATGGGAAAAATGATATTATTTTTATTTCGGGCCTTCCTATTGTAGATTCAAATGGCATTGCAAAAATTGTTGCCATTAATTCATTAGGTTACACATTAACCGGTTGGGGCGATCAGGATCATGTTGTTGATTTAAGCTATGAAGTTAGTTCGATTAAATCCTCTGTATCGGTTGGCGATTTGAATAATGATAACCACCTTGAGGTTGTATTCGGTGATGCTTCAAAACTTTATATTTGGGATTACCAGGGTAACACTATCCTGGAAAAGAATATAACGAATGGCGTCTTGAATACTCAATTTATTGCACCTATACTTGCCGATCTTGATTCGGATGATGAAATCGAAATTTTACTTGCTTCCAGGACAGGTCAGATATTTGCATTTAACCCGGATGGGAGTGATGTCTTCGGATTTCCTTTTATGATTGGAGATGGAATAGAAGCAACACCCTGTGTTGATGACATCGATTTTGACGGTAAGAATGAGATTATTGCAACAGCAGCCAGCATGAATCCGAACACCGGAATCATGACTAACAAGACGTTTGTATGGGATACGGAAGGAGATGCCGATAAGATTGAATGGGGATCATACAGGCATGATAATTATAATTCAGGATTTTATGGCCTGAATTTATGCACATATAATGAATATCCATTGGAAATAAATGCAAATGTTACCTGGAACAACGATACTTGCATTTATCAGGATATTATTGTTAATTCAGGCGCTACACTCACAATCCACAGTCGTGTTGCCTTACCCGGGGACGCTTCGATTATTGTAAAGAGAGGAGCAATGCTTGTCGTTGATGGTGGTACCATCACCAATGCATGCAAAGGACTATGGCGGGGCATCGAGGTATATGGAACCTCTAATCAGCCACAGCAGCCCAATTACCAGGGAACGGTGGTGGTTGAAAATGGGGGTACCATCGAACATGCTGAAACAGGTATCCGGGCATATCGGACTCTGACGGATGGCCACCCGGATTATGCATATACCGGAGGCATTGTCATAGGTGACAGCGGCAATTTCATAGATAACAAAACAGGGATTGAATTTCCGGATTACAGGTTATACAGCATGAGCTTATTTAAAAATTGTAACTTTATTACTACAGGTCTTCTTCCGGGTAAAGAAGAGCCGGACTATTTCATCAAAATGACCGGCATGACATATATCCATATCACCAGATGCACATTTGAGAACACCAGTGAATATGGGTTTTATGGTGACGGCATCTATAGCCTGAACTCGACCTATTTTATCGATCATGGTTGCATTGTAGAACATTCACCATGCCCTGGTTATGAGACATGTAAATTTATTAAATTACATCGCGGTATCTACGCTACTGATGATGGAACAAATACCTATGTGGATATTCGTAATTCCGATTTTATTAATAATGAGCGTGGCATTTACATAAGCGGTATTGATGGGGCAAGGATAACTTCGAATTATTTTCTTATTCCCACTCCAGATCGTTCATTGATTGAAATATACGGTCTTTATATGAATGAGTCAACAGGATATCACGTTGAAGACGATGAATTCGTGCATGATGGTGATAATCTGGGATTTATGGGAATTTATGTCAGAAAATCTGGAACAGCATATAACAGTATATATAATAATGTTTTCAATAATTTGAAATATGGGATAATCGCCGATGATAAAAACCGACATGCTAATTACGAAGGCTTATGCATTAAGTGCAATGATTTTACAAATTGTGAATGGGATATTCTTATCACCGTTAATCCAAACCAGCCGGCGTCTCAGGATTATGGTATAGCCTATAATCAAGGTGTTTCATCCTTAATATCATCTGATGATACTGCTGCTGCTGGAAACAGGTTCTCAGATCCTCCGTGGTTATATGCTAATATTGATAATGCCCATTTTTGCAATTGGGTTAATTATTATTTTCACAGTCAAACACCTCCACCTTCTGATAAACTTATTCCTAATCCAGCATTAGGTGCTATATATCTTGAAGAAAATGAAAATTCGTTTTATTCTAAGGAAGGTAGTTGTCCTTCAAAACTTGAAGGAGGCGGTGGTGAAGGAAAAGAAAAAATGGATGAGGCTTCTTACACTATTGAAATTAAAGAGTCCGCATTACAGGTTTTAGTCGATGGAGGGAATACAGAAGAGCTAAACAATGCTATTTTTACAAGTTTTCCTGATGAAGCTCTTGAGGTAACCCAGCAACTTCTTGATGATTCACCATATCTTTCCGACACTGTCATGAAATCAGCAATTTTTAAGGAGAATGTCTTTCCGAATGCAATGGTGCGAGATGTGTTGGTTGCGAATCCCCATTCAGCTAAGTCTAAAGAAATATTGCAGGCGCTTGATGAAAAAACCAATCCTATGTCGGATGACATGATTGCAGAGATAATTCAGGGACAAACTGTAACCGGAGCAAAAGAAGCATTGGAAAGTGAAATTGCCTTCTGGAGACAACAGCGCAGCAGAATATACGGCGAATTGTTCCACCTTTACAGAAATGATACAACCAACAGCTGGGCAAAAGATAGCTTGATCGATTTACTGCAAAATGTACCGGATTTACAGGCAAAATATTCTCTTGTCTATCAATTTCTTAAATCAAATGAAATAAATCAGGCCAGTATTGTGCTATATAATATTCCCCAAAATATGGAAATGAATGGTGACGAACAGCAGGAATATGATTATTTTGTCGCTCTTTTCGATATTCTGTTACAAGAAAGGACTGATACCACGGGTCTTTGTAATATTGATAGTACACAAATCGAAACTTTATTTGTCCTGTCGGAGAATGATCAATATTTACCAGGCGTTTATGCTCGCAATATCCTGATAAATTTAAAAAAAATGGTTTATGATGAGCCATTTAATATTCCAGATCCTCTGAAATTATTAAAGCCGAATACAAATTTCCGTAATGAAACGAAACCGCAAGTAACCAATACATTATTGAAAGTCTTTCCAAATCCGGCAAAAAACTATATAGTTATTGATTATGATGCTGGAGAAATAGGGAATCATATTATGATTACCATTTCAGATATGACAGGGAAACTTATTTTTGTAAAAACGGTCAATAAGAATCATGATCAAATAATTGTTCCAATCATTAACTGGGATGAAGGTATCTATTTGGTTAGGTTAATCATTAATAATAAGATAGAAAATAATACTAAATTTGTTTTACTTAAATAAATTATAGGAATTCTAATTTTATATGATAAAATCTAAAATATTTATATTAAATGCATAGAGTTTTTATTTTGACTCTGTTATTTATTTTATCTTATTTCGTCTCTTATTCGCAAGAATGGATTCGAATATATGGAAATAATATCAATGCACATGGAAATTGGGTGATTGAAACATATGATAATGGATATGTCATTATTAGTGAAATTAAACTTGAAGGAACATCAAAATTGGGATGGATAATAAAAACAGATATAAATGGAGAGATCCTATGGGATAAAAAAATTGGAAATGGTAGTTTTCTTATCGGCCCTTCTGGTATTCAACAAACCTCGGATGGTGGCTATATAATTATTGGCACAACAGGTATATCTGATCCTGCAGGAGATGCATTTATTCTGAAATTGGACAAATGTGGTGAAAAGGAGTGGTGCAAAATTTTTAATACCTGGGGTGATTCTGATTATGGTAGAAGTATAAAACAATTACCAGATAGTAATTATATTGGAATTATAAGATATTTTGGGTATGATATAATTAACAAGCGCATTTGGTTATTTAAACTTAATCAAAATGGTGAAATAATCTGGACTAACTACTATGCTCAAAATGATCCGAATATTATTAATGAAGAAGGATATTTTTTGACTATAACAAGTGATTCAAATTATTTGATTACAGGCAAGAATTATTATCAACTTGTTCCCGGTTCAGGGCTTTATTGGAGACAACCATACTGGATAAAAGTTGATAAAAACGGAGAGCAAGTCTGGGATCTGACATGGGGCCTTTATTATGACCAATTTACAGGAGAGGCATCTCAATCTGTTATTAATTCAAGTGGTGATTTCTATAGTACGGGGAGACATGAAACACTTACAAATGGGGATAAGCCATGCCTATTTAAATTTGATAGAAATGGGAATCCAATATTTTATAAAAATACAATGGAAGACACTGACTTAGGTGTCTCAGGTACAATCACCTGGCTTAATGATTCGTCGTTGGTAATGGGAACAGTTTGGAAATATGAAGAAGGAGACTGCCAGGTAGGTGTTATAGAAACAGATACTATGGGTAATCTAATTAAAATTAAGGAATTAATAAATGAAGATAACAATATAGGCTGTAGTCTTTTGACTTTTGATAAGAAACTCTTGCTGCTCGGAAGTTTTTATAACGGACCTGGTTGGGATATTTATCTATTTAAACTTAATCAGGATCTCGAATATGACTCCATTTACACACAGTCTTTTACTTATGACAGCCTTTGTGAACATGCCATCGTATCCGATACAATAGATCTGGATTGTGATGTGGTGGTCAATATTCCCAAAGGGCCGGAGAAAGAAACAACCGCTCCTTTGAAAATATGGCCAAATCCAACAACCGGCGAGCTGCATATCGACCTGCCTGAGTGCATCGTCAGCCAAAGCACAGATGGCTTCTTCCAAATCTCTCACTTCAATCATCAATACCAGGATAAGTCCATGCTACAGTTTTTCAATATCTTCGGAAGAAAAGTATACGAATTCCCACTTGCCAAAGGTCAAAGAAAAATCACACTAGACGTATCCTTTCTTACAAATGGAATTTACATTATCCGGTTGGTATACAAAGGTGGGACAGTCAGCAGCGGGCGGTTTGTGAAGCGGTGAGCGGGGGAATAACAGGCGCTGATGCAGTTGAAATGGTGGTTCCACGAAGAATATGAGGAGAAAACGAAGTAACGAAGTAACGAAGTAACGAGGTAGCGATGTAACGAAGTCATCAGAAGGAAAAACGATTGTTATTGTAAAGAGAGGCCTTATAAAAATTCAGCAACAAATCAAGGCGAAAGGAGTGTAGAGATTTGTGCTGTCCGATTCCCGCCGTCAGGCGGGAAGAGTTCACAAATTTCAGCGCAGTGAGCCGTAGATTTGTCTGAATTTTTATGAAGCCTTGACTTTTACTCATGTAATTGTTTAATTTTTAAGGTATTCGTGAACTCGCTTCGCTCGTTTCTTTATGTTCTTTTCGGCGCCTGTCCCGCCAAAGGCGGGATGTCAAGACAAAGAAAAGAACACAATAAAATCCAAAATTATTTTCAACACTAATTTTGATATAATATAGTCTTGCCTTAAATTTATGGAGTGAAAAAAACGATCATAACCGTTGGCATCTCATTTCTGTTTCGGGCATTTGTACTGGGTCAGCCCGATAGCGTTTTCTATTGTATTACGGATTCCTCCCCTCTCGTCATCAGTGAAAATCAACGCTGGAATGATAACATCGACATCGACAGAAACATTGTCATTGAAAAAGGTGCAACTCTCACAATTCATAGTCGTGTAGCCTTATCCCAGGATGCCTCGATCATCGTGAAAAGAGGAGCGATGCTCATCGTTGACGGAGGGACAATCACCAACGCCTGCAAAGGACTTTGGCGGGGCATCGAGGTACACGGAACCTCTGATCAGCCACAGCAGCCCAATTACCAGGGAACGGTGGTGGTAGAGAATGGCGGCACTATCGAGCATGCCGAGACAGGTATCAGAGCTTACCGGTTACTTGCTAATGGACAACCGGATTACGCCTACACCGGAGGTATTGTCATCTGTGACAGCGCTAATTTTATCGATAACAGGGTTGCCGTGGAATTTCTCGCCTACCGCAATCCCAATATGGGCTCATTCAATAACTGCCATTTCCTTAACACTACCGGTTACCTGCCCGGCAGAACCCTTGCTGATTACTTTATCAGGATGACCGATGTGACGGATATACACATTACCCGGTGCACCTTTGAAAATACCTGCGAACAAGCCGCTGCCGGCAATGGGATATACAGTCTGGGCTCAACCTTTTCGGTGGACCAGGGATGCACTTCTTCCTTAAGGCCCTGCCCCTCGTACGAGCCGTGCAAATTTATCAGGTTGAGGCGCGGGATATACGCCACGGATTACAGTACAAACAGCCATGTTTACATCCACGGGTGTGAATTTACAAATACCAAACGTTGCGTTTACATAAGCGGCATTGACGGAGCTCAGGTCACATCCAACGTCTTCATGCTGCCGCTAAATGATACAATTGCGGCGGAAAAGTATGGCATCTATCTGAATGAGTCGACGGGCTACCATATCGAAGACAACTACTTCACACAGGATGGCGAGCGTTTTGGCAGATGCGGGATATATGTGCGTAATTCCGGCCCTTATTACAACAGCATTTACAATAACACCTTTGATCATGTGGGATATGGCATCATTGCAGAGGGAGAGAACCGCAACGGAAATTATGAAGGCTTATGCATCAAATGCAATGATTTTTCAAATAATATTGAAGATTATTCGGTTGTCAGCCCCATTGGTCCTTATCCTGCTCAAAATAGAGGAATAGCTTATCACCAGGGGTACAGAATAGCTAATGATACGGCTCCGGCAGGAAACACCTTCACCCATCCTCCAATTGATTACAATATCATTAACGGTACAGGGTGCAATTATTTTGAATATGTTTATCATGATCTTCATCCAGATACGGTTGAGGTTTATCCCGATTCTGTTTCAGGAAATCTTTCCAGATATAAACAAGATAATATAACTTACAATAAACTCACTAGTTGTCCTTCAAAACTGGAAGGTGGTGGTGAAGGCGGTAAAGAGATGATGCAACAATCTTCAATGGAGATTGAAACAAGAGAAGCCCAACTTACATCAATGGTTGACGGAGGCAATACGGAAGAAATAAACACCGAGGTTCAGACCAGCTTTCCGGATGAGGCTGAAGAGTTAAGGCAAGACCTGCTCAATGAATCGCCCTATCTTTCCGATACGGTCATGAAATCGGCTATTTACAAAGAAGAGGTTCTGCCAAGTGCCATGATACGAGATGTGCTGGTTGCAAATCCCCAATCGGCCAAATCCCAGGATCTGCTTGATGCTTTGGATGACCGTTTTGTTACCATCCCCGATTACATGATGGATGAGATCATGCAGGGACGCAATATTATCGGCTCCAAAGAGGCTCTTGAAGCTGACATTGCCTGGTGGAGGCAGGAGTACGGCAAAACATTCGATAAACTCTTCTATTTATACAGGAACGATACCATAAACAGTTATGCGAATGACAGCCTTATCGACCTTCTTGTCAGTGAACCGTCTTTAAGAGGTAAATACCGTCTGGCATATGCATATTTTTATCAGGATAATATAGACGATATGAACAGTGTTTTGGATGATATTCCTTTTAGTTTTAACTTTGATGATGCCGGGCAGATGGAGTATGACAACTATGTGACACTCTTTGGAATATTGGAGCAACTGCAAACCGATACATCCGGATTGCAGGATATGGATTCTATGTCAGTAAATACCTTGTTAACAATGGCAAATGACGATTATATAATGCCGGGAGTCTATGCACGGAATATATTAATTGCACTGGATAAACTTCAATATGATGAGCCGTTTAATTTTCCTGAAAACCTGAAATCATCTGTGATGGATTACTCTTTTTCGAAAAATGAGTCATCTGTTCAAGACAAACCATATTTGAAGGTTTTTCCCAATCCTGCCGGAGATTATATCATCATTGAATTCGAATCAATTAACGATTCAAACAATATCACTTTTAGAATTACAGATACATACGGGAAGTTAATTCAGGAAATGAATTTGAATAAAATGAGAGATCAGGTCGTTATTAAAACAAAAAACTGGAAACAGGGATTGTATTTGATACAAATGATTAGGAATAATAAAGTTCAAAACCAGACAAAGTTCATTTTATCAAGATAATAACGGGATATGATTGGGAAATACCTTTTTTCATTATTACTGACAGTCAGCTCTTTCCATGTATTCTCACAGGATTGGATCAGGGTTTTTGGAGATAATATAAGTGTCAGAGGAAGTAATGTAATCGAAACCTATGATAAAGGTTATGTTATTGGCGCATACATTCTGCCGGATAATATTACACCGAAGTGGGGCTGGATCCTAAAAACAGATATAAATGGGGAAATGTTATGGGAAAAAAAAATCTATGACGGCATGCACCAGGCACCAATTTCTGAAATACGCCAGACTAATGACGGTGGTTATATTATTTGTGGTTCAACTAGTAAGTATGATCCTATGATGGATCCATACATCATGAAACTAAATAAATGCGGTGAAAAGGAATGGTGTAAAATTTACAATACGCCCGATAATATGGATTTTGCAAGAAATATCCTTCAACTTGAAGATAGTGGTTACATATCTTATTTTGCATATTATGCAGAATATGATACGAGAAATAGGATATGGCTGTTCAGACTGGATAAAAATGGAGAACTGCTATGGAACAATGTCTACCGTGATACTCTATCGAGCACTATTAATGAGGATTGTGCCGACCTGCTGGTTACTCATAATAAGAAGTATGTTTTAACGGGTAATATTTATCATGAAGATCAACCAGGCTCTAATATTTTTATAATAAAACCATATTGGGCTATAGTTGATGAGGATATGAAACAATGGAGCCAGACAATTTGGGGAGCTTTCGAATTTATGTGCGGAGAAGCATTTGACTCAGAAGGAGATTCGTTTACTAACATTTATGGTTGTGGTCAAAACAGATCATATCAATATAATCATCGCCCAATCTTATTTAAGTTAAATGCGTATGGAGATACTCTTTGGCATAAAGATGTGATGGAAAATACAAAATATGCTAATGCTGCAAAACTAACTTTTCTCAATGATTCCGCAATTGTGATAGGTGGGGGATGGATGCTTCCTTATGAAACATATTACCATAGTGGTGTATTTAAGACCGACTCAATAGGCTACCTTTTAAAAACAAAGACTCTGATTGACAATGACTATAGTCCCCGGGCATTAACCAAAACCTTTGATAATAAGATAGTAATTATTGGTAATTATTTCGTAGGAGCTCTCAATTGGGATCTTTACATGTTTAAAGTTAACAGCGATCTTGAATATGATTCTATTTACACTCAGCCCTTCACATACGACAGCTTATGTGAAACTGGCATCATTTCCGACACAATTAATCTTGACTGTGATGTAGTGGTCAATATTCCCGAAGAGCCGGAGAAAGAAACAACCGCTCCCTTAAAGATATGGCCAAATCCAACCACTTGTGATTTACATATAGGCTTACCTGAATGTATTGTCAGCCAAAGCACAGATGGCTTTTTCCATATCTCTCACTTCAACCATCAGTACCAGGATAAGTCCGCGCTACAGTTCTTCGATATCTTTGGAAGGAAAGTGTTTGAAGCCTCGCTTGCCAAAGGTCAAAGAGAGGCCATTGCCGATGTATCCTTCCTTACAAACGGAATATATATCGTCCGGTTGGTATACAAAGGTGGGACAGTCAGCAGCGGGCGGTTTGTGAAGCGGTGAGCGGGGGAATATCCAATAATGAATATCGACCACAGAACAACAATATCCAACGGTGAATAAGAATGAGAATGTCGAAGTGTTCTTCATTCACGTTCTCATTCTCATTCTTATTCAGGATTCATCATTCACGTTCCTTGTTCTGTATTGGATATTCATTATTCGCCTGATTTCTTCTCAATTTCTCCGGTTGTAAAAACATCCTCTTTGCCATTCATGCAGGCGATGTGCATGGCATCCTGGCGCTGCATGATATTCTCAGGATAGGATGCAAAATCAAAAACATAGGGATGCTGAAACCAGTTTTCAATGTTCATAATGACGGGGTCGACTATGGTGTCGGACTTCACGGTGAAGGACGATGCGGGAAGGACAACCTCGAAATCATTGTGGACGAAGCCGATGATATCAGGCACATAGATGCTGTCGTGAGCGTATATCTGACCGATACCCAGGTGAAATTCAAAGGGACGGTTTTGGATCATGGTGTCGTTAAGCCATTTGCCGTTCAACTTCAGATAGTGATAGCCTCCGCCAAGCACGTCGGGCCAGAACATATCCCTTTCAGGCGGATTGACATACATCAGTGAGATGTTCTTTGCCGCCGGGATGCCAAAGGTGAAAGAGACAGAATCGTAGTCTCCGTTGGGGATATCATCAAAGACATCCCATTGCATGGTGGAAGGAATGTCATCGTCGACATACCAGATATCTTTCCATTGGTGAATGACATAGTCCTCTCCGTCATGCCTGTGAAGGGTCACATCCGAAATAAAATACTGCACTTCCGTCACTAAGTAATGGTTTCCCGCAGCGTTGGTATAAGCCATGGTATCCTTCATCAAAGGGGCTCCATTCACATGATGTTCAAAGCGGAAAATGATTTTTCCCGTCTGAACGGCCACAGGCTCTTCATGATCAGGCCGGCATCCTGAATATACGCTTATGATTAAGGCTATGAGAATATAACATATCACCGGGCCTTTAAGGCCGACATCCAAGCTGTATATATGAATTTTCCCTTTCATTTCATGAATATACTCTCATTCATCATGATAAGGCACTGTCCCCGATACGATGACAAAATTTGCCGTGTCATGCTTACTGAAAGCCTCCTTATAAACCTTGTTGTCAATCAGTATCTTTGCTTTCAGGGACGAATTGATATCATCATAAATGGCTGAGATGAAAACAATATCTCCCTCCTCCACAACAAAGTTGTACTTCCATTCATCCTCCTCACTGGCAGGGATGATTCTTTTATGTATCAGATCCGTGTTTTCATTGCGGTACCAGATGTCAAATCCGGAGCTACAATCCGTCACTAAGTAAGTGACCCGGTACGATTTGTTCACCTCACATGAAAAAGGCATCAGAACTATCAATAACAGCAATATACGCAACTTCTTCATCTCATATTGTAACGATCAGGTTAATATAAAAATTTCTTCCGGGTTCGTATAAATTAAGGCTTGAACCGATGATCCTCCTGTTCAGATGCTCATAATATAACACATTAAAAATATTATTAACGCCTCCGTAAATCTGTAACATTGATTTAAACATATAGCTCACGCGTAAATCGGCCACGACAAAGCCCGGCGTCTTTTTTTCATAAAAAGCCTGTGAAACATAATTCTGCGGGGCGGTGACCCGTATGGCGGCGATGGGTATAAGCCTGGATCCAAACAATTTATAGCTGAAGGAAAGCGTGCTTTCAAAAGGGGGCACCTCTGCCAGAGGATCATGTCTGATCTCCTCCTCGCCGGTGATCTGGCTTTGGTCATCCAATACAAGCCTTGTCATTTTCGATATGGTCGCCCTGGTATACGCGGCTGTCAAAGTGAATTCCCAGAGGCTCTCTGCCGGTGTTTTCATGCTGAACTCCATGCCGCGAAAAAGCACCGGCTCAATATTCTGAAAACGTTTCACGCCCAACACCCCGTCGGATAATGGTTTTTGCTCGGCCGGAGGCACGATCACGCCGGTAATGAATCCGGTCACATAAGAACAGAACAGGTTAAATTCAGCCGCACCGGCAAGGGGATGATTAAAGCGCACGGTCAGGTCTATTTCATTGTTCTTTTCCGGTTTAAGTTGGGGATTGCCCAGATAATCAAAATTATCGTAGCCCACCGGAAGCAGGGTGATAAAGCGTTCTATCATGTCAGGGCTCCGGACACCCCTGCCGATCATGATTCCTGCCGAAAAATAACGGCTGAGGTCATGGTACAGTCCCATGCTCACTCCCGGGTTAAGAAAGTCAGATGTATTATTCCTGCAGGAATAGATCACCTTATCCATCTTCCTGATTTCAATATCATCCGAAGTGGCTTTGTTGTCATCCAACCGTGCCGATACGATCCATTCAACATGCTTATGTCTGCCGCGGTATTCGGCAAAGATGCCGGCATTTTGGATGACCGCGTTGTTCCATATCTGTTCGACGTATACCGGGAGTGTGGGCTGCATGATAGCGCTTTTGGTACGCTGGCCGTCTTTTGAGATGTTGCGGTAATCCACGCCGAAGTAAACATCTTGATTTCCCGATTGCCAGTGGCTCTCAGCCCTTAATCCTGTGGTGGCTGACAGCACGTGGGTGACCGCTACCATCGTATCGGAGATCGACCTGTTCTTGTTGTCCATCAAATGGTCCACATTAGTTTGGTAGAGTTTCACCTTCAGTGTTTTCCACGGGCTTGCAAGAATGTGCCATGTATAATCCAGTGATGTCAGGGAGGTGTTGTCTTCCCTCTCATCCATAGGCAGGGTCGGAAAAAGGATTCCCCTGCCATAGGAACGGTCATAGGAGAGAAGAAGCTCATGTTGACGGGCAACCTTCAATCCTAATTGTCCTGTCAGATTATATTTATGACTTTTTGCTTCAACGGTCTCCCCATTGCCTGCCTTATAATCCTCATTCTTTTTGTCATTGGCAGAAAATCTGAAAAAGAGGGTACGATTGCCGCCTTCGACAGCCAGATGCTCTTTCCGGCCGGCGGGATTACCGGTATATCCAAGATAAACCGTCGCATCTGCGGTAAAGGTCTCAAAGGGACGGGGTCTGATGGTCCTGATGTTGATCACGCCCCCGAGCGAAGAACCATAGCGCATGGCATAAGGACCTTTGATCACTTCCAGCGACTCGATGTCTTCCGGTTCGATGTGTGACACGGCCGGATCCATACGGTTCGGGCATCCGCCTTCGATGGTCATGCCGTCATCTATCACGACCAGCAGCTGACTGTATTTGAATCCGCGGATGACAGGATCGATGTTGCATCCGCCCTTCCGGATGCCCGCTATATTGGGTAAGGTCCGCAAGTACTCCCCGACATCACTGAAGCCCGACTGCCTGACCTGTTTCTTTAATTCTATCTGTTTCAAATAAGGCAGATGCTCCGCCGCACCGTCACGGATCAGGGTGTCCCTGACCTCCACTCCCCTCAGGATATGGACAGCAGGGAACATCTCCAGTGTCATCACCCGATCTCTTCCCGGTTGTATTTGAATTTTCCTGGTTATCTCATTGTATCCGAGATGCCGCAGATGCAAGACGTAACTCCCCGGCGGGATGCGGTCCAGTTTGAATGTACCCCATATGTCGGACACTGTTCCTGCCGGATGTGTTTCTAAAGTGATCTCCACACCGGCCAAAGGCTGATGGGATTGTCCGTCCACCACATGACCTGTAAGGGATCCCGTTTCCTGAGCCAACGCCAGCAAAGGGAACAACAGAAAGACCAGTGTAACTAACTTCATCCGAAAGATTGTTATGTTATCATTATGAACTTAAGTTCATAACTACAAAGTTAATTCTTTATTGTGAATTGTTTGTCATTCACGTTCTCATTCATCATTCGTGATTGATGTTCTGTATTCTGTGTTGAATATTGGATATTTTCATAATTTTGCACCCCCGGGAAACATATATTTACGGACAATGTCCGTAAGATACTGACCATGTGCTTCACACGTCTCAGAGTGGTTATTTCCCGGCATATGCGGATGTGGCGGAATTGGTAGACGCTCCAGATTTAGGATCTGGTGCCGCAAGGCGTGGGGGTTCGAGTCCCTTCATCCGCACTTTTTATGTATTTAACTGTTTATAATCAAAAATAATCCCTGATGAACGTCACACATGAAGCCACGGGCGAGCTCACGGCGACCATTAAGATCGAGATACAGGCCGGAGATTACCAGGAAGAGGTGGAGAAAAAACTGAAAGAGCTGCGGCGCAAGGCCAACCTCCCCGGTTTCCGGCCCGGCCACCTGCCGCTGGGCATGGTGCGTAAGATATATGGCAGGAGCGTTATCTCGGAAGAACTCAACAAACGCCTGTCCGACTCACTCGACGAATATATCAAGCAGAATGAGCTCGACCTGCTGGGCACGCCGCTGGCCAACAAGGAGAAAGGCAAAGAGATCGACCCGGATAACCAGAAAGACTTTGAGTTTTATTTCGACATTGCCCTGACACCTCACTTCGACATTGAGCTGTCGGACCAGATGAAAGTCGACTTTTACAAGGTCAAGATCGAGGATGAGATGATCGACAACCAAATTAAAGAGTACAGCTACAGGTTTGGGACGACCTCCCCGGCAGAAGCGGCCGGTGAGGATGATGTGGTGAAAGGCGAACTCGTCGAGCTGGATGAAAACGGGAACGAAAAAGAGAAAGGCATCCGTAAAACAACTACGATATCGGTACATTTCATCAAGGATCCCGACACCAGGAACCAGTTCATTGGTGCCGCGCCGGACCAGCAGATCATATACCATCCCATGAGGGCCACGGGCAGCGCCGCCGACACAGCCTCCATGCTGGGCATCAAAAAGGAAGAAGCCGAACACCTCGAGTCACCCTTTCGATTCACCGTCAACGAAATCTCGCACTTCGAACCTGCCCCCGTCGATAGCGTGTTATTCGAAAAAGTTTACCCTAACCACTTGTTTGCATCGGAAGAAGAATTCAGGCAGCATGTAAGAAATGACTTAGAGGCATCACTGGCTTCCAGCAGCGAGCGGCTGTTCATGTCGAACATCAAAGACCTGCTCATTAAGGAAACCAACATCAGCCTTCCTGTGGATTTCCTGAAACGTTACCTGCTTGAGACATCTGAAAAAAAGATGACGATGGAACAGGTCGAGGCCGATTTTGAGCTTTATGCCCGGTCGTTGCGGTGGCAACTCATCGAGAACAAACTCTTTAAAAACTACGACATCAAAGTGACCGATGCCGACATCCGGTCTTACATCCGTCATTATTTCAGCCCGGAGCCACATGAACATGACACTGAACAGGGTCACGGGCATGAACCTGCCGGTGATACGGAACGGGACCAGCGGCTCGACAGGCTGGTCGACATGGTAATGGAAAACAAGGAAGAGGTGGAAAAGATCAACGATTACCTTTACGACACCAAGCTGAGAGACTTGTTGCGGTCGCGGCTTTCTGTGACCACGAGCGTCGTATCCTACGAAGAATTTATTAAATTTGCAGGACAAACGAAATACTAAAATCAGCTCTATGAACAACGACGAATTCCGCAAGTATGCCATCAAACACCGGGGCATCAGCAGTCTGAACCTCGACAGGTACATACGTCTCGAGGGGGGTTACATCTCCCCCACCATCATCGAGGAGAGGCAGCTGAACATAGCGACGATGGATGTCTTCTCCCGGCTGATGATGGACCGCATCATTTTTCTGGGTGTACTCATCGATGATTATGTTGCCAACATCATCCAGGCGCAGCTTCTGTTTCTGGAGTCGACCGATTCGCGCAAGGATATTCAGATCTACCTGAACACGCCCGGTGGCGGCGTTTATGCCGGTCTGGGCATCTACGACACGATGCAGTATATTGCTCCTGACATTGCGACTATCTGCACGGGTGTGGCCGCCTCCATGGGTGCCATCCTGCTGTGTGCCGGCACCAAGGGCAAACGCACGGCGCTGACGCATGCCCGCATCCTTATCCACCAGCCTGCCGGCGGCGCAGAAGGGGTGGCCTCCGACATCGAGATCACGGCGCGGGAGATACAGAAACTGAAAAAAGAACTTTATGACATCATCGCCGTCCATTCAGGTCAGGACTATAAAAAGATATGGAAGGATGCCGACAGGGACTTCTGGATGACAGCCGATGAAGCCAAGGAATACGGTATGATCGATGAGGTGCTGCACCGCAATAAAATGGAAAAAAGCTGACAAGGTATCCAACGTTTAATTTTTTACGTATAATCTGAATCATGGCCCGTACTTATGAACGATGCTCTTTCTGCGGCCGCTCCAAGAAGGACACCAACGTCCTTATCGCCGGCCTCGACGCTCACATCTGTGATTATTGTGTGGCTCAGGCGCAGTCGATCATAAACGAGGAGTTCGCCGCCAGGACGCCGGTGCACACCGGTCGTCTGGAGCTGCGTAAGCCTGCTGAGATCAAAGCGTACCTCGACCAGTACGTCATCGGGCAGGAAGAGGCCAAGAAGATCATCTCTGTTGCCGTTTACAACCATTACAAACGCATCTCACAGCCGTTCGATGCCAATGACAAGAACGAGGTGGAGATAGAAAAGTCGAACATCATCCTTGTGGGTGAGACGGGTACGGGCAAGACTTTGCTGGCCCGCACCATTGCCAAGATGCTGCACGTACCCTTCTGCATCGCCGATGCCACTGTGCTCACCGAGGCCGGATATGTGGGTGAGGATGTGGAGAGCATCCTCACTCGTCTGCTGCAGGTGGCCGATTACAATGTGGCGGCGGCCGAGAGAGGTATTATCTTCATCGACGAGATCGACAAGATATCGCGCAAAAGCGACAATCCCTCCATCACCCGTGACGTGTCGGGAGAAGGTGTGCAGCAGGCTTTGCTCAAGCTGCTCGAAGGCTCTTTCGTGAACGTGCCGCCGCAGGGTGGCCGCAAGCATCCCGAGCAGAGAATGATACAGGTCAACACGCAGAACATCCTGTTCATCGCCGGCGGCGCTTTCGACGGCATTGAAAAGAAAATAGCCTCACGGCTGGAGACCCATCTTATCGGTTACAATACCGCCAGGGTGAAGGATGCCATCAACAAGGACAACCTCATGCAGTTCGTCGCCCCCATGGACCTGCGCAGTTACGGGCTCATACCCGAGATCGTCGGCCGTCTGCCCGTGATCACCTTCATGAACCCCTTAGATAAAGCAACACTGAGAAGAATACTCATCGAGCCTAAAAATTCAATCATCAAGCAGTTCATCAAGCTGTTCGCCATGGATCACATCAAGCTGACCTTTGACGATGCCGTGCTGGACTATATCGTCGACAAGTCGATTGAATTTCGCCTGGGGGCCCGGGGGTTGCGTTCCATCCTCGAAGCCATCATGACCGATGCCATGTTCGAGCTGCCGTCGGACAATTCGGTTAAAGCCGTTCATATTACCGTTGACTATGCCGAAGAGAAGATGCGCAAAACGAATGTGGCCCGGCTGAAAGTTGCCTAATCATCCCCATGGGGATAGCAGAATGAAAACTTTCCTCGTTACGGTTTTATTTTCCTGCTGTGCCGTCACCGTTTTTTCGCAGGAGCCCCGTTCCGCTCCGGCCATGATCATAGACGTCAATGGCGACACCCTTTACATCATCAACTTACCCCAGCTTAACGTCATCGGCAAAGCCTACTATAGAAATGGCCGTGCCGAGAGGCGTTACGGCCGTCTGGTGCGCAATGTGATAAAGGTTTACCCCTATGCCGTGATCGCCAGGGAGAAGCTGGAGGAGTACAGCACGGAGCTGGCAGGGGTCACCGACGAAAAGGAAAAAAAACGCATCCTCAGGCAGGCTGAACAGGAGCTGATGGACCGCTATGGTGATGAGATAAAAGATCTTAATTTTACGCAGGGCACCATACTCATCAAGCTGGTAGACCGCGAGACCGGCTCTTCCTCCTATGAACTGGTCGGGGAACTGCGGGGACAGTTTGTCGCTTTTTTCTGGCAATCGCTGGCGCGGATATTCGGGTACAACCTGAAGGTTAGATACGATCCCACAGGCGAGGACAGGGATATTGAGATGATCGTGCAGATGATTGAGAAGGGGGAGCTGTGAGATAAGCTGCGAACTGTACAGCCCCCTACCCCACTCCTTCTCCTATGTTGGGGAAGGAATCAGGGGGATAGGGGCAAATCATTGAATGTTCGTTAATGTGTGTTGAAAATTGGGAAGAGAAAGGTTTTATTTAACCACGGAGGGACACTGGGGAAAAACGGAGGTTCACTGAGGATTAAAAAATTTATTTATTTTCCTCTGCGCCCTCTGGACCTCCTCTGTGCCCTCAGTGGTTAAAAGAAACATATCAATCCGAACATCATCTCTTATTCCGGCACGCGTTGCAAACGTGCGCAAGCAAAGACTAATCAGCTCATCCTCACCCGACTGACGACTGACGACTGACGACTGGACGGAGGTCGGTTAAAGGTGGAACATAAAAGATGTTACTTCCCTCGTCCCTGGATGACGATAAGGATGGTGTATATCAATATTTTCAAGTCCATGGCTAAGGACATGTTCTCGATGTAAAGGAGGTCGAATTTAAGGCGTTCGACCATCTGCTCCACATTTTCAGCATAACCGTATTTGACCTGGCCCCATGAGGTAATGCCGGGTTTGACCTTGTGAAGCATCTTATAGTGAGGGGCTATCTTCACGATCTGGTCGATAAAATACTGGCGTTCGGGTCGTGGCCCGACGATGCTCATGTCGCCCACCAGCACGGAATAAAACTGAGGGATCTCATCGAGCCTCACTTTCCTGATGAACTTACCGAAGGGGGTGACGCGCGTGTCATTGCTGGATGACAGCATGGGTGTGCCATTTTCCGCATTATGGTACATCGAACGGAACTTATGCATTTTAAACGGCTTGCCGTGCAGGCCTATGCGCTCCTGGGAATAAATGACCGGACCCGGTGATGACAACCTCACGCCGATCGCCGTGATCACATAAAAGGGTATCAGAAGGATCATGGCGGCGAGCGACACGACGATATCGAAAATTCTCTTCACCGACTGTTGCCAGGGCGGCATCAGCTCCGCCGTGATCTGAATGAGGGCGGCGCCGAAGATGGAGGATATCTTGACGACGCCCATGATGATGTCCTGCATGTCGGGGATCACCTTGATGACCAGCGGCATATCCTCCAGGTCGGTGATGATCTGCTGGACGATCTTATGTTCCGTCTCCTCTACGGCGATGATCACCTCTTCGATTTCATGGTTCTGAATGATCCGGCGTAAATCCTTATAAGGACCCAGGTATGGCAGGAACTCACCGAGCTTATAGTCATGGTCATCGAGCACGCTGACAAAACCGACGAACTTGTTGCCACTCGATTTCACCTGGCCCTCGATCTCTTTGTAAATATCCACTGCGTTGCCGTTGCTTCCTATGATGATGGTGTTGAATCCAATAAGCCGGCGGTGAATCTTTTTTACCGTCACCGTAGTGAGGATAAGCCTGAAGGCATAGGTGAACGAAAAATGCAGCCCGTAAAGCACAAGAAACGACTGGTAATAGGTCTTATATGAGATAACGACATCGTCGAGGATGAGGGCAAAGAAGATGAAGACGACCCCGATGAGAGTGATGAGCAATGTCTGACCCAGCTCACGCAACCTGGCTTTACGGAAAATATCCTTATATGTTCCGACGAGAACGTAAAGAATCAGCCAGAAAACGGGTACGATCATGACGCCATAATAAAAATTGACGTCGGAGAAAATCTGTTCAAGGTTATAGAATATCTGGTGGTCGAGCTTATACTTCCTGTAAAGAAAGAACAGGCTCCAGGCCAGGGCGGCAGCCACAATGTCGGCAATGATGTATTTTGCGACCTGTTTATGTTTATTTTTCCGTGTCATGGGTCAATGCAATAATTTCAAGTTATCAATGAGGATAACCGGGTCATTCACCGTTCCATCATATAAAGCCCCGATGAAAACATTGTAATCCAGTGCCGAATTATAATACAGATCGACCGCGTTGGTCAGGTCGATATAGATCTTTTTCCATTGTTGTGCCGGATTTAATATGCAGACGGCCTGCTGCACCGACTGGTCGTACTCATTGGCGAAGACACCCGCCGTAAAGGGAATGCCTGTCTTAAAGTTCATCTCGAGGTACACCTTGCTGCCATCCTGAGGCAGATCATAGGCTTCCTGCGTCAACGCCTCAAAGAATGTGTGCATGTCATCGAGGTGCACAATGCCTGAGTAATTGCCCTCGAACACCAGGGCAGGATCGGAGGTCACCAGCACCGACGTATCGCTGCGGCTGCTTTTAACCAGCGAGGAGTGGCCGTTCTCAAAATCCTCCATCCAGTCAAAGATGGTGTTGTCCTTGTACTGCACCACCGGGGAGACGGTGATGACGCTGTCCCTGACCAGGGTAACATCCCTGGCATACGACGTATAGAAAGGATAATCGGCGCGGCTGCCGGCGATGCCATCGACCTTAATGCCGGCACGCACCGTCAAAGTATGGGGGCCTTCCTTGAGGACAGGAAAACGGGCCGGCAGCTCAAAGGCACCTATCAGATCATTATCCACATACACCCAGGCATCGACGATGTTACCCGACAAGGAGCCTTCCTGTGATGCCAGCGCCGGATTGACGGTAAGCCGGATGGTGTCGATGCGGATATAGCAGGGGACGAGATATTTATCATCGTTCTTGCAACAGGAAAAGAAGAACAAAGAAGAGAAAAAGATAAAAATGAAGAAAATGTGTAGACTTCTGCCTATCATTATAAAAACCTGACCAATGACCTGAATCGACTGCTGAAATTAAACGGAAAACGACGTTTTATATTGCCGGGCATGGCCGTATTAATTAAATGTCGACCTTCATATCCCTGTCAGAGATTCCCGGGAGCCATTTGTATCTTGTCCATGATCTGATAGGCCACCTCTATGGCCCTGTAACCGTCGAAGATGGTCACCGGCGGCACCGTGTTGTGGATGATGGCCTGAGCGAAGGATTCGAGCTCGAGCTTGATGGCATTCACATGTTTTATCTCTGGTTTCTCAAAATAGATCTCCTTTTTACCTTTGCCGCCACCCAGGTCGATGATCATCGACAGAGGATCCGTTTTCCCGTGTGTCACATCTTTCAGGCGAATGATCTCGAGCGATTTCTCGAGGAAGTCCACGGCGATGTACGCATCTTTCTGAAAGAACCGTGATTTCCTCATGTTCTTCATGGAAATGCGGCTTGCCGTGAGGTTGGCGACGCAGCCGTTGTCGAATTCCAGTCTGGCGTTGGCGATGTCGGGTATGTCACTGACGACGCCCACTCCGCTGGCGTTAATTTTTTTCAGGTTCGAATTGACCACGCTCAGCACGATGTCAATATCATGTATCATCAGATCAAGGATGACGGGCACGTCGGTGCCGCGCGGATTAAACTGGGCGAGGCGGTGTGCCTCGATGAACATGGGTTGATGCAGGTATGGACGCACCGCCATAAAGGCTGGATTGAAACGCTCGACATGACCGACCTGCACCTTCACATGGGCTTCCTCGGCTATCTTGATCAGCTCCTTGGCCTCGGCAGGCGTAGCCACCACAGGCTTCTCAATGAAGACATGCTTGGACCTTTTCAAAGCCATGGAAGAACAGCTGAAATGCGACACCGTCGGTGTGACGATATCCACGACATCCACCGCTTCGATCAAATCGCTGACGGAATGGAAATTCACCAGGCCAAATTCGTTTTTGACCTGTTCCGTCGTCAGGTGATCGGGATCATAGAATCCGGCCAGGAAATAGTCATCGATCTCGCGAATGCATCTGATATGTATCTTGCCCAGATGACCGGCTCCCAGCACACCTATCTTCAACATGACCTAAAATTTTAGCAAATGTAAAAATTTGGACGGACGAAATTAGTAATTTCGTATGAATTTTATTATCCTGTTATTCCTCTGGTCATTTGGAAATGATCGATTCATACAAGCACAAAGGGCTCCGTAAACAGCTTATTGACGGTATACGTTACAAGGGCATCAGGGACGAGAAGGTGCTGAAAGCCATGGAGGATGTCCCGCGGCATTTCTTCTTCGATTCGTCTTTTCTGAAATATGCTTATGAGGATAAGCCTTTCCCTATCGGTGCCGGCCAAACGATCTCACAACCTTATACGGTAGCTTATCAGACGGAGCTTCTGCAGATTGAAAAAGGCGACAAAGTCCTGGAGATAGGCACAGGCTCAGGATACCAGGCCTGCATCCTTTCACTTCTTGGCGCCAAGGTGTTCACCGTCGAACGTATAAAAAGCCTTTACCAGAAGTCGAAAAGCCTCCTGGCCGAGATGGGCTACAACACCATCAAAGTGTTTTACGGTGACGGATACAAGGGACTGCCTGCCTTCGCTCCCTTCGATAAGATACTGGTCACCGCCGCCGCACCGGTCATACCCGCGACTCTTAAGGAGCAAATGAAGGTCGGGGGAATGCTTGTACTGCCTCTTGGCGGCGGTGATGTTCAGGTCATGACCCGTGTCATCAAATTATCGGAGGATGAATACAAGACCGAGGAACATGGCCTGTTCCGTTTCGTCCCGCTCCTCAGCGAGAAAGAATGACAGCCCTGTCATAAAGCGGGGTGTTTCCCGCCTTTCTTCAATGCTTCATAGAACATTTTCTGTAACGTGGTCCTGATATCTCTGTCGATCAACTTATTATTGAGTGATGACGGGTGCACCCGGTTGGAGAGGAAGACGAATATAAGGTCGTTGACGGGATCGGCCCATATGTATGTCCCTGTGAAGCCGGTGTGTCCGAAGCTTTCCGGTGAGGCCAGCGTGCAGGCAGGGCCTTTGTCTTTCAGCAACGGGTCGGGTTTGTCGAAGCCCAGTCCCCGCCGGTTGCCGTTCCCGGGAAACTGGCGCCGTGTGAACCCGGCCACCGTCGCGCTGTCGATGTATTGCTTTCCGGCATAACGACCGTGCTGCAACAGCATCTGCATGATCACCATCAGGTCGTTCGCATCGGAGAAGAGACCGGCGTGACCCGACACGCCGCCCAGCATGGCTGCGCCGGGATCATGGACGTCGCCCCACAGAAGCTGGTGCCGGAACACGGTATCCATCTCCGTCGGAACAATGTCGTCACGGATTGTGTGCTCCAGAGGTCTGAAACACATGGTAGTGAGTCCCAGCGGACGGTAAAAATTTCTCTCAACGTAATTTTCGAGCGGCTTGTTGGTAATGTCTTCGATGATGCGTTTGAGGAAATAAAAGCCCAGGTCGCTGTAAAGGTATTTTTTCTGCTTTATCAGAGGGGAGACAACGATAGTGTCATAAAGGATATCAGGGTAATCACGCCGGATGTAAAGACTTTCGGCCACTCTGTAAGGAAAGCGCACGGAAACGGCATGGCTGAAAACATTCGTGTCGGGTATGCCGTCATGCACCACCTCCTGGTAAAACGGTATCCAGGCTTTCAGGCGGGCCTGATGGGTCATTATGTCACGCAGAAGGATCGCCTCCTTATCGGTGCCCCTGATAAAAGGCAGGTAATCCGATAGTGTCTTGTCCAAGTCTATCCGGCCTTCGTCGTACAGTTTCATCACGGCCAGCGTTGTGGCGGCCACTTTGGTTATTGATGCCAGATCATAAAGGTCCGTGTTCTTCACCGGCCGGGAGCGATCGTAGCGGTGGTACCCGAACGATCGCTGGTAAAAGACCTTTCCGTCTTTCGCGGCCATCACCTGGCACCCGGGAAAAACGGAATCGGCCATGCACCTGTTGATGAGGCTGTCGATACCATACAGGTCCTCCCGGCTGACTCCCGCTTCATCAGGGATCACATAGGCCAGTTTTCCGGTTTCACGTGTCACGATACCGCTGTTCAAAGGGAACGCCCCGGAGCCTGTCACCGGCAGATGACCCCGGGCCGGCAAGCTGCCGAAGATGATCTGTGCCGATACCTCCTGTGCGTCAGGGGTATCCTGGTAGGAGACCAGGATAGCCGCGGCATGCCGCAGGCTGTCCAGCCACGCCAGTGCATAAGGGCTGCCAAAAACATCGAGGATGACGCTTTTTTGTTCCTGAAGACGTGACAGCAGGGACAGTAACTCCGGTGTCATGCCGTAGTTCATCTGTGGCCGGTAAGAGAGACCATGAAGTGAAATGATGATCAGGTTATATGGTTTCAATGCATTCAGAAGGCTGTCGGCCAAGCTGTCCAGACCTTCATAGGGATGGTAAAAATGAGCGGCGGCGGCGAAATTGTCCGACATATCCTGAAAAAGTGTCGTTCCGTCCGTACCCAGGGAGAGCGTGGCTATGTGCAGTGTGTCGTTAAGTTTCAGCGGGATCAGGTCACCGTCGTTGCGGACCAGTGTGACGGCCTTCTCAAAGATCTGACGTGTGATCAGCCTGGCCTCGCCCCTGTCGAGATCGCGTATGACATGAGCGGTGTCGGCCGGCTTATAATGACTCAGACCGGCGAGGTATTTATATGTCAGGATCTTGCGGCACCGCGCATCAATATCTGACTGGCTGATGATCCCATCGTTGACAGCCTGTTTAAAACGGCGGACAGCCTTAGGCACATCATGCGGCAGCAACAGAATGTCATTGCCGGCAAGGAAAGCCCTTATTTCAATGTCGCCCGGCGCAAAATATCCGGTGACCCCTTTCATATCTAAGGCATCGGTGATGGTCAGTCCGTTGAAGCCGAGCGAGTTGTGCAGCAGTGTTGTCACCACGGAGGGTGACAGTGTGGCGGCGACGTTCGGTGAGGAGTCATATGCGGGCACGAACAGGTGGGCGGTCATGACGCCACCGACACCATTTTGTATCAGACGGCGGAAGGGCACCAGCTCGACACTATCCAGCCTGTCGCCGGAATGGGTGATGACAGGCAGTGTATAGTGCGAGTCCTCGCCCGTGTCGCCATGGCCTGGAAAATGTTTGGCCACGGCGATGACACCATGGTCCTGCAAGCCACGCATATACTGAAGGCCCAGGGCCGCCACACGGTGTTTGTCTTCACCGAACGACCGGTAACCGATCACCGGATTTGCCGGATTGCTGTTGATATCGACCACCGGGGCGAGGTTCATTTGTATGCCCAGGCGTTTGCACTGCCTGGCGATCTCACCGGCCATTCTGTATACGAGCGAATCATCAGCGGCGGCTCCCAACGTCATCTGCCAGGGAAACGACCAGGTGCTGTCGAGCCGCATGCCCAAGCCCCATTCGGCATCAATGGATATCAGCAGGGGCACTTTGGCCAGTCTCTGGTAATAATTGGTGAGTAGCACCTGCCGCACCGGCCCGCCCTGGAAAAAGGTCAGCCCTCCGATAGCGTATCTGTTCAGCAGGTCGCCGATCTTTTTCATCTCATCCCTGTCCCCCCTTGAATAAGCCCTGACTGAAAAAAGCTGTGCAATCCTCTCCTCGGGCGTCAGGGTCCGCAATACCGAATCGACCCACCGGTTATCCACATGCCTGTCAAATCCATAAAGGATTTGGCGGGGCTGCGCATATAACCTCAATCCGTGACAGGTAAAAAAACATAGCAATGAAAAAAAGAGGAGCAGGATATTTTTTTTCATGAAACGTAAAAACAGTTGAAAGCTTCAAAAGTAATAAAAGGTACGACAACACCACCGGATATTATCTCTTTTATCAAATCAGCACATTTCAACAGGAATATCATCATTTTTTCGTTATTTTTGAACACTATCATTCATTATATTACGTTAAACAGACATCAGGGTCATATATCAACCGACATTATCAGCGCGCATTCATATGGTATTTTACGTAGCCTCGTGCCGGCGGTCATCACCTCTCTTTTTCTGATGAGCCCTGGGGCAGGTTTTTCCCAAAACAAGGGTGAGAAAGAGGCTATTCCGCCGACCACGCGTATCCTGTTTGTCTTCGATGCTTCTCAAAGCATGGGAGGGCAATGGCAAAGCGGCATCAAGTTCAACATTGCCCGCGATCTGCTGGCGCGCATGCTTGACAGCTTGCGGGGTGTTCCCAACCTGGAGATGGGCCTGCGTGTTTATGGGCACCAGAAACCCGTGCCGCCGCAAGATTGCAACGACACCCGGCTGGAAGTTCCGATCGGTAAGAATAATATCTCACGCATTGAAAGCATCCTCAAAAATCTGGTGCCCCGCGGCACCACGCCGATCGCTTATTCTCTGGAACAGACAGAGAAGGACTTCACGCCCTGCGAAAACTGCCGCAACATCATTGTTCTGATCACCGACGGCGATGAAGAGTGCGGTGGCGATCCCTGCGCCGTGTCGAGGGCACTCCAGCAAAAAGGGATCATGCTCAAGCCATTCATCATAGGCATAGGGCGTGATTTCAGGGCCGACTTTGAATGCGTCGGGAATTATTTCGATGCCTCCACCGAACACAACTTCCAGACGGTTTTAAAAGTGGTCATCTCACAGGCCCTTAATTCGACGACAGCCCAGGTCAACCTTCTCGATGCCGACGGTAATCCCACCGAGACCAATGTCAACATGACCTTCTATGACAACCTCACGGGTGCCGTCAAGTACAATTTCATACATACTTTGAACAACAAGGGATTACCTGACACCATCCTCATCGATCCGCTGATCACTTACGACATCGTGGTTCACACCCTGCCACCGGTGAGGGCCGACAGTCTGAGGCTGACACCGGGGCAGCACACCATCATCCCGATCAGCACACCCCAGGGTTACCTCCGGCTGAAGGTAGGAAACAACGACCTGACGCTGCGCGACCTGAACTGTATCATACGGCAGAACGGCAAGATGGAGACCCTCAATGTACAGCCTTTCGGGACCACAGCCAAATACCTCACTGGTAAATACGACCTGGAGATTCTGTGCCTGCCACGCATCATGGTACCGGATGTCGACATCAGCCAGAGTCACACCACCACCGTCGAAATACCGTCGCCGGGCATTGTCATCATCCAGAAATCGGTGTACGGTTACGGCAGCCTTTATTCAAAAATAAATAACCGGATGCAATGGATCTATGACCTGCGTGAAAACACATTGCAGGAATCGCTAATGCTTCAGCCGGGGACCTATGCTGTTGTATTCCGTTCCAAATACCTCAACCATTCATTGTATACAATTGAAAAAACTTTTAAGATTGAATCCGGTGTAAGCACCACCGTCAATCTTTATTCCAATTGATTTTCAACACCTGTGACTTCCGACCGGCCCGACAAGGAGATTTTGGATTTGTTCCGTGATGAGGTCACCAGGCACTCCGGTTTCGAGCTTCTGGTGAACACCTACCAGAAACCCGTGTACTGGCATATCAGGAGGTTGGTCATCGACCATGACGATACGAACGATCTTGTTCAGAATGTCTTTCTGAAGATCTGGGAGAACTTAGACCGTTTCAGGGAGCAGTCGCGACTGTTCACGTGGATTTACAGCATTGCCACCAATGAGGCCATCAGCTTCCTGAAACATAAACGCACCCGCTTTCTCCTGCCCCTGGGTGACGTTGAAAGCGATCTGGCGCAATCGCTTCATGATGATCCGTACTTCAGCGGTGATGAGGTGCAAACCACACTCCATCAGGCTATCCTGACATTGCCGCTGAAACAGCGCATCGTCTTCACGATGAGGTATTATGATGAGCTGCCCTATGAGGAGATGTCAGCGATACTGAAGACATCGGCGGGAGCTCTTAAAGCATCCTATCACCATGCGGCGAAAAAAATAGAGAAATACATTATGAACCATTAAACCTTAAGGCGATTTTTCACTCTTATAATATAAAATGACAAAAATCAGAAAAATAGATCCCCAGGAATCTGATCATGATAAGCAGTCTTTGCTTTCCAGATTGAAGGATGTGAATCCTTTCATTACGCCCGAAGGTTATTTTGACACGCTGCCGCGCATCATCCTTGACAAGATTCATCAGGGGCGTCCCACAACACGGCGTCAACACCGGCATTTGCAGCTCGCGCCGGCACGTCTGGCCGTGGCAGCCGTTATCTTACTATTCCTGGCAGCTGCCGTTTACTGGTTATTGTCGTCAAAGAGAACGTTTAACATGTCGTCGGCCGGCATGACCACCTGGGATCTGGTGTTTGACGAGAACGGCCGGCAGGTCATCAACTTTGACGATGCCATTCTGATGGAAACGCTGGCACATGAGATGACCTCCTTCGTTCCGTCAGTCCCCGGCGACAGCCTCACCGGTGAGGATATCATCAACTACCTGGTGAAGGATTATAACAATGAAGATCTGATCTATGATCTCTGAGCCGTAAACACAGATCTTTAATATTAACCCAAATATTCCTTACAATGACGAACACATATCATAACCTGTTAAAGGCAGGCCTCATCGCCATCCTGTTAACGGGCGCGACAGGTTTATTATCCGCCCAGCATGACCGTGATTTTCAAAAGAAAAGGGAGGAGATCAGGGCTCAGAAGATAGCTTTTATCACCACCCGTCTTAACCTCACCCCCGAGGAAGCCCAGAAGTTCTGGCCCGTGTATAATGAATACGAATCGAAAAAGGAAGCCATAAAAAGAGAATTCCGCAAAGAGGCTGACCTGCATGATATCGATATTGACACCCTGACCGATGCCGAAGCGTCCAGGATCGCCGATGATCAGATCATCCAGGAGCAGCGTTTGCTCGATCTGGAAAAGGAATATTACATCAAATACAAAAGCGTGTTACCCATCAAAAAAGTCGTGCTTCTTTTCCAGGCCGATAAGGACTTCCAGCGGGTGCTGCTGCAGAAGATCAGGGAACAGGGGCCGCCGAACGTCCGCCACCGGTGATCCTATTCGTTCTTCCAGTTATTGTATTGCTCTATGAGACTCACACAGGATTCGTCGGGGATGGTGACCTGTGTGGTGAGGCTCAGGGTCGTCGTACCTTCCGGCCAAAACACCACGGGCATGACCTCGCCACCATATGTGCCGTTGGCATCGAGGAAGGTCTCATTCTCCCAGGCACTGCATAACGAGTACATGACAGGGCTCTTGCGGTCATATTGAAACAGCCTCACGGCATCAAGATGGTCGAATTGCATGGTCACCTCGGCACACAACATGCCATTTTCCTCATACAACTTTTTTTGAATGTCGGTAGCTTCCGGAAAATCATTTTCCAGCTGATCACCATACAGGTATGTGTTGATCAATTCGTCGAAATCTTCAGAGGACACGTCATTGCCTTCATCCATCACCGACATGATGTTGATAAACCGGATAGTGAGCTTACCTGAATTCTTACCTGTCATCTCAAAGGAATATTCTTTCTTTTCGCATGTGAGGCACCCGCTGAGAAGAAAAGCCACCGACGCAAGGATCATCAGATAGGAACATGTTTTTTTCATAGCCTGAGCTGTTTAAGTGAATATCACCATTCGCTATAAATTGTAATTTTGTTCTCAAATATAGAAAGGTTCTTTGCATTTTCAAAATAAATTCACAGGTATCTTTCTGAATGCCCGGTCGGAAGTAAAAATAAGACCGGCCTGACAGCCATGACGGAGTTATTTTTCCTGCCATGTTTGAACAACTCTATCAAAACACCCTCCACACCTCCTGGGTGGAAATCATCGCCGTTATCTTCGGCATCCTGAGCGTGTGGTTTGCCAGGAAAGAGAATATTCTGGTCTATCCCACCGGCATCATCAATGTGCTCATCTATGTCTACCTCAGCTTTAAGGCGGGGCTGTATGCTCTGATGGGCATCAATTTCTTCTATTTCATCATGAGCGTTTACGGGTGGTACAGCTGGACTCACAAGGATACCGACAGGCAGGTTCTGGCCATCACGTGGTGCAACCTCACCTATCACATCATCAACGTGATAGCCTTAGCCGTATTCTTCGTGCTGCTGCGTTATATCCTCATGTATTTCACCGACAGCACGGTGCCCAACCTGGATGCCCTGACCACCTCCATTTTCATCGTGGCTATGTGGCTTATGGCCCGCAAGAAAGTGGAAAACTGGATCGGATGGATCGTCGGTGATGTCATCTGTATTCCGCTGTACGCATCGAAAGGATTGGTTTTCACCAGCGTGCAATATATTGTCTTTCTCATCATCGCCGTGATGGGATTCATCGAATGGCGCAGGAAAACCATTGAAAAGGCCAGGAAGGCGGGAGCATGATACGGCGTGTGGCCATCACCGGACCTGAATCGACAGGCAAGTCGACACTGGCACAGCGCCTGGCCGACCACTATCACACGTTGTGGGTGCCGGAGTATGCCAGGGATTATATTGATCATCTTGAAAGGCCCTATGATTTGAACGATATCATTGAGATTGCCAAAGAACAGTATAAGCGTGAAGAAGCGATGGCCGCCGTAGCCAACGGCCTTCTTTTCTGCGACACCGATTTTATCGTGCTGAAAATCTGGTGTGAGTTCAAATACAAGAGCTGCCCGCCCTGGATCCTCGACAAGGTCAACCATCATATCTACGATCTGTATCTGCTGCCCGATATCGATCTTCCCTGGAGCTATGATCCCCAGCGTGAGCACCCCCATCTAAGGGAGTTGCTTTTTTCGCTCTATGAAAACGAGCTGAAAGACCGTCATCTGAATTATACCATCATCAGAGGTGAAGGGGACGACAGGATAAAAAAGGCCATCGTGGCCGTAAAGGGATTGTTAGAAGGGAAAAAGCATCAGCGGCGATAACAACACCTTGCCGATGCCTTATGGCTCACCGGCATTCGTTATCCTGTAAAATGTGCCTTTTTCGGTGACGATCATCTCAACGATCTTCAGCACGACGAGGTTGACCAGTATGGTCTCCCCTTTTTTCCGTGATACTTTGGCCTGGCGGCAGAATGCCGACAGGGTGATGGATCCTTTTTTCCCGAGATAGTCAAGCAGCCACCGTTCCTTGTCGGAGTAACGCAGGACGACACCCTGCTTTTGCTTCTGTTTCTCCCACACTTTCAATAACACTGAGTTAGCGAGAAGATTCTGGTCTTTTACGCGGATGTAGACAAACCACCGGCCGTCTTTATCCTGGGCATAATGCGGCAGGGTATGGCTTTTAGGTATTGTCACCTCCACGACGGTCTTACCTTCCAGTTCCCACTCCTTGGTGGTGAAGAGCACCGGCGGTTTGCTGTAAAGGTTGGCGGCGGCTTCGACCATGAAAAGCTCTTCGTCGGAGCGGACGCCTGCGATGGCGCCGTTATCCTTCACGCCGACGAGCAGCGTGCCGCCGTCGGTGTTGGCAAAAGCCACCAGGCTGCGCGCGATCTTGCGCGAGTCGGCGATCTCAAACTTGAAATCCAGCTGCTGGTGCTCGCCCTGTTCGATGAGTTTTTTAATGTAATGGGTCATGGAAATGGTGGTCAAATGATCGTAACATCGGGCCGGCCGGATTGCTAAAATATAAAATTAATGGTTCCCGTCATGATGGGCAATGTGCACTTGCTAATTTTATTTGAAAAAATAACAGGCGAAGGCGGGATTGCGGGTTGCAGGCCGCACAGCCCCCTACCCAATCCTTCCCCCATGTTGGGGGAAGGGATCAGGGGACAGGGGCTGATCATTGGATGTGAAAATGGGACTCCATCCACATGCATAGTAAAATCTTTTTTCCGTTATCCGTTTGAGTGGATGGAGTCCCATCCGGAGTGGCGAAGATGCACCTTGAGCGCTCCCGCTCATTTCAGCAGGATCATCTTCTTCACATCTTTCCGCTCATTGTTTACCTCAAGGGCGCAATAATAAATTCCTTCCGGTAGATCCTGTGGTGTAAAAGTAAACCGGTGTTCGCCTGATTCAGTATAATCATCATAAGGTACCGCCACCAGGGCACCCAGGAGGTTATAAACTTTCACCGAAACCTGGGCGGCCACAGGAACACGGAAAATAATGACGGTGCTTTCTTTAAAAGGATTCGGCACATTTTGAGATACTTCTAATCTCTTTTTGATGCTATCATCATTTATCCCCACAAAATCGCCCAAATCATGAAAATAGGTGGTGAACGTTTCTCCATAATCCGTGCTGAAATCAATATATAGTAACACATGAGAACCCGTTGGGTCGGCTGTACTTCTTATGACATAAAAAGTACCCGGTTCCCGTCCGGCGGTGTACTGAACTCCCCAGGAAGATAAATTGATATCATTGGATTCGTATTTTAAAACAAAGTTTTGCCCGGTATCGGTGCTGTGATAGATGCGGTATTTTGCGTAAAGCCACCAGGATACCAGATATATTTCGCCCGGCCCGGTGCCTCTGTGAATCTCAGGGTAGTTGCCTTCAATGGAATAAAATGCAACTGAGGTATCAATGGGGATATCGGTAAAAGTACTACCGTAATCATGACTATAATGTAAAAAATATTGGACACCTGCCAATCCGTCCAAACCATAAACTTCACCGGGTTCAGAGCCAACTTCTAACACATATTTTGCACTATCTCTTACCGGAATGAAATTATTTCCATAATCTATACTCCGCCATATGGTTCCCTGAGTATTTACACAGCATTTATATATTTCCCCATTTATGCAGCCGCTTGTAAATCTGCCGCTGGAGCCATAATTCTCTATATAGTTCCAGCTGACGCCATAGTCATAGCTTACCCATAATTCATTCCAGCCATAGTTGTACAGAACACCTGGTGTTGCATCACCTTTGGGAACGGCGATTGACATTGTTCCCGGTTCCGGCGGGCGCGTGCTGGAATACATTAATTGTATGGTCTGACCGTTATCTTGGGAGAAAAAAATCGCAAAATAATCTACTTCTGACCAATACCAATTATCAGTAATATAAATTTCACCGGGTTCAGCTCCGCGGGTGATTTGAGCAAAAGCAGGGATGCTGCAGAGAACTAAAATAATTGCCGATACGAATGAAAGGAAAATATTTTTCATCATCAATATTCTAATTTATATCGTTAATTATCTATCTTCAATTTATAAGCTGCAAAACAGATCATTATGATAATCTCACGATTATTTTTTGATTCAGACAATGTATTATTATCAAAAATCTTTATTAAGTAATTCAGGATTTAAAGATACAAAATATTCCAATATCAACTATTGATAAAAATAAAACAGATAGTCATTTGGAATGATTAACGACTCGATCAGACCAGTTTATTCTTAAAAATCGTTATTCTGATTTTTCAGCATTAAGGATGTTTATTCTGGAAACATCCCTGTCAATATTCGACGATGATCCCCACTGTCGGTATCACCGTGCCGCTGAGGACATGCACCTGCTTAAGGATATACCGTGACGGGTCGTCGGGATCGATCATGGGATTGCCGTTGGCGTCGAGGTTGGTGTATTCGGGCGGTGTGTCGACTTTAAAATTGTACACATTCTGCACGTCGACGTAAAGCATGAGTGACCATTTCCTGAAAAAAAATGCCTTATCCACTCTGACGTCGAGCTGATGGAATGATTTAAGACGGTTCCGGTTATAACGTGTGTAGTCAGGATAAGCCTGGTTACGGACATCCCATGCCGTGCGCAGGCTTGATTTATTCAGATCGGCGGGGGTATAAGGTGCACCGCCCACATAGCGCCACTTCAGGCCGGCTTCCCAGTGGCCATTGAATTTCTTCAAAACGGTGATGTTGAAAAGATTGATGTTATCCCACGCCGACGGGATGTAGGCAGCCGTGGCGTTGGTAAACTCGCTCCTGACGAGGGTATAGGATAACAGCAGGTTAAAGCCCATCAAATCGGTATTCCTGTACAGAAGCTCCAGCCCGTAGGCCCGGCCCTCGGAGGTGGAGACAACGGGCTCGGCACCGTAAACGCCGTAGTCGGCGCTCTTGCTGGCCATGGAGACCGAGTCGGCCAGCGAAAAAGGATAATGCCTGTAATATTTATAAAATCCTTCGAGGGATAATTTGGAATGTTCATCAGGCAGCAGCTCAAGGCCGCCGACCACATGATCGACGGAGATATACGTCAGCCCGTTGATCTTGTTGATAAGCCGGGCCTGATCGTCACGGTATCCCATCATGGTATAGGGAGGCAACTGGTAATAGCGTCCTGTATTGAAATTAAAAAAGAGCTTTGGCGTAAGCGCATAAGAGGCCGAGAAACGCGGTGACACCTGCCTGAACAGATACGACATCTCGTCTGAATAACTGCCGGCATCCATTCTGACGCCCAACGAAAGGGCCAGCCTCTCTTTTATCAGGTTTCTGCTGACCTGCCCGAAGAGGCTCCATCTGTACATGTCGATGTACGAGTTATAATCCAGCACCTCAAGTTGATTCCAGATGTAGAGTTTTTGATAGGTGTCGTTGGTATATTTATCATACTCCGCCCCTGCCCCAATGTTGACATTGTAATTGCCCCACCGGGTGTTGTTCTCGTACCTGAACTTGTTCTCCATTTCCTGTGACCGAAGGTTCAGTATCAGCTTGCTTGGGTCATCCTCCACATTGTCCTCGTATTTATAAATTCTGTTGTTAAGCATGTTACGGCTGAGCACCCAGGTGTCGTAACCTTTTTGGCGGAAATGGCGGTACACGGCGCCGATGGCATAGCTCCACTGTTTATTGACAGGGAGGTAACCGAGGATATAGCGCTGCGATTCATCGGGATTTTTTATGCCCGTATTAAGCTTGGAATTATCTAAGGCACCGATGCTGATGATGCTCAACTGGTCTTTCAGGTTAAAATCATGTTTCACCTTGAACTGGTAATCGTTATATGTGGGCAGAAAAGGCAGTCCCAGGGCATTGAACAGGAACTGCAGGTAGGAGCGGCGGAGGGAGAAAATGCAGGTGGTCTTCTCTCCCAGGGGTCCGTCGAGTGTCAGGCCCAGGTCGGAGGCGCCGACGATAGCCCTGATATGCGCATGATCCCTGTTGCCGTCTTTCTGCTCAAATTCGATCACCGAGCTCAGGGCGTTGCCGCGGTCGGCAGGGAAAGCGCCGGAATAGAAATTGACCTCACGGATGAAATCAACGTTGATGATGCCTACAGGTCCGCCGGAGGCGCCCTGTGTGGAGAAGTGATTGAGATAAGGTATTTCCACGCCGTCGAGGAAGAACCTGTTCTCGCTGGCGCCGCCGCCTCTGACGATCAGGTCGTTGCGGTAAGCGGGCGTGGATCCCACACCGGGGAGGATCTGTACGACCTTCGAAATGTCGCGGTTGCTGCCGGGGTTCTTCTCGATCTCGGCAATGCCCAAGGTTTGCATCGATAAGGGGCTCTCTTCATTCCGGACAAAGGGCGAGGCCTTGACGACCACGGCGTTGAGATCATAGGTCTTCTCCACCATCGGAATGTCAACGTATTCAATTTTGGCATTGGTCACCATCACCTCTTCGGTGAATTTATCCTCAAAGCCGACAGCGGTGGCTTTCAACCTGACGAAGCCGGGCTGCAGCCCCCGGATCGTATAATTACCGTCAAGGTCACTCGTGGCACCCGTTTCAGGCTGTTCCCACACGATGATATTGGTAAACGGCATCGGCTCATTGGTGGCGGCATTATATACCCTTCCCCTGATGGAGCCTGTCTGTCCGAAGGCAAAAAATTCTGTAGCCGATATCAATAAAAAGGTCAGTAATTGTCTCATCTTCATATTAATTCATTTATTCTCCGATTGAATGACGTTCTATGTTTGTTTAACTTTTTACAACAAAAAGTTAAACAATTTTGTTCATCCTTTCAAGAATAAATGCCATTTTTTTTTCATCTTCGAGTGTCCCGTCAATCCAGTTGATGCGGTGCCCATGACGCTCCATCCGGCGGAACCATGTCATCTGGCGTTTCGCATATTGATGGATGGCCGTATTAAGACGTTCGAACATATCGTCGAACGACAGTTCCCCGAGGATATAGCGTGTGATGTATTTATATTCCAGACCATAATATATAAGCTTCTGAGGCTTCAAGCCGCTGTCGAGGAGGTGCCGCACCTCGTCGGTCATACCGGCATCAAGTCTATTCTTCAGTCTTTCGGTGATCCTTGCCCGGATGACAGGACGTGGGAAGGAGATGCCGAAAATGACCGAATCGATGGCAGGTAGCGGCGGTGGTGTTTCGGGATGTGACCTGTAAAATTCCTGTATCTCGAGGGCACGTATGAGCCTTTGCCTGTCGGAGGTGTCGCTGACGTTATGAGGCGTAGTATAGGATGCCAGCAGGGCGACCAGTTCATCACCGGACAGTGTTTTGAAGTAAGCCCTCCGCCGAGTGTCCACGGGCACCTGCAACAGGCGGTAGCGGTCCAGAACTGCCTCGAGGTAAAGGCCTGTCCCGCCGCACAGCACAGGCATCCGGCCACGGGAGAGCACGGTACGGTATACCTTCAGAAAATCCCTCTGGTAGTCATAGACACTGTATTCCACGCCGGGATCCACGATATCGACCAGATGAAAGGGTACCTGCTTACCGTCGACGGTATAATCACCATAGTCTTTGCCTGTGCCCAGGTTCATGCCGCGGTAAACCTGGCGTGAGTCGGCTGAGATGACCTCGCCGTTGAGGCGTGAGGCTGCCAGGGCGGCCAAAGCCGTTTTGCCCGAGGCGGTGGGGCCGAGGATAGTTATCATGTAGTAAAGATAATAAATTGGGCGATTGTCGATTTTCGATTTTCGCTTCTCGCTATTCGCTATTCGCTTCTCGCTATTCGCTATTCGCTTCTCGCTTTTCAATGTGAATAGGAGCTTAGGTTACCGTGAAGTGTCCGGATTGGCGGCAGTGGTCCTCGTGGGAAGAGAGGAAATCGCGCAGATGATTCAGGCCGGCGGGATCCATTTTTCCGAAATCGATGGCGTCGGGATCAATATTCCATGACTGTAAGTGTTCAGGAGGGTAAAACTTTCTGATGAATGCCTTCAGGTTTTCCTCATCGCTGTGAAGCACTTTCTTTTGTTCCGTTTTGAGATACTGCAGTATCCTCAGTCCGTCCACCCTGGCGGTGCAGGCTCTGATGAACGGCTCACGGCTCCGGTAATTGTGGCGGAGGCGGCGCCAGGTGTCATCCTTCCCGAACAGGGCGTAAAGAAAATCATCCATGGGTGTGGCGACATCTTTTTTAAAAAGAACATCAAAACGGTCATAGGTCTCCCTGACCTTATCGAAAAGGCTGTAATGATAAATGGGATAGCCGGACCAGTCGCCTGAGCGGCCTCTGATCATAGCGGGGCCGGTGCCGAAGAACACGCGGTCGGAGAAACGGGCCGCAGGATACACACGTTCTTCATTCCAATGAATGATACGGCCCTGTTTGCAGAGCTTCTGCATAAAATAAAAATCCTCCCCGCTTCTGTGTGGCGTGATCCCTCCCACTTTTCTGTAGGCCCACACAGGCAGGGCCATGGCCGAGCCGAGGGCGGTGAAGGCATAGGGGTTGGTGATGCGCCACATGTTAAGGAAATAATAACGCATGTATATCTCATAGCGCAGCATGCACCTGTCGGTGTCGCCATCTCCGGTCAAGTGGTGGTAATAAGGTAAAGATAGTGCCATGGCCTCGGGATGACTCTTCAGGGTCCGGCAAACCGACTGTAAATAGTTCTCATGGAAGGTGGTGTCGGCATCGATGCTGATGATGATGTCCTCATTATTGGCTTTGCTGACGATGGCGTCCATGGCTGTCTTACGTGCCCAGCCCACGCCCAGGTTCTTGCCCTGCCAGCCCCGGCCCGGTGTGGAACGGTCGAGGAGGGTGAGGCGGATGCCTTCGAGACCCTCAAGGTATTCAAGGGTCCGGCTGTTCCTTAGACAGATTTCCCTTTTCTCCTGGTCATACCACCAGCGGTCGGGCTGATTGACGCAGACAACCAGCTCATATGACGTCAGTGATTGTTTCCGCAAGACGGCGATGAGCCGGGGCAGAAGCTCCGTTTCATCCATCACGGGCAAGGCCAGGTAAACGAAAGGTGTCGATACGGTTGACGACATGTCACTCGATGCCGGCGAAGTGCTTCATGAACTGCACCCGTTCATAAGGTGCCGGGTTTTCGGCCTTTTTAAAGCTCATCAGACCGATGAAATCGCTGAGGTGCTCAAAACGGTGTTTCTGCATCCAGGCTTCGATATCATTAAGCATCTCCCCTATGCGTCCGAGGCCGTTCTTGTAAAAGGTGGTGACACACTGCACAGCTTTGGCACCGGCGAGGAGTTGTTTGATGACGGCTTTTCCGTCGTGGATACCCGTTGAGGCGGCGATATCGCAGTGCACCCTGTCGGAGAGGATAGCCACCCAGCGCAGCGAGATGGCTATCTCGTCAGGGGTGCTGAAAATATTGGAAGGCACCACTTTAAACCGGTCGACATCAATGTCGGGAGAGTAAAAGCGGTTGAAGAGGACCATGCCGGCGATGCCTGTCCAGGAGATGCGGAGGGCAAACTTGGCCAGGCCGGAGAAATAATAGCTTATTTTGATTGACAGCGGGATGGATATTTGCCTGATGACATTCTGCACGATCTCAAAGTAGAGGTTTTGATTTTCCTCACCGCTGCGCTGAGGGTCAGACGGCAGGATGAAAATGTTCAGTTCGAGGGCATCGGCGCCGGCATCTTCTATCCGTCGTGCAAAGGTGGTCCACTCATGGGTGCTGACACAGTTGATGCTCGCGATCACCGGTATCTTGACCGCCAGTTTGCAGTCCCTGATAAAATCAAGGTATTCATTCAATGAATGATCCCTGGAATAGGTCGCAATGTAGTCGTTGGCCTCGGCATAGGCATAGGGCGTATCATGGCCGCTGCCGTTGAAGGCGTGGCTGATCTCATAGCGTATCTGTTCTTCGAAAAGTGACTTTAAAACAACAGCTGCAGCGCCCTTCTTTTCAATCTCGGTGATGCTGTCGACGGCCATCGTCAGCCCCGAGCTGCCCACGATGATGGGATTCTTCAGCTGAAGCCCCATGTACCTCGTTGAAAGATCGATCATAAGACCATCAGGTTAAAAGATTCAAAACCGTATAAATTCAATGTGCCAGGCAAATTTAACGATTCATATCCAAAAACGGATAAAAATGTCGAATATTAACGGCAGATCTTCCGGTCTTCTTCGGTGAAGCCATTGGTTTTGATCTTGACGATCTCCCTGATGTCATTGATTATCTTGGATGCGAGGGTTTCTGCCTTGACGATCGAATCGCTTTCGGAGAATATCCTGATGACCGGTTCGGTGTTGGATTTGCGTAAATGGACCCATTCATCGTTGAACTCGATGCGGATGCCGTCGGTATTGTCAACCGGCTGTTTGCTGTACCTTTCCCTCATTTTCTGCATGATATCATCCACATCCATCTCAGGGTCGAGGGTCAGTTTATTTTTAGAGATAAAATAATTGGGGTAGGCATTACGAAGCACCGAGCAGCTCTTTCCCGAAGTGGCGAGATATGACAGGAACAGGGCTATGCCGGCGAGGGCGTCGCGGCCGTAATGCAGGTCGGGGTATATGACGCCGCCGTTGCCTTCGCCGCCGATGACGGCTTTCCTGGCTTTCATCATCTTCACCACATGGGGCTCACCCACAGCCGAAGCGAAGTATTCACCGCCGGCTTTGAGGGTGATGTCGCGCAAGGCCATCGTGGAAGACAGATTGGAGACGGTATTGCCTTTTTTATGCTGAAGGATATAATCGGCGACGGCGACGAGCGTGTATTCCTCGCCGAACATTTCGCCGTCTTCCATCACAATGGCCAACCTGTCGACGTCGGGGTCGACGGCAAAGCCGACATGGGCATTGCTCTTAATGACCATTTCCGACAGCTCGCCGAGGTTCTCCGCCAGGGGCTCGGGGTTATGAGGAAACTCACCCGTGGGCTCGCAATAGAGACATTCGATGTCTTCCACACCCAGCCGCCGGAGCAACGCCGGTACGGCCATACCGCCGCCGGAGCTGATGCCGTCAACGGCCACCCTGAAACGTGCCGCCCTGATGGCTTCCACATTGACGAGAGGAAGGGCCAAGATCTTATCCAGATGCCGTTCCAGAGCGGCGGCATCATTATGATACCTGCCAAGGGAAGAAGGGGATGCATATTCAAAATCGTCCAGGCGTGAGAGCTCATGCACTACCGAAGCTTCCTTCGCCGACAGGAACTCGCCCCGGTGATTGAGCAGCTTCAGGGCATTCCATTGTTTGGGATTATGACTGGCGGTAATGGCTATACCACCTTCGCCCTGTAAATCGACGACGGCTATTTCAAGTGTCGGTGTTGTGGTCAGACCCACGTTGACCACATCAATGCCACAGGCCGTCAGGGTAGCCGCCACGATGTTGCTGACCATCACTCCCGAAGGACGGGCATCACGCCCTATGATGACCCTGGCTTTGCCGTCACCCCTCCTGTTCTGCAGAATAAAGCGTGCAAATGCTGTCGTGAACTTCACTGTATCTACTGGCGTTAACCCCTCACCGGACCGGGCACCTATCGTACCCCTGATCCCTGAAACCGAATTGATCAATACCATCGTGACGGATGTAAAAACGATTCACTGTTAAAACAACTCACTGCTGAAAAGGTTAATTCGTAGATTTGTGCATAAAAATAACTTTTTATTCAGGCTTTTGGGTGGTGTTGTTAATAAGTGCTAACATTTTTTAACATCCCGTCACGTAAAAACATGATGGAATTGATAATTTTCACAAATAAAACCGGGATCTTTGAAAATATTTTTATGTTTCACTTTTCTATACCTTTGCATCGTGTATTAAATAACGCTTTTTCGGGCATCAGATTGTATGGAAGAGAATTTTGAGTTTTATAATAATGAGGAAGACATCATGACGGTCATTTACCGTTTTGAAAAGATGGTGGGGACAGACAGTAATATTTTCTTCGACGTGGAGGATTTTGAGGCCATCATTGATTATTACCTCGGCAGGAATGACATGGAAAAAGCGGCATTAGCCATCGACCGTGCGCTGTCGCAGCATCCCGGCGCGGTCGTTTTCCTGCTGAAGAAAGTGCAATATTTTATCTCTTCCAACAATACCAAAAAAGCGCTACAGATGCTCGGTGAATTAGAAGACCTTGAACCTGACAATACGGAGATCCATATGACCAAAGGCTCTGTTTACAGCCAGCTTAAAAAGTACGACAAAGCCATTGAAGAATATCATAAAGCCCTCGAAGACAGCGATGAACCGGAAGACATCTACACCAACATTGCCTTTGAGTACGAAAATCTCGGCAATTATCAGAAAGCCGTTGAATACCTGAGAAAAGTCGTCGAGAGTGATCCTGAAAATGAAACGGCCCTTTATGAGATCTCCTTTTGTTTTGAGATCACCAACCGTCCCGAGGAAAGCATTGATTTCTTCCGGCGGCATATTGACAAATTCCCCTATTCCAAGACGGCCTGGTTCAACCTGGGCATTGCTTACAACAACCTTGAGAAGTACGACAAAGCCATCCAGGCCTATGACTATGCCCTGGCCATCGATGAAACGTTCTCCTCGGCTTATTTCAACAAAGCCAACTCATATGCCAACCTTAAAGATTACAAACAGGCCATTAGCACATATGAAGAGACGTTCCGGTACGAACAGCCCGAGGCCATGACCTATTATTATATCGGCGAGTGTTATGAGAAGATGGAAGACTACCGCCGGGCCTTACGCAGTTACAACGAAGCACTGCGTCTCGACGATGAGCTGGCCGACGCGTGGCTGGGCAAGGGGCTGGCCTACGACGTCATGAAACTGCCTGATAAAGCCATCGATTGTGTCCAGAAAGCCGTCGACCTCAACCCCCTTAACACGGAATACTGGTATTTCCTCGGTGACATGCAGTATAAGTGCGGTCTCCTGAAAATGGCCCTTTTCTCATACCGTCAGGTGACGCAGCTCAACCCCGATGATCCCGACATATGGCTGGATTACTCCAACGTTTATTTCGAGATGGGCGACATCCGAAGCGCCATCAAAGTGCTCGAAGAAGGCATTGAGCTGCAACCCGACCATGCCGACATGCTGTACCGGCTGACCGTATACAAACATGTCTCAGGCAAGAGCAAATCGGCTTACGAGCTGCTCGGCAAAGCCCTCAGGCTGAACTTCCAGAACCATAAACAACTGTTCAAATACTATCCGAAACTCAGGAATGATCCCCATATCATCGAGATCATCGACCTGTACAAAGAAAGCGAAGAATGACATGAAAAAGACAGCTCTTGTTTACTGGCCGCGCAGAGGCAGCGTGGAAAAGAATGCCAGAAGGATCGCTGACCGTCTCGGACACGATCATGTCCATCTGATCCCGCTGAAAGATCTTGATCCTGATATGTTAAGAGATTATCCTGTCATCCTGTTCGGTTGTTCCACTGTGGGTGCCGACTCGTGGCGCAATGCCTGGACCGGCAACCAGTGGTTCAAGTTTTTCGTGAAGATGCATGATAAAAATACCGACCTGACAGGCAAAACGGCGGCCATCTTCGGTTTGGGCGACCAGATACTCTACCCTGCCGATTTTGTCAATGAGATCGCTGAGATCAGGAAAGAGCTCAAGTCGCGCGGAGCCACTGTCATAGGCAATTGGCCTGCAGAAGGGTATGAGAATACCGACAGCCAAGCCCTTGAGGGTGGCCATTTCATGGGTCTGGCCCTCGACGAGCACAACCAATCCGAACTCAGCGAAGAGAGAATAAGCCGGTGGCTGGAGATGCTGAAGCAGGGATAGAAAGTTGCAGGTTACAGGTTGCGGGTTGCAAGTTGCGAGTTGCAAGCTACGCAGCCCCCTACCCATCCCTTCCCCCAACATTGGGGAAGGGGTCAGGGGATAGGGGCTGAACATTGAATGTTCGTCAATGAGTGAAAAAGGGACTCCATCCACCTGCATGGTAAAATCTTTTTTCCGCTATCTGTTTGAGTGGATGGAGTCCCATTCGAACTGATTCATAAAATTATATGTGAAATGAGTTGGATACCAATTGCTTGAATCATATAAACCGGACACGTCAAAATCCCTTAACCTGTTAATTTCATAAGTGTAGTTATAACTTACACATGCGGCAGGGCCACAACTTGAATAAAGTTGCCGAAAAATCGGGTGCATGTATTTTTCCTCTGAATTGTCAATGACAAAAGGTAATGGGGTTTGAGAAGACACTGATGTAAGTTCCAGTTCCGGAATTTCATCCAGTTTGGCAATGTATTCAGGGGTGTAATCGGGGATTTTCCCAGCGATCCAGGGGTCACCATTCGGATCAGGATTTAAGTTCCTGACCTGAGCATGCGCCATCTTGAACATCGTCAAGGTTAAGAATGCTAAAAGAAAGTAAATGTTTTTCATAATGCAGTTTATTTAATGATCATTTTACCTGAACATTTATTATTGTCATTAAATATTTCATAAAGATATACTCCCGGAACCAATCCTGTTGAATTGAACGGTATTCTGTTATTTGATAAAGAATTTCGTATTATTTTAGAACTTCTGACGATATCCCCTTTAAGATCAAATATATTTAAATATATTTGCCCGGAAGAATTCGTTTGCATAGAATAATAGATATATGTTTTACAGGAAAATGGATTGGGATAATTATAGGTAGCAGGTTGTTGAATGCTGATTTCCGGATCCGTTCCCACTGTTGGATTGATACTTCTATGAATTGTATTTGTACTATATCCGCTTATTGTATAAATATATTCACCCGGAGTTAAGATTAATTCTTTCATATTATCTGTACCTAAGCCCGAGTCAAGAAGCTGCCAGTTATTTCCATCATCATATGATACCAGAACACCTCCCTGACCACCAAAGTCATTTGAACGGCCGATATAGATTTCATCTTCCGAATTGATGACCATTGTCGTTACAATGAGGCTGTCCTTTATCTGTACCCATTCTTGCTGATCTTTATTATATTTATAAATACCTGCTCCGGTCAGATTTAACAATTGATGTCCCTGTGCTCCGGCGAATAGTTCGTTGTTTGAATTAACCGCGAGTGATGAAACATATACATTGTGCAATCCGAAATACTCCCACGAGTCCCCGTGATCTAACGACCGGAAGGCTCCCTCACCACCCATAAAATTGGTTGCTCCTGCGTATAGAATACTGTCAGAGTCTTCAACGATTGAGAGAATAACAGCAGTTGTTGTTATAATTAAAGTTTGAGTCCAGGTTTCACCATTGCTAGCTGACTTATAAATGCCTCCCCAAGTTCCAGCATAAATGTTTCCATTTGAATCTTCATATAATATGGAGACTCCCATAGGCAAATAAAAAAGAAGGCTCCAATTGTTATTTTGATACTTATATATATATCTAACAGCCGAAAGAAATATTGTATCAGTCAATGTAATTAGAATATTACCCACTATAGTATCTGTTAAACCAATATTTTCCCACGAACCACAATTATCATAGGACACATAAATTCCGCTATTTGTTCCCAAATAAAAAATATTCTCTTCTATACTGGTAATAAAAGCCGGTGTCAAACCTTCCGGCCCATTCACAGGTTCCCAGAAATCCTGGGAAAAGGAAGGCTTGTTAATCAATACTGCAAATAATAAAAGAAAACAGGTAATGAATTTCATTGTGTATGCTATTATTTGATAGACTTAAAGATACAAATTATAAAAAACAAGGTTATAAAAATAAAAACTCCTTATAATCAGATTGTTATTTAATGATCATTTTACCTGAACATTTATAATTGTCACTGATTATTTCATAAAGATATACTCCCGGAGTCAATCCCGTTGAATTAAACAGTATCCGGTTATTCGACAAAGAATTTTGAATGATCTTTTTACTCCTGACGATATCCCCGTTAAGATCAAATACATTTAAATATATTTGCCCGGAAGAATTCATTTGCATAGGATAATAGATATATGTTTTACCGGAAAACGGATTGGGATAATTATAGGTAACAGGTTGTTGAACTTTGATTTCCGGACTGATTCCTACTGTAGAATTAACACTTCTATGGATCGTATTCGAACTGAATCCGCTTATGGTATAAATATGTTCATCAGGCGTCAGGGTTAATTGTTTCATGTTGTCCGTTCCTAAACCCGAGTCAAGAAGCTGCCAGTTATAGCCGTCATCATAGGATACAAGTACGCATCCCTGCCCGCCAAAATCATTTGAACGACCAATATATATCTCATCTTCGGAATTGATGACCATTGTCGACACGATGAGGCTATCCTTTATCTGTATCCATTCCTGCTGATCTTTATCATATTTATACACACCGGCTCCGGTCAGGTTTAACAGTTGATGTCCCTGTGCCCCGGCAAACAGTTCGTTGATTGAATTAACCGCAAGGGATGACACATATACGTTATGCAATCCGAAGTACTCCCACGTATCACCGTGATCCAAGGACCGGAAGGCGCCTTCACCTCCCATGTAATTGGTCGCTCCGGCATAAAGAATTCCGTCATGGTCTTCAACGATTGAAAAAACTGCAGCAGTTGTGGTTATTGTTAGAGTTTGAATCCAATTTTCGCCAAAATCTAATGATTTGAAGATCCCTCCCCAAGTTCCGGCAAATAAATTATTATCAGTATCAGAAAATAAAATTAAAATATTATCTGAAGTAAGAACCTTTGTCCAAAATCCATTATTGTATTTATAAATTCCACTTCCAATACTCATCACACCAGCAAAAATTATATTTTGAAAAGGTAAAACTGAGATAACAGCCATATCGCTAAGCCCAAGATTTTGCCATGAAGTACAACTATCATAAGAAATGTAAACTCCATTATTTGACCCTAAATTAAATACGTTATCTGCTGAAATATTAATATATGCTGGGGAAGCATCTGATGGACTATTAACTATTTCCCAGAAATCCTGGGAAAAGGAAGGATTAGTAATCAATGCAAGTAATGACAACAAAATGTAACAGGCTATATTTTTCATTATATAGATATTTATTTGGTTGGTTGGGCTAAAAGTACAAATTTCTATGGTCAGATGCAAGAAATGTTTATAACTGGATAATGAAAAAGGGACTCCATCCACCTGGGTAATAGAATCCTTTTTCAGTTATTCGTATTTGAGTGGATGGAGTCCCAACCGGAATGTTCGTCAATGAGTGTTGAAAATTGGAAAGAGAGAGGTTTTGTTTAACCACGGAGTTATACCGTTAATTTTTATTCCCCATTGCCAAATGGCATAAACGTAGGAGAAGGGACTTCCATTGAAAACCTGCAGATCCATTGACCCGAAGACCTGTAGACCTGAAGACCTGTAGACCTTAAACTGATGGTTGCCGACTCACTTAATGCTCCCGCTGATGAGGAACGTCGTCGCAAATGACACAATGGCATAGAGCTCGGGATAGACGGCCAGCACCATGGTCTTGCCGAAGACGTCATAGCCGGCGCCTATGCCTGCTATGCCGTTGGCGCACACTTCGCCCTGCTTGATAGCCGATACGAGGCACACGAGGCCCTGAAGGAATCCCGCCGCCAGGATGGCGACGCCCTGCAGGACGGTCATCGAACCGGTGATGATGCCGGAGCTGTTGATGATGAAGAACCCGGCAAAGCCGTACAGGCCCTGTGTGCCGGGCAGCGCCGACAGCAACATGTAGCTGCCGAAGGCTGTGTCGTTTTTTTTCAGTGCCCCGATGGTGGCGTTGCCTCCTATGACCACTCCGATGGCGCTGCCCACACCTGACAGGCCCACCATCAGTCCCAGGCCTATATAAGCTAGTATTACCGCTGTTGACATAGATGTATCTCCTTTTCTTTTATTGTGTTTTTGAAAACGGTTTATATGGTTTACCTCCACCGGAGAAACCGGCGTTTTTATAAAACTCGACGAAAGTCAGACGCATGGGGTGCACGAAAGCCCCCAGGCAGGATATGGCGATGTTCAGTGAGTGCCCCAGCAGCAGGAAGATCACAAACAGAATGGGTCCTATCACCGGCGAGGCCCCTTTTATCTGCATGGCGATGTCGTTGATGACGAGTCCGAGGATGGAGCTGGAGACACCCAGGGCAAAAAGACGGACATAAGACAGGACATCGCCGAAGATGCCGGTGATACCATAAAGATCCCACAGTCCCCGTCCGATGCGGCCAAGGATGCTGGCTTTAGGGTTACTGAAGAAAACGATGAGAAAAATGCCTGTGAACAGCACGATGTAGCCTGCCACACCGGCCACCCTGAACTTAAAAGCGTCCAGACCCCCAATGACAAGCAAAATCCATCCGATGGAGGAAAGACTATAGACGAAACCATAACGTTTGATCTGGTTGGCGGCGCGAAGGCCTGTCCCGAAGAGTATCTGCACCAGCCCGATGATGATGGCCAGCCAGAAGACCTGGCCGTTGTTCAGAAATAAACTGCGGATGTTTTCCAGGCTGGGTACCCGGGCCAGGGCAATGCCGAAGAAGGTACCCGTCAGGATGCCGAAAAAAAGGGTCGCCAGCCCGAAGAACTGCACCAGGGTGAGGACAGGTCGCAGCTTCCGGTTCACTTTCCGTTTAAGCAGTGTGCCTGCGGTCAGCAGTATCAGGCCATAGCCGGCGTCACCCAGACAGAAGCCGAAGAACATCATGAAGAAAGGGGCAAAGAAAGGTGTCAGGTCCAGCTCCATATAATCCGGCAGAGAAAAAAGACGGCCTATGGGCTCAAAGAGACGGGTGAACCTGCCGTTGTTCAGCAACACCGGCACTTTCTCATCGGGCGATGGCGGCGAGGTCAGATAGAGTATCCCTTCCGTGTCTAAGAAAGAGATCAGTTTCTCTTCCTTGGTGACAGGCACCCAGCCCTGCAGCACCATCAGCTTGTCAGCGGCTTCCTTACGTGTGTGGAGGACGGCCTTTCTGAATTCGGTCTTTTCCTGGGCCTCCGACAAAGCCCTTTCCAGACTCTCCGTGTGCCGTTCGGCATAGGTGTCGAAAGTTCTTTCAATCTCGTCCAGTCTTTTTTTATCATCTTTTACCAGAGCTTTCATCTCGCTCAGGTGCCGCTGTGGCATGGCGATCTCCTCGGCTTCTATCTCGATGGTTTCATCCCGCTGCTGAAAAATGACAAAATAAAGTGAGGACTGGACGACGTTGATGATACCGGTATAATAGGTCTCTTTCCATGCCGGGTCAAACTTTTTTGCCGGACAGATGAAGAACCTGACCGTTATACCTGCTTCCTGCAGCCTGCCGATGGTTTCGGCGTTGAAATGGCCCCAGGGCAGTATCCTGTTGATCTCTTTCTGCAGGGTGTTGATCTGGGTTCTGATCTGTTCCCTCTCGGTTTCGAGCTCCTCCATGGCCGTCACCAGGTCGGCCGCCTCGACGGATGAGTCCTGAGCCCCCGGAGTTACCTTCCTTCTTTTCAGAAAGCCTATCCATTGCCGCAACTGCCTGATGTCACGCAGGTGACCGAGGGTCTCCTCATCCATCTCCACATCCCTTTCCACGATCTCCACGACGCCCACATCCTGCAACGCCTCGAGGAACGCCAGGTAATCGCGGTGGTACACCAGGAACGTGTATTTCAGCATCGGGGTGATCATATGCTCTATACCGTCAGCAGACGGCTTTTGAGTATCTTTTGTGAAGACTTGGAAAGGTTCTCCTCATCCTCGAGAAAACGTTTTATCTTTCTGATGGCCTCCTGATACCCCGGTATCTGAACCTTCTCATAAAGGTTGACCTTCTGCGTTGTTTTCCTTCTGGCTTTATCGAGGAGTCTCATTTTTAACAGGAAAACCTCCTGCTCGATGCCGATGGCAGCGAGCTCCTTCAATATATCGATCCCGTCGGGAAACCATGAAGGGATGCCAAAGAGGCTGAATTTCTTCACTGAGAAATCAATACCTTTAAACACAGGGGTCTTGACGCCGGCAATTTTTTTCACGTCCAGTTTGACATCCTCCACTTTGATAAGGGTGGCATCGAATTCGCCCCATAAACTGACCATATCGTCGTAACGGTGCATCTTCTCCAGCAGCCTTTCTTCCAGTGAAGCGGCCGTATCCTTTGCTTTCTTTACCTCCATGCGCAGCGCCGTCTCCTTGTTCTTGATCGTCGGCAGCGCCCGTTCACGGATGGCCAGCTGCTTGTTCATCTCCTGAAGCGAGATTTTATTGTATTGAAATTTTATGGGCACAGTGAAAGACTTATCAATTGTTGCAATGAATGATCTTTTGCATCATCAATATATTATCAGTTCACCCAGTATTTATCGACAAACTCTTTTTTGATCCCCACCTCTTCGGGTTCGAAATAGGCGCTGAACAGCTCCCAGGCCGTGTCGAGCATGACATTGATGTCGATGTTCACGTCGATGGCGAGCAGTTTCTCCGAGTAAGCCCTGGCAAATTTCAATGTTCTTTCGTCGTAAGCCGTGATATCAAATCCATTCTCCAGCTTAGTCCTGGCGTTGGCGGCGTCGGCATACAGCCTGACGGCGGCGTTCATGACCTGCGGGTGGTCGGCGCGTGTCTGCTTGCCGATGACGAGGTTTTTCAGCCGTGACAGGCTGCGGAAGGGATCCACGATGACTTTCCCGATGTCGGTATCCCGGCGCAGAAAAAGCTGTCCCTCGGTGATATAGCCTGTATTGTCGGGTATGGCATGGGTGATGTCGCCGCCGGAGAGGGTGGTGACGGCGATGATGGTGATGGAGCCGCCGGTGGGGAACTGCACCGCTTTCTCGTAGATCTTGGCCAGGTCGCTGTAAAGTGAACCAGGCATGCTGTCGCGTGTCGGTATCTGGTCCATGCGGTTTGAGACGATGCTCAGCGCGTCGGCGTATAGTGTCATGTCGGTGAGCAGCACGAGCACTTTTTCATCCTTGCCGGCAGCGAAGTATTCGGCGGTGGTCAGCGCCATGTCGGGCACCAGCAAACGCTCTACGGGCGGGTCTTCGGTGGTGTTGACGAAGCTGATGATGCGGTCGAGGGCGCCGGCGTTGTCAAAGATATTTTTAAAGAAGAGGTAGTCATCGTTGGTGAGGCCCATGCCTCCGAGGATAATCTTGTCGGCTTTGGCACGCAGGGCCACGATGGCGATGACCTGGTTATAGGGCTGGTCGGGATCGGCGAAGAAAGGTATCTTCTGCCCCGTGACAATGGTGTTGTTGAGGTCGATGCCCGCGATGCCGGTGGCGATGAGCTTCGACGGCTGTTCCCGCTTGACGGGATTGACCGAGGGGCCGCCGATCTGGCGCTCCTCGCCGTCGATGTCAGGGCCGCCGTCGATGGGTTGTCCATAGGCGTTGAAATAACGTCCCGCCAGCTCGTCGCTCACCTTCAGCGTCGGCGGCCGGCCCAGGAACACCACCTCGGCATTGGTGGGGATACCCTCGGTGCCGGCAAAGACCTGCAGCGTCACGTCATCACCTATGATCTTAACTACCTGCGCCAACCGGCCATGGACCACCGCCATCTCCTCATTGCCCACACCGGTGGCTTGCAGTGAACAGGTGGCCTTGGTGACCCTCGAGATACGGGTATATATTTTCTGGAAGGCTTTCGTTTCCATCATGCTTTCCTTTCAAGAATTAAAGTATCGCATTGTTTTTCAAAATCCTCGAATTCGGGAGAATGGAATTCGGAATAGTTCATCTGTTTAAGAAAGTTGATGATCTTCTTAAAAAAAGTTATGACCTCCTCGAAGTTGTCGAATTCAAATGTTGTGTCGCATATCGCCAGGAGCTTGTCCAGCATGTATTTCTGACGTTCGAGGGGCGTAGAGGCATCCACCTTGTCATAGGCATCCTGCTGCAGGATGATGAAATCAATGATCTCGGAAAACCAGAAACGGACATGATAATCCACCGGCACGCCGTCGTCTCCCAGGATGTTGATCTGTTCATGTGCTTCCTTGCCCCGCAATAAAATATCCTTGGCATGCATGACATTATCGAACCAATGCGGGGAGATATGCTCCCTGAACCACTCCTGCACCTCGGGGTATTCGAGGTATTTCGAATAGCTGTCGATGGGGTCTATCGCAGGGTAACGTTTGCTGTCGGAACGCTGTTGTGAGAGGGCGTAGAAAGAGCGTGCCGTTTTTTTTGTGGACTCGGTCACCGGCTCTTTCAGGTTACCGCCGGCGGGTGACACCGTGCCTATAAATGTGATGGATCCGGTCTGGCCGTTATTCAGGACGACATATCCCGCCCGTGAATAAAAATTGGAGATGATGGCCGGCAGGTCCATGGGGTAGGCGTCGGGTCCGGGGAGTTCCTCCATGCGGTTTGACATCTCACGCAGGGCCTGGGCCCAGCGTGAGGTGGAGTCGGCCAGCAGCAGGACGCGGTGACCCATGGAGCGGTAATATTCGGCAAGGGTCATGGCCGTATACACCGACGCCTCACGTGCCGCCACCGGCATGTTGGAAGTGTTGGCGACGATGGTGGTGCGTTCTTTCAGCTTACGGCCTGTGCGGGCGTCGACGAGCTCGGGGAATTCCTTGAATATCTCCACGACCTCATTGGCGCGCTCGCCACAGGCCGCCACGATGACCATGTCGGCGTCGGCCTGGCGTGAGATGGCGTGCTGCAACACCGTCTTGCCGCAGCCGAAGGGTCCCGGGATGAAGCCCGTGCCGCCGACGGTGATGGGGTTGAGCGTGTCGATGACGCGCACACCCGTCTCCAGTACCTTGAAAGGCCTGGGTTTCTCACGGTATGCTTTGATGGGTATCTTCACCGGCCATTTCTGCATCATAGTGACGGGCTGCTCCACATCCTGCCCGTTAACAAGGACGGCGACAGTATCGCTGATCTTATGGTCACCCTCCGCAATGATGTCACCGACGGTATATGTCCCTTCAAAAGTGAATGGCACCATGATTTTATGCACCATCCAGTTTTCCTTCACCTCGCCGAGCCAGTCGCCGGCGATGACCTGATCGCCGCGGTGGGCCAGCGGTTTAAAGTGCCACAGCGAGTCGTGATCCAGAGGGAAGGTGGCTTCGCCACGCACCAGGAAGACATCCTCCATTTTGTCGAGGTCGTTCTGCAGACCGTCATAGTTCTTCGACAGAATGCCGGGGCCCAGAGTCACCTCCAGCATATGACCGCTAAACTCCACACGGGCTCCCGTGGTCAGCCCCCGGGTGCTCTCAAACACCTGGACATAAGCCTTGATGCCCAGCACCTTGATCACCTCGGCCCTGAGCCTGACATCGCCCAGAAAAATGGAACAAATCTCATTCTGATGCACAGGACCCGAGATGTCGACGATGACGAGGTTGGCGACGATGCCTGCGACCTTACCCGTTGTCAAAGTTTTATCTTCATTCATTGATCTGAAATTCATTTGAAAATTCCACACCTTTTTTCAAGTCTTCGTTCAGCCGTTCGAACATGGCTCTCCCTGTGGTGGCATCCAAGGGTATCCAGCGCGCCAGGATGGTCATTTTAATAATATAGCTGAGGATCACCTCGACGGTAAAATACTCAAAAACCGTCAGCTCATCGAGGAATCGCCATTTCATCTGGTCGATATCCCTTTCTCTCTGCAACAGGTTCTTGTTTTCCATGATACCGGCAACCCTTTCCACGAAAGGGACCTCGGCCATAATGCCAAAGTCACGTGCCTGACTGCGTTTCATGGTGGCTATGACCTCGTCATCGCCGATGAGTTCGTTCTCCATGTCGTACTTCCATCTCCGGGCGTTGTAAGCTGCCAGTATGTTGTTCAGCATCAGGTTGAAGTTGAACCAGTCTTTCAGGAAAAGGGTAGCCGTGTGACGAACGGTGTCGTACCACAATCCCGCCAGCCTGTCGGCCCAGCCCTGTGCCGGCGGCACGCCGCCGCTTTCCCTGAACTCCCCTATCAGCACTCTCATATACCCGTTCAATATGTCCGGATCACGGAGGCCTTCGTCAAATGTATCACGGCTGATGTTTCCCAGGCTGTTGAAAGGTTTGTCGTTGCGAAGGAGCAGATTCAACAGGTTTTCGTTGTCCGCATCCTGAAAGAGCAGCTGCACCAGATCATAATCATCGGGATGGAGTGTTGTGCGCAGCTCCTCTTTAAAATCAGCCAGTGTCAGCGTAAGTTTCTGCTGATCGAAGAAGACCTCGGGAAGGCCTGCGATGAGGCAATAATAGTGACGGCGCATCTTATTCCCCTCCGTAAAGAAGACGGTTGGTACGCGGGCGCAGGTAGGCCTTCAGAAAATTGGCGAAGTCCTCATCGGTGAAGCTGAACTTGTAATTTCCTTCTTTGGGACTGATCCTGAATCCCGATGTCAGGGTTTCATCGTATTGTATATTGAGCCCTTTACTAAGCAGACTGTGCTGTTCCTTCATCAGCCACTGCGTGAGGTTGTTTTCCTCTGTGGGCGGCAGGGAGATGGTCAGGCCTTCACCACCCAGACCGGACAGAGACCAGTTCTTAATCAGTATCTCAATGATATGCCTGAGAAACTCACTGTCGTTGTACGCTTTCCGCACCGGCTCGTCGACGATCTTCAGCAGGATCAGGTCGGTGATGCGCTGCTTGAGGGAACTGATCATCTGGCCGGCCGACAGTTTCAGCTCAGCATCGACGTTCTTGCGGATCTCACAGGCACGTTCCTCAGCGCCGGCAATGATGGCGGAAGCTTCCTTATGTGCCTTAGCGATGATATCGGCCGCTTCCTTCTGTGATTTTTCCCTGATGCTCTCCGCCTCCTGTTCCGCTTTTAAAACACCCTCGGAATAAATCTTCTGAGTTAATTCCTCAAGTTTATTTTCCATGGTAAATCCAATTGTTTGAATTATACAGGAAGTCGACAAAAGTATTAAAAATAGCGTTTAATAAAAAGTGATGGCAGGAAAATGAACATAAATAGTACGACTTCACAACGGTTTCATACGGTATATGTGACACTCCCATGGTTCAAGGCTGAAAGCCAGCCCCCTTTCGAGCATGTCATCGCCTGCTGCCTTGAACTCCGGATCCGACAGGATGTCGGTCAAATGCCATTGCAATCCCCTGAGATCCTCGAGTGGTATGGTGATGTGTGACCGTGTGGTAACGGACGAAAAGTTAATGATGACCAGGCGGTGTTCGGGCCATGCGGACCACAGCCATGCCAGGATGTTACCGTTATTTTCACCGGTATCGGCTTCCGTGCTCCGGCACAGGAGCCATTGTCCGTCGTGAAAAATGTCGTGATGCACGGCGGTGATCAGATGGCGATAAAACGTTCTGAGTTGCTTATCGGGAGCTTCTACGGGGCCACGTTGCAGGAAAACGGGCAGGTGTATCGTGGCGCCTTCGGTCTGGCCATGATGCAGCAGTCTGGCGCCGGGCAGCGTCAGGGTTACCACTGCGGCGGCGCGTTCCCTTACCGGTGTAAGAAGAGCGGCAGCCCGGGGCTCATCGTGGTTCTCAAGGAAACGGATAAGCTTATTCTGGAATGTGAGGTCCGCGGTAAGATGCATCCGGATATCACGGGCGTTGTCGCGCAGGACCCTGTCGTAGAGACGTTTGTCATAGCAATAGTCAAAACCCTGCTGCTGTAATGTCCACTCCATGTCCCAGTACACTTCGGCGATAAAGAAAAATCCGGGGTGTGCCTTTTTCACGGCGGGAATGACCGTCGTCCAGAAATCGTCGCGTGGTTTCACCCCGGCACGTTCACCCCATGTGCGTTCAAAGACGTCGTTAAGCATCAGCATGGCCATGTCGCAGCGTATGCCGTCGCATTGGGCGGCGATGTCAGTGACCGTGGCAATGACCTGGCGGCGGTATTCCTTGCTGAAGGCATTGAGTTGCAGCACATCGGGCCAGGCAGGGTAATAGGGATCACGTGCACGGGCGAAGACGGTCTTGCCGGAGGCATAAAAAGAGGCGGGGTCGCGCTGCATATCGGCGGCGGCGCCCCGAATGAAATAGCCGGGGTGCTCCAGGGTCCAGGGATGATCAGGAGCGGCATGGTTGGGCACAAAATCCAGTATCAACGCCAGACCCAGATGATCCAGGGCCTCACGTGCCACCGCCAGACCGTCGTTGCCGCCAAGGCGGTCATCCACCACATAGCTTCTCACGCAATAGGGCGAGCCGGCCACATCGCCGGGAGTGAAATCGGGCAGGACACGCCTGAACTCCGACAGCAGCTTCTCATCAGCCATCACAATAGCCCGGCCTGCCTCACTGCGCCGCCACACACCCATCAGCCAGACGGCATCCACACCCAACCTGGCAAAGACTTCCCATTCATGCTCGGGCACTGTCGCCAGCGTCACATGGCGGCCGTATGTCCGGCTGAGCTCATGCAACCACAACCAGGTGTTGATTTCATAAATAAGTGGATTCCTGCGCATAACGTAAACTTCACAATAATAACAGATAACATCCCAAAAAGTCAGATAAGAAATGAAATAAAAAATGCTTTTCTCCGGATAAACTGAATTAAATTCAGGAAATTTAACCGGGATTTTTCAAAATTCTTTATTTTTATCACAAAATAATACGTTACAAAAACTCATAGCTCAACATCACTTGAAAAACAGAAAGGACGAATTATGGGAAAACATGGTATCGAAATCCTGAACATCGATGTAAAAGAGCTGTTAAAGATGCTCAATGCGGCCCTCAGTGAAGAATGGCTGGCTTACTACCAATACTGGATCGGTTCCAAGGTCATGGTCGGTCCCATGAGGGGAGAGATTGTACCCGAATTACTTGTTCATGCCAACCAGGAACTCAACCACGCGGTGCTGATCGTCGACAGGATCATCCAGCTGGGAGGGGATCCTGTGCTCGATCCTGCGGACTGGCCGAAGCTGGCACGCTGTGTATACGATGCGCCTGCCGATCCCTATGTGGAAGTCATCCTGGATCAGAACCTCAAGGGTGAACGTTGCGCGATCCAACGCTATAAAGAGATAGCCGATTTCACTGCAGGAAAGGATCACACGACTTACCAGATAGCGACTACCATCCTCAATGAAGAGATCGAGCACGAACAGGATATCGAAGAGTGGATGGCCGACCTTGAGAGGCTCAAGGAAGACATTAAAAAATTCCGTCTGTAAGTTAAATAGCACATTTTGTCGACCCGGCTGATTTCAGTTGAATTCATATTGATCAAAGGCCCATGAGCTAAAGCATATCCTTATGTTATTTAACTCGGTTGAATTTGCTATATTCTTTCCACTGATCGTCCTGCTCTATTTCATAATCCCTTTCAAATGGAGGTGGGTGCTTCTTTTGGCTGCCAGCTATTATTTTTACATGTGCTGGAAGGTGGAGTATGTCATACTGCTGATCGTCTGCACCTTCGTCAATTACTTTGCCGCACTGCAGATAGCCCGCCATGATGAAAAACGAAAGAAAAAGTGGTTCCTCTACCTGAGCCTTTTCACCAGCCTGGGGATGCTGTTTGCCTTCAAGTATTTCAATTTCTTCAACGAGAACGTCCATCTCCTATTCACTCATTTCAACATTTTTTACAAGGCGCCAGCCTTTCGTGTCCTATTACCCATCGGCATCTCCTTTTATACCTTTCAAACTTTATCATACACCATCGATGTTTACTGTGGCACTGTGCCACCGGAAAAGCACCCCGGCATTTTCGCCCTTTACGTATCGTTTTTCCCCCAGCTGGTGGCAGGGCCCATCGAGCGGCCGAAAAACCTCATTCCCCAGTTTTATGAACGGCATCAGTTTGATTATTCAAACTTCACCAACGGATTGAAACGCATAGCCTGGGGTTACTTCAAAAAACTGGTCGTTGCCGACAGGCTGGCTGTTTTCGTGGAGCAGGTTTTCACTACGCCCTAGCAATTCCATGGCTTCGAGGTGGCGGTGGGGGCGGTGTTTTTCATGTTTCAGCTCTATGCTGATTTTTCTGGTTATTCCGACATCGCCATCGGCACCGCCAAAGTGATGGGTTTCAGGCTCATGGAGAACTTCGACCGGCCTCACATGTCACGGTCGGTGACGGAGTTCTGGCAACGCTGGCATATTTCACTCTCCACCTGGATAAAGGATTATGTCTTCATGCCGCTGGCGTCATGGCTGCGCCGTGGTAAGATGTGGGGTATCGCCTTGGCCGGTTTCATAAGCCTGGTGGCCTTCGGCGTGTGGCACGGCGCCGGATGGAATTTCTTCGCCTTCGGCGTCATTTTCGGTCTTTTTTATTCGTTCGAGATACTGACCTTCAGGGTGAGAAAACGCCTCTGGCGCAATATCCCTCAAACGGTACTGAATGTGGCCGGCGCCGTTTTCACCTTCTCACTCATCACCCTGTCGTCAATCTTTTTCAGGGCGGCACGGGTGAGCGACGCTTTCACCCTCTTCGGTAACCTCTGGCACTTCAGTGCCGACCAGATCAGGATGAGCATGATCGCCAACGACCCTTACAACCTTCTGTTTTCTTTTATCTTCGTGGCGATGCTGGTGGCTGTGCAGCGTTTTCAGGGGAAATACAAAAACGTGGAGCAATTTATTTCGGATAAAAGCTTTATTTTACGCTGGTCATTTTATATCTTGCTGGTTTATATCATATTCAACTTCGGTATTTTCAACAACAAAGAGTTCTATTATTTTCAGTTTTAGTAACATCCATGACATCGGGCTGCGCCATCGAACATCTTGAAACCTTCCTTCCCGACAGGGAGGTGACCAATGCCGATCTGAAGAAAGAGTTCCCTGACTGGAACATGGATCTCTTCGAGAAAACGGTTGGCGTGAAGACGCGTCACGAAGTGAAGGCCGGCGAAACGGCCTCCGACCTAGCACAAAAAGCCGCTGTGAAGCTGTTCAGAAAGGTTGACATGCAGCGTGTTGATTTTCTGATCTTCTGCACGCAGTACCCTGATTATTACAAGCCGACCACGGCCTGCCTGCTGCAGCAGCGGCTGGGGCTGAAGAACAGCATCGGCGCATATGACATGAACCTGGGCTGCTCCGGTTTCGTATACGGCCTGGCCGTAGCCAAAGGGCTGATCAAGGCGAATGTTGCGAGTCATGTCCTCCTGCTCACCTCCACCTCGGCATCAAAATATATTTACAATAAGGACCGCTCCAAGAAGAGCCTCTTCGGCGACGGCGCCAGCGCCTGTCTTGTCACGGCATCGGAAAAAGAAAAGATCATGGCGTTCGAATTCGGCACCGACGGCAATAACACCGACCTGGTCATCCCCAACGGGGCTTTCAGAAAACGCTATGATCCCCAGGCGCCGGAGTTTGAATATGAACCGGGCAGTTATACCACCGATAACCATGTGCAGATGAACGGCCATGAGATCATGAATTTCACCCTGCGCGTGGTGCCCCCGCTGGTGCGTCAGGTCTTGAAGAAGAACGGTCTGACCCCCGCCGATATCGACTACACCGTCTTCCATCAGGCCAATCCTTTCATTCTGGATCACCTGCGGAAACGTTGCGGACTGCCTAAAGACAGATTTTTCAACGACATCAGCGACACGGGAAACACCAGCTCCTCATCGGTACCTATTGGCATCAGAAAGCTGGCTGACCGGGGTATCATCAAACCCGGGTACAAACTGTTACTGGCCGGCTTTGGCGTGGGATTGTCATGGGCGGCTACCGTCATCGAATATTGAAACGAATACATGGGTGCGACCATACAACATATCACGGTTTTTTTACCTGAACAGGTCCTGACAAATGAGGATCTGGCCCTTCAATTACCCGGCTGGCATCCTGAAGATATCTACCAGAAAGTGGGTATCCGCCAGCGTCATATCACCGGTGAGCATGAGACCGCCCTGGACATGGCACAGAAAGTCTGTGAGAAGCTCTTCGAAAGCTATGACAGACAGCAGGTCGATTTCATCCTGTTATGCACGCAGAGTCCTGACCACTTTCTTCCCACCAGTGCCTGTCTGCTGCAAAAAAGGCTCGGTCTGTCTACCTCGGTAGGGGCTCTGGATTTCGCTCTGGGCTGCTCGGGGTATGTTTACGGTCTGGCCACCGCCAAAGGGCTCCTCGCCGGCGGTCTGGCTTCGACGGTGCTGCTGGTGACCGCCGAAACGCTGTCGAAACACATCCATCCCCGCGACAAAGCCAACCGCAGCCTCGCCGGCGACGCCGCCACGGCATCCATCATTACCCTCAGCGATGACAACCATATCGGTGAATTTGTGCTGGGTACCGAAGGCAACGACAGGGACATGATCGTACCTAACGGTGCCTGCCGCCACCCTTATGAAATGAATCCCGCGGAATATACCGACAAGAACGGCAACGTCAGGACAGATAACCACTATTTCATAAACGGCCACGAGGTGTTCAACTTCACCATGAAGAAAGTGCCGGTGCTGGTGAAGGCGGTCATGGCCAAAAACAACCTGACCATGAACACCGTCGATTATTTCGTTTTCCATCAGGCCAATAAGTTCATCATCGACCATCTGCGCAAGATGTCGGGTATACCGTCCGAAAAATTTTACCTGAACATGGAGAACACAGGCAACACTTCGTCGTGTACTATTCCGATAGCATTGCGTGATGCCCTCGACAGGCATCTGATAAAGAAAAACGACCGCGTACTGCTGGCCGGCTTCGGCATAGGCTATTCCTGGGCCGGAACGGTCATCACCATATCCTGAGTATGAACCTTAACAAGTAAAAATATGGAAGAAAAATTTATCGCACTCATGAATAAAACCCTCGAAGTGGGGGAAGGCTCCGTGGAGATGAATGAATTTCTGGAGAGCAACCCGCGCTTCGACTCACTGGGTACCCTGATGATCCTCCTGATGCTCGAGGATGAATACGGTATCATCATCTCATCGGATGAGTTCCGGAAATTCAAGTATGTGAAGGATCTCTACGACTATGTCATGAAGAATGCCACGAAACACCCTGAAGAGTAAGCCGGCTTTTCTGCCTGTGACCGGAACAGTATGCCCGGTCATCGGTGGTCATCAAGTATATCACACATGGTCAAAAAAGGGCTCATAAAGCTAGCGGCACTGATCGTCATCATCATCGCCCTGAATTTTATTACACGGCTGTTCTTTACCGATTACATCTGGGGCGATGATGTCCTGAATAAAAAACGGACCTACCTGCTGGAGAACCGTGGCCGTTACAATGCCATCTTCCTGGGTTCGAGTCTCACCAACTATCACATCATACCTCCCCTCTTCGACAGCCTGGTCACACCGGTAACCTTACGGTCGTTTAACATGGGAACGGGCATATTTACGAACCCTGAGGTGTATTATATCGGCACGCGTCTCACCGGCCATGATGCCATTAAACCACGCTACCTCTTCATAGAGCTCCATAACGTGCTGATACCAAAAAAAGATGACTGGCACAAGGTGCGTTTCAAGTACATCATGGATCTGCCGACGTGGTCCTTTGCCTTTAACGCCATGTGGCATCAGAAACACATCGACAGGAAAGCGTACATCCTGAAAAACTATACCGCCCAGTTTCTTGAGCATACGCTGAACATGGACCTCCCGGTCAATTACCTGAAGCGGGAAAAAGGTCATGATTTCCCGCCCTATTACCGGATTGACGCCGGCTTTATCTCGGCCATCCGGTTTCCACAGGGCAGGGACAATTTCGACTCGGCAAGGTATGAGCGGTCATGGAGTTCCTGGAGAAAAGAGTATGCCATGTATAAGGATGAGAAGGAAGTGAATGCCGTTGAGCTGAAGAAGGTCCACGACCTGATCCGTTGCTTCAGGGAGGAAGGTATTCACGTCATTTACATCCTGCCGCCCAAATCGGATTATTCATCGTTGCAGATACAAATGGGATTGTTCAACAACATCCCGGCCGCCAACAAGATAAACATGGCCGATCCCTTTAAATTCCCTGAGTTCTATCACATCGCGCATGCCCACGACCGCATCCACATGAACATGGTCGGGGCGCGGCTTTACACGCAACGGTTGGCGGAGGAGTTCAACCGGCTGGTGATGACGCAACATCTGGAGTAAAGGTCTGCAGGTCCTCAAGTCGGCAGGCGGAGCCATGTCGCAGGCGGGGCGACGTCCCGCATGTTTTAGTAAGTTACGTTAAAATCACGGAAATATACGAAGGCATTAAACCCGATCAGGTCACGCTGTCAGAATTGTTATCATTAATTTTAACAGGTTTGAAAATATAACGATTATCAACATCAATCTCAAATTCTCTCAATAATTCAAGATATTCTTCAATAAATGATTTTTTCTTGTGATGAACGAATTGATTATTGATATAATGAATAACTTTATTCAAATCGGAACGGCTATATGAAAATGCCCCATAGCTTTCCTGCCATGAAAACTTTCCGCGTACAAACCTTCTCTCATTGATCCACTTTGAAGAGTTTCCTTTGACATCTTGCATCAAATCAGAAAGGGATTGAGAAGGACGCATACCTATCAGAATATGCATATGGTCCGGCATGCCATTAATAGCTAACGGTTTATGTCCATTATTCCTGATTATACCTGTGATGTACCGATACAATTCATCTTTCCATCTTTCCGAAATAAGACACAGGTTGTTTTGAACCGTAAATACAATATGAATATGAATTTGTGTGTATGTATTGGGCATCGATATGATATTTCATCCCT
>CAZVNP010000014.1:0-18928 GCA_964628285.1 uncultured Lentimicrobiaceae bacterium
TGTAAAGATCATTGAAAAAGCACGAGATAATGGAATTCGCCTCTGATGTGCCCTATGTACCTATTTGGTAAAAAGAAAGAGATTAGCGAATGGAAAAGAATATTACTTATTTTCTGGGAGCCGGGGCAAGCTATAATGTTGAAATAACAAGAATATTGGAAAGTTTGACATGTTCATTTAGTTTTCAAAGAAAAGGAAGATACCAGGAAATACTTTTTAGTGGGGAGTACCTCAAAAAAAAGTGGGGAGCTATTGCCAATTTTAGTAGGTAAAGAGAAGAAAAAGGGGGAAGCTCAGGAAAATTTAGTGGGGAGTTAAATGATCAGATAATACGATGATATTGTTCTCTCATTCGATAATGCTGATACTTTTTTTCAAAAATTACATTAATATTTAAACCAAATATTGATCGAAGATGTCAAATCGTTACGTTTTCTCAACTTAATCTGAGCCTGGCTTGACTTGATATTGTTTAATTTGTTAGCTTTGTAACAAATTTCAGATCAATGGATTTAGATAAAATAAAACAAGATAAGATTAAGGAGGCTGAAAAGCTTTACAAAAAAATAGGTTTGGAAAATCATATGGAATACCCTGACCCAAAGGATATGCTAAAACAATCTCCTTTACCACAGGAAAATCAATTTAAGGATCAGAAATTTCATTGGACCCGCCTTTCCATTAATTCCAATTTTGGTTGTATAGTTGAATAAGCATGCCGACCTGGAATGACATCCTCAAGGAGATCGGTGCTCAACCCAATGGCTTTGATCATGTACGAAGAAAGCATCTGGCTGATCTTGCCGCTTTAACCGGACGGAATCTCATTGTTTATTATTCAGGCTGGCTCCAAAAGGGTAACCTTGCGCAACATGGATTCAGATTCGATATTGTCGATTCGGATAAAATGGGATTCATGTCTACAATCAAAGGATTGGACAGATCGAGAGGGCTTGATTTGATCTTACATACACCAGGTGGTCCAATAGGTGCAACCGAATCGATTGTTCATTACCTCAAATCAATGTTCGGAAATGATATCCGGGCTATCATTCCTCAAATAGCTATGTCGGCAGGAACTATGATCGCATGCTCCTGCAAAGAAATAATCATGGGGAAGCATTCAAATCTTGGCCCTATCGATCCGCAGATAAATGGTATTCCTACCCATGGAATCATTGAAGAATTTGAAAGAGCTAAAAAAGAAATTGCGGCTGATCCTAAAACGATCCCTGTTTGGCAGACCATATTATCAAGATACAATCCTACACTTATCGGGGAATGCGAAAAGGCCATCACCTGGTCTGAATCTATCGTTGAAGACTGGCTAAAAACGAACATGTTTGAAAATGAGCCAGATAAAGATGAAATTGTTTCGGCTATTATTTCAGAACTGGCCAGTCATGCTTTAACCCTTTCCCATGACCGCCATATTCCGACGGAAATTCTTAAAGACAAACTCGGACTGAAAATTCTGATGTTGGAGTCTGATCCGGAACTTCAGGATAAAGTATTGAGTGTTCATCATTCCTGTATTATTACCCTTACCCAAACACCTTCGTACAAGATTATCGAGAACCACGAAGGTAAGGCATTCATACAACTGATTGGTTAATAATGCCTTATATCTTACAAAACAAAATATCCTGAAAACGTCTATACCTATTCTAAAAAACTACCTGCTATGTTGTACAAAAAGATGGAAGTGCAGTGCTACTTAAAAGAACAAAAGTACAAGGGAACAGAATTTTCAAAAATCATCGGGAAATGGCCCGGCGATGAAAGCATCGAGGAGTTGCTTCGACAACTTAGGAAATGAATTATCTCCTGAATACATCCATACTACTCCATCTTTTCAGGAACTCCCCTAAAGTAGAATTCCTAAAGACTACAATTTCTTCAGATTCCACTAATATTGTAAAGATTTCCATTGTATCTCAAGCTGAACTCCTATCAATTGGAAGACAAAATAGATGGGGCGATCGTAAAATTAAGGATCTTATAAAATTGATTCATGAATTTCTCATTATACCAATTGATAATGAGGAAATTGTAATGAAGTATGCCGAAATCGATGCATACAGCCAGGGCAAATTGAAGCACCAACCTTTACCAAAAGGATTGACAGCCCGAAATATGGGAAAAAATGACCTGTGGATTGCTGCCACGGCTTCATTGACAAATTCTATTTTAGTAAGCACAGATCATGATTTTAGCCATTTAAGAAATACATTCCTATCGCTTGAACTAATCGATTAAAATGACAACACGGGGGATGACAATCCTTTACATGAAGTATTTATTTTATACCTCTATTTATTCCGGAATACCAGCCTTTTTATAATGAGAAAAATGAATATGATAATTTAAATTAGGGCTATCATTTCGGTATATTCATGTCGAGTCAACCTGCTATTCCGGCATTTACAGCTCTTAATTTTTCCTTTATTCAACCATAATAGATTAACATATCACCTGGATTTTTTAATATTGTATAAAAATATTTGCTTTTTGTGATTGGAAAATTGTATATTTACAGTACAAAAAGACAGGTTATTCATTTAAAACTTAGTTCCTTATTTTATTCCCGATTTTTAAATGGAATACAGACAATTGTATAATCCGAATAAGTAATTGCATGTCAAATTTTAAATCATAAATTATGAAGGCAATTTTTATCCCATTATTGTTCCTGTATTTAGGCTTTGGCGTTCAAACAGACCCTCCTCAAGGCAAAGAGGATTTGCAGAACCGGTCCAATTTTACATTACTATGTATTCCTAACGGAGGTTGTCCTGACAGTTCCTCCGTAGGTTGTTCCGGAACGGTTTGGCCTAGTGGAATTTTCTTTACATCAATTGATCCTATGTATTTCTATGTGGCTTACGAATTCCCGGATTTACCAGGTGATTACATAGTCATAGGAGTCGCTTTCCAGAATTATTTTGGTGTTGATACAAGTGGTCCCTTACCTGCTTTTTTCGAACTTACTTTTAAACCAAAACCAACAATAATAACCGGAAGTGTGACTTTAATAGGAGGCCAGGGCAGTATTGACGAAGTAATGATACAAGCTGACACATTGTCGTACACTCAACCCGATGCAACTGGTAATTATAGCTTAACCATTGACTTAAATAATATTTTCACTCCTATTCAAATTCCTGTAACAGCGAGTTTAAGCGGTTATACCAGTTCGACAATCAATGATATAGAAATAATCGGCAACGATACTATTAAAGATATCAATTTCGAATTATATTATCTCACCGGTATAGATCACAATTCAGCAGGCAATTATAAATTTTATCCAAATCCAACACATGACAATATAATAATAGAATGCAATTCATCTCGTTCAGATGAAATAACCGTGAGTTTGCTTGATTTTAATGGCAGGATTATTTTTCAGGACTTAAAAAAGGCTTTGACAACCGGGTCTAATTCGTTTGAGATCAACCTTTCCGGCATAGAACCCGGAATATATCTATTGAATTCCAAAAACAAAGATGGTTATACTACTAAAAAAATCATCATAAATTAAAAAGTAAAACACCTGATAATTAATCTTTTATTTGACCCTCAGCAGCTGAAGATGCTGGTCTTGTTTTATTTGGAAACGAATTATTGAATTTTTCAATCTAGCAGGGATAATTTCATGAAAAGTAATAATGAAGTATTAATGAAGAAAAATTAAAGAAAGTGATCTATGTCATTAAAGCCTCCTAAATATGTTGATACTGTGCGTCGATTGATATACTGGCAATATGCACAACTTATTGCCAAGTCTGCAGGTTTTGAGAACAATTATGGATTCACTGTTTCCAGATATAAAAAACTAGAATCGGGAGAGATGAACTGGTCTTCATCAATAAGAGATTATGAGAAGGATTTTGAAAAAGGAAGAGTATGTGTTTATTGCGGAGGAAAAGAAAATATATGTATTGATCATATAATTCCGATATCAAGAGCCGGCGTTGATCAAAGGATCGTTAATTTATTAGATTCATCAGATAATTGTGTGTTTGCATGTAAGCATTGCAATTCAAAAAAAAGTGATAAAGATATATTTGAATGGTATAGTGCAGAACATATAGACGAAATACCAAAACTTGCTCTTTCTAAATTTCTAAAATTATCTTATCGTATTCATGAAATGCAGGGAACACTTGATTTAAAGGATCCAAATATGGATGGCGTTCTTGATATTAATGATTTAGGAGTTGTCATTACCAGCTTAATTGCAAAAATTTCCGATAAAGCAAAAAGCAGGAAAGAGACCTAAAATATTATATAGGAATTAATTATAAGTAATTCTGAAAAAGACCTTCGCCTAATCATCAGATGTTCATTTGGCGAGCACCATCAGTAGTCATCCATTGAAAGTCGGCAGTCAAAAACAGGTCTTGGGGTCTACAGGTCGGCAGGTCTCCGGGCCCGGCCATCGGTCATCGCTCAATCGTTCAATCGTTCAATCGCGCAATTTCTTTCCTCTCCCTCTCCCCCTCCTGACTGCCGACCCCGCGTTCACTTCGTTCCGCAGGACAGGCTGCCAACTGCCCGGCCGCTCCCGAACTCTTAAACCGGAGGAGGATTTTAAATTATCATTTTTTGCGCTTTAAATCGCAAAATTAATATTAATTTTGCGGGAATTATCGAAAAAATAAGTTATGATTTCCCGGCTACTGAAAAGCAATTTATTAGAGCATATAGCTGATAATAAGGCCTTAATCATTTTTGGCCCGAGGCAGTGCGGCAAGACCACACTGATAAATGACCTGATGAATGATTTACAGGATCCCCGGCAATATTGGAACGGTGATGACTTCACCGTGAGAGCATCGCTTGAAAATGCATCCATAGCATCTCTGAAAAGGCTGACTGCCGGTTTACGCTATCTCTTCATCGACGAAGCGCAGCGGATAGAGAACATCGGCCTGTGTATCAAAATGATGGTCGATAATATTCCTGACCTTAAGGTAATCGCGACAGTATCTTCGGCTTTTGAACTGAGTAACCGTCTTACAGAACCTATGACGGGACGAAGGTGGGAATATCTGCTTTTGCCTCTCTCATTCAAAGAAATGGTCTTATATCACAGCCTTATGACCGAGAACAGTTTGCTTGATCACCGGTTGATTTACGGTTACTATCCGGAAGTCGTCACCAACCCCGAAAATGAAATACAACTCCTGAAACAGTTGGCCGACAGTTATCTTTATAAAGACATCCTGATGTGGGAAAGGATTCTCAAACCCGAAAAGCTGGAGAAACTGGTCCAGGCATTGGCTTTTCAGATTGGCAATGAGGTATCATACCATGAGTTGGGTCAGATCACAGGATTGGACAACCAAACGGTGGAGCGTTATACCGGTCTTCTGGAAAAAGCATTCATCGTGTTCCGTTTGAGCTCGCTAAGCCGCAACCTCAGAAACGAGCTAAAGAAAAGCCGCAAGATCTATTTTTATGACAACGGCCTTAGAAATGCTGTCATAAATGCCTTCAATCCTTTAAACCTGCGCAATGATGCGGGCGCTCTTTGGGAAAATTTCATGGTTAGCGAAAGGTACAAATATATCACAACCCATAATTATTATTGTAACCGTTTCTTCTGGCGCACCACCGCACAACAGGAAGTCGATTATATCGAAGAAAAAGACGGAAGGCTTTATGCCTTTGAGTTCAAGTGGGGTCAGACCTCCCGGAAAAAAGTGCCGAAGACCTTTTCGGATGCCTATCCCGGCTCAAAAGTGAAGATCATCACGCAGGAGAATTTTACGGAGGTATTGGGAGTTGATGTTTGAGCACCAGGGGTATTCAGTCGTCAGTCGGCAGTCGTCAGTCAGGGAGGGGGAGAGGGGAGAGGAAGAAAATTGCACGATTATGCGATTGAACGATGGCCGATGGCCGCAGTCCTGTTCCACCAACCCACCCTCACCCAACTGACGACTGATGACTGACGACTACTAACTGTCAACTGCCAACTGACCTCCCCCTAATCACATTTATCAGCCCTCCTGCCAGCAGTATCTCTATCTGCCTGTCGCTGAGGTTGTACATCAGTTCGATGTCCTTGTTTTTGTTGACGATACGGGCCATGACGTGATCCCTGTTCTTCAGCGATTCTCTCAGGTTGGTGATGGCGATGGTGTCGCCCTGCACGATGAGGTCATAGTCGGACGGGACGATGAACTCGAGCGGGACGATGCCGAAGTTGACTAAGTTCTGCCAGCCGATGCGGGCGTAGTTCTTGGCGATGACGGCTTTCTGCCCGAGGTAGCGGGGGCACAGCGCCGCATGCTCGCGGCTGCTGCCCTGGGCGTAGTTGTCGCCGGCCACCACCACGTGTCCCTGAGGCACCTGCACGGCCCTGTCATAGAAGGTGTGATCGACAACCCAGAAAGCGTATTTGCTCAGCTCTTCGATGTTGCTGCGGAAGGGCAGGACGTCGCTTCCGGCTTTCAGGATCTCGTCGGTGGAGATGTTGCTGCCCATCTTGAGGAGCACAGGCACCTCGAAGGCATCATCCAGCGGCTTGAAGTCGGGCAGCCCTTTGATGTTAGGTCCTTTGACGACCTCCACGGCTTTAGCTTCTTCAGGCGGCAGTGGTGGTACTAACATTTGGGTGTTGAGGATGATCTCAGTGGGTTCCTGCCACCGGGGGTATAGTATCCCCAGTTCCGCGAGGTCGCGCGGGTCGGTGATCCTGCCGGTGAGGGCTGCTGCGGCAGCCGTCTCGGGGCTGCAGAGGTACACCTGGTCGTCGAGGGTGCCGGAGCGGCCGGGGAAGTTACGCGGCACCGTGCGCAGGCTTATGCTTCCCGACGCCGGCGCCTGGCCCATGCCGATGCATCCCATGCATCCTGTCTGGTGTGACCGTCCGCCGGCTTTCACGAGGCTGCCCAGCCCGCCGTTGTGTATCAGGTTAAGGAAGGTCTGGCGCGATGACGGGTTGACGTCGAACGACATGTTACCGGCGATGGTCCTGTCTTTGACGATGCCGGCCACCACCGAGAAGTCGCGCAGACCCGGGTTGGCCGACGAGCCGACGACGACCTGTGCCACCTCCCTGCCGCTGACCTCACGCACCGGCACCACGTTGCCGGGACTCGTGGGATAAGCGATGAGCGGCACCAACGTTGACATATCGATTTCTTCATATTTGTCGTATTCCGTCTCGCTGTCGGCCTTCAGCTCCTGCCACTCCCCTTCCCTTTGCTGCTGTCTCATGAATGCACGTGTTATCTCATCCGATGGGAACACGGTGGTTGTGGCTCCTGTCTCCGTGCCCATGTTGGCGATGACGTGTCGGTCCCATGTCGACAGGTTTTTCAGCCCTTCACCGAAATATTCGATGATGTAGCCTCTGCATCCTTTCACGTCGTGGCGGCGCAGCATCTCCAGCACGACATCCTTGGCGCTGACCCATGACGGCAGCTTGCCGGTGAGCTTCACGCCCAGTACCTTAGGCATCGAAACGAAATACGGCTCTCCTGCCGAGGCGAGGGCTACATCGAGACCTCCCGTACCTATGGCCAGCATGCCGACGCCTCCACCCGAGCAGGTGTGGCTGTCGGAGCCCAACAGCGTCTTGCCCGGCCTGCCGAAACGCTCCATGTGGACGACATGGCTGATGCCGTTGCCCGGCCGGCTGAACCAGTAACCGAAGCGGGCCGACGCCGTCTGCAGATAGAGATGGTCGTCGGCATTCTTAAAGTCGGTTTGCAGCAGGTTGTGGTCGACATACTGCACGGCCACCTCGGCACGGGTCCTGTCTAAGCCCATGGCCTCCAACTCCAGCATGACCAGTGTGCCTGTGGCGTCCTGCTGTAAGATATGGTCGATGCGGAGACCGATCTCCGTGCCGGGAACCATAGTGCCCGATACGAGATGCGAATGTATTAGTTTATGTGTTACGTTCATGACCTCACCCCCTTGCCCCCTCTCCTGGGGGAGAGGGGAGATAATTAATATTTAAATATACTCTGCGTCCTCTGTGCTTCCTCTATGTACTCTGCGGTTAAATAAACGTTTCTAAAACGCAAAAGACGCAATGTCTATGAATTACTTCATTCATGCAAAAAATGCATGAATCTTTTATTTTAACAACCGGAACAACACTTTGTTCTCGGGAACGGTCACGAAATGAGGCATCCGGAAAGGATTGAACCGGGATATCATCCTGACACGGAAAATGCTTAATTTAGCCGCAACAAATTTTTAATGCCATGCCTCGTTTTTACCTGTTATTGACAGTTTCATTCCTTTTTCCCTTCATGATCCATGCACAGGGAGATGCCGGTTCCTTCAGATGCGGCGATAAGCTCACCGATGCACGTGACGGTCAGGTGTATGCCACTGTACTTATCGGAAAGCAATGCTGGATGGCGCAGAACCTGAATGTGGGCAACCGCGTCGACCGCATGATGGCCTCGCTGAACAACGGCGTCATCGAGAAATACTGTTACCTCGGGAAGGAAGACTCGTGCAGCGTTTATGGTGGTTTATACCGGTGGGATGAGATGATGCAGTACGATTCCGTCGAGGGGGTCCGCGGCATCTGTCCCGCGGGCTGGCATATCCCCTCCAACGGCGAATGGTGCAGGATGCTGATCCATCTGGATCCCACGGTGAAATGTGACTCGCTGATCTTCAGCGGGAAGGATGTCTGCGGAAAGCTGAAACAGACCGGCACGCGGTTCTGGGCCGCACCCAACACAGGCGCTACCGACGCCAGCGGCTTCGGCGCCCTGGCCGCCGGACGGCTCCAGAGCTCCACAAGCAAATACAAACTGATCAGGCGCATCGCTTTCTTCTGGACGTCGACTCAGCATAACACAAACCAAGCCCTCAACTGGGTGCTGCGCAACGACCACAGCGACATCTTTCATTTCTACCCTTTTAAGACCGACGGACTCTCCGTCCGCTGCATAAAAGATTAATTTTTTACTGCCGGATATGGTTGTATCCTATTTATTTATAATTTTACGTCGCCAAATGAGCACGTTCATTGGAAATTACAATTACAGGTTGAGCCAACGTTTTTATTTAACCACAGAGAACACGGAGGAAGCACAGAGGACACAGAGGAGGGTTTACGGGTCGGCAAGTCTTCAGGTCTACGGGTCGGCAGGAGAAGCGTCGCCGTGAGTTGAACGGATTACTGAAGTCTGGAATTTGTTATTTGTAATTTATTTGGTATTTGTAATTTGCAATTTATTGCCGGGGTATTAGCTCAGCCGGTTTAGAGCGCATGTTTCACAGACATGAAGTCATAGGTTCGAATCCTATATACCCCACACAAAACCCCTGTCAGTAAATACTTACAGGGTTTTTTATTATTCCTGAGCCTATAACGGTTAACGACATATTATCCTGTATCAAAGTCAGGGCAGCGACCCGGCCTTTTACTCATAACGCTCAATCCGGTTTCAGGCAGCCTTTCAGTGCCTCCACATATTTTTCGAACGCTTCCACTCCTTTTGGTGTGATCTTATAGGTCGACAACGGATATTTCTTCAAATTTTTTTAAAATTATTTTAAGATACCTCCTTCTCTCTCGCTATCCGCTATTCGCCACTCGCCACTCGCCATTCGCTATTCTTTCCCATAGCATAAATCTTTCTTATAACTTTAGTAGCACTTCCTCGCCTGATTTCGTATCTTGCACCCCCGATAACCCGAACGGTTTATGCAGGCGGGAATCCATTAAACCATAATATTAACCTAACCGATAAAAAATGAATATAATGAACAAATTTACCCTTGTCCTGCTTGCGGGATTTTTATTCCCGCTGTTACTCAATGCCCAATGGTCTTCCGACCCGTCGCAGAACACGAAAATATGTGACACCACCGGTTACCTTGTCGTCCCCCATGTGACCGTGAACCCGGCCGGTGACAGTTATATCTCATGGTACTCGGCCACGGAAGGGTTGCGTTTCGATGTGTACCTGCAGCATCTCGACATCAATGGCAACAAGCTCTGGGCAGATGACGGACTGCTGGTCAGCAACCACCCGACCGACACCTGGGTGTCGGACTACGGTCTGGCTGTGGACCATGAGGGTTATGCCATCCTCACCGTGCAGGACATGCGTGACGGCTACAGCAATGCCTTTGCTTACAGGATTTCGCCCGAGGGCACCATGGCCTGGGGCGCCGACGGCATCAGGCTGACCAATACGACCGACGGTAACTACTGGCCGCAGGTAGCCGTCACCGCCGATAATGATTATATCTTCCTTTATCAGATGTTCCCTGAGGATACGGCCCTGTTCTCTCCCATCGGCTTTCAGAAAGTGGATCAGGGAGGGAACATGCTCTGGGACAACACCATTGCAAGCGACAGCACCGACTTTTTTCTGCCGCAGATGCTCCTGACAGAGGAAGGCAACCTGATGGTTTCGTGGCTGGCGGCAAAAAATTCGGTCGATACGGTTTACGGTCATGAAAATTACATTCATGTCTTCGTACAAAAGTTCTCTCCAGACGGCCAGGCGCTGTGGCCGGCGCCGATGCAGGTCGACACGGGTAACGTCATGCTCGTCGGGGCTCTTTACACCCTGCCGTTGCTTGCCAATGACGGTGCCGACGGCGCCTACATCGTCTGGCAGTCGTTCTCCGACTATCAACCGACCGTCTTTGCCAACCGTGTCAGCGGTGACGGATTGCTCCTCTGGCCGGGCCACGGGACACTGGTTACAATGAGACCGGGAGATCACGCCGGACCGTCAGTGTGCTACCATCCTGACATCGACCGTCTCTTTGTTTTCTGGGAAGACTACCGCTATGATCCGGCCCACCAGACCGATTCATGGGGAATATACGGACAGAAATTCTCGCCGGCAGGCGCCAGGCTGTGGGGTGACACCGCCATACGGGTGGCACCCATGATCTACAGCGTTGACAGCACTTATATCACGGTGCTTGGTAAAACGGCGGGGAACAACGGTATCGGTTTGTTTTATGAAAAAGAATACTTCCATATCACCGGTGCCGACACCACGATCATGGCCGAGTTATACGCCAGCCTGCTCGACACCAACGCCGTTTACGTGTGGGCGGGCGACAGACTGGCCTTTTCAAATGCTGTCAGCGACAAAGGCCATCTCACCGTCAGCGATTTTGTCAACAACCAGTGGATAGCCGCCTGGGAGGATAACCGGCAGCATCCGCAACAGGAATTCTTATCCGGTATCTATGCCCAAAACATCACCCTTGACGGCAACCTGGGACCCCTGGCGGTTGAGAAACCTCATTTTTCAGACAAGATCGGATTGAAATGCTATCCTAACCCTTTTAACGAAAAGATCACGGTGAATTATGACTTGCCAGGTAAGAATAAAGTTATTTTCATCATCAGGGATATGCAGGAGAGAATCATCAGAACGGTTTGTCCGGGATTGCAGGACAGCGGGCAACACACGGTGAATTTAGATGCCGATGCCTTACCCGCCGGGATTTATATCATCGAACTCCGGACAGACGACCAGGTACGTTATGCCAGGATCGTTAAAAAGTGACTAAAATGATAAAACTGATTTTAAGCTGTGCGGGAACGGGATGAGACAACCTTCTGCTCCTTCTCACGCCAGGCAATGCATCCCGGAACAAGATTTATTTATGTTTCCAGAATCTGAGCCGGACATTTTTAAAATCGTTATTCTCGCTCCCCGAAAGGACTTTCAGTGTGATGGTCTTATCCTTAGGGTCGTCAACGGGAGGAAAGAAATAATTGTAACTTCCGGTCTGCCACTCATTCAAATGTTTTCCGGCGAAATGAATTAACCAGGGATCATGGCTGTAATAATTATGATGACCTGTCGATTCATCTATGCTCAATACAATGCGGGAAAAATTTTGTCTTTTAAAGTCATTTTCGATTAACAACTGGATGACACTTACCCGGTCAAAATCGGGAATGTCGCGGCAATTGACGATAAAAACCCGAATAAACGTATTCGCGGAAGTATGCAGGTCGCCAATTAAAATTTCTTTTACCACATTGTAATCATTGCTCCGCAACTTCTCTTTCCATAACAGACCTTTGTACCGGTCGTCAGTTTGCAAAAAAACCTCCCAGTATTTCGTTTTATCCATACCGCTCCAATGAAGGATGTACTCTTTATACTGATAGGACTGAACGACATTCAGGGGAATGGTGAGGAATGATAACAGGATGACAACAGTTTTCAAGCCTTTTCCAAGTCCATCCACCATCACGGCGTACGGAATAAAGAAAATGGCGAAGAAATCGATATAGGCCCGTAATCCATAGCTGCCGCCATAGTACCATGATTCCCAGGAAGAGAGGACATAGGTCAGAATAATGAAAAACGACAGCCATGTCAGGACCCAATAATATTTTCGCTTGTACACAAGCCAGACCAGACCAAATATTGAAATAAAAACAATGGGCGTATAGACAAACAAACCCTTACGGTAGCTGAACAGTAGTTCGATCATATGCGGATTCAGGAAGTGAAAACTTTCGCCTTGATAGGAATAAAGTAAAAAATGGCCTGTCTGCAAGTACCACAGCATGCATTGGATAAAGAAAACCACAAAAATCAATAAGATCCCGGTCAATAATTTTTTATAGTTATGCCAAAGCAGAACAAATCCCCCTTTTAGATTTTGGAACGAACCCGCCAGAAAAGGAATGAATAAAATGATGAGGATGTTTATCTGACGGAGAATGAGTATCAATCCCAGGAAAAGGCAGGCTAAGATAAAATGGTTGGTGTTTTTGATTTTAAAATACGATCCCGTGAAATAAATAAATGCCGTTACGGCAAAGAGGGAATAAACGTGACTGAATCCGGCTTCGGCATTGGCATAATGAGTGACGGATGTGGCCAGGACAAGTAATACCTGGGACAGAATGATGACGTATTTTTTAACGTTATAAAGCCCCAATGTTTTTTTCAAGAAAAACACGGCGAGAAACAAGTAAAAGATGGCCGCATAAAATACGGCTTTTTGAAATGGCGGTTGATAACCATCCTGCATTTCTCCGTTCCGGGCCGTCGTGAGAAAGGTATAAGTAAAAAATGGAAGTTGCAAAAGGGCGGTACCACAGGGATACTTATCCACTTTAAAATTTTGATAATCAACATAAGCTTTGATTCTGCCGATGCGATGATAAAGAACCGGATCGTCACGGTAAGGTATGTCCTTTCTTATCAGATCATGATGGATTAAAAGCGAAGGCAGATAATCATAGTAACCGACGCCATCGGCCCGGATATGATCATCGACGTTGCCGATATAATTGTTGATCAGAAAAATATAGATGAAAATAATGAAGGCCTCAATAAAGATGGATTTAACAAAACGTATGATATGAAGTATTATATTCAAAATTACAAGTGTATTAGAAATAACATCGTCATTCACATTTTATCCTCAGAGGATCGTACCGGTTTGACAGTTGATCATGTCATCAGCGATCATCGGTTGTCTTTACACTTTATTGTTCAGGCCTCACAGCGTCTGATGCCATAAAGCAGAAATGACAAAATTAAAAAGAATGGAAATGGAATGGCATTGACCACAGGGAATGATATGATAAACCCGAGTGGCTATTTCCATTATTTCGCCTGAAATGGTCTTATTTTTCGGTACCATTATCATTTACGGCTCCAGAATCTTATCCTGACATTCTTCAAATGATTATCCCGGCTTCCGGAAAAAATTTGCAGTGTCACGATCATATCCTTCGTATCATTGACAGGTGTGAATTCGTAATTATAATATCCCGTTTGCCATTCGTTAAAATCTTTTTCGGAAAAACGTATCAAGTATATCTCACGGCGGTAATAATTATGATGATCACCTGATTCATCAATACTCAACTCAACTTTAGAATCATTTCGTCTTTCGTAATCTGAATCGATCAGCATCTGAATAATACTGACTTTATCAAAATCAGGTACATCGTGGCTGTTAACGGCGAAAACCTCATGGCATGTCCCCTTGTAAGTATCAATATCACCAATGGAAATATCTTTTAACAGATTACAATCATCGAAATCCTTCTTTTTATCCCAAACTACACATGCAAATCTTTTATCTGTCTTTAGGAACACTTTCCAATACTTAACCCTGTCCATATCCGCCCAATGAAGGATGCCCTCTTTATATTGATAGGTTTGAATAACATCCAACGGAACAGTCATTAATGACAACATGATGACGGTCAGTTGCCAAGCCCTGCCCAGTCCATCCAGCATGATGGCATACAGAATAAAGAAAACGGCATAATAATCAATGTATGCTCTTAATCCGTAACTGCCACCATAATACCATGATTCCCATGAAGAGAGAACATAGGTCAGGATGATGAAAAATGCCAGCCATGTCAGGACCCAATAATATCTTCGTTTATACACGAGCCATATCAGGCCGGATATTGAAATAAAAGTGACGGGCGTATAGACAAACAGGCCTTTCCGGTAGCTGAACAGGATCGGGATCAAGTGAGGATTCAGTAAGTGGAAACCCTCGCCCCGATAGGAATAGAGCAGGAAATGGCCTGTTTGCAGGTACCAAAGGGTGCACTGAATAAAAAATATCAGAAAAATTAAGAATACCCCGATCAGTGTTTTTTTATAGTTGACCCATAGTCCGTTGATTCCCTTTATAAGGTTTTGCCATGAACCGGCAAGGAAAGGAACAAACAAAATAATGAGGATGTTTAGCTGACGGAGAATGAGTATCAATCCCAGAAAAAGGCAGGCTATAATAAAATGGTTTATGTTTTTCTTCTTGAAATACGATCCCATGAAATAAATGAATGCCGTTATGGCAAAAAGGGAATAGACATGGCTGAATCCGGCTTCGGCATTGGCATAATGAGTCACCGATGTAGCCAGCACCAGCAACAACTGAGATAAGATGACAACATATTTTTTTATGTCATAAAGCTCAAGTGTTTTTTTAAGGAAAAAAAGGGCAAGGAACAAATAAAAGATCGTGGCATAGAAAACAGCCACCTGAAAAGGACGTTGATAGCCGTCATTGGTACCTCCGTTCAGGGTTGTCGTCGTATACGCATATGCAAAAAAAGGAAGCTGTAAAACGGCTGTTCCACAAGCGTACTTGTCCACTTTATAATCGTGATAATTAATATACCCCCAGATATTGTCGATATGACGGTAAAGAGCAGGATTGTTTTTGTCAGGAATGTCTTTTCTAATCAAATCATGCCGGATGAAAAGTGAAGGAAGGTAATCGTAATAACCAATGGCATCGTTATTTATGTACACATCGACATGGCCAATATAATTGTTGATCAGAAAAATATAGATGAAGATGATGAAAGCCTCAATGAAAATGGCTTTAAGAAAACGCGCAATGCAAATCAGAATCTTCACAACCGACTAAGGATTATCGTGACATGCCTTTCACCATGCAAATATAAGCTTTGACCGGAGATGCAGCCATGCGGTAAATGTGATCTTCGATCGTCAACGACAGTTCAAAATGATGGTTCTCAAGAGGTTGAGGCCATAATGTTCAAGTCATGGAAAAAAACAGCTTATCGGTTTGGCTTCTCCAATATAAATGACAACCCCGCTGCCGTTATGACACCGCTGACGTTGATATCTTCCATGGCGGGATTGACGAGCAGGTTGTAACGCACATCGATGTTCAGGTACAGCTTTTCTTTCAGCCTGATGTCGACTCCGCCACCTGCGTGGTAGCCGTAAGTGAAGGCATAGTGGGTATCGTCAAGGGTTGTGTTTTTGTCTTCCTTGCCCAGCAGGCTACCTCCGCCAAAAAGGTAAGGCTGCACCGTCGATCCGGGGTTGACCGCCAGGTATTTCAGCGAGATGAAAACCGGCAGCAGGTAGAGGTGGTGCCGGTGGTCGTGGTAAGGAAAGGAGCGGTATCCGGCTCCTGCCGTCACATTGAAGGCCAGCCTCGAGGAGGAAGGGAAGTCATAACCCGCCAGCACCATGTGCGACAACAGGTAGAAATCACGTGCCGCCTCACCGGTGAAGTCATACAGGGCCAGACGTGCCGACAGGCTCTGACCGGCCAGAGGTGTGGCCAGGCCGAGCACAAGAAGCTTAAATATCAAAATCTTCAACGGTCTCATTGAACAGTCCTATCGTTTTAACATTGATGCGGTTCTCAGGAATGTAAAAAGATATCTTGACAAAATGGTAGTAATCGCCGCCATAACCGTGGTACAGGGGAGCTCCGCCACCTCCTGTGGTGAGGTAGAGGAGGCCGTCGCGCCGGTAAGCATTAAAGGCATGCTCATGGGCCGCGATGACGGCTTTGATCTTCGGATACTGAAGGAACAAGGCATGCAACTCATCCGCATTTTTCATGTTCGATCCCTTGTATTTGCCCTGGGGAAAAAGAGGATGGTGCATAAAGATGAATACATGATGCACCTTCGAGTCCATGGCGGACGTATCGAGCTGTTGCCTCAGCCAGGCCAGCTGGACGTTCACAATGCTGCCCTCCTCCCCTCTTATCTCGGTGTCGAGAAAGATAAAAAAGGCATCTTCATCATGGTAAGTATAATAAAAGACACTGTCGGGGAAGTCCATCTGTTCCCGCAGCACCTGCTCGGAGGCCGCGTCATTACCTTCATGGCCTCCTCTGACGATAAAAAAGGGCATTTTCTCCGTCACCGGCTCGGAATATTTCCAGAAATTAAGCCATTCGACTTCATTGCCGCCACGCAGCATGATGTCGCCGCAACAAACGGCCAGATCGGGTGTGGGCCCGAGACGGCTCATGTATGTGACCAGCTTGCCATAAACACCATAGCCCTGGCGGACATCGCCCACGACTACAAAAGACCAGTTTTCATCACCAGGCACCGGTTCTTCCTCACTGCACCGGATGAAAAAAAACAAAAAAAAGAAAACGATCGGCATGGCTCTATGTAACCGGATTTCACGAATCATCGTATAGGTTCATTAAATCGCATATAAAGTTAATGATAAAAGAAACCCTTTTCGCTATATTTGCAGCAAAGGGAAGTGAAATTAATCGTCATTCAAATGTTTAACCAACCGAATAAAATCATGAACAGAAAATCATTACTTGCATTTATCGCGCTGGCCTGCCTGTCATTTATTTTTGCCTGTGAGAAGCTGGATGTGAACGAGGAGTTTTATCTCGAGTACCAGCTTGTTGTCAGCCAGACGGGAACCGAATTTGACAAGACGGATATTTTGGATGTCACGGCACAAAGCGATATCATTGACCAATACAAGGATAAAATCAAAAAAATAGAAATCCTTGAGGCAAAATACCTTCTGACCTATTTTGCGGGGCCTGAAACGCAGCAACTAAACACGGCCACGCTGACAGTTGCCGATGAAGCGGGACAGGGTGTGGAGGAGATAGCCACAGTTACCAATGTCAATCTGAGCTCTCTGCTCAACAGTGAGCATGATCTCCCGGTGAATGCAGCGGGGATAGACCGGCTGGCGCAACTGATCAAAGAGCCGCCGCACAAAGTGCAGTTTCATTATCACGCCGTCGCTAATATGGGACCGCTGGCTTTCACCGTCAAGTTCAAATTCAGGGTAAGGATGACGGCCAGCCCCCTGTAAGACAATCATCAATAAATAAAAAGCGATATTCCTTGAACGGATGAAAAAAGCCGGTTACCTGATAACTATTGTCCTTTCATTCATCCTTGTATGGACCTCCTGCAAAAAGGAGGAGGGAAAACCTGCCAATACGGGATATAAAGTCAGCATCGGTCTTCTTCTGCCGCTCAGTGGCAGCGGGTCCTCCACCGGTGAAAGCATGGAGGCCGCCCTCAATCTGGCGCACCAGGATATCAATAACTACCTGACCACTCTGGGTTCCGAGTGGCGTTTCAACCTGCTATTTGAGGATACGCAGACCGACACGCTGGTAGCTTTTCAGAAGCTGATGGACGTGCAGGCGCTGGGTGCCCAGGTCGTACTGGGGCCTTACAGCAGTGCTTCGCTGAACGCCCTGCGGCAGTATTCGGCCGAACACAATATGATGATCCTCAGTCCCTCGAGTGTAGCCCCCTCCCTGGCCATTGCCGGGGACAATATCTTCAGGCTTGCTCCCAACGACAACAACCAGGGCGAAGCCATGACAGCCCTGCTGCTTTCCGACAGCCTGGATGTTCTCGTGCCCATTGTCAGAAATGACATCTTCGGCACGGGACTGCTGGAGGCCACCACACAGCGCTTTGAGCAGCAAGGCGGCACGGTGACCGACGCTGTCTTCTACGACGTGTCCTCACAGGACTTCAGCGCTGCCGTGGCGGATCTGAGCGCCATGGCACACAATATATTGCAGCAGCACCCTGCCGGCAAGACAGGCGTCTACCTCATCTCCTTCGCCGAGGGCACCTCCATCCTTCATCTGGCGTCGGGTGACAGTGTCTTGCAGCAGGTCAGATGGTACGGCAGCTCGGCCTTTGCCAATGACAAGAGCCTGCCCGCCGATGCGGAGGCTGCCGCCTTCGCCATGTCGCACGACTTTGTCTGTCCCGTGTTCGGTTTGGATGTCTCGGCTAAAGATAAGTGGCAGCCCCTCATCGGCAGGATACAAAACATGATACACCGTGAACCGGAGATCTATGCCCTCACGGCTTATGATGGTTTGTGGCTGTTGACCCTGACCTACCTGTCCATAGGTTATTATCCCGATATCACTACTTACAAAGAGGCCTTCATCTACGAAGCTGATGTCTATTTCGGGGTGACGGGCCGTACGACCCTTGACGATGCCGGTGACAGGAAATATGCCACATACGATTTCTGGGCTATCGTGCCCGTGTTGAATACCTATGAGTGGCAGATCGTCGCCACGTATGATAATATGACGGGGGAGTTGGTGAAACGGTAGGGGGTCTTCAGTCTTCAGTCTTCAGTCTTCAGTCTTCAGTCGGCAGTCTTCAGTCGGC
>CAZVNP010000014.1:19028-63175 GCA_964628285.1 uncultured Lentimicrobiaceae bacterium
GTCTTCAGTCTTCAGTCTTCAGTCTTCAGTCTTCAGTCGGCAGTCTTCAGTCGGCAGCCGGAATGTTCATAAAAAAGCCCCGTCACCTTTAGGAGAAAGCCTGTCCCGCTGAAAGCGGGAGGTTTTGGGGATGAAGTGTTTGGGGGTATCCTTATTTCACCAATTGTCCACTGATCCGCAGGAGCTCCGTTTCTTTTACCTTGGCGCCATACAGGGCATCGATCAGGCGGTAGCTGGCGTCGACCAGGTTTTCCTGAACCTGACGCAGCTGCACCGGTGAAATGGCGCCGACGGAATAGCTCTCTTTGGCTACATCCATATTCTTTTGAGCCAGATCGATGTTCTTCTTCTCGAAATCGATTTGTTGCAGCTGATTCCGGTAATCGTTATACAGTTTTACCAGTTCCGACTCCAGTTGATTTTGGGTTTGTTTCACCTGCAGATCGGCATTCAGTTGTTCTATGCGGGCATTCTGTATCTGCCTTTGCAGGTTAAATCCGTCGAACAGATTGATGCCCGCCGCGATGCCGAACTGCGGTCCCAGTTGCCTGTTGTACCTGATGAATGACGCTTCTGTTTCATTCCTGAGATAGTTATAACCCGCGTTGAAGGTGATGTAAGGATAACGCTGTGCGCTGAGGCTTTTCTTCTCCAGGGTCACCACATCCTTGTTCATCCCCGTAAGCAGCAGGTCTTTGTTATCCGCCAGGGTGTTCTGCTGCAGCGTCGGGAAATCCATCACCGGCAGCAACGTGATGGTATCGGTCACGGTATATTCCGTTGTGATATCGCGTGACAGGAGCTCGTTGAGGCTTGCTTTCACGTTGGCCAGGGCCGTGTTCTCGTCGAATAAGGCCGATTCATCGCCGTGGAGGTCCACCTGAGCCTGCAAGTATTCCACATCCGATCCCATGCCGACGTTCTTTTTGGTCGTCGCTATCTCCAGCCTGAATTGCGACAGGGCCACCAGCTGGTTCAGCACCTTCACCTTCATCTGTTGCCGCACAATATCCACATAGGTGGCGATGATATCTGCCACGGTCTGCTCCATGGCTTTCCTGAACGCCATCGCTCCCATTTCATCCAGTTTTTTCAGCTTGTCGCGGGTGATGAACATGTTCAGCCCATCGAACAGGGTCCACTCCAGTGTGACGCCGGCGGTGACAAGGTCGGTGTTTGCGTTGTTTACGTTAAGTTCGGTAGTTGAAGTGACGACATCCACCTTTGAGCCGGTGATACTTTTCTCATATGCCCCGCTCACATCGACACGCGGAAGCATGCCGGCACGGCCGGGGCTGACATCATTATGGGCGATCGCCGCCTGATTTTTAGCTATCAGAACACCATAATTTTTCTCCAGGCCTGTCGCAACGGCCTCTTCCATGGAGAGCTGTGCCTGTCCCAAACCATAAAGTGTCATGTTGACGAGCAGGACAAGAGGCAAAAGACGATGTGTTATCATGCTGAAGGCTGTTTTCCCAATTAAGCTGATCAATGCAATAATTTGGCTGTCAGCGATGTCTGTGTTCTCTCGCGTGACAGGTAGGTATAAAGTGCCGGCACCACGTAAAGTGAGAAGAATGTGGCGAATATCATGCCGCCGACGACGGCTATCCCCATGGAACGGCGGCTGCCGGAGGTTGAGCCTATCGACAGGGCTATAGGCAGTATGCCCAGCACCGTAGCCGAGGCGGTCATAAGTATGGGTCGCAGCCGTGCCACAGCCGCTTTCTGTATGGCCTCCATCTTCAGAGATCCTTTTTTCTTGCGCTGGTTGGCGAACTCCACGATGAGGATGCCGTTCTTTGTCACCAGCCCTATGAGCATGATGATGCCTATCTCACTGAAAATGTTAAGGGTCTGGTTGAAGAACCACAACGAGAAGAGGGCACCGAACAGGGCCAGGGGCACGGTCATCAGGATGATTAAGGGATCGATCCAGCTGTCGAACTGTGCTGCCAGGATGAGGTAGATAAGTATCAGTGCCAGGATGAAGACGTACATCAGGCTGGAGGAGCTCTCGGCATAATCACGTGATTGTCCTGCCAGTGATGTCCTGAAGGTAGGCGGCAGTACCTTGGCGGCGATGCGTTTCATCTCGTTAATGCCGTCACCGAGGGTGACGCCGGGAGCCGTCCCCGCCGAGATTGTGGCCGCGATATAGCGGTCATAAGAATAAATGGTCGACGGGTTGACATCTTCATCCCACCGTGTTACATTCTCTAACGGGATGAGTTCGCCTTTGTCATTCTTCACATAGACCGATTGCAGGTCGGAAGGTGAATCTCTCTGATCACGCATGACCTGCCCTATGATCTCATATTGTTTGCCATTCATATAAAAGTAATCGAAACGTTGTCCCGAAAACAATAGCTGTAACGTACGCGCTATATCAGCCATGTTGACGCCCATCTGGGCGGCTTTGTCACGGTCTACAGTCAACCTCAGTTCGGGCTTGTTGACCTTCAGATTGGCATCGACAAAACGGAGGATGGGGCTCTTCTGGGCTTCCTCGAGAAAGATCGGTAGTATCTTGGTCAAAGTGTCAAAGTCGGGTGATTGTATGACGAACTGCAGGGCCTGTCCGCCAAACCTGTTGCCTATCGTCGGTGGCTCATAGGGAAAAGCACTGATGCCGGTTACTGTCAGCATATCCTTCGAAAATTTCCGGAAGATTTCATGTTGGCTCCTTTTTCTTTCCGACGGGTCGGGGAAATAGATCAGTAACATTCCTTTATTGGGCGCATCGACGACCGAAATACTTGGGGCTATCATCACAAAATTCCTGATAGCTTCAGGGATGGAATCGACAACATATTGACTCAGCTCATCCATATATTTCTCCATATATTCAAAAGAAGAACCTTCGGGTGCCAGCGTATTGACGCGGACATTACAACGGTCTTCCAGCGGGGCCAGCTCCGAATGAAGGGACCTGCCAAAGACGATGATGAAACCGGCCACCACGACCAGCAGGGGGAAGACGATCCAGCGCCGTTTCAGGAAAGCGGCAAGGGAATAGCGATAGGTGTGGTTTAAAGCAAGGAAGAAAGGCTCGGTCATTCTGAAAAACCAGTTCATATTAAGATGCCGTTGTTTCCGCAGGATGCGTGCACCCATCATAGGCGAAAGTGTGAGGGCGACAAAGCCGGATACGAGCACCGAACCGGCGACGACGATGGCGAACTCACGGAATAACCTCCCGGTGAGCCCCTTCAGGAACATGATGGGGATGAAGACGACCGCCAGGGTCACCGTGGTGGAGATGATCGCAAAGAAAATCTCCTGGATACCCTGATAGGCGGCTTTGAGGGGTGGCAGCCCCAGGTCGACCTTGCTGTAAATGATCTCCAGGACGATGATGGCATCGTCGCACACCAGGCCGATAGCGAGGATCATTCCCACGAGCGTTAACACGTTGATGGTGATGCCCGTCAGGAACATGATGAAGAAGGTGGCGATGATGGAAATGGGAATAACGATAACGGGAATGATGGTCGAACGCCAGTTACGCAGAAAGAAAAAGATGATGAGCACCACCAGGACGAAAGCCAGCAGTATTGTTTCTTTCACCTCGCGCACGGTTTTGCGCTCGAAAATAGTGAAGTCGTAACCCAGCTTCATATGATAATCGGCAGGGATGATTTTTTTGACTTCATCCATGCGTTTATAGAACTCATCGGCTATGGCAATTGAATTGGCGCCCGGTTGGGGCACCACGCCGATAGCGATGACGGGATGCAGGTCACTTTTAAAGAGTATCCTTTCATTTTGCGGGCGCAGCTCGGCGTGACCGATATCACTGAAGCGCACGATCTTACCATCCTCCTGCTTGATGATAAGGTTGTTGAATTCTTCCGGCGTCGTCAGCAGGCCGGTAGTCCGGATACTTAGTTCGGTGTTGTCGCCTTCGATACGGCCCGAAGGCAGCTCTATGTTCTCCTTCTTAACGGCATTTTCGACATCCAGCGGGGTGAGACCATGTGACGCCAGCTCGTCGGGGTCCATCCACAGACGCATGGAATACCTTTTCTCACCGAAGATGATGGTGCCGGCTATTCCCGGTATGGTCTCCAAACGGTCTTTGATATACCTGTCGACAACATCGCTTACCTCGAGGAGTGTTTTGGTCTCGCTCGTGACAGTCATGAAAATGAGCGGATTGGCATTGGCATCCAGTTTTTCAACAATGGGCGGGTCGATATCCTTGGGAAGGAATTTCACGGTCTTGGATACCTTGTCACGGACATCATTAGCTGCCCGCTCAAGGTCTTCGCCCAGGTTGAATTCAACGGAGATGAGGCTCGACTGTTCCGTGGATTGCGAGGATATGACTCGCACTCCTTCGATACCGGCAATAGCCTCTTCCAGCACGTCGGTGATCTGGTCCTGTATGACTTGTGCATTGGCACCGGTGTAAGTAGTCGTAACATTAACAATGGGGGGATCTATGTTGGGGTATTCCCGGTCACCAAGAGAGACATATCCGACAATACCTGCTATGACCAGAAGGATAGCCATAACTATAGGTAGTATGGGTCGGTTTATGCTGGATGAGGAGAGGCTCATGTCAGTCGAATTTAACGATTTGAACCGGCGATCCCTGTCTAATCCTGAGCAGGTTGGTAACCAACAGCGTATCGCCTACCTCCGTTCCCTCGAGGATCTGTACCATGTCGCTGGTGCGTATACCTGTTTTCACCCAGGTCATGACAGCTTTTCCCTGTTTGACGGTATAGACGTCATATCCTTTGATTGAAGGGATAAGGCATTGTGTGGGTACGAAGATGCCTTCCTGCGCCTCGGTGAAGGTAAGCGATACTTTCGCTGAGGTTCCGGGGATAAGCAGCCCCTCATCATTGTTGGCATAAGCCATGACCTGCAGATCACGGGTGTCCTGATCAATGCCGGGTTGTATGGCCGCTATGACAGCTTTGAACAGCCGCGGATTGCCCGGGATGGTGAACGTCACCTCCTGCTCGTCTCTTATACTGCCTGCATAACGTTCAGGCACGGCAAAGTCGAGGCGGATGCGATGCGTGTCCTCCAGGCGTGTCAGAATCTTTGAGGGAGTGATATAAGCTCCTTCGCTCACATACCGTATCCCGACTTTACCTGCAAAAGGAGCGCGTATTTCCGTTTTATCCAGGTCAACCTGCACCATGTTGATCTCAGCCTCAAGCGTCTCCAAGGCATTTAGGATTTCATCATATTCCTGCTGGCTGATACCGCCGGTTTCCAAAAGAGCCTTGCTCCTCCGTTCATTGTCTTTGGCCAATTTCTCTTCCACATGTAATTTCGCCATTTTAGCCTGTAGGTCTGCATCATCAAGCTTGAACAGGACAGCATTCTGATTGACATAGGTGCCCTCGGTGAACCGGATTGACACCAGCCGCTTGCTGATCTCACTTTCAATATTCACAGCTTCATAAGCACGGAGCGACCCGATGGTATTGATATCATACGTGACCACCGTGTCACGCACCAAGTACCCCTCAGCCGGTATCACCGGCATTGTCGTCACCGTCATCATGGCGCGGCTTTGCTCTTTTCGCTTTACAAGCTTTATGACCGAAAAGATTATAATAAGACCGGCCAGAACGTAAAGAATGATCGATTTCTTCATGAAATGAGCATTTTATAACCTGTATGGGATTCCCGGTTCAGCGCTTTCATCAGGCCGTCAAATATATCAAAAATCATCCACCAAAATGAAATACACTTTAGAAATGGCTTTGACAGCCCTGTCGGAGAAGAAATCGTACGAAGGGAACAGTGAAAATTTCCCGCCGTGCTGATCTTCGCCCCTGTTGACCAGCAGGACCGTTTGCCTGTCATTTCTGTTAAATACCTCGCTGAACGTAAAAACACAACGGTACCCGTCTTCAGCCGCCACGGCAAACAAACCCTGTTTAAGGTTCGTTTCGGTCATGGCAAAATTACCCGACAGAAGCACATCGAGAGGGATACCCATGAAAGTGGTGATGCCATGGATACCACGGCCGCGGCCATAAAAAACCGTCGGTATCGAAACCTCCGGCATATCGGCCGGGTAATCGGGGATAACGGCGACTTCCCTGTCCCGGTCGAAAACTTGTATCTCCGGAGAGTACATTGGTTGCATGCCATGTTTAACCGGAAACGATCGGGGAAAAGATTTTATTATGATCCTGGAAGGATTTGAGAGATTCCTGACGGTGACCAGATCGCTGCCCACCACCAGCTTAGGCTGCTGCGGCAGAGGCCAGATATCCTTTGTCCTCGACGGCACAATGGGAGCCACACGCGTGGCAATGATGATGTCATCACGATGGACAGGGTAATAAATCTCACCCCAACTCAGGACGGAGCGCTCACCGGCGTCGTTTTCAACGACCACGTAAAGATCGATGACCGATGAAAACTCCTCTTCATTGGCCTTTTTCACTATTCTGTCGTTGAGAATGTCGCAGAGCGAGTAGCCGTCATAGCGGTAGGTGCCTGTGAAGACCACTGAATCATCCATCCGGGTCTCTTTACAGGCGACGGTGTGCAGTGGCAGCATCGAAAAATCAACCCTCCCGGGATTGGCTATCTCCCCCGTCACTTCAACCGTGGGAGCAGGCAGGACGGTGGTGGCGGCATCATCATAAAAATCATTGGTTTGTCCCCTGACACACCAGGGCCATATCAGGGACAGCAACAGCAAAAGATAAAATGAATTTCTCATTGTCCTCTCAGTTTTCTTCATTTAACTTCAGATCCTTTAGAATATCATTCACCTCTTCTTCCGTAGAGGTGAGTTTCTCACGGCATATCCTGATGAGCCACGTGGCCCGTTTCACTTTCTGTGAGAGCACATCCACGGTGATCTCACCTTTTTCGATTTCCTCCACGATGGCCGTCAGTTCCCTGAAAGCTTCATCATAACTGATCTTTTTCTCCATGGTCCGGTTGTATTGATTTTACGATACTGATAATTTTTCCGGAATGCAATTGTGTTGTCACGGTCTCATCCTCTTGCACCTTCCTGGCGTCGGTCAAAGGTTTGTCACGATACCATGTGATGCTGTATCCTCTTTTCAGGATGTTCAATGGGTCGAGCAGGTGGAGGCGGTGTTGTGTTTCGTCGAGGGTCTGGCGGCCGTCTCTGACGACCTGGAGGGCGTGCAGTGTCAGCAGCCGTGACAGCATGGCGGTGTGGCTTCTGTTCTTTTCGAGCAGCCGCAGGGTCTGTGTTCTGAAGGTCCAGAGGGTGTCCGTCAGGAGATGCTTCTTCTCTTCCAGAATATCCAGGGCAGCGGTCAGGAGGGATTGTGCGGCGGCGTCGACAGTCGTGGCAAAATCGTGGAATTGCCCGATGAGAAAATGGGCCACATCCGTCGGTGTGATCTTGTTGGTATGGGCGGTCATTTCCACAACGGTTTCATTGGTGGAATGACCTATGCCGGTGATCACGGGCAGGGGGAAGAGGGCCACATCCCTGGCGAGGTCGTAGTGGTCGTAACAGCTCAGTCCCGTGTCGTCGCCGCCACCACGAATGATGGCCACGGCATCGAATAAACCGGCATAACGTCCGATGATCCGCAGCTGACCCCGGATCGAAGCCACAGCTTTGTCGCCCTGCAGGATGGCCGGAAAAAGAACATGAACGAATCTGTAACCCCAGGCGTTATGTGTGAGGGTGGTGATAAGATCGCTGTAACCCCTGGACGTCTCAACGGAGATGACGGCGAGCCGTTTGGGCAGCAACGGCAGCGGCAGCAGCCTGTTGCGATCGAAGAGACCCTCCTTTTTAAGTTTTTCTATGGTCTCTCTCTTGGCCCTGGCCATCTCACCCAGGGTGAAGACGGGTTCAATGTCGATGATGTTGAGCGAAAGGCCGTAGATATCGTGAAAGGTCACCGTAGCCAGGAAAAGGATCTTCATGCCGTCGCCGAGGGGCTCACCCGTCACGCTGCGAAACTTCACGGAGATGGCCTTGAAGTTGTCAGACCATATTGTCGCACGCATCTGCGCTTTGATGGTGTTGCCGTGCTTTTCGACAAGATCGGGATAACAATGCCCGCTGTGGGGGTAATAATTCAACCGGGCCACCTCGGCCATTACCCAGTAACTCTCATCATATGCGTTGGCGAGGGTGAAACGGATGCTCCCCGTGATCTCCGACAGGCTGTAAATGGTTCTGTTATCGATGCTTTCAGGCATGCCGCAGGAATGTCAATTGCCGACTGTAAATGTACAGGGAATCCGGATAAAATCATACATTTGCGTCATAACTATTCAATCAAATATCAATCGTGGGTGTTATGAATTGTGCATTGAAATCTTACGTGCCGGTGGCGGTGATGGCCGTGAGCCTGTTTTTTACCGGCTGTCAATCAAAAACAGAAAAAATGGAAACGAAACTCAAAGAATTTATTACGGGCTTTGAGGCCAAGGCCAGACCACTGATGAAAGAGACCAACCTGGCAGCCTGGAATGCCTCCATCTCAGGAAAAGAAGAGGACTATAAAAAATCGGAGGAACTGCAGATCCGGCTCACGGCGCTCTTCGCCAACCGTGATGATTTCGCCGTGCTGAAAGAGATCAGGCAATCGTGTGCCGTGAGGGACGAGCTCCTGAACAGGCAGCTCACCATCCTTTACAATGATTTCCTCGATAACCAGGTCGACACGGCCCTGCTGGCCCGCAAGATAAGACTGGAGACGGAGATAGAGAAGAAATATTCCAACTTCAGGGCCGAGGTCGGTGGCAGGCAACTCACCGACAATGAAGTGGAGGACATCCTGAAAAACTCAACCGTAACGCAGGACCTGCAGCAAGCATGGGAAGCCCACAAGAAGATCGGCCCTGTGGTGGCCGGTGATATCATCAGGCTGGTGAAACTCCGCAATGACATAGCCCGGGAGCTTGGTTTCTCAAATTACCATGAGATGAGCCTGAAACTCACCGAACAGGACCCCGCAGAGATCAGCCGCCTCTTCGACGAGCTCGACAGCCTCACCCGGGACGCTTATACCGGGGTGAAAGATGAGATCGACACCTACCTCGCCAACCGTCTGCATATCAAAAAAGAAGAGCTCATGCCGTGGCATTACCAGAACCGTTACTTTCAGGAGGCGCCAAGAATTTATAACGTCGATCCGGATCAATATTACAAGGACAGGAACATTGAAACGCTGACGGAAGATTATTACAGGGGTCTGGGCATGACCGTCGACGACATGCTTGCGTGCAGCGACCTCTATGAGAAACCGGGCAAAAACCAGCATGCCTTCACCACCGACATCGACAACGAAGGTGATATACGCGTGCTTTGCAACATTAAGCCCGACAATTACTGGATGAATACGATGCTGCATGAATTCGGTCATGCCGTGTATGATAAATACATCAACCGCGCCCTTCCCTTTTTCCTCAGGGAGCCGGCCCACATCTTCACCACGGAGGCCGTCGCCAATTTCTTCGGGCGCATGGCTTCCAACCCCGAATGGTTATGCGACATGAAACTGATCGATCAACAGGAAAAAGATAAGATCGCCGGTGAGAGCTATAAGGTCATGCGGCTGGAGCAGCTCGTCTTCAGCCGCTGGTCGCAGGTGATGTACCGTTTTGAGAAAAGCATGTATGAGAACCCCGACCAGGATCTTAACAAGCTGTGGTGGAACCTGGTGGAGAGGTTCCAGATGATCCGACGCCCTGCCGGCCGCAATGAACCCGACTGGGCTACCAAGATACATATTGCCACCTCACCATGCTATTACCATAATTATCTCCTTGGCGAGATGCTGGCATCACAGCTGAATCATTACATTGCCGTTACGGTGCTCCACTCCGACTATCTGGGACAAAGCTACGCGAACAGGCCCGAGGTGGGCAACTTTTTCATGGAGAAGGTCTTCTCGCCCGGCAGCCGCTGGTACTGGAATGAGATGATCGAAAGAGCCACCGGTGAGAAGCTGACACCGAAGTATTATGCGGAGCAGTTTGTAAAACAATGATAGGAATACAATTGTGTAACCGGTTGTACGCTAAATTGTTTTATTGTTATATTGCTATATTGTTGGAGCAGTTAGATTCTATTATTTTGTTACTTCGTTACTTCGTTACTTCGTTACTTCGCTACTTCGTTACTTCGTTACTTCGCTACCCCGTTATATTTTACAGTCCTGCAAGCCAGTCGCACATTTTCTCCAGGAGATAATCGGCGAGCTTTCTCAGTATCCGGCGGCACTGTACCAGGTAAGCGTCCATGGCTTCGCTGCCTTTAAAGGCCGTCACGGCGGGATACTGTACAAGATGAGCTCGTTGCTCTTCTCATTGATGGCCAGAGTCGCAGAAGGACTTAAATCCCTGACGTTTAAATTCAGATTGACAAACATGTTATGATGCTATAATAGACGCCGCGCAAAATACGACTTTTTTACGGATTATCCGCTTTTCAAAAGCTTCAAAATAAATATTTTGTGTCGTATGTTGGAACTATGATCTATTTTCCTAAATTTGCAGCCGATTTGAGAATAAAGCTACCCGATTAAGTAACAACCAGCGAGTAAAGCATTGACCTCTATGGCTTCCCTGTAGTTTTCTTGTCGTGTCTGAAACTCAAAATCGTAAATATTAATTAATTTAAAAAAATTATTTTATGAAAAACATTTTTGTGTCAAATCTAAGTTTCAGTGTTGGCGATAGCGATCTGAGGCAGGTTTTTGAAGAGTATGGGGAAGTGATCTCCGCCAAAGTGATCACCGACAGGTTTTCCGGTAAATCACGCGGTTTTGGGTTCGTGGAGATGAAAAACGACGAAGAAGCCGATAAGGCTATTGAAGAATTAAATAATGCCGAATTTGATGGTAAAGTGATCAATGTTACCATTGCCAGGCCCAGGGAAGATCACAGGCCACGTCCCGACCGTCCCCGTTTCGGCAATAACAGGTATTAATAACGAACGAAACTTTCTTGGGGGACACAACCGGTGGCTGTGCCCTTTTCTTTTACCAGCCCGGTAAAAAAATTCCCGTTGAAGGGTCACATCTGAAGGTGGATCCGGATTAACTGTAAGGTCGCACTGATAATTCATTTTGCCAATGAAGACCTGTATGTTGACCGGCATCCTCGTTGCGGTATGGTGTTTCTGTTCCGTGTACCGGTGCATGCCACAGCCCGGACGGGCAGCGTCAGATGATTTTTATTCCCATTTTGATGACAAGCCGCGAGGACCAACAGGTTTACGCATTGTCTTTTACAACCTTGAAAACTTCTTCGACACCATCGACGACAGTCTGGTGAAGGACGAGGAGTATACGCCAGGGGGTGCCAGGCGCTGGAGTGCATGGCGTTTCAGGCAGAAGGAACTGCACCTTTACAAAACGCTGGTGGCGTTGGGGGGTTGGGAGCCTCCCGGGATCATCGGTATGTGTGAGGTGGAGAACAGGGGTGTCATCGAGAGGCTTTTGCGCGAAACACCTCTGAGACGGTACGGGTACCATGTGATCCATTACGAATCACCCGACGAGCGTGGCATCGACGTAGCCATGCTGTACCGGCCCGGCAAATTTATCCCGCTGTCGCAGGAAGCCATTCCCATTCTTGCGCCGTCGGGGGAACCGGAGGGGACACGCGATATCCTCAGGGTGACGGGCACCCTTTTCGGCGGCGATACGGTGCATCTGTTCGTTAACCACTGGCCGTCGCGTTATGGCGGCTCGCTGGCGTCAGCCCTGCGACGGGCAGCGGTGGCTGCCGTCCTCCGCCGGCATGTCGATTCTCTTCTCTTATCCAATCCCAAAGCATATATTGTCATCATGGGCGACTTCAACGACGATCCTTCGGACGAGAGCATCACCAGTTTTCTGGGAGCGAGAACCGACACCGCGGGCTTTCAGGCCCATGACCTTGTCTGCCTGATGTCGCTGATGAACCATGTGCCCAATGCCGGCACCATCAAATTCAGGGAGACGTGGAGCACCTTCGACCAGTTCATCGTGTCGGGATCGCTGTTATTGAAAAATGAGAATCCCGGATTGCATTGCCGCCAGGCCGCCATCTTTGCGGCGCCATTTCTTCTGGAAGACGACCAGACCTATCTCGGTACCAGACCGTACCGCACTTTCTCAGGGCCAAGGTATCTCGGTGGGTTCAGTGATCATTTGCCGGTGTACTTAGATTTGGTACATCCTTCCACAACGGCTCATTAGGATCCTTAGCTGCGAGTTACGAGCTGCGAGCACCTCATCCCCAAGCCCCTTCTCCTAAAGGCGTAGGGGCTTTTTTTCCTATGACATTTCAACTGTCAACCGTCTACCGCCAACTTTTTAATTTACCTAATGTGGTAAAAAACATTAATATTTTTTGTTTTTAATAATAAGAAGAATTATATTGCATTGATTTATTAGCAATAGAAACTTTACTTAAGCCGGTCTGATAAAACTACCCATGAAAATCTCGATAAACTGGAACAAGCTGATCAGGGAAGTACTGAATGCCGCATTATTCATATTTCTCCTCCATTTAATAATCTATATAGACATAAGAATAGCCACCCATATAGCCTTGAAGTACAGTCTGCACATGACAGAGCCTAATCCGGATGAAGCTAACATATTACCGCGAATTTTTCATGCTTTGGTTTACTTTTATATTCCGTCAATTGCCGGACTAATACTTTTTCTTTTCTTTGAAAGGCGCGGAAAATACTCCATCGGGCTTTTCTTGCTTGCCATTCTTGCCCTGTTACCGGTATTTGTAAATATTGAGGTCATGTGGCGTAACTCAACATGGTACATCTGCAATCCAAAACACTATTTGATAACAATTTCCAGGTTTGTCGACATTACCTTTTCAACTGTTTTTTTATTGTACTCGATCATTCCAATAATCCTTATCTCTAAAAGGTACGCAAAGTCACAAATAATATGGGTTGTTGTAATGTTCATTCTATCACTTTATACTCACACTTTCTTTTTCGGAAACTACTATACCCTGTTTTTCAAGCCTGTTTATTTACCATTTTAGTTAGAGTTGCAAGTTGCAGGTTGCAAATTATAAATTTCGACCTGTAACCTGTAACCTGTAACCTGTAACCTGCAACTTACACTTAACAATAACTTAATACTTCGAAATTTGCCTGATAACAAGTAAAATCTTAACTTGCGCCGTCACTAACGGCCGTTGCTCCATGCCATCAAGTTATCTGACTTTCAAGTATTTCGATCTTCAGCGAAAAGCCTTTGAAAGTAATTACCCTATCCTGCAGGTCATTAGCGAGACGGAGGCCGTTCATGACCTGAGGGTATGCCTGAAGAAGCTCAGGACACTTTTTTCTTTGTTCGGTTATATCGTCCCCACCAGATTCAACAGCAAGCAGAATTTCAAGCCCTTCCGCCAGCTTTTTCGTGAGGTGGGTATCATCAGGGACTTGCAGGTGCAACAAATCGAAACAAAAACGATGGCCGGAGGGTCGCTGTTGGATTGCAGGCTCTATCTCGATTTCCTGTCGCAGACCGAGCACAGGGCCCGACAAAAGCTCGACCACTGGCTAAAGGCTTTTACTCTTCCCGACTGGGGTGCCCTGCAGCATACGTTACAGGATATTGCTGTTGAATTCGGTGATGCGGCGTTGCGGCAAAGCACTATTAATTTCATTGCCGGCAAACTGACGGCGGTGCGAAAGCTCATCACCGGCATTCCCACCGACGAGACGCTCCACGACACCCGGCGCCTGCTCAAGGAAGCCCGCTTCATGCTCGACATGCTCAATGCCTACTTCCGTGACGATCCTTTCAAACCTGACATTCAACAATCAATAAAGCATACCGAAGACATCCTCGGGGAATGGCACGACCGGATGATCGGGTTTCATTACCTGGGTGATTTCATCCACAGCGAGGAATCACAGGATCTCCGGCCCTCCCCCTTCTGTTCCGGAATGCTGCAGCAGTTGCTGAACGAAAAGGAAAAACTCGAAAAAAAAGCATTGCAGTCCATAAAAAAGATCACCCTGGTTTTATTATAAAATTCACTTATCTTTAACTTTCCCTTAGTCATCACTGCAACCATTCATTTATCCGCATCCCTTAAAACATGGTACTATGATCTACATCACCCGCATCGTCGATTATTCTTATGACGACGCCATGGTCAGGGTGACTGAAGCCCTGAAGAGCGAGTGATTCGGTATCATCACCGAAATCGATATAAAGAAAGTCATAAAGAAACTTTGATCTTTTCCGGCAGGCATTCATAGATATAAGCGCCTTCGCCGGATACCCGGTGTAAAAGTCCCTGAAGCGTGTCGACAGGCGTCAGGTATGTTTTCATTCTCCAGAGGTCACAGGATGAATCGATTATGATCTGCCCGGCAGGGAATTTCTTTGCCATGACCGGAAGAGGTATGGCTGCGCCATCATGCACGATGAGGATGTCGGCATGAACCGGAGGTAACACAGTCATATCATGTCCAAATGTCCCATCGGCAATAACCACCCTGACATCCCTGAACTGAATGAAATTCCTGTTCCTGTAAAACACATCATTTTGGTAGTCATTCTGCCCCTCAGAAATTTCAATGGGCACCTTTACAGCCGGCTTCAATCCCATCATTGTCCATCCCTGTTCAACATAAAATGCCTGTTTCACCTCATCATTGATCAAACCGGAATCGGCCAGGAACCAATGATCTTTCCCGTCGATGAAGTCATAAGCCGCCTGATGCGGGATGCTGCAGACAACAATCTTATGCTGGCGATGCTTAACGGTGTTCCGGACAAGAAAAAGGACACCTGTGGATAAAATAAAAAGGAGGCAGCCAAAGAGTGCCATATGGTTCCCGTTGTTGAGAAATTTCCAGCCTGTAATGATGATACCGTATATGAGTATGCAACCGGCCGTGTTCATATAAATATTGGGTATTACGGCGCCAGGCAGGCCGTCAATCATATCGACCGTGCCGATGAGCAGGTGTGTCAGGAAGGCGGGCACGCGCGACAGCAACGGCATGATGAAAGCAACCGGAGAGCAGGCCAGACAGACCAGGGTACTGTAAATAATAAGGGTGGCCAGGGGCAGGACGACGATGTTGGCCGGAATGAAAAAAACAGGAAACTGATGAAAGTATAACAACGAGAGAGGCAGTGTGGCTATCTGCGCCGCGAGAGTGACGGTGGTGATGGCCCACATTTTCCGGGGCAGCCATCCCGTAACGGGTATCAGGCCTTCGAGGGGTCGTTGCAACGTGACTATGCCGATGACGGCGGCATAGGAAAGCTGAAAGCCGGCATCATGCAGCAGACCGGGGTTAAGCATCAGCAGGCACAGGGCGGAGGCGGCCAGGGTATGATAAGTGCCGGTCATCCGCCGCAAGGCCCCACCCACGGCGATGAAGCTGAACATGGTGGCAGCCCGCAACACCGACGGGCCCATGCCGGTGATCATAGCATACAACCATACCAGGGCTATGATGATGATCGTATGCAGTACCTTCAGGCCCGGTTTCCTGTTCAGGAATGACAGCGCAAAGCTCAGTACCACATAAATTAACCCGACGTGCATGCCCGAGACGCACAGGATGTGCAGCACCCCAGCCGATTTAAATCCCTTTTTCAGGCCCGCATCCAGTCCATTCCTGTCGCCGATCAGCAACGCCGAGATAACGGCACATTCATCAGTGCCAAGTTGCATGGACCTGAAAATCCCGCTGACCTTCTCCCTGATTCTGACCGAAAGATAGCGCAGGCCATGGGATGATGTGACCCCGATTATCCGCCATGATGAGGCAGGGATATATACCAGGTGAAGAATGTGCCTGCCGGCCATGAATTTACGGTAATCGAACTGGTATGGGTTTGCCGCCGCCGTCAGGGCCCTCATCTCCGCCCTGAATATGATCACATGACCGTAACGAAGTTTACCCGAACTACTGTCTTTAGTAATATACCCCAATACCTTCCTGTCATCCCGCTTCCAGGTCCGACCGTCACCGGTGGCGATAAGTTTAAGAATGGTGAAGTAAGTTTTGTCTTTTGCAACGCATGGTTCATTGATCAGTGCTATGGTGTATTCCGTTTGGGACTGCCGGGAGGTCATATCCTTACGGTTCTTCTCACCCGATGTCAGAAGGGTCAGCAGAGCGCCAAAGAGGAAAAACAAAAGGTTGACGGTCAATCCGGGGATCCACCGCTGCGGGTAACCCAACATCCGGCCCATGACAAACACAGACAAGCCGGTAAAGATAAGAATAGATGAACAGGCGATCAGAAGCAACAGGATTTGATGGCATGGCCATGAAAAAGCCACGACCGTGCCGGCGACAAACGGGATAAGAAGCCGGAACAGGGGGAACTGACTCCTGTAAACCATATGATATCCTTTAACCCTTTATCGGGAAAAGGATAAATTGTGACCCTGCCCTGTGAGGTATTATTGAAAGGGTGTTGATGTGATCACTTGCAGTATTGATCCAGTAGCTTTTGGGCTTCGGAGAGACCCAGGTCGAGTGCCTGTTGCCAGTCTTTGCAGGCTCCTTTCGGGTCATTGGAATTGTATTTGGCCAGTCCGCGGTTATAAAATGCGTCGGCGTATTGGGGTTTGATCTTAATGGCCTGATTGAAATCCTTAATGGCCTCTTTGTATTTTTTCTGTGCTTTCTCCACTGCGCCGCGGTTATTGAAAGCCTCGGCATTGCCGTCATCCAGCTCGATGGACTTGGTGTAGTCGCTGATGGCGCCATCCCAGTCTTTATTCAGGGCTTTGGCATTGCCCCTGTTGTTATAAGCCTCGGCATAATCGGGTTTCTTCACGATAGCCTTATCGAAGTCGGCAATGGCTTCATCGTATTTTCTGAGGGTGGCATATGCCAGGCCTCTGTCATAATAAGCCCCGGCATAGTTGGGATCGAGGCTGATGGCGGTGTCGTAGTCTTTTATCGCGTCGGCGGGGTAATTCAGAAAAGCCTTTGCGACGCCACGGTAGTTATAGGCCGGAGCAAAATTGGGTTTGAGCCGGATGGCCCGGCCGAAATCGTTGATGGCACCGGTGTATAACTTAAGCTCATTGCGGGCCTTACCCCTGTTGTAGTGGGCTTCAAAATTATTGGGATTAATTTTAACGGCTTTGTCAAATTCAGCCAGGGCGCCCTGATAATCTTTGGCTTCGGCTTTGTCAACGCCGGCTTTCATTGCCGAGTCGAATGCCGGGTTTGAGGGTTGACCGGGTGCTTTCTTCATCAGCTGAAATTTGGCCGGCTGTGTCACTTTATGAGCTACCATGGTTGCGGCGGTATCCTTTTTCACCGCTACCTTTTTACTTTTTTGCTTGCAGGCACCAAAAGACGATATGATCAGGGCCGGGACCAAAATGACGGATAATGTTCTATTCATTCTCATTTGGAGCAATATTTTTCAATTAATAATTCCACATTTTTATTTCCCATATCGAGTGCTTTTTGCCAGTTCATGCAGGCTCCGGCGGTGTCGCCTGCTTTGAGTCTGGCGTAGCCGGCGCTTTGCCATGCCTGTGTGTTGGCGGGTTGTAGTGCCACCACGCGGTCATAATCAGGTATGGCATCACGGTAAAGCCCCAGACCATATCTGGCATCGGCCCGGCAGAGGTAAGCTTCCGCACGGCCCGGATCCTGTTGTATGACAGCGTTCATATCTTCAATGGCGCCGTCATAATCCTGGATAAGATAGCTGGCTTCACCGCGGCAGAAAAGAGCCCCGGTGTTGGCCGGATCAAGTTTCACGGCGCTGGTGTAATCATCTATGGCGCCCTGAATATCCTTGAGGTTTTGCAGGGCCTGACCTCTTCCGGTGTAAGCATCCACATTGGTGGGATCGGCTGCCAGAGCCCTGGTAAATTCATCTTTAGCCACAAGGTAATTGCCGTCGTCGAGGGCCCGCATGCCCGAGAGGTAAGCCGCTTCGGACGGACTCTGCGACACCGCCGCCAGCCACGACAGGCTGAACAGCAGGATCAATATCATGTTGAAGTGTTTCATGGAAAGTCATTTAACGGCAAAAATAAAGGAAATAATCTTAAGATACAACTGAATACCGCCCCGGGATATTATACCGGGCGATGATTTTTCAGTGCGGTAACGATTATGGCGGCCGTTCTGGCGGATGCACCTGAACCTCCGAGTTTCATGACAAGATGCTGATAGTCGTCACGGATCCCAGCCCTGTAACCTTCATCATGAAGTAACCGTGACAACTCAGCCTTCAGGTTGCCAGGGTTGAAATCGTTCTGGATCAGCTCTTTCACGATGGCTCTGTCCATGATGAGATTGACCAGCCCGATGTGCCTGACATCGACCAGGCACCTGGCTATTTGAAAAGAGAGATAACCGCCCCGGTAACAGATGACCTGAGGTGTGGCGAGCAGGGCTGTCTCGAGCGTAGCGGTTCCGGAAGCTACAATGGCCGCATGGGCGTTCTTCACCAGGTCGTAAGTGTGATCAAAAATGATCCTGATGTCATTTTTCTTCATGACGGCTTCGTATATATTCCGAGAAACGGATGACATACCCCCGATCACAAACTGATAAGCGGTGAAATCGCCGGCCATGGCTATCATGGCCGGCAGGATGCGGCCTATTTCCTGTTTCCTGCTGCCGGGTAACAGAGCCACGATGGGACGCGCATCCAATCCGAAACGGTCACGGAAAGAGGCCGGATCCATGAACGGGTACCCCGGGGTGATGGCATCCAGGAGGGGGTGTCCGACAAAATCAACAGGGTAATGATAGCGGGCATAAAAATCTTTTTCAAAGGGCAGGATGACAAACATCCTCTCCACATACTTTCTGATCTTTTTCACCCTCGATGATTTCCAGGCCCAGACCTGCGGGGAGATATAATAAAAGACCCTGATATGATGGTTTTGGGCAAACTTCGCCATGCGGAGGTTAAAACCGGGGTAATCGATCAGGATGAGTGCATCGGGACGGAAGGTGAGAATATCCTTCCTGCACCTGTCAATGTTCTTCATGATGGCCGGCAGGTGCAGCAGTACTTCCGTAAAACCCATGAAGGCAACGTCACGGTAATGTGTCACCACTTTGGCCCCCGCTTCCAGCATCCTGTCGCCGCCCCAGCCGCGGAACACGGCCCCGCTGTCGGACTTTCTTATCTCTTTTATCAGGTTGGACGCATGCAGGTCACCGGAAGCCTCTCCGGCGATGATGTAATATTTCATGACCTAGATCTGCCATTTATGAACGATGACAAAATAAAGGATAAAATATATAAACGTGATCAGGAGGATGCCGCGGCCTGTCTTGTCAAACTTGAGATTGACCAGGTAATACCTCATGACAAACAGGTTAGGCACGAAGCTCACGATCGCGAGGATGTTCTCCTTGATCTGAATGCCTTCATTGATATAAGTAACGGCAAACGCCAGGAGATATAAAAGACCGAAGAGAATAACAGGGATGATGAGGCCCAGGACAACGCCCAGGATGTAAGAATCTTTATTCAACATGAAGGTTCCATTTCTTTATTTCGGCGATAGCCTGATGATTGGTAAAATCGAGGTGCACCGGGACGACCGACACATACTTGTTCGACAGGGCCCAGACGTCGGTGTCATGGCCGTTTTCGTAAGTTTTAAAGAGACCTGTCAGCCAGTAATAATCGCGGTTACGGGGATCCTTGCGTTCGTCGAACTCCTCGTCCCATGTGCCCCGGCCCTGCTTGCATATCTTTATTCCCCTGATCTCTTCCGCCGCCACGTCGGGGATGTTCACGTTGAGGCAGGTGGCGGCAGGAAGGCCCTGTTTCATGACCTTCTCGACAATGACTTTGACATATTTCGCACAGGCACTGAAGTCGGCCTGAGGGGAATAATCGGTAAGGGAGAATCCGACAGCGGGTATGCCTTCTATGGTAGCTTCAATGACAGCTGCCATGGTACCGGAGTAAAGGATGTTAATAGCCGAATTGGATCCATGGTTGATACCGGCCACCACCAGGTCGGGTTTATGGCGCAGGATCACTTTCTGCCCCAGTTTCACCGCATCGACGGGGGTGCCGTTGCAACTGTACATCTCAAAGCCTTCTTCCTTTATCAATGTTTTGATCCTCAGGGGCACCTTCACCGTAACCGCATGGCTCATCCCCGACATGGGATCCTGTGGCGCGATGACGATCACCCGTCCATAATCCCTCATGATGCCCGACAGCATAGCCAATCCCGGAGCCTGTATACCATCGTCATTAGTCACCAGTATTAAAGGTTTGCTCATAACCCTTGCTTTTTACAGCATTTTAAATCAGGGTGCAAAATTATAAAAATCCTCTTTAGCATGAAGGAGGTGCCTGTTTTTTTACCGTGATGGCCTGTCGTCAGAGAGAGGTCTGAAATTGCATCAGCTCTTCGTAAAGACGTTGCACTGGTAATCCCATGACATTAAAATAGGATCCTTCGACACGCGCTATGCCCACATAGCCTATCCATTCCTGGGCACCGTAGGCACCCGCCTTGTCGTATGGTCGGTATCGGCTGACGTAATATTCGATCTCCTCGTCAGGCAATTCTTTGAAATACACCGCCGTCACATCAAAAAAAGATGTCATTTTTTTTGCCGATCTCAGGCACACGCCGGTGATGACCTCGTGTCTCTTACCCGACAGTTTCCGCAGCATCCTGACGGCGGCATCATGGTCTTCGGGTTTTCCGAGGTTTTCACCGTCAAGCCACACAATCGTATCGGCGGCAATGACCAGGACATCCTCTCCAAGAAGCGTGGCGGGATAGGCCAACGCTTTCCTTTCGGCCAGGAAAAGGGGTATCTGTTCACGGGTGAGATGCGACGGGTAGCTCTCCTCCACCTCCGGGACCTGCACATCAAATGTCAGCCCCAGGCCGTCGAGCAAAAACCGGCGTCGCGGCGAGGCCGAGGCCAGTATGATATGATATTTCTTCAATGTGTGGTTTTTCATGCCGTCGCGGTCACCATGTGAAAGCCTCATGATCCATCCACTGACCCTGTACTTTCAGAACCTGCTCGATGACATCCCTCACGCACCCCTTGCCACCACCGCAAGCCGATATATATTTCGACACCGTTCTGATCTCCTCACAGGCATCGGCGGGACATGCCGGCAATCCCACAACCCGCATCAGATCATAGTCGGGGATGTCGTCGCCCATGTACAGTACCTGCGACGGGTCGATCTCATGATCATGAAGGTAATCGTTAAGTTTCTTCAGCTTGTCGCCAACGCCCAGAAAAACGTCGACGACATTCAGGGCATTGAAACGGTTCAGTATCGAAGGGGACATGCCCCCGCTGATTATGGCCACATGGTATCCTTTTTTCACGGCGAGCTGAAGGGCATAACCGTCTTTGACATTCGCAGTACGCAAGGCATCACCGCTGTGCATCAGATATACCGTTCCATCCGTGAGTACACCGTCGTAATCAAAAACAAACGTGGTGATGTTTTTAAGCAGTTCTTTATAATTGGTCATAAGAATGGGAATATGATGTTCCGGATTGTCATTTCGGGATTTTATAAGTGTATCGGCTGATCATTTCGCTCATCAGCCGGTATATCGCCGTCAGATCCTCTTTTTCCACGAGCAGCCTGAGGTGTTCCCTGATGACGGCTTCGTCGTGCCGCATGGCAGGTCCGGTCTGAACGGAAAAGGGTTCACGTGATTGCACCTTGGCCGCAGTCTCCTCAATCAACGGTCTTAAAAGGTCAAACGACAGCCCTTTCATTGCAAGTATCTCCCCTGCAATGGAATACATGAAATTTGAGAAGTTGGAGGCAAACACCGCTGCCAGATGAGCGTATTTCCTTTTTTCCGAGTCCATGGCGATGACCTGGTCCGATAACTTACCTGCCAGCGATAACAATAGCCGTCTGTTGCGAAGATCGCCGGCTTCGATTAAGAGGGGCACATGGTCGAAGTTTATGATCCTGCCGGGCGAAAATGTCTGCAAAGGATAAAAAACACCTACGTTGTGCGAACAGGCCTTCAATACATCCATCGGCACGGAACCCGATGTGTGGGCCAGCAACTGGTTGTCGTGCAGGGGTAACCTGCCGGCCACTTCTTCAATGGCATCATCGGGGACACAGACCAGGTAAAGATCTCCGTGCGGTGTTATGTCCCGAAAGTCATTGGTGTAATTTGTTTGAATGATGCCCGCCAGTTTTTTTGCCGAGGCGAGTGTGCGGCTCCAGACCTGTGTGACGGCAAGTCCTTTTGCGGTGAAGGCCATGGCGAGCTGTGTGGCCACCAGTCCGGCGCCTGCCAAAATGATTGTCTTGATTTCCTTGAAAGCCATCGCTTTTTGTTTGACATCATGAAGCGCGACCGCCGGCAGCCCATGGGTCCTGCACTCCATGCCGCAGTGAACTACCGGATGAACCGGAACGACCGGCCCCAGAAACCGGCCGAGTTACCCAGTATTTCTTCTATCCTGAGCAACTGGTTGTATTTGGCTATCCTTTCCGAGCGGCTGGCCGATCCGGTTTTTATCAGCCCTGTGTTCAGGGCCACCGCAAGGTCGGCTATCGTCGTGTCTTCGGTTTCACCGCTGCGGTGGCTGATGACGGTGGTATAGGCATGACGGTGTGCCAGATCCACTGTATCGATGGTCTCGGTCAGCGTGCCGATCTGGTTCAATTTGATCAGGATCGAATTGGCGACACCCATGTCAATGCCTTTTTTCAGCCTTTCGACATTGGTCACAAACACATCATCGCCCACCAGTTGTATCCTTGAGCCAAGCTTATCGGTCATCAGCTTCCATCCTTCCCAGTCATCTTCAGCCATGCCATCTTCAATGGAGATGACGGGGTATTTCTCCACCCAGTCCGTCCAGAAAGCGACCATCTGGGGAGGTGTCAGTTTCTCGCCGGTGGAGCGTTTCAAATGGTACACGTTCTCTTCAGGAATAAAGAACTCCGATGCTGCGGGGTCCAGGGCAATGTAAACATCCTCTCCCGGTTTGTAGCCCGCTTTTTCAATGGCCTGCAGGACAAATTGTATGGCCTCCTCATTCGACTTGAGATCGGGTGCGAAGCCTCCCTCATCACCCACATTCGTTGAAAAGTTATGGCTTTTCAGGACCGCTTTCAGGTTGTGAAAGACCTCGGCGCCCATTCGCAGGGCCTCGCTGAAGGTCCCTGCACCGACGGGCATGATCATGAATTCCTGAAAGTCGATATGGTTATCGGCATGCGATCCCCCGTTGAGGATATTCATCATGGGTATGGGTAACAGCCGCGCATTAACGCCGCCGATGTACCTGTAAAGGTACTGGTCGGTTTCCTGTGCCGCCGCGTTGGCGACAGCCAGTGACACGCCCAGAATGGCGTTGGCGCCCAGCTTTTCTTTATTGGGTGTGCCGTCAAGCTCGATCATCCGCAGGTCGATTTCGGCCTGCTCCGACACATAATACCCTTTCAGCTCCTCGGTGATGACGTTATTGACATTCTGAACGGCCTTCAGGACACCCTTTCCGAGGTATACGCTCTTATCATCGTCGCGCAGCTCAAGGGCTTCATGAATGCCCGTGGAAGCCCCCGAAGGCACGGCAGCCCGTCCGATGGTGCCGGTGCTGGTGTAAACTTCCACCTCAACGGTCGGATTACCCCGTGAGTCGAGGATCTGCCGGCCATGGATACTGACAATTGATCCCATATGATTTGCTTTTTAAATTAAATGGCTCAACAATAAGATAAAAAAAGGATAAAGCCCGCCTGACCTTATCCTTCGAAGTTACACATTTTATGTTTCAGTCCTTGTTTTCTTCAGAGGTTTCGCTTCCGGTTTCCTCTTCCTGTGATTGTTCGTCTGTCACGGCAGCTTCCGGTGCCGGTTTTTTCTTCGTGGTCTGCGGTGTTTTCTTTTTTGAAACCGTCGTGGTTGTCTTAGCCTCTTTAGCTTTAACGCCTTCCGTCTGTTCTCCCTCCCCTGCTGGCTTTGCCGTTTTTGTCTTGGGGGTTGCCGCTGTCTCACCCGGCTTCTTCCTTGTCCCTCTCCTGCTCCTGGTTGTCTTGGTCTTCTTGGCTGCTTTCTCGCCCTTCATCAGTTCGTTGAAATCCACGAGTTCGATGAGTGCCATCTCGGCATTGTCACCATGTCGAACACCCGTTTTCAGTATCCGGGTATATCCGCCGGGACGGTCAGCCACTTTTACCGACACTTCCCTGAACAATTCCGTCACCGCCGCTTTATCTTGCAGGTATGAGAAGACCATCCGGCGTGAATGGGTTGAATCGACCTTTGACCGTGTGATCAGCGGTTCAATGTATGTTCTCAGGGCCTTGGCCTTGGCCAGGGTCGTCGTGATCCTTTTTTTCAGTATCAGTGATGAGGCCATATTCGACAGCATCGCATCCCGGTGCGGTTTTGTCCTCCCCAAATGATTTATGGCTTTCCTGTGTCTCATGACATTTATTCCTTATCCAGTTTATATTTTGTTATGTTCATTCCGAACTCCAGACCTTTCGACTTGACCAGTTCTTCCAGCTCGGTGAGTGATTTCTTACCGAAGTTTCTGAATTTAAGCAGGTCATTCTTGTTGAAGGTGACCAGGTCGCCCAGGGTTTCAACATCGGCGGCCTTCAGACAATTGAGAGCCCTCACCGAGAGATCGAGGTCCACCAGTTTGGTCTTGAGCAGTTGACGGATATGCAGGGTGCTCTCATCAAATTCTTCCGTCACCGATTTCTCCTCGGTATCAAAAGTGATCTTTTCGTCTGAGAAAAGCATAAAATGATGTATGAGGATCTTGGCGGCCTCCTTCAGGGCATCCTTGGGATGAATGGAGCCGTCGGTGGTCACCTCCAGCACCAGCTTCTCATAGTCTGTTTTCTGTTCCACCCTGTAATTCTCAACAAAATACTTCACGTTACGTATGGGCGTGAAAATGGAATCCATTGCGATAAAGCCTATGGGCGCATTAAGGGGCTTATTCTCCTCCGACGGTACATAGCCCCTGCCCTTCTCAATGGTCATTTCAATGGACAGCTTGACCGACGGCTCCATGTGGCAGATGACCAGAGCGGGATTCAACACCTGGAAGACCGATAAGAATTTGTTGATATCGCCTGCAGTGAAAACATTCTGATTGCTGATGGCGACATTTATTTTTTCACTGGTCTCGCTGCTGATCAACTTCTTAAAACGAATTTGTTTCAGGTTTAAGACGATATCCGTCACATCTTCCACAACCCCTTTGATGGTAGAAAATTCCTGTTCCACACCTTCTATCCTGACAGATGTAACAGCATATCCTTCGAGGGATGAGAGCAATATCCGGCGCAGGGCATTACCGATGGTAATACCGAATCCCGGTTCGAGAGGACGAAATTCGAAAATGCCTTTATAATCATCGGCTTCGACCATGATGACCTTGTCAGGCTTCTGAAAAGCTAATATTGCCATGTGTTTTGAATTATGTTATCGAAATATCCGCGGGATTGACATTTTTTACTTGGAATACAACTCCACGATCAGCTGTTCTCTAATGTTTTCAGGGATATCCTGACGATCAGGATAATTCATGAATTTGCCCACCATCATATCATTGTCCCATTCGAGCCAGGGATAATGTACGACCCGTGATGACAGCAACGAGTCGGTGATCACTTCCAGTGATTTGGAGCGTTCCCTGATGCCGACGATGTCACCGGGGCGTAATGAGTACGACGGAATGCTGACCACCTCACCGTTGACGGTGATGTGACGGTGCGACACTAACTGACGCGCGGCAGGCCGTGACGGAGCAATGCCCAGACGGAACACGACATTGTCTAAGCGTGATTCAATCAGTTGCAACAACACTTCGCCGGTGATACCCTTTTTATGTGAGGCCTTCAGAAAGATATTCTTGAACTGCCGCTCCAGGATGCCATAGGTATATTTTGCCTTTTGCTTTTCCTGCAACTGCATCCCGTATTCCGACTGTTTTCTTCTTCTCTTGGATGACCCGTGCATGCCGGGCGGATAATTTTTTTTCTCAAAATATTTGTCGGGTCCGTAAATGGCTTCCCTGAATTTTCTTGCCACCTTGGTCTGTGGTCCTTTATACCTTGCCATATGATTAATGATATGTATTTAAAACGATGTTTGATTTATATGTCTGTGTGTCACCGTTCTCATCATGAGAGGGCTGTCTGTCATACCCTTCTCCTTTTGGGAGGACGGCATCCGTTGTGGGGCAGAGGCGTCACATCCTGTATCTCCGTTATTTCGATACCGGAGGTATGCAGCGTGCGGATGGCGGATTCACGTCCTGCTCCCGGACCCCTCACATAGACCTTCACTTTTCTGAGACCATAGTCATAGGCTGCCTTGGCACAATCCTGCGCGGCCATCTGAGCGGCATAAGGGGTGTTCTTCTTGGAACCCTTGAAACCCATTTTACCTGCCGAGGACCACGCAATCACCTGACCGTTCATATTGGTGAGCGAGACGATGATGTTATTGAACGATGCCTTGATGTATGCACATCCCAGTGGATCGACCCTGACGATCCTTTTCTTCGATGTTTTAGCAGTTTTTGCCATATCACTGATGTTTCTAAATAATTATCCTTATTCACCTGCCTGTCAGCGGCTTTTAAGCCTTAGGGGCTTTCTTCTTGTTGGCGACGGTCTTACGTTTGCCTTTCCGGGTGCGTGCGTTGTTCTTCGTACTCTGTCCCCTGACAGGCAGTCCGAGACGGTGACGTATGCCCCTGTAAGATCCGATATCCATCAGACGCTTGATGTTCATCTGTACCTCCGAGCGAAGCTCTCCTTCCACCTTGTAGTTTTCGGAGATGATCGTCCTGATCTTGTACTGTTCTTCATCGCTCCAATCCTGAACCTTCTTATCCCAGTCGACACCGGCGGTGCTCAATATCTTCTGTGCACTGCTCCGGCCGATGCCATAGATGTAAGTCAGGGCCACTTCACCCCGTTTGTTCTTGGGCAGGTCAATACCTGAAATTCGTGCCATAGTGTTATTTATTGATGTTTAGACATGTGTTTATCCGCCACGTATGTCCCCAATCCTTAACCTTGTCTTTGTTTGTATTTCGGATTCTTTTTGTTAATGATATATAATCTTCCCTTACGACGTACGATCTTATCTTCAGGTGTTCTTTTCTTTATGGATGCTCTTACTTTCATGGCCGTGTAAATTAAATTTTCTGTTTTTATTTATACCTGAATGTGATTCTTCCTTTCGTCAGGTCATAGGGTGTCATTTCAATCCTGACCTTGTCACCCGGTAATATTTTGATATAATGCATCCGCATCTTGCCTGAGATGTGGGCGGTAATGATATGCCCGTTTTCAAGCTCCACACGGAACATGGCATTGCCGAGTGATTCTTTCACTACGCCGTCCTGTTCTATGGATAACTGTTTCGACATAGCCGTGGTTTCTTACTGTTTCACTTAACTATTGTTGTTAATGACCTCATCAATGTATTTGAATGTTGACAATCGTTCGCTTTTCTCTTTTCTGATCACGATGGTATGTTCAAAATGTGCCGAGGGCAAAGCGTCAGCCGTTCTGATGGTCCATCCGTCCCTTTCCTGAATGACGGTGCGCACACCCATGTTGATCATGGGCTCAATGCAAATGGTCATGCGTTCCTTTAGCATGACGCCTTCACCCCGTCGGCCATAATTGGGCACTTCGGGTTTCTCGTGCAGGTTTCTCCCTATACCGTGACCCACCAGGTCATGTACCACAGAGAAACCGAAGCTTTCGACATGCTGCTGAACGGCATAGCCGATATCGCCAATCCTCTTGCCTGCCACCGCCGTTTCGATGGCTATATCCAGGGCTTCGCGGGTCACCTTCAACAGGGTCTTCACCTTGTCGTCGACGTCACCCACAGCGAACGTAAAGGCCGAGTCACCATAAAAGCCGTCCTTGATGGCGCCGCAGTCCACAGAGATGATATCCCCATCCTTCAGTTCCCTGTTGCCCGGAATCCCGTGCACCACCTGATCGTTCACCGATGTGCACAGGGTGTTCGGATAACCTTCATAGCCCTTAAATCCCGGGATGGCGCCATGATCCCTGATATATTCCTCGGCCACCCTGTCGAGCCGGGTGGTGGTTATACCGGGTTTGATCAGCCGTGCCACCTCGCCCAGAGCTCTCCCAACAAGTAAAGAACTTTCGCGGATCAATTTTATCTCTTCCTCGGTTTTTATAGTGATCATTTTAAAATCCATTCAATACCCTCCTGCTCTTCAGGCCTGTCTTAATAGCTGGCCATGCTCATGGTGCGTCCCTTGATCCTTCCTGTTTTCGTCAGACCCTCGTAATGCCTCATCAGCAGATGGCTTTCGATCTGTTGCAGGGTGTCGAGCACCACACCAACGAGGATCAGCAACGATGTGCCCCCGAAAAACTGGGCAAACTGGGTATTAACGCCCACGAGTCTGACAAAGGCAGGCATGATAGCCACAAAAGCCAGGAACAACGATCCCGGCAGGGTGATCTTCGACATGACCGAGTCGATGAACTCGGCTGTTTTCCTTCCCGGCTTGATGCCCGGGATAAATCCCCCGTTCTTTTTCATGTCATCGGCTATCTGGTTCGGGTTGATGGTCACCGCCGTATAGAAATAGGTGAAAACAACAATCAGAATGGCGAACACGAAGTTGTACCAGAAGCCGTTCATATTGGAGAATGTGGCTGCAAAGCCCGACAATGCCGTCGACCCGAAGCGTGCGAAAGTCAGGGGCAGGAACATGATAGCCTGTGCAAAGATGATGGGCATGACGCCTGCGGCGTTCACCTTGAGAGGGATGTATTGCCGCACCCCGCCGTATTGTTTATTACCCACGATACGTTTGGCATACTGCACCGGTATCTTGCGAGTACCTTGCACGAGCAATATCGACAGCAGGATCACCAGCAGGAGAACGGCCAGTTCTATGACAAACACCACCAGTCCACCTCCCTTGGACTCCAGCCTCGATACCAGCTCGCCGAACAAGGCAAAGGGTAATCGGGCAATGATACCGATCATGATGATCAGCGATATCCCGTTACCGATGCCCTTGTCGGTTATCCTCTCGCCCAGATACATAATGAACAGGGAGCCTGCCGTAAGAATGATAATCGACGACAGGCCGAAGAAGGAAAAGACCGAATGAGTGGGCACCTCCGGACTGAACGGATAGACGCCCTCGGGCGGCAGCTGGTTGACTAAGTTGGCGATATACGCCGGCGACTGGAAAATAAGTATCACCACCGTGAGGTATCGTGTGATCTGATTCAGTTTTTTACGTCCGCTCTCCCCTTCGCGCTGCAGTTTCTGAAAATAAGGTATGGCCATGGTCATCAGCTGCACGACGATAGAAGCCGAGATGTAAGGCATGATGCCCAGGGCGAAGATGGAAGCGTTTGAAAAGGCACCTCCCGAAAACATATTCAGCAATCCCAGCAATCCCCCTTTGGCTTGCGCCTGCAAGGCGGCCAGTTGATTGGGATCCACACCGGGCAACACCACATAGGCACCCAAACGGTATATAAGGATGATACCCAGCGTGTACAGAATCCTTTTTCTGAGATCTTCTATCTTATAAATGTTCCTTATGGTTTCAATGAACTTTTTCATTAACTGTCAGATTTTTGTTGCAATACCACCATTCGATTCAATAGCTTTGACGGCAGAAGCAGAGAAAGCATGGGCGGTCACTTCAAAACGGCCTTTCAGTTCGCCCCTGCCAAGGATCTTGACATGGTCATTTCTGGAAGCCAGTCCATGCGAATAATAGGTGTTCAGGTCGAAAACGGTTATGCCGTTCTCATCCGACAGCTTCTGTAAGGTGTCGAGATTGATACCGCGGTATTCTTGCCTGTTGATATTGGTGAATCCAAATTTGGGAACTCTTTTATGGAGTGCCATCTGACCGCCCTCAAATCCCAGTTTTCTCTTGTATCCCGACCGTGATCCGGCGCCCTTGGATCCCCTGGTTGAGGTTCCGCCTTTTCCGGAGCCCTGACCGCGGCCGAGGCGTTTGCCTTTTTTTATCGATCCCCTGGCGGGTTTTAAATTACTTAGGTCCATATTATTAATTTTTTCGTGCCGTTATACTTCTTCTATTTTCAAAAGATGTTTCACTTTATCTATCATGCCCATGATCTGGGGGGTGGTCTCCACCTCGACGGTTTGATGCATTTTTTTCAGTCCCAGCGCCGCCAGTGTTCTTTTCTGCCGTGCCGGTTTGCCTATGCCGCTTCTGATCTGCGTTATTCTCACTTTACCCATTGGTTTCTTTTCTTTATCCTTTTCTATCCATTAAATACTTTCTCTATGGTCACGCCGCGTATCTGTGCCACCGCGTTGGCATCCCTCATCTGAATGAGTGCATTGATGGTGGCTTTCACCACATTATGTGGATTGGATGATCCCTTGGATTTTGCCAGCACATCTTTCACTCCCACGCTTTCGAGCACGGCACGCATGGCGCCACCGGCTATCACGCCTGTGCCCGGCGATGCCGGCTTGAGAAAGATCCTGGCACCACCGTATTTCCCTGTCTGCTCATGAGGAATGGTTCCTTTCAGTATAGGCACGCTGATCAGGTTCTTCTTGGCGTCATCAATTCCTTTGGCGATGGCCGCCGTCACCTCTTTGGCTTTGCCCAGGCCGTAACCTACCACGCCGTTCTCATTGCCGACCACCACCACCGCCGAGAAGCTGAAGGTCCTGCCACCCTTGGTGACCTTGGTCACCCGCTGGATGCTCACCAGCTTGTCCTTGAATTCGATCTCGCTCGATTTAACCCTTTTTACATTTACGTTTGCCATATCCATCAAAATTTTAGGCCGGCTTCCCTGGCCGCCCTGGCCAGAGACTTCACCCTGCCATGATACAAATAGCCATTACGGTCAAAAACAACATTGCCGATACCGGCTTCCAGCGCTTTCGCAGCGATCGCCTTACCTACCAGCCTGGCCTTATCGACTTTGGTCACCTTCTGCTCCTCTATCTCCGGGATCCTCGACGAAGTCGACAGCAATGTCATCCCCCTGGTATCGTCAATCAACTGAACATAAATCTCACGGTTACTCCTGAACACACACATCCTGGGCCTTTCTCCCGTACCGCTGACGATCTTACGGATCCTCATTTTAATCCTGTGACGGCGGTAACGTTTTCTATCCTTAACTGACATGATTAAAAACATTAATGTGTTAATAATTTATTTCTGTGCAACAGCTTTACCGGCTTTCTTCTTGATTTCCTCATCGATGAATTTGATGCCTTTGCCCTTATACGGTTCCGGTTTCCTGAACGATCGAATTTTGGCGGCCACCTGCCCCAGCAATTGCTTGTCGATGCAACGCAGTGTGATGGTCGGGTTCTTGCCCCTTTCGGCCGTTGTTTCCGCTTTGATCTCCGGTGGCAGCGCCAGCACGATGCTGTGGGAATACCCTATGGTCAACTCCAGCAGCTGGCCGTTGACGTTGGCTTTATACCCCACTCCCACCAGTTCCTGTGTCACTGAGAAACCTTCTTTCACGCCTTTTACCATGTTGGCCAGCAAAGCCCTGTAAAGACCGTGCAGGGAACGGTCCTGCTTTTCATCCGATTGCCTTTGCACGAGCAGCTGTGCTCCGTCGACCTTGATCTTTATCCGGGAATCCACGGCCTGTTTCAGTTCACCCAGAGGGCCCTTGACAGTAACCATGTTATTTGATATGGACACCTGAACCCCTGGTGGCAACGGTACCGGTAATTTACCTATCCTTGACATGTTTAAGACCTCCTCTATTATTAACTGACATAACAAATGACCTCACCGCCGATCTTCAGGCTTCTGGCTTCTTTATCGGTCATGATACCCTGAGATGTCGACATGATGGCCACGCCCAGGCCGTTCAGGACACGCGGAAGCTCATCCACACCGACATATTTTCTCAGGCCGGGCCGGCTGGCACGCACCAGCTTGGTGATGGCCGGAATCTTGGTGACCGGATGGTACTTTAATGCTATTTTTATCTTTCCCTGCTTATCATCCTCTTCAAATTTATAATTCAGGATATATCCCTTCTCCAAGAGTATACGGGTGATCTCCCTTTTAATGGATGAAGCGGGTATTTCGACGACCCTGTGATTGGCATTCACGGCATTACGGATCATCGTCAAATAATCGGCTATCGGGTCAGTTATCATAGTCTGATGTTTATTCTTATGGTTGTGTGTTTTTACCAGCTTGCTTTCTTAATGCCCGGGATGAGACCCTGCAGGGCCATCTCGCGGAAATTGATGCGCGAGAGGCCGAACTGACGCATATATCCGCGGGGCCTGCCGGTCAATTTACAGCGGTTGTGCAACCGCACCGGCGAGGCATTCCGTGGTAACTTCTGCAGCCCTGCATAATCACCTGCAGCTTTCAACGCCGCCCGTCGTTCAGCATACCTGCTCACCATGGTCATGCGTTTGATCTCCCTTGCCTTTATTGATTCTTTTGCCATAGTTTTATTTATTGATTCATATTTTTAAACGGTAAACCAAATTCCTTCAGCAATGCCATGGCTTCCCTGTCGTTTTTGGCTGTTGTGACAAATGTGACATCCATGCCGTTGATTTTGCTGATCTTGTCGATATCAATCTCGGGGAAGATAATCTGCTCAGACACGCCAAAAGTATAATTCCCCCTGCCATCGAATCCTTTATCACTGATGCCCCTGAAATCCCTGATGCGTGGTATGGCCACGGCCACCAGCCTGTCTAGGAACTCATACATCTTGTCACCTCTGAGGGTGACTCTCACGGCGATAGGCATGCCGCGGCGCAGCTTGAAGTTGGAGATATCACTCTTCGACCGGGTAGCCACGGCGCGTTGTCCGGTGATCATCGTCATCTCGCTGATGCCCGTCTCGATCAGCTTCTTGTCCGTAATGGCTGAACCCACGCCCTGATTGAGACATATCTTGTTTAACCGCGGCACCTGCATGATGCTTTTATAGGCAAACTGCTGCATCAGCGCAGGAACGATCTCTTCCCTGTATTTTTTCTTTAATCTCGGTATGTATTCCATTACTTGATGACCTCCCCTGATTTTTTAGAATAACGGACCAGTTTTTTGCTTTTTGGGTCTATGCGACGGCCTGTGCGTGCCGGATTACCCGAACCATCGATCACCTTCAGGTTTGAGATGTGTATGGGCGACTCCTTATGCATGATGCCACCTTTGGGATTCTGTGTGCTGGGTTTGGCATGTTTCGACACCATGTTGATGCCTTCCACGATGGCCGTTTGCTTATCCTTGTTGATGATCAGGATCCGGCCCTGCTGGCCCTTGGAATCCCCCGCGATGACCATGACCGTATCGCCTTTCCTGACATGCAGTTTCTTGTTCATAACAGATGATCTTAAAACGTTACAGCACCTCCGGTGCCAGTGAAACTATCTTCATATACCGTTTATCCCTCAGCTCTCTGGCGATGGGACCGAATATTCGCGTGCCCACCATCTCGCCCGCACTGTTCAACAGAACAACGGCATTATCATCAAAACGAATGTAGGAGCCATCATTTCTCCTGATCTCCTTGGTCGTTCTTACCACGACAGCTTTCGACACGGTGCCTTTTTTGATGTTGCCTGAGGGCAAGGCATCTTTCACCGTAACAATGATCTGGTCGCCCACACTGGCATACCTTCTTTTGGTACCACCCAGAACCCTGATACAGAGCACCTCTTTGGCACCGCTGTTATCGGCTACAACTAATCTTGATTCCTGCTGTATCATAATTATTTGGCTCTTTCAATAATTTCCACTAATCTCCAGCATTTGTTTTTGCTCAACGGTCTCGTCTCGGCAATGCGCACCACATCACCCTCACGGCATTCATTCTTCTCGTCGTGAGCGGCAAAGGTGCTTGATTTTTTGACGAATTTGCCATAAATAGGGTGTTTCACCTTCCGCGCCACCTGAATGACGATGGTTTTATTCATCTTGTTGCTGATGACGACACCCACCTTTTCTTTTCTTAGCTTACGTTCCATGTTAAAATGGTTTTTTCTTTTACTTGTTCTGTGCACTCTTTATCTGTCCCAGGTAACGTTTCCGTAATTCCGTTTCGAGCCGTGCGACGGTTCTCCTGTAAACTTTTATTTTATTGGGATTCTCGAGTGGCGAAACGGCATGGTTCAGCTTCAGCTTGATGAGCTGTTTTCTTTCTTCTTCGAGCCTTTCAATCAATTCAGGTGTTGAAAGTTCTTTTACAACCGATTGTTCCATGGTTATCAGGCTTTTTCTTCAATATAATCTCTTCTGACGACAAATTTCGTAATGACGGGCAGTTTCTGTGCTGCCAGGCGGAGGGCCTCCTTGGCCACCGGCAGGGAGACACCGTCGATCTCGAACAGTATTCTGCCGGGGGTGACACAGGCCACGAACATCTCGGGAGCTCCTTTTCCCTTACCCATACGCACCTCGGCGGGTTTCTTAGTGATGGGCTTATCGGGGAAAATCCTGATCCATATCTGACCTTCACGTTTCATGTGACGTGTCAGCGCCTGACGGGCGGCTTCTATCTGGCGGCCCGTAATCCACTCCATCTCCAGGGTCTTGATGCCGAACGATCCAAAAGCCAGCTGGTTGCCTCTCATGGCGTTGCCCTTCATCCGTCCCTTTTGTTGTTTTCTGTACTTTGTTTTTTTTGGCTGTAACATCGTTACTATCTGTTAAGTTGTCATGCAATGAGTCATTATCTTGGTCCGTGGCCTTTTGACCGGCCTTTGGAGCGCACCGGTGCGGCCGCTTTGGTCTTGACGGCGGTGCCTGCCGGTGACAGATCGCGTTTTTCATACACCTCACCTTTGCATATCCACACCTTAATACCTATTCTCCCATAAGTGGTATGGGCTTCAGCGACGGCATAGTCGATGTCGGCCCTGAGGGTATGAAGGGGTATCCGTCCTTCCTTGTACTGCTCGCTGCGTGCCATTTCAGCCCCTCCCAGACGTCCCGAGATCATGATCTTGATGCCTTCGGCTCCGATACGCATCGACGATGCGATGGCCGTTTTTATGGCCCGGCGGTACGATATCCTCCCTTCGATCTGACGCGCCACCGTATTGGCTACGATGAGGCCATCCAGCTCAGGACGCTTGATCTCGGAAATATTGATCTGTATCTCCTTATTGGTGAGCTTCTTAAGCTCCTCCTTCAGCTTGTCCACCTCCTGCCCTGCCTTGCCGATGATGATCCCCGGTCTCGCAGTGTTGATGGTCACTGTCACCAGCTTGAGCGTGCGCTCAATGACGATCCTGGAGATGCCCGCTTTGGAAAGACGGGCATTCAGATACCTTCTGATCTTTTCATCCTCAACCAGCTTACTCTCAAAGCTCCTGCCGCCATACCAGTTGGAATCCCATCCCCGGATGATCCCGAGCCTGTTGCCTATCGGATTTGTCTTCTGTCCCATTAAATATCTTTTTAGTTTATTATACGATCATTCCTCGTTTATGCTTTGGCCGTTTCTTTAACCTTCTTTGTCTGCGGTTTCTCCTCCGGCACCTCCTGTTCCTTCTTGCTGCCGAGTATCAGGACGACATGGTTGGAACGTTTTCTGATACGGTTGGCGCGGCCCTGGGGTGCAGGACGGACACGTTTGAGCTGCCTGGCACTGTCGACTATGATCTCCTTCACATAGAGATGGCTTTCTTCAATGCGGACAGCCTCATTTTTACTCTGCCAGTTGGCGATAGCCGAAAGTAAAAGCTTGTGAAGTTTCTTCGACGGTTCTTTATGAGTGTTCTTCAAGATATTGAGTGCCGTTTCCACATTGGTGCCGCGGATAAGATCGGCGACCAGCCTCATCTTACGTGGCGAGGTAGGGCACTTACCCAGTCTGGCACTGTAAGATGTCTTGCGCATGTCCTTACGTTGCTCTGCTGTCATTCGTTTTCTGGCTCCCATGGCTGTGAGATTTCATTATGTTTATTTCTTTCCTTTGCTTCCGGCATGGCCCCTGAAGATACGTGTCGGTGCAAACTCACCCAAACGGTGTCCGACCATATTCTCAGTGATGTATACCGGGATAAATTTATTGCCGTTATGCACGGCGATGGTAAGGCCCACAAAATCAGGAGAGATGATCGAATTTCTCGACCATGTCTTTATGACGCTTTTCTTCCGGGACTGAACGGCTTCCATCACCCTTTTTTCAAGCTTATGGTGTATAAAAGGTCCTTTTTTCAGGGAACGGCTCATAGCAAACGTGTTTATTCAGTTAATGATTTATTTTTTTCTTCTCTCTATGATGTATCTATTTGAATCCTTCTTTCTGGTGCGTGTGCGGTATCCTTTTGCCGGCAATCCTTTTCGTGAGCGGGGGTGTCCGCCGGAGGCGCGTCCTTCGCCGCCGCCCATGGGATGATCCACGGGGTTCATGGCCACGCCGCGTGTCCGCGGTCTGCGTCCCAGCCACCGGCTGCGACCGGCTTTGCCCGACATTTCAAGGTTGTGATCCGGGTTGGAGACCATGCCGATGGTGGCTTTACATGTCTGCAGGATCATGCGTGTCTCTCCCGAGGGCATCTTCAGGATGGCGTACTTATCATCACGCGACATGAGCTGGGCATACGACCCGGCGCTGCGCGCAATGCGTGCCCCCTGTCCCGGCCTCAACTCCACATTGTGGATGATGGTGCCGAAAGGTATCTCGCTAAGATACATGGTGTTGCCTATCTCCGGCGTGATGCCTCTGCCCGAGCTGATCGTTTGCCCTACCTTGATGCCATAAGGCGCAATGATGTATCTCTTCTCTCCGTCGGCATAATGAAGCAGGGCTATACGCGCCGAACGGTTCGGATCATACTCGATCGATTTGACGGTCGCCGGAATGCCTTCCTTCTCACGCTTGAAATCAATCAGCCGGTATTGCCGTTTATGACCACCGCCATGATAACGTATCGTCATTTTACCTTCATTGTTCCTGCCTCCTGATTTCGTTATAGGTACCAGCAAACTCTTCTCCGGTCTGGTGGAAGTGAGATCGTCAAAAGCACTGATGAGCTTGAAACGCTGACCGGAGGTCGTCGGTTTGAATTTTTTTAAAGCCATTTATTTAAATATTGCTGTAAAAATCAATGGATTCACCTTCTGCTAATGTCACGATGGCCTTCTTATACGTGCCCGTCCTGCCCTTGAGAAGGCCTGATTTGGTATAACGGGTTTTGATCTTGCCCGAAAAGTTCATCGTATTCACCGACAACACCTCCACGCCGTAAACCTCTTTTATCGCTTTCTTTATCTGAAGCTTGTTGGCATGAATGTCGACGAGAAAACCATACTGATTCAGTTTCTCACCCTTGTCGGTCATCTTCTCTGTAATGATCGGTTTTTGTATGATAATCATCGCTTCAATTTTTAATTGGTCATCGGAGCCTTGCTTGCTTCGGCATTCAGGATAGTTTCAATCTCCTTGAGCGATCCCTCGGCGAAAAAGATCTTATGGTGATTGAGAATATCATAGGTATTCAGGTCTGTCGCTCTGGTGATAGTCACATAAGGGAGATTACGTGAAGCCAGGATGATGTTGCGGTCAACCTGCGGCAGAACGAAGAGTGTTTTTTTCTGTCCTGCCTCGAAGTTGGCCAGTATCTCGAGGAAATTCTTTGTTTTAGGTGTTTCAAAACTGAATTCCTCGATGACGACGATTTCGTTATCTTTAGCCTTATAGCTGAGTGCCGACATCCGTGCCAGGTGTTTGACTTTTTTATTCAGTTTGAAGCTGTAATCCCTGGGATGTGGTCCGAAGGTCCTGGCGCCACCTCTGAAGAGAGGTGATTTCATGCTGCCTGAACGCGCCGTACCTGTTCCTTTCTGACGTTTTATCTTGCGCGTGCTCCCCGAAACGGTGCTTTTCTCCAGCGTGTCATGGGTGCCCTGGCGGCGATTGGCCATATGTTGCCTGATGTCTAAGTAAATGGCATGGTCGTTAGGTTCTATGCCAAAGACAGCCTCATCGAGGGTCACCTTCCTGTTGGTGGCCTTGCCGCTTATCTGATATACTGTTAACTCCATCTTTCCAATATTAAATAGGAGCCGTTAGGCCCGGGTACTGATCCTTTGACTATGACTATATTTTTCTCCGGTATAAGTTTCATGATCTGCAGGTTGATCATCTTGACCCTGCCGGCGCCGAGGCGTCCGGCCATGCGTGTGCCCTTGAACACCCGTGAAGGATAGGACGAGGCGCCCACCGATCCCGGCGCCCGCAGACGGTTATGCTGCCCGTGGGTGGCCTGGTTGACGCCTTTGAAGCCATGACGCCGAACCACGCCCTGGAAGCCTTTGCCCTTGGTTGTTCCCACAACATCGATGTACTCACCCTCGACAAAAATATCGATGGTCAGTACATCGCCGAATTTCTTCTGGTGGCCGGCCTCGAAACGGGTGAATTCCCTGACGATTTTCCGGGGAGTGACCTTGGCCTTGTCGAAATGGCCCTTCATAGCCTTTGTGGTCTTGCTTTCTTTCTGCTCATCGAAGGCCAGTTGGAGGGCCTCATAACCGTCGGTGGTTTTGGTCTTGACCTGGGTGATGACACATGGCCCCGCCTCGATGACCGTGCACGGGATGTTTTTCCCGCTGGCATCGTAAATGCTCGTCATCCCGATCTTTTTTCCTATTAGTCCTGACATGTTATTTCATTTTAAGGCTTCTGTAAACCTGCGTTCATTATACCTTGATCTCCACCTCCACACCGCTGGGAAGCTCGAGCTTCATTAAGGCATCGATGGTCTTGGAGGTCGTGCTGTAAATATCAAGAAGACGCTTGTAAGAACAGAGTTGAAATTGCTCCCGTGACTTCTTGTTCACAAATGTCGACCTGTTAACGGTGAAAATCTTCTTATCCGTCGGCAGCGGTATCGGGCCGCTGACGACGGCGCCTGTCGATTTCACTGTCTTGACGATCTTCTCGGCCGATTTATCGACCAGGTTGTAATCGTACGATTTCAATTTTATCCGGATCCTCTGGCTCACGATCTTATGGTTTAAGTTCTTTAATTCATCCCCTCGCAAGAGGGGATCTGTAAGTTACTCCAATTATTGCTATATCAGTATATATCCTTTTATTTTATAGATAATCTCTTCCATGATGACTTCGGGCACACTGTCATAATAGGCAAACTCGAGCGTGGATGTGCCGCGGCCGGAGGTGATGGTTCGCAGGGTAGTCACATAACCGAACATCTCGGCCAGGGGCACATGAGCCCTGATGACCACGCTGTTGGCACGTGTGAAGACATCTTCCGTATGGCCCCGCCGCCTGTTCAGGTCGCTGGTGATATCGCCGAGGTATATCTCAGGCGTGATGATCTCCAGTCTCATGACGGGCTCCATCAGTACCGTTTTGGCTTTCTTACAGGCGTTCCTGAAAGCCATGTTGGCGGCGATCTCGAACGACAGGGCATCGGAATCGACGGGATGGACAGCGCCGTCAAGAAGACGCACCTTCAGGTTATACATGGGAAAGCCCAGGATGACACCGTTGTTCATGGCGGTCCTGAAGCCTTTCTCGACGGCAGGGATGAATTCCTTGGGTATGACGCCTCCTTTGGTGTCATTAATAAATTGCAGACCCTTCACGTTTTTATCACCCGGACCCACCTCCACCAGAATATCGGCGAACTTGCCGCGGCCACCGCTTTGTCTCTTGTAGACTTCGTGGTGTTCGACGGTGGTGACGAGAGCCTCTTTGTAAGCTACCTGGGGTTGTCCTTTGTTGCATGCGATGTTGAACTCACGCTGCAGCCGGTCTAACAGCACCTCGATGTGGAGCTCGCCCATGCCGCTGATGATGGTCTGGCCCGTCTCGTCATCCACCTTGACGGTAAAGGTGGGATCTTCCTCCGCCAGCTTGTGCAGGGCTATGTCCAGCTTATCCACATCTTCCTGTGTCTTGGGTTCGACGGCCACACGTATCACCGGTTCCGGGAACTTGATTGATTCGAGCGTGATGGGATGTTTTGGATCGCAGAGCGTGTCACCGGTATGGATATGTTTGAATCCCACGGCCACGGCGATATCCCCTGCTTCCACCCGCTGCAACGGCTTCTGCTTGTTGGCATGCATCTGCAGCAGACGTGAGATGCGTTCCTTCTGGTTGGTACTGGTGTTCAAAACGGTTGTGCCTGCATCCAGCGCACCTGCGTAAACACGGAAGAAAGCAATGCGCCCGACAAAAGGATCGGTGGCTATCTTAAAGGCCAAGGCCGTGAAGGGTTCCGTTTCATCGGAATATCTGGTTTCTTCTTTACCTGTGAAGGGATTGAGGCCTTTGACGGGAGGAACATCGGTGGGACAGGGCAGGTAGCGCACGATGGCATCGAGGAGGTTCTGTATGCCTTTGTTACGGAAAGCGGCTCCGCATAAGACGGGAGTGAAATGCAAGGACAGGGTGCCTTTACGGATGGCGGCATGGATGTCCTGCTCGGAAATTGTGTCAGGATTGTCAACATATTTGGCGAAGAGATCGTCATTGTCTTCGGCCAGCCGCTCCACCATCCTGTTCCTGTACTCCTCCACCTCTTTCTTCATATCACCGGGAATGGGCACCTCGAAGTAATTGACCCCGAGTGATTGTTCATCCCATTGAAAGGCTCGGCGGCGGATCAGGTCGACAACGCCGGTGAAAGTCTCTTCCATACCCAGGGGCAGTTGTATGGGCAGGGGATCGGTGCCCAGTTTTTCCTTGATCTGGTCGACGGTGTTCATGAAGTCGGCCCCGGCGCGGTCCATCTTATTGACGAAGCTCAGCCGCGGCACGTGGTACCTGTCGGCCTGTTTCCAGACCGTCTCCGACTGGGGCTCCACGCCATTCACGCCGTCGAAGATGGCGATAGCGCCGTCGAGGACCCGGAGGGAGCGTTCCACCTCCACGGTGAAATCGACGTGGCCGGGGGTGTCGATGATGTTGATGCGGTGGGCCTTGCCATCGGCCTCCCAGAAAACGGTAGTGGCGGCGGAAGTGATGGTGATGCCGCGTTCCTGCTCCTGCACCATCCAGTCCATGGTGGCCGTTCCTTCATGCACCTCGCCCATGCGGTAATTAATGCCGGTATAGTACAGTATGCGCTCCGTCGTCGTGGTCTTGCCCGCGTCGATGTGAGCCATGATGCCGATGTTCCGTATGTATTTGAGCCGTTCGGACATAGTAGTATACCGTATTCCTGTTGTTTTATCGATAAAACCTGAAATGGGAGAAAGCTTTGTTGGCTTCGGCCATCCGGTGTGTGTCTTCTTTTTTCTTGAAAGCGGCGCCTTCTTCCTTATAGGCCGCCATGATCTCGCCTGCCAGTTTCTCCTGCATCGACATCTCGTGGCGTGCGCGGGCGAACTTGATCAGGTTCTTCATGCCTATCGACAGCTTCCTCGAGGGCCTGATCTCGGAGGGTATCTGAAAAGTGGCCCCGCCGATGCGGCGGCTGCGAACCTCCACCGACGGCGTGACGTTGGCCAGCGCTTTCTTCCATACCTCCAGGCCGTCTTCCTTGGTACGCTCGCTCACAATGTCGATGGCATCATAAAAGATCTGAAAAGCGACGCTTTTCTTACCCTGGAGTACGATGTTGCCGACGAATTTGGTCACCAGCGTGTCGTTATACTTTGGATCCGCTGCCGTTATTTTTTTTCTTGGCTTTGCTTTTCTCATATTAACGAACTTATATTTTTTTTCTTGTAAATATCATTTTGCGTGAGCACATCAAAACACCCTCATCCTCTCGCTCTCCCTCTTCCAACTGACGACTGACGACTGACGACTGATGACTACCTACTTCTTCTTCGGCCTCTTCGCCCCATACTTTGACCGCCGCTGTGCCCGGCCTTCCACGCCCGAGGTGTCAAGAGCGCCACGGATGATGTGGTACCTCACGCCCGGCAGGTCCTTCACCCTGCCGCCCCTGATCATGACGATGGAGTGCTCTTGCAGGTTATGGCCTTCACCAGGGATGTAAGCGGTGACCTCCGTACCGTTGGTGAGCCGCACACGCGCCACCTTGCGCATGGCCGAGTTGGGCTTCTTGGGCGTGGTGGTGTAAACCCTCGTACAGACACCCCTGCGCTGCGGACATGAATCCAGCGCCGGCGATTTGCTCTTGTATGTTAACTTCTTCCTTCCCTTGCGGACTAATTGTTGAATCGTTGGCATATCAACACATTGTTTATTATTACTCTGGTTTTTTAAAAAATAACTGCAAAAGTAGCAATTTTTTCAATTGTCCAAGTAAAATGAAGGAAAGACAGATTTTTGGTAAGACTGACATACCGGCGTTTGAAACAGGTGTTCCGGCCGGCTGAAACCTATAGTTGTCTTACTTTATCAGGTTTCCTTTTTTTACTTTAATTTCCTCAAGCGCTGCCTCAAAGAGGCGCCTTTCGTTTTTAGTGGGTGCAAAGGTACAACTTTTTTTTAGAAAAAAAATTTTGGATATTATTTTAGTGATATATAAGGGAGGTTTTGACGTAAAATCCTGAAATTAGCAAATGGTTATATTGTTTTATTGTTATATTGTTGGGATGAAATGTCAAACTATTAGCGGAATATAATTAAAGGTCGGCAGGCGAAACTACCCCGCAGGCGGAGTTGAGTCCCGATGAGACCCGCTTGTGGCGGGACGAAATCTGGATCGGCAGGTCTTCGGGTCTTCAGGTTTAAGGGTATTCGGGTCAACTCTATTCAGGCACCAACAAATCATATATTTGTTATGAGGATCAAATAAGGTGAACAGACACTATAAAAAGGAAAAAAACGAGGGGATGGTCAAGCACACCAGCGCAGGGTGATCAATTTAGTCGGCATATTCAACAAGGTGAACAGATATAATAAAAATGAGTGGCTGGTTATACATACCGGCGCGGGGCGATTAATTTAAACCAGCACCGACTTATTAATTTGGCCAATATATATACAGCTGATTTGACATATGATTTTTTTAGTTCTCGAATGTAATGTTAATAAAATTATTTTATATTTTTATTGCTTTTTTAATATTTATATTTTATCTTTAGACTAATAAATCAGAAAGAAGTATTTTATTCCACCCAATGAATTGAAAACATGTTAGTTAATTAAATTTTAATATGATACATATGAGTGCTGTGTTTCATAAATTAAAGATGATGAAGTAATTTTACTTCATCATCTTTTATATAGAGATAATTAGTTATTTACAATATAATTGGCGTTGTTAACTTAAAATTAATCAAAATGAAAAAAAATATGCATTTACTTGAATCAATTATTTTTTTATATATGGCTTTTAGTATTTTATCACCAAAAATTCTTTCGGGACAAGAAATACAACCATACCAACCAATGGCCCTTGAAGGAGCACATTGGACTATTGCTTTATGGGATAATAATAATCCTCCTTGGGCACAGTATGATCTATACCAATACGTGATTCGTGGTGATTCTCTTTATAATGAAATATTGTATAAAAAAGTGTATTACAGAGAAATGAATGATTCATCAGGAGTTATTATTAGTGAAAACTTAGGCGGATTAATGCGTGATGATACAATAAATCGGAAAGTATATACTATAAATTTTGGTCCCTTAAAATCATACGACTGCCCTACCAATGAAGAATTTTTATTATATGATTTTTCTCTTGAAGAAGGAGATACAGCTAATTTTTGTACTATTGTATATCCAGATTGGTATGTTATATATATAAATTATTATAATGAATACGGAAAAGTTAGAAAACACATAAAGGGGTCCTATTTTGATGATTTTTTAATAGAAGGAATAGGTTCAAATTATGGTGTTTTTGAATGGGGAATGGGTTCAAAAAACTCAATTCAAAATAGTAGAGGTTGGGAATATTTTCTTTCAGATTATTGTCTGGGCACAGATCAAGATTGTGATTGTAAGTTCGTTGGAATAAATGATGAACAAAAAAATCCCAGTTTTAGTATTTATCCAAATCCTTTATATAGGAATATTTTATATCTTAAGTCTTCTTTTCCTATTAATGAAGAAATTGAAGTCCATTTTTACGATTTAGCGGGAAAAGAGATATTTAGGACAAATTATAGAAATTTTGGTACATCACAATCAATCGAGTTACCATCTTCAGTATTGAACAATACTTCTGTTATATTTTTAATCATAAGATCATTAGATATGTCCATATCAAAAAAAATAATTATT
>CAZVNP010000015.1:0-49536 GCA_964628285.1 uncultured Lentimicrobiaceae bacterium
ACTACCTTTTATGCTGTAAATGCTTTGTTAGTTATTAATGAGATTCAGACAAAATCGCATTCTGCTACCAAGAGTCAATTTTCAATGCACTTTGTAAAAACGGGTAAGTATGATAAGAAATACGGACAATTATTTTCTGAATTATTTGATTGGCGGCAAAAAGTGATACTCTATTGAATGTCGTGTTCAATTAATGTGTAAGAAGTGGATATTTACAGTCTGGAATTAAACCACGCTCAGGTTGCGTATTTTTGGTAAATTTGAGTGGTTATCTTCCCGCTCCGGCATCCTTACCGATTGATGGGAACATGACCTGTACACCGTCATTGCCACTATGCCTATCCATTATCCGATATAAATAATTACAAAGTGAAAAGAATGAATCCTATAATGAAACATTTAAACACTGCCGGTTTATTTTTAGTCTTCCTGTCAATGATATTTTATGGATGTGAAAGAACGAACAGGGAAGGTTACTGGAACGAAAAATATGATTTTATTTATGACCTGCCACCCATTGTTTTTCATTATGACCATGGCATTCTGGCAGGGGGCTACCCGGATAATAAAGAAACAGTGGAGATTCAATTCAATGATGTGTGCCAATACATGGACCATGTCTGCCTGTGCGGGGCAGGAGGATACAAGATCGCGGAAAAGGCAGTGAATGCGTTGAAAGGGCGGGATGAACCGCCTGAAAGAGGTGGGTTCATCCTTATCAGCAGCAGAGACCACGCGGTAAGCGATGTGATTGCTTATGTTCTTGGATGCAGCCGGAGAAATGATCCCGGAGAAAATCAGTATTTCATTGACACCAGCATTAAAGCCCCTGCAAGGGAATATCATTATTATATCGGATATATACCTAACACAAAAGCCATTCATATCATTTACCGTAAGCATTTATTGATTGGAAATGAACTGATGGACAGCCTGTGGAAAGTCGGGTTGTCGTATGAGAATGATCCTTCTTCTGTGAGTCAGGCTGATATGGAATTATATCGGAATACGATGTACGACATGGTAAAAGATGTGTCAATGGATCGGAAAAAAGACCTTATTGAAGTCGAATTAATGGATTACGATGATTTCCAGGCCATGCTGAAAAGATCGAAAGCTAAATAAAGATGCAGTACCACTTCACTACGATCTTTTATCCATGGCACCGGGCACTGTGGTCGGGCGTGGGACATCATAAAATACAGTATCATGAAAGTCATAACTGTCATTGTATTAACAACGCTGTGCTGTCTGAACTCCCTGAGTGCACAGGATACGGTTTTAAAGCACAGAATATATAGAGCATGGCTTTCTTTGAACAGCACGCCATTCAAAACCAAAGGCGTTTTATACGAAGTTGGCGATTCTTCAATAATTATTTCGAGCGCTTTGGTCATGAAGGATTATTCGGCTGGTAGCTTTCAAATGGCCGGTTTTCATATCAATAATATTGAGTCCATCCGCATCAGGCGAAAAAACAATATTGGCAAAGGTATTCTGATTGGAGCAATGGCGGGAATGGCTGCCGGGGGTTTGATAGGACTGATATCGGGAGATGATCCGCCCTGTCCTCAGGGTTCGTTTGTCTGCTTTCGTTTTACAGCCGGAGAAAAAGCCCTGATAGCTGGAATACCTCTTGCGGCTTGCGGAGTCGGTGTTGGTGCCGCAATCGGCTCCATTAAAGTCAGAATTCCAATAAACGGCAACATCGATAATTATAACAAAAGCAAAAGCAGGCTGAAAGAATATTCCTTAAAGAAAAAGAGGAATTGATCGTGGAAAAAGGCAGAATGATTCTTAAACCTGTCTCAAATCCCGGACAGGGATGGGATAATTTAAGCAAAAAAGCCTCGTAAATAAGTTCAATCAGTATTATCTGTGTTCTATAATGTTCAGGTAGTTACACCGGAATTTCGTTATTTTGTTCTTACATTTCGTCCGGCATGTTATCACGTGATGTCATAAAAAATATTTTTACCGGGGGTTACCGGCCCTATCTGTGGCTTTTCCTAATCGCATGTTGTTTTTTCCTTCCCTGCCTCCGTTTCGGTTTTTCACCCTTGGACGACCAATGGATCATCGTCGAAAAGCTCAGCTACATCTCCAACCCGGGTAACTTCCGGTCGTTCTTTTTAAAGGATGTGCTGAGCGACACGGCCGGTTATTACCGGCCTCTCAGGACCATTGTCTACATGCTGATAGCACAGGTGGGCGGAGGGAATCCATTTTTCTACCATCTTTTCAATATCCTGCTCCACGGCATAACCGTTCTGCTGGTGTTTCACCTTCTCCGGAAACTAAATACAAACACAGGCCCGGCTTTTATCCTGTCACTGATCTACGCCGTTCATCCCGTCAACGTCTCATCAGTCGCCTGGATACCGGCAATGAACGATGTCATGCTGGCCGTTTTCGTGTTTTCGTCCTTCATCACTTACATCAATCTGGTAAGAACAGGAAAATGGTACTGGTATGCCCTTCATCTCATCCTCTTCATAGCCGGATTGCTGACCAAGGAAACCATCGTCATACTTCCCGTGATCTTCCTGATCTATTATCTGTTGTTCTCCGAAAGGAGGAGGATCGCTCATTTGGTGCTGATGGCCGGGTCATGGCTGGTGATCCTTGCGGTTTGGTTCGTGCTGCGTCAGCAGGTCCGGTCGGATATAACGGCAATAGAATCGCTGACCGTCTTGAAAGTTTTCAAGAACCTGGCGCTGGGCTGGGCCGGCAGCTATGGCCGGATGATCGTCCCGCTTTACGGCCGGCGGATGATCAGCCTGACCGCCGGTGCCCTGATGATCCTGCTGACCGTGCTGTTGTTTCTCAGGTTCCGGCCCGGCGACAATAAGAAGGTGCTCTTCGGAGCCGTCTGGTTTTTTTCTTTTCTTGTTGTTCCGTCAGTTTTCAAAGGAGGTTTATCCGACACCTGGCTGTATACCGCTGCTGCCGGCGGATTGATGGTTTTTTCGGAATTGAGGATAAATGTGGTCCCCCGGGTGATGGCAGTCATTATGATCACCCTGATTGTTTTGGGTTATGCCGTTTATTCTGTCATCAGGCTGCCGGTTTACAGGGATGAGCTGACTTTCGCCGATTTTTATCTTTCGGAGCACCCCGACGAGACGGTATCACATTATATCCGTGCCATTGCTTTGGGTAAAAAGGGCTATTACAGTGAGGCCGTCATCGAATTGGACGGTGTTGTCAGGGACAGGCCCTCATATATGAATGCTTATTACAACCGGGGTCTGGATCATATGAAGCTGAAGGAGTACCGCCGGGCTGAACAGGATTTCAGCACGGTGATCGGTCAAGCCCCCGGTTTCCCTAATGTCTTTTATGAGCGGGGGACGACCTATCTGCATCTGAACGTTTATGACAGTGCCGTAAATGATCTCACCGAAGCTATCAGGCGGAGACCACGCTACCTCCAGGGATATTTTTCGAGGAGCGCGGCCCTGGTAAGGTTGAAGCGATACAGGGAGGCGATCGCTGACATGACCACCGTCATCCTGCTCGATCCCGGCAACGAGAGAGCCTATTACCAGAGGGGGCTGAAATACATCATCACAGGGGAATATGCTAAGGCGCTGAGCGATTTTTCAAAGGTGAAAACGGCGGCGGGAGAGTACAACGATCTTTACTTTTTTATGGGTACGGCCTTGTACGGCCTGAAAAAATATGATGACGCCCTGGCGCATTTCCGGAAAGCCCTGGAGGTTAAACCCGGTGATGCCAGAGCCTGTTATTACGCGGCTTTGTGCTGTGAGGCAGCGGGCGATCGCACCGGTGCCAGCGACTACATGACAAAAGCACGAGCAAAAGGTTTTAAGGTGTCACAGGAGGTGTGGAAAAGGATAATAAACAGGTGATGCCTGAACCGGTAATGGATGATTTTAATCCATAATTTTACGATAAAATTGACACAAATGGCTATGAACAGAATTTTTGTTATTGTTTTTGTTTTAGCGGTAACATTACCAGGATGTCAGAGTCATGCACCGCGGCCGCTGACCGATACCGAAAAAACCGAGATAATTGAAGCCGTGACCGCAACGGCCCATGCTATAGGGGATGCTGTCAACCAGATCAATTTCGTGAATTTTAAGAGTTTCTTAATGGACTCACCCGGTTTTATGACGGTCACTTCCCGGGGTAAAATCCTGAATTATGAGCAATACATGAAAAGTGAACAGGATTTCTTTGAATCGCTTTCAACCGTGCAATTGAGCATTGTCAGTGAGCGTGCCGAAGCACTCGAAAGCACACTGGCCGTATACACGGTTCGGTTGAAGGTAAATGCTATCCTCAAATCCGGTAAGAAACTGACATTTGACAATATCGTCTATACAGAGATTTACAGGAAGAGCGGTGATCAGTGGAAGATCATTTATGTGCAGGAAGCCGGGCAGCCTGCCGTGGTTTCAGGTCCCTGAAACCGGAGTCACTATGTTGATATCGTCAGGAATGTGATAATTAGTTCCTGCAGAGATAAGAGGCTATGACAGAACCGGTTTTTGTTAAAAAGGATTCAGGGATAACCTCTTCAACCCTGACAGGGTTTAAAACCCTGTCAGGGTTGAAGAGGAAATATTATTTGAATTTCACCGGTGCCGGTGGTTCCGGTGGCAAGGGCTTATAGTTTTTAAGTTCCTCCTTGATCACTTCAATGGCTTTGTCAAGTTGAGCGTCGACGCCCATGTATTCCTGGTAGGCGTCATTATCCACTTCTATGTCGGGATCCACGCCATGGCCTTCGACGATCCACTGGCTGGTGTCGGAAGAATAGGTGGCAAACTCGGGTTTAAAGAGCTGGCCGCCGTCGATCAGGGGCAGGGAACCGCGTATGCCGGTCACGCCGCCCCATGTCCGTTTGCCTATCAGCTTGCCGATGGCATGTTTCTTAAAGGCATAGGCGAAGAGGTCGCCGTCGGAGGCCGAATACTGGTTAATGAGCAGCACCTTGGGACCGAGCATCATCTGTCCCGGTGTCGGTGTCGGGACAGAGACGTTGCGGGCAATGTCGGCCCGGGTCACCTCACGCATCAGCCGTTCGATGATCATGGGTGAGACGTTGCCGCCGCCGTTGCCCCTGTCGTCGATGATCAGGGCTTTTTTTGACAGCTGTGGATAGAAATGTTTTACGAACTCGTTCAGCCCTTCGGCGCTCATGTCGGGGATATGGATGTATCCCACCTCACCGTTGGTGGCCTCATTCACCTTACGGGTGTTATCCTGGACCCAGTTGTAGTAGTAGAGACCGGCTTCGTCGCTGACAGGCATCACCAGGACCTTGCGGCTGCCCTTGTCATCAGGTGAGGTGTTGACGGTGAGTTCCACGCTCCTGCCGGTTTCGTTCACGAGTGACTCGTAGATGTCGTTCATGGTATTTGTCGGCACACCGTTCACAGCGATGATGAAATCGCCTCCCTTCACGTTCACGCCCACCTGTGTCAGCGGTGACCGGACCTCTTTGCCCCAGTTCTCTCCCTGCAATATTTTATCGATCTTGTAATACCCTGAGGGATCACGGCTCAGCTGAGCGCCGAGCAGCCCGAGCGGTATCCTCTCCGGCGCCGGCTTGTCACCACCGCCGAGGTAGGTATGACCTATGCTCAGCTCGCCGACGAGCTCGCCCATGATGTAATTCAGGTCGTTGCGGTTGTTGACGTAGGGCACCAGCACGGCGTACTTGTCATGCATGGCTTTCCAGTCGATACCGTTCATGTTGGGGACATAGAAGAAATCCCTCATCTGGCGCCAGCCCTCATCATAAATCTGCTTCCATTCCTCCTTGTTGTTGACCATGACCTTCATTGCCGACAGGTCGATGGGCTCATCCATCTTTATCTTGGCCGAGGGCAGGTCAATGATCTGGTATTTGTTTCCGTTACCGCTGACCAGCATCTTCTTGCCGTCGGCAGAGATCTCGAAGTTGCCCCTGAATTCCAGGCTGGTCTCCTTCTTGTCTTTCAGATCGAAGAATTTAATGCTGTTGTCGCCTTTTGAGGAGCGGTAAACATAATAAAGCTTGTCGCCGACATTCTGCAGGTTGAAGTAGTTGCCTGCTTCAACGGGCAGACCGATGATGCGGTCCTGGATGCCGTCGATATCGATCTTAACGACCGGCGCGGCCGGTTCCTTTTTTTCAGGTTCCGTTTTTTCTTTTCCCTCTCCTTTGGCGGCTTCCGGTTTGGCTTCCCCGGTGATGCTCACTTCATCATTGACCGGTGCCAGGGGTGAAGGGGTCTCTTTAGCCAGGGTCACCATAAACAGTTTTCCCATATCCTCATAAGCATAGTCCCACTCCACGGCACTGTATATGGGCTTGAAGTCCCTGTCGGAGGTGAAGAAAAGGTACTTGCCGTCGCGGCTGAAGATGGCATGACCCGAGTCGTACCATCCACCGGTGATCTCATTTTTTTTGCCGTCCTCGACATTGTACAGGATGACCTTTCCAATGCCTGTTATTTCGGGGCGGGTGTAAACGATCCATTTGCTGTCGGATGACCAGTCGAAGTCGTTGAATTCCCATACCTTCGACTGCTCGACCAGGGTGACCTTTTTCGTGTCGATGTTGACGTACTGCAGCCGCAGCATTTTATCATTCCACAGGAGGTTCTTGCTGTCGGGTGACCAGCGCAGACGGTACTTATAGGTGTCGCCGTGGCTGGTGATCTGTACAGGCTCTTCGCTGCCGTCCTGCTTCATGATATAAATCTCGTTCTCGCCGGTCCGGTCAGAGATGAAGGCAATGTATTTGCCGTCGGGCGACCAGAGTGGTGCACGTTCGTGGACACCGGAGGTCTTGGTGAGGTTGCGTGTGATGCCTTCTTTGGCAGGTAAGGTCCAGAGATCACCGCGGGCCCAGAGCAACATCCTTTTGCCGTCGGGTGATATCTCGAATGAATTGATATACTTGGATGCATCTTTCAGCTCATCCCGGCCGGTGATGAAGTCGTCGGCGATGTCAACGGTCAGTTTGTGTATCTGCTCGCCGGGCAGGTCGACCACATAAAGGTACCCGCCTTTCTCGAAGATGATGGCTTGGTCACCCAGCGAAGGGAATTTGATATCGTAATCGGTGTAGTCGGTCACTTTACGTGTTTCCTTTGTTTTAGTGTCGTAAACGAACAGGTTCATAGTATGGTCACGGTCGGAGAGGAAGTATATTCTATCCTGGTACCACATGGGTATGATATCCTGTGCGGTATTGTTGGTGATGTCGGTGATGCTGTGGGTGTTCAGGTCGAAGACCCAGATGTCGTCAGCCATGCCTCCACGGTAATATTTCCATGTGCGGAATTCCCTGAAGACACGGTTGAAGGCCAGTTGTTTCCCATCGGGAGAAAAAGAGCAGAAACCACCCGTCGCCAGTGGTAACTCCGTTGACAACCCGCCGGCCGTCGACACCTTGAAGAGCTGACCGACAAAATCATTGAAGGATTGTTTCCGTGAGCGATACACGACCTCTTTCCCGTCGGGGGTCCAGGTCATCACGATGTTATTGGGGCCCATGCGGTCGGAGATGTCATCACGGCCCAGGGTGGCCGTATAGGTCAGTCGTTTTGGCACACCTCCTTCGGCAGGCATAAGGTACACCTCCGTGTTGCCGTCGTACTGCCCGGTGAAAGCCAGGGAGTGACCGTCGGGAGAAAAACGGGCGAACATCTCATAGCCATCATGGTTGGTGAGCTTGCGCGCCATGCCGCCGGCTTTGGAGACCGTGTAAATATCTCCCGCATAAGAAAAAACAACCTGGTCTCCGTGAATGGCTGGAAACCTTAACAACCTGGCTTCCTGCTGGGCTTTCAGGACCCAGGGCACCATGATGAACATAATCAGTAAAATCACAAACTTTTTCATTCGTTAAAGGTTTATGTTAATATTAATGGGAACAGAAATCCGTGTTGCTGTTTCCAAAATGATAAGTTCCGGTGCGGGCAGTGAAAAGCATTGTTTTAAATAACCCAACGCGGCGGTCATCAACATGCAAAATTAAAGAAATATATGGTCTTAACGAATACTATGCCATCTTTAGTACCTCTTTTATTTTTAGACAGTTCGTTTTTAACCGTTCTGAGGAGTGGAACCCATTTGTATTTAACCCGGACACGGTTGTACGTTTTTGAACGGTGCGATAAATTTATTTGATGTCATTATGAGCAAATTAAACAGAAACCTTATCTTTGTTTCGTGGCCTGTTTTGAATAATTGCCTTCCGGCGAAATGAAAATAAGGTTGAACGATTTTTCAAACGGTTGTACAATAAACTGGAACTCTATGATCTTATTTTGTTGGAAACACTAAAAACCAAGGCCATGAAAAAACAAGTATCGGGAATTTTCATTGCGCTTCTGATCACCATGACGGCTTATTCACAATCCGGTGAACAGGTGCATTCCTTACCGCAGTTTATTGATTACGAGACGCCCACAGGTGTCATTACCTTGTTCGTTCCATACCCTGAAGCTCCGCATTACGGGACAAGGGGTAATCCTTATCTGGATCTGGATTTCAAGAACGGATACATCGTTGTCGACGACAGCATTAAGATCACCCAGGTGCCTCTGAGGTACAATATCTTCGAGCAGAGGATGGAATTATTACGTGATTCGGCGGTCTATGCCTTTAATTACCCCAACCGTATCGATACGGTGCACATGGGCAATAAGGATTTTATTTATATGTTGTACAGTCAGCATGGGGTGCCGTATTACGGTTATTTCGAGGTGCTCTGCAAGAGCTCAGTGACCCTGCTGAAGCGTTATACCTGCCGGCTGCAGCAGGGATATTTTAATATCCAGATGAATGCAGGTGACCGGTCATATCAGTTTTTGAAGTTTCAGCATTACTATATTACCACGGATCATGCATTGGCCAATCAACTGAGAACAGGCATGAAATCGCTGGCCGGATGCCTGTCGGTGCCGGTGCAGGATCTCCGGTCTTTCGTTAAGGCGAATAAGCTCAGGATGAAACATGAGGAGGATATGGTGAAGTTGTTCCAACATTTTGGTTCGAAGATCTAAAGAACGAGAAACCTGTGGAAAAGATGTTATTCGACACGGGGCTGAAAATCATTTATTAAATTAATTCATAAAGGAAGGAATATTATGCATTCAGAGAAATTGAAATTCGGCTCTTTACTGATCCACGGGGGTCAGATGGAAGATCATTACGGCAGCGTCACCACGCCGATTTATCAGACGTCGACTTTTAAATTCAGGAGCGCCAATCATGGGGCGCAATGTTTTACGGGCGAATCTGACGGGTATATCTATACGCGTCTGAGCAATCCCACTATCAGATCGCTGGAGGACGCCGTGGCCATTTTGGAAGAAGGTTATGGTGGCATTGCCACTGCCTCGGGCATGGCAGCCATCTCATCGGTGTACCTGACGTACCTTAACAAGGGTGATCATCTTGTCAGTCACGAAGCCTTGTATGGCCCTTCACGTACCATCGTCGAGACCATTCTTTCGCGCTTCGGCGTGGAATACACTTACATCGATGCCACCTCCCTCGACAACGTCGTGAAAGCCATCAGGCCGAACACCAGGCTTGTCTACCTGGAGACCCCAGCCAATCCGACCATGGGTATCAGTGACATCGCAGCCGTGGCCGGGGCAGCGCATGCCAGGGGCATACCCGTATGCGTTGACAATACCTTCTGCAGCCCTTATCTGCAGCAACCGCTGAAACTCGGTGCCGACATCGTGGTTCACTCCATGACCAAGTTCATTAACGGACATGCGGATGTGGTCGCCGGCATGATTGTCACCAAGGAGGAAAAAGATTACAAACGGGTACGCCCCATCACCGTGAACATGGGTTTCAACATGGATCCGCACCAGGCTTACCTGGTATTGAGAGGCCTGAAGACACTGGCATTGCGCATCGACAGAGCCCAGGAGAATGCGATAAAGATAGCGCAATACCTCGAGGCTCATCCCAAGGTGGAATGGGTGCGCTACCCCGGACTGAAATCACACCGGCAATACGATCTGGCAAAGAAACAGATGAAAGGACCCGGTACGATGATCAGCTTTGAGCTGAAAGGAGGCCTTGAAGCGGGAAAGATACTCATGGATCACGTCCGGCTCATCATACTGGCCGTGTCGCTGGGAGGGATAGAGACACTCATACAACACCCTGCCTCCATGACCCATTCCAAGCTCCCGCGGGAAGTGCGTGAAGAGGCAGGGATTACGGACGGGCTGGTGCGACTGTCGGCGGGTATTGAAGATGCCGGTGATCTCATCGCCGACCTTGACCAGGCCCTGCAACTCATATGAAATAATGTCATACCATATGGACAGATCTCTTTCTGTCGTACGGGTGGTGATGATGATCCTTGTGATTGCCACAGTACCCATGCAACCTCAAGCCCAGAAAGTATGTCTGGTCCTCAGCGGCGGGGGAGCCAAAGGCGTGGCCCATATCGGCGTGATCAAGGCCCTGGAAGAAAACCATATCCCCATTGATTGTATTTCAGGCACCTCCATGGGAGCCCTCATCGGAGGGTTGTACGCCATCGGTTACTCGCCCGAGGAGATGAGGCAACTGTTCACATCCAGTGAATTTCAAACCTGGATATCGGGTGTGTTGCCCAAAGACTATGTCTTTTATTTCAAACAGCCTGAGCCCGATCCGTCATGGCTCACTCTGAAGTTCAACCTTGATTCGTTGCGGTCATCCAACCTCCTTCCTTCCAATATCATCTCACCCATTCTCCTCGATTTCGCTTTTCTGGAGATATTCTCACAGGCCAATGCGGTATCGCATGACAACTTCGACAGCCTGATGGTGCCACTGCGTTTCGTCGCCTCCGATATCAGTGATGACCGGGCGCTGGTGCTAAAGAACGGCGATCTGGGTGTAGCTCTGAGGGCTGCCACCACCTATCCGTTTTATTTCAGGCCCATACGCCTCAATGGCAAGATGCTGTTCGACGGCGGCATGTATAATAATTTTCCTGTGGATGTGGCCATGGAGGCCTTCAAGCCTGACGTCATCATCGGAAGCAAGACGGCTTCCAATTATGAGGCGCCGACAGCAGACGACATCCTGTCGCAGCTGGGATCGATGCTGATGGAGAAGACCAATTACAGCATCCCCGCGGGCAAGGGCGTGTTGATCGAGCCTGAACTGAAGCCGGTGAGTGTGGTTGACTTCAGCGATGCCGGGGCGTTCATTGACAGCGGATACGTCGCCACCCTGCGGCAAATGGACTCCATCCGTCATTACGTTCACCGCGACGTGAGCCCCGAAGAGGTGACCCGCAAAAGAGAGGCTTTCAAGGACCGCGAGCCCCCGCTGACAATACAGCATATTTACATCGAGGGCTTGAACAGAAACCAGTCCTTTTACGTCGAACACCAACTGACACACAGGGAAACGACCATCCCGGTGAAAAAACTGAAGATAGAATATTTCAAGTTGCTGTCGGACGAGCAGGTGGAGGCTATTTTCCCGAGGACGGTATACAACCCTGCCACGGGTTATTTCGATCTGTACCTTGATTTCAAGCGGCCCAACAACCTGAATGTGGCCTTTGGAGGTAATGTGTCGTCAGCCTCCATTAACGAAGCATTCGTGGGCGTCAGGTACAAATACCTCAGCAAGGTGGCCCTGAGCATCAACGCCAACACCCATATCGGTCGTTTTTACAGTGCCGCCAAGGTGTCGGCCAGGGTCGATTTCCCTTTCCATTTCCCCATATTTGTCGAGCCGTCGCTGTCATTCAACCAATGGGATTATTTCAAGACCACGACCTATTTCTTTGAGGATAAGACACCTTCCTATCTTATCCTGAATGAGGATCATTTCAGGTTTCACCTGGGAGTGCCTGCAGGGCGCAAGGCCAAGGTCGATATGGGTTTTGCCCTGGCCCACATACGGAACGATTATTACCAGACGAACACCTTCAGCCGTACCGATACAGCCGATAAGACCTACTTCGATCCGCTGGTCACCGATCTTTTTTATGAGATCAACACCCTCAACAGGAAACAATACGCCACCAGCGGCCAGAATCTGCTCATTGCACTGAAATACATCAGCGGCCGCGAGAGGTCGGAGCCAGGATCCACATCACCCGATGCCGACACGGTGAGGAAATACCATGAATGGTTTCAGTTCAGGTTGAAATACGACAGCTATTTCCCGATAGGCAAAAGAATCACTCTGGGCGTCTACTCGGAGGTTTTGATGTCGACGCTTCTCAACAATGAGAATCTTTTCAGTAATTATACCGCCAGTGTCCTGATGGCACCCCAGTTTCAGCCCATACCCGAAAGCCGGACGCTTTTCATTCCCGAATTCCGTGCCTTTGATTATGGTGCCGGGGGATTGAAGCTTATCTTCAACATCTTCAAGAATTTTAATTTTAACCTCGAGGGGTACGTCTTCCAGCCTTACCAACGTATTATAGAAAAGCCGGACAGGAAAGCCGAGTTTGGACCGTTGTTCTCGGCACACTATTATATGGCCTCTTCGGCGCTGGTATACCACAGCCCCATAGGACCGCTCAGCCTGAGCCTGAATTATTACGACCGCTCCGTTGACAAGCTGTCGCTCATCTTCAATTTCGGGTACATCATGTTCAACAGGCGGGCGATTGACTGATTTGAATAGAACACGGATAACGCCGATTGAGCGCCAGCCTTGAAGTCAGGCTGGCAGGGAGTTACACGGATTTTCTTACCTGGAGTTCAATATTTATGGTAAAATAGTCTTGATGATGTTTGAATGTGATCCGCGATCATCTGTCCCGATAGCTATCTGGATCCGTGTTATCCGCGTTCTATGAAGGGATAAAACTCCAAAGGGGTGATAGGATTGTAGCGGTGACGATCATGATAAATTGTAAAGCGTACGATTGAGTTTATTTGCTCATCGTGTCAAATTATTACTATTTTTGTTGGCAGTTTTATAAGATTTCACTATTTTTACATTCATCTGCTGATTTGATCAAAATCGATCGCGTGGCATTAAGGGGCGATTGATATACTATCAGATTGTTTTTGAAATAATGTCTGACTGAAATTTATCATAATCCCGCATGAATGGTGACGAGGCGGGAGGAGAATACTAACTGTTTAAAAAAACAGAACAATGGAAGACACGAACCTACCATCCGGTCCCGTCGGGGAGCAGGAAACCGATGAAAAGAGTGAGATGGAAAGTGGCGCTCAGGCTGTGCCTGAGGCAAGCGTCAACACCTTAACAACGGAACCATCAGATAACGATGACACTCATCCGGTAACTAACGAATCCACCGATTCCGTGCCGCCGGAATCCCACCACGAAGACATCTCATCCGTTACACAGGAACCCCCTGTCAAACCCAAGCGTAAATACACGAGGAAAAAAGCCGTTACGCCGCCCGCGAAAGAGCCATCGGCGGTAGCGGTCACGGAAATCCTTGCGGAAGCATCCGGTGACGGAAGCACAACGCCGGCAGCTGTCGCCACCGAAGAAACGGTGACCAGGGAGCATAAAGAGCTGCCGGAGGCCGGGGAAACAATCCTAAAGGAGCCAGAGGAACTGCCTGAGGCCAGGGAAACGGCACCCGTAATGGATATGATGGGCCCGGAAACAGAGGAGGGTGAGGACACGGAAGAGACGGAAGTGACTGAAGAGGAAGAGGCAAAAACCGTTGCGGAAAACATTGACACTTACACCAGGGAACAATTGGTTGACAAGCTCGAGGAAACAGTGAAGGAAGCCGACATTAGCCGCATCAAGACGACCGTAGCCCTCATAAAAGTCGCTTTCCTGAAACTGACCAAGGACGATAAGGAAAAGCACCTGAAAGAATACCTCGCCGGTGGCGGCGATGAGGTCGATTACCAGCCTCCCTTTGATCCCCTGGAAGAACGGTTCAACAATGCCTTCGAACTGTACAAACAAAACAAGGCCATTTACAGTGAAGAACAGGAGAGACTGAAGATACAGAACCTCGAGGCGAAGAGAAAAATTCTTGAGGAATTCAAGGAACTCATCAACTCGGAAGAGACACTTAAGAAAACCTATGATGAGTTTAAAAACCTTCAGGAAAGATGGCGCGAGATAGGCCTGGTGCCTAAAAATGAAGTGAACAACCTGTGGCAATCCTACCACTTCCTCGTCGAAAAATTCTTCGATAAAGTCAAGATCAACAAGGAACTGAAGGATCTGGACCTCAGGAAGAACCTTGAAAACAAGATAAAGCTGTGTGAGAAAGCCGAGGAGCTGCTGCTGGAAACCTCTATCAACAGGTCGTTCAAGCAGCTTCAGAAACTGCACGAGGAGTGGAAGGAAGTAGGTCCCGTGCCACAGGATAAAAAAGACGAGATCTGGGAACGTTTCAGGAGCGTGACCGAGAAGATCAACGAGCGCCGCAGGGAATATTATCATAAGCTGCAGGAAGAGCTCGATAATAATTACCAAACCAAGCTGGCCCTGTGTGAGAAAGCCGAATTGATCGTCGACCGTAACAATGAGTCGGTTGCCGACTGGCAGGACAACACCCGGCAGATGGATGAATTATTCACCCTTTGGCGATCCTTAGGACCGGCACCTAAAAAAGTCAATGACAAAATATGGGAGCGCTTTAAAAAGTCCATCGACACCTTCTTCAACGCCAAGAAAGAATATTTTAATAAAGTCAAGGAGCAGCAGGTTAACAATTATAACCTCAAGCTGAACCTTTGCGTACAGGCCGAAGCCCTCAAGGATAATACCGACTGGCGTAAGACCACCCTGGACCTGATCAACCTCCAGCGGGAATGGAAAAACATAGGGCCGGTGCCCAGGAAACACTCCAACAAGATATGGAAGCGTTTCAGGGCGGCATGTGACGAATTCTTTCAAAAGAAATCGGAGTATTTCTCGAACATCCAGAAACTGGAGGAAGATAATCTGCGACGTAAGGAGGAGCTGACAAAACATGTGAGGGAGGCGCCTTTCACCGGCAATAAGAATGAAGATCTGAAGATCATCAAGGAATTGCAGCGGCAGTGGATAGATATCGGTCATGTACCGATGAAAGAGAAGGAACGTGTGCAAAATGAATTCCGCACCGCCATCAACAAGCAGCTCGACAAGCTGAAGATCGATGCCGTAGAGATCAGCGCCATGAATTACAGGGCTCACTTTGAGAGTTTGCGTCATTCACCCGATGCCAACCGTATTCTTTTCAGGGAAAGAGGGATGCTCGTGAATAAAATCTCTCAGCTGAAAGAGGATATCTCCCTGTGGGAAAACAACATTGGTTTTCTTGCCAATTCGAAGAATGCCGTGTTGCTGAAGAATGAGTTCGAGAAGAAAATCAACAATGCCAAGCAGGAAGTGCTCATCCTCGAGACGAAGCTGAGGATTTTGAGTGAACAGAGATAACGGAGTAGTCGACGGCTGTTCTCTAAAAGACAAAACCATGAAGAAAGTCGCCAAAATCACCGGTATCGTCATCCTCGTGATACTTATCCTTGCCATTCTCACACCGCTGATATTCAAGAACAGGATTATCGCGGTAGTCAAGAAGGAGGCCAATCAATCGCTCAATGCCACCTTTGATTTTAAAAATGTCAAACTCTCGCTTTTCAGGGATTTTCCCAATCTCAGCGTCAGGATCAACGATCTGAGTATAGTGGGCCAGGGCCCGTTCAACGGCGATACGCTGGTGTACCTTCCCGGTCTCAATCTGACGCTGAACCTGTTGAGTGTCATCAGGGGCGATACCTATGACATCAGGAAGATACAGCTATTGAATCCACAGATACATCTGGTGGTAATGGAGGATGGTCAGGCCAGTTGGAACATAGCCAAAACGCAGGAGCCGGCGCCGCCGGGAGAAGCTGCCGCACCCCCGGCCTTTAAGATCGCGTTAAAGAAATTTGAGATAAGGCAGGGGAGAATAGGTTATGATGACCGGCAGATAAAAACCATGATCGACATCCGTGATCTGGACCATATCCTGTCAGGGCGTCTGACCTCTGACAGCACGACGTTGAGCACCATGACACACATCTCCGGCCTCACCGTTGATTATGACGGCATACGTTATCTTAACCGGGCTACGCTGGATATAAAGGCCGATATTGATGCCGACCTTGCCGCATCGGAATATGCGTTCAGGAACAGCACCCTCAGGCTGAATGATCTGGTCCTGGCCCTGGACGGTTCCGTAGCCATGCCGGCAGAGGATTATGATATAGACCTTTCGTTTGCCACGACAAAAACGGATTTTAAGAGCCTTCTTTCCCTGATACCGGCCTTCTATTTCAAGGATTTTAAAGGCGTGGAAGCGACGGGTACCGTCACCGCCGGCGGACACATCAAAGGCATTTACAACGATACGCATTACCCTTCTTTCAGTTTGCAGCTGGCGGTAGAGGACGGTTCTTTCAAATACCCCTCTCTTCCTGCCGGTGTCACCGATATTGCCATCCGCGCCGACATCACCAATCCCGGCGGCGACCTCGACAACACCACCGTGGCCGTGGATCGTTTTCATCTCGATATTGCCCATAATCCTTTCGATATCCGGTTCATCCTAAAGACCCCTGTGTCCGACCCCTGGCTGGATGTCAGTTTACAGGGAACCTATGATCTGGGCCGGACAAAAGAGTTCTACCCCATAGGCACGGGCAATGACCTCGAAGGGATGATCACGGTCGACGCCGGTTTTAAAGGCTCTCTGTCGGCTTTGGAAAACAATCAATATGATCAGTTCGAGGCCCATGGCTATCTCACCGCTGACCATGCCCTGGTGAGTTCCTCCATGCTGCCCGGACCCCTGGAGATCACCGGCATGCGCCTGGAGTTCACACCGGCGGCAGCAGCACTGAAATCGGCCGTATTTCGCGTGGGCCGAAATGATATCAGTGCCAACGGTACGATACGTAATTATATACCTTACCTGCTGAAAGGCGACACCATCCGCGGACAACTGACGGTTCAGTCACATTTTATGAACCTGAACGATTTCCTTGCGGAGGACACCACGGCCACGCCGTCGCAGGTGCCCCCCGGCACCGATACCACGGCAGCCCTCACAGTCTTTGAAGTACCGGGCAATGTGGATATGGTGCTGTCATCCTCCTTCGACAGGCTGGTGTACCAGAAAATGGAGATGACTTACGTGAAAGGCACGCTGCGTGTCAACGGCCGTCAGGTGTTACTCGATAACCTGACGATGAATATACTCGGCGGCGGTCTGGCAGTGAGCGGAAGCTATGACACAAGGGACGTGAAAAAACCGGCTGTCAACTTCCACCTTAATGTCAGCAATATAGACATCCCCACGACTTATGCCACGCTGGGCCTGTTCCAACGTTATGCCCCCATAGCCGAAAAGATGAAAGGGTCTTTTTCATCCGACGTCAGTTACAGCAGCCTCCTTGACCCGGCCATGATGCCCGATTACAGCACCATGACCGGCAACGGTCGTCTGACCACCTCGGTGATCACCGTCCAGGATCTCGTGACACTGAATAAGATCGCCGACATACTGACACTTGACAAATTAAAAAAGCTGACCCTCGATAAGGTCGACATCAGTTTTGAATTTGTCAACGGAAAGGTGATTGTCAAACCGTTCACTTTCAAGGTGGACCGTATCAGGGTGCAGGTGGGAGGTTCCACATCGCACAAAGGCGGCCTTGATTACCTCATGCACATGGCTTTACACAAGAGCGTGTTCGGGCAGGAGATCAACCGTGTGGTCGGCAATCTGATGGGAAAGGTGAAGGAGCAGGTGCCTGCCCTTACTCCCGGCGACAGTGTGAAGGTGGATGTCGTGATCGGCGGCACCGTGAAGGAGCCTACCGTCAAGGTCGGGTTGAAGGAATCGATGAGTGACGAAGTGGACAAACTAAAGAAAGCCGCCGAGGAGGAATTGAGAAAACAAAAAGAGGAACTGGAGAAGAATGCCAGGGAGGAAGCCAACCAGGCCCTCGTCGATGCCCAGGCTCAGGCCGACAGGATCATGGAGGAAGCAGGCAGGAAAGCCGAGGCCATCAAGACCACAGCACGGCAGACATCCGACAAGATGAAGAAAGATGCCGACATCAATGCGGAGAACCTCATCGCCGAGGGTAAGAAAAAAGGACCCTTGGCAGAGCTGGCCGCCCGTAAATCGGCCGAGGAGATGAAAAAGACGACCTATAAAAAGGCCGATCAGCTTGTGCAGGAAGCTGACAAGCAGGCCACCGCCCTCATGCGGGAAGCCAAAACAAAGGCGGACAAAATACTTTCCGACGCCCGCCAGAAAGTCAATAAATAACTGTAACTCTTGTCCAGTCAGCCTTTTAGATGAATAACCCACTGTTAAAATTTGTTAAAACGTGGCGTTCAAGGCAATCATTTTTTTAAAAATCGTTTATTTTGCAGCGCTTTAAACTGAAAAGTTATGGACATCCTCGTTGAGAACTTTACCAAGAAATATGGCTCGGAAAAGGCCGTTGACAACATTTCGTTCCGCGTCAAGCCGGGCGAGGTCCTGGGTTTCCTGGGCCCTAACGGCGCCGGGAAAACAACGACCATGAAAGCCATCACCACGTTCTTTGCACCCAACCAGGGTGACATCAAGGTGGGTAATATCTCCGTGGGCGAGAATCCGGAAGAGATCAAAAAACACATTGGTTATTTACCGGAGAATAATCCGCTGTATCAGGAGATGGGTGTGATCGATTACCTGAAGTTCGTGGGCGGTCTCTATGACATCCCCCGTGACAGGCTTCATGACAGGATCCTGGAGATGGTCAGGGTGTGCGGCCTGGAAGAAGAGAAGCATAAGAAAATAGGCGAGCTGTCGAAAGGATTCAAGCAACGTGTCGGTCTGGCACAGGCGCTCATCCATGACCCTGAGGTGCTTATTTTCGACGAGCCTACCGCCGGCCTCGACCCCAACCAGATCGTGGAGATCAGATCGCTCATTAAGAAGATCGGCAGGGAGAAGACCGTGATCCTGAGCTCTCATATCCTTGCGGAGGTGGAAGCCACCTGCGACAGGATACTCATCATCAACAAGGGAAAAATAGTCGCCGACGGAACACCGGCCGATTTGCGTCACCAGGCTCAGGGCAAAGAGCTGCTCAAGGTCACCATCGAAGATGGCGAAAAAAACACCATTTTCAAAGCCCTGCAACAACTCGAGACAGTGGATATGGTCGACTTTACCGCCAGCGGCTCACATTCGTTCGAAGTGCGCAGCAAACCCAATGTGTCATCACGCAGGGCCGTATTTCAGCTCTGCGCCAAAAGCGGTTGGACACTCACCGAAATGGCGTTTGTCGAGACCAAACTCGAAGATGTATTCCGTGAACTGACGATGAGCTGACAAGACCGTCATGTCGATTCCGGTGACTTTTCTTGAAACATGAAAATTAATTCAACAAAATAAAAACGTATGAAAAAGATTTGGATCATAGCGGGTCGTGAGCTTCAGACCTTCTTCGATTCATTGATGGCTTACATCATGATCGTTCTTTTTCTCGGTTTCAGCGGCTTCTTTACATGGATTTACGGTGCCGATATCTTTTTCTCAAACCAGGCCAGCCTGCAGTCATTTTTCAGTATTGCTTACTGGACCTTGTTTTTCTTTATACCTGCACTGACGATGCGTTTGCTGGCTGAAGAAAGGCGCTCGGGGACCATCGAGCTCCTTTTAACGAGACCTGTCAGTGACTGGCAGGTGGTGGTGGGCAAGTTTCTTTCCACCTTCATTTTGATCGTGATAGCGCTGGTGCTCACCCTGCCGTATTATATCACGGTGGCCAACATCGGGCATGTGGACCATGGAGCCGTTCTCTCGGGCTACCTCGGCCTGCTGCTGATGAGCGCCATGTACATCAGCATCGGCCTGTTTGCCAGCAGCATCTCCACCAACCAGATCGTGGGTTTTTTACTGGCCCTGTTCATCGGGATATTCTTTCATATCATTTTCGATGTATTGGCCGGCAATATACCGGGCTTCCTGGGCAGGCTTTTCGATTACCTGAGCCTCACCTCGCACTTTGATTCCATTTCCAGAGGCGTCATCGACACGAAAGACCTGGTTTACTTTCTTTCGATCATCTTCCTCGGTCTGGTATCGACCGAGGCCATGCTGTCGAAACGTAACCTCGCTGATTAACATGTTTTATTCTTTTAAATGATATTCTGACGATGAAAAGGAAGAAATCGCTTGTTTATCGGATCCTTTTGATAGTGGGTGTGTTGGTGCTGATCAACATACTGTCGGAAAAGTTCTTTCACCGTTTCGATCTCACCGCCGACAAGCGTTACACGCTGGGCAAGGCCACCAAGGACATCCTGAAGGACCTCGATGAGCCGGTGACGGTGACGGCTTATTTCACTGAGGATCTGCCGCCGCAGTTCAGCAAGACAAGGAGTGACTTCAAGGACTTGCTGGTGGAATATGCCAACCTTTCCAGGGGGAAGGTGCAGTACGACTTTGTCAATCCCAACAAAGACCAGGAAACGGAAATGAAAGCCATGCGCCAGGGTATACAGCCCGTTCTCATCAATGCACGTGAGAAGGATCAGGTGAAGCAGCAGAAGGCTTACTTAGGCGCCGTTGTCCAGAAGGGTGAGCAGTCGGACGTGATCCCTTTCATGCAGCAGGGTGCTTCCATGGAATATGCCCTGTCGTCGAGCATCAAAAAGCTGACGGTCAAGGATAAGCCGGTGATCGGCTTCCTCCAGGGCCATGGTGAGGCTCCCATCGACGCCATGCAGCAAGCTTACGGCGCCCTTGACGTTCTGTATGACATCGAACCGGTCACCCTCAGCGATACCATCCATCTGAACAGGTTTAAGGCCATAGCCATTGTAGCCCCTGTCGATTCATTCCCTTACAGTCACCTGCAGAAACTGAACGACTATCTGGCTGGTGGCGGAAACCTCTTTATCGCCATGAAACGTGTGGATGGTAACCTGAGCCAGGCCCGCGGCACAACCATCAACACCGGATTGGAAAAATGGCTTGCGGATAAAGGCCTGACGGTGAATGATAATTTTATTATCGATGCCAGTTGCGGCAGCGTCGGCGTGAGGCAGTCACAGGGCATGTTCACCTTCACGTCGAATGTCCGCTTTCCATACCTGCCCCTGATAACCAACTTTGCCAAGCACCCGGTGACCTCGGGACTTGAATCGGTCATGCTGCCCTTTGCCAGCTCCATATCATTCACACGCATGGATTCATCCGTCACCTTTACACCGCTGGCTTTCACCTCCCAGAAAACAGGGACCCAGCACTCTCCGGTGTATTTCGACATTCAGAAGCGTTGGAGCGACCAGGATTTTCCACTGTCAGCATTGCCTGTGGCTGGCATTCTCAGCGGCAGGCTCGCCGGCAATAATCCTTCGCGGATCCTTCTGGTATCGAATGGTGATTTTGCCGTGAACGGCAGCGGTCAACAGGCGCAGCAACTGCAGGGTGACAATGTGAATCTCCTGGTGAATTCAATCGACTGGCTGTCGGACGATACCGGTCTGATCGGACTGAGGACCAAGGGCATCACGGCACGGCCCTTAGACCAGCTCGCCGAAGGCAAGAAAGCGTTACTCAAATACATGAACTTTTTACTGCCCATTCTCGTCATCGTCCTTTACGGAGTGATAAGGGCACAACGTAATCGAAAAATAAAGATTAAAAGAATGGAGGAAGGTTATGTTTAAGAAATTGAGCTTCAGGATTCTGGCTGTTATTTTTGTGATTCTCCTGGTTGTCCTGGCTATTAAATGGTATGTCGACAACAAGCGTGGCGAAAGTACCTTTAAGAAGGAACTGGTCGGCGCCGGCACCAACGAGATCACGGCCGTCGCATTCACTCCCGATAAACAAAACCCTGAAGAGGTCAGGGTCATCCTGGAGGGAGGACAATGGAAAATATATAAGGGTAACAAAAGCTACCGTGCCGATTCGATGCTTGTCGGCAATATGATCGCTGCCCTCACCGGCCTGAAACCGGAACGTGTGGCCGCCACCGATCGTTCCAAATGGAAGGAGTTTCAGGTGGACGACTCCGCCGGCACCAATGTGAAGCTGTATAAAAACAAGGATTTGGTTGCCGACCTCATCATCGGCAAGTTTTCCTATACCCCCGAGAAATCACAGAATATTTACGGTAAACCGCAAGGTAAGATGTCGACCTATGTCCGTGAGGCCGGTGACGACGATGTGTATGCCGTGGAGGGATTCATCAACACCACTTATAATAAGAATATCAACTCTTTGCGGGATAAGGGACTGATGCGGTCGCGGCGGGAGGATCTGAAACAACTGACGTTCAGGTATCCGGGTGACTCATCCTTCACGCTGACACAGCAGGGCACCAAATGGATGCTGAACGGTGTGGTCTGCGATTCCACCCGCACGGTGCGTTATCTCTCCACGATAGCCCGTCTTTCGAGTGCCGACCTGGTGGATGATGCCTCCTTTGATGTCAATCACCCGGCCTACAGCCTGACAATAGAGGCTAACAATATGGAACCTGTCGAGATAAAAGCCTTCCCGGCCGACAGCGTCAACAAATTCATCATCACCTCTTCGATCAATGAGGGAACTTACTTCAGCGGTGCCAAGAACAAACTTCTTAATAGGATATTTGTAGGCCGTAAGAATTTCCTGCCCTGATTCCTTTTAAGGGCTTTCGCATAACATGCCTGCGACGTGGTCCGTATCACCGTCGTCAGGTGCCGGCGTCAATCCCAGTATTCTGGTGATCAGGGGATAAATGTCGATATTGTCGAATGTCGGCTGAATGTACCCCTTTTTAAAGGCAGGTCCTGTAGCATAGAAAATGGCATGCATGTCGGTGTTGCGGTTGTCGTAACCATGGGCACCACCGCTTTCATAGTGCCCTCTTTTGCCCCATCGTAATGACCAGGAGCTGTCAGCCAAAAGGATAAGGTCACCATCGCGGGGATTTTCTCCGTAATGGAAATATGCGGGTACCTCTCCATGTTTCCAGACCTTTGTGTGAGTGACGGCATTCAGAGTATTGTAAACGACATCATAATATTCTTTCTTCACTGTCAGGTTGTAGTTGGGATTGCTGCCCTCAACGGCTGTGAACCATTCTTTCCTGAGATGGTCTTCGAGATACACTGTTTTCTCCTTATCAATATTTTCCATCCCATGATCGGAAGTGATGATGACATTGATCTGCGGGTAGCAGGGGAGTTGCTTCAGTTTCCGCATGAGAACGCCGGTGAGGCTGTCGAGACGTTCCACCACTGACATGACTTGCGGGCTTCCGGGACCATAATCGTGACCGGTCACATCAGGTTCATTGAAGTAAAACAGGATCAGGTGGGGTCTTCTCTTTTCGGGCAGTGTGAGCCAATAAACCACCGTATCGATCTCCTGAGAAAATGTGATATTCTTATCATAGGCTTTCCAGTATGTGGGGCGTATCCCCTTCACCGGTGCTTCGGAGCCGGCCCAGAAATAGGTTGCCGACACCATTCCCTGCCGGGCTGCCGTCACCCACAACGGCTCACCGCCATAAAAAGCACCGTTACCGGTGGTCTGGGGATCGGAGAGTGAATAGTATGCTTTCATGACCGGATCGTAGAAACTGTTGTTGACAATGCCGTGGTGGTCGGGATATAGCCCGGTGGCTATGGAATAGTGGTTGGGGAAGGTCTTGGTGGGAAAGCATGGTTTTATCGCTTCAGCCCTGATACCCTGGCGGGCTATGGAGTCAAGGGTGGGGGTGGAGGCCTTAAGGGGATAATCCCACCGGAAACCATCCATCGACAACATAATGACATAGGGCCTGTTTATGACTGCAGCAACGTTCTGCGTGACACCTTGTGACTTCGGCTGACACCCCTGCTGCAGCGCACCCCAGAAAAGGAGAATAATAAGAGGTGATAAACGTGTTATTTTCATTATCATTCAATTAAAAAAAGCCCTGCGAAGATCAAGTATCCCCGCAGGGCCTGGTAAGGTTTATAAAATCAATTCGGTCGTCCGAAGATATAACGGATACCAATCTGCCCCTGCCACCGGGAGCTGGTCACACCACTGTCGGAGATATTCCAGATGTCTCCTTCGGGTTTGGTAAAGGAGTAAAGAGGCTTGTAAGTTCCTTCTTCATAACCTTCAAACCTGATGAGCTGATAGGCATCATTGGTGATGTAACGTAACACACCCCATTTTTTGTTAAGAAGGTTGGCTACATTGAAGACATCAAAGGTGATCTCAAGGGTATGCTGATGTGCACCGGCTTTAATGTAAAAATCCTGGATGATCTTCACATCAAAAATGCTTTCGAATGGCAACCGTGCACCGTTCCTTTCGGCATAGCCACCCCTGTGTTTTTTGAGGTATTTATCATTTTCGATGAAGGAATTCAGATCGTTCCATTGCTGTTCGGCAGAGAGAATAACATTACCATCATTGTCGGTGAGGTCGATAAGATTGATATCACTCCTGTCATCAGGTATATAAATAAGGTCACCGACATTCTCACCCTCATTATTTACGCCGAAAACGCTCTTTCCGGCGCTGTTTTTACCGATGTCATTGTAAACGTAGGAAAAGCGTTTTCCGGAGTGACCGTCATACAGGAGGCTGATGCCGGTTGCCAGGCAGCCGCCATATTCTTTCTTATAGGAGATAAAACCGATTATTCTGGATCCCATATCAAAGTCGGAATAGCTCAGGTCGAGGTGATTCAGGCCGTCGATATTTTCCATGTAACGCCATTGTGATGAGTTCTGGGATGAGGTAGCGTCATTGATTGACATCGCTCTTCCGAAAGTATAGGCGAGAGAGCCTGCAAGCCCTTTTGAATAAGGTTTCGTCAACTGCAGGGTCAGGTCGTACGTATATCCTTTGCTGGTGTTGGTCCCCAGGATAATTCGCGTGTAGGTTTTGTCAATTTTGGTTCCGGGATAATGCGGGCGCATGTCCCCCCCTTCGAGATGCCCGTCAGCGGGTGATTCGTTGAGGTTATAATAAAGCATGTTGTTGATGGTCTTGGTATAGATGATCTCCACCGTTCCCACTATACCCCAAAACAGTTTCTGGTCAAGGGCGATGCTGGCGCGCAGGACTTTGGGGAATTTGAAGTTTTCGGAGAAAAGGTCGATCTGTCCGGAGGGTATTTTATCGACGGCACCGAAATCAACGGCGGTGTATTGTTCATCCCACTGGGGTCTGAATTCGATGGGTATCGATCCCGAGCCTGTGCCGGTGTATTTATAGAAGACTCCACCTACGGTGAGGCCGTTGTTGAAATAACATCCTCCCGGCCATACCAGCGGGAGACGGCTGACGAACAAGCCGACACCGCCTCGCAACTGGGTCTCCTCCTTACCGGTTACATCCCAGTTGAATCCTACACGAGGAGACAGCATGACACGTGACTGGGGCATCTTACCCGCATGGGCATCGTAAGTGTCGAGACCGGCGGCCTGGATCTTGGCCAGCGTTGTGTCGAAATCTTTCACGGCATCCGGTTTGGTCAGAAATACGGGCATGTCGAAGCGCAACCCTCCTGTCAACCTGAAATTGTTGGTGATCTGGAATTCATCCTGGGCATAGACGCCGGCGGTGAGGACATTGAAATCGGCAGCAGCCTGGGAACCATCGCCTATTATGTCGTCAACCAGGGAGTAACCCCTGTCATATTGAATGGCTGAGACACCGGTCATAAAATCGTCAAGTGAAGCATAAGTATATTGTCCATAAGCTTGCCTGATGAAGAGGTTGTAAGCATGGGTGAATTCGAAATTCACTCCTACAACAAAGTTGTGCCGTCCCTTGTAAATATTAAAGTTATCATTCACCGTCAGGATGTTCTGGATGACATCATTGGCCGTGGAAAATGTTTCACTGCCGGCATTGATATACCCGGACCCGTCTTTGATATAAAGGTATGGAAAGTTGGCGCCCATGGGATTACGGTTGTCATTGACATTAGTATAGCCGATAATCAGGCTGTTGGCATAATTTTGCCAGTTACTTTTCAATTCAGCTGCCGATGAGTTGGTTACACTGGGAAAGTAAATCCCATTGTTGTAAAAGTTGATGTGTGTTTTATCAGAACCGCTTGGATCGATGGCGAGCAGTTTAGTATACTGATGCCGCAACATCAACTTGGTTTTTTCGCTGATGTTGATGTCCAGTCTTACCAGGATCTTGTCGCTGTTAAGCTCATCGGTATTGCTCAGGTAACCTCCCGGATCATAGCCATACTTTGACCGGAGAGTGTCGGCAAAGGCGTCGATTTGTTCCTCTGTTGATGCGCCCGTGTAATTGCTGAAGTCGAAGGGATGGGGTGTCTGGTCTCTTTGCTGCTCAGCGCTGAGGAAGAAGAAGACCTTATTTTTAATGATGGGGCCGCCGATGCGGAGGCCATAAAGGTTTGAAGTAAAATCGGGCAACTTCGTCGGGGTATATTCCGGGATGTCTTTATAAACGGCATAGGGCGTCTTACCGGCGAAGTTTTGATTTCTGTATATCCAGTACACAGATCCGTCGAAGTCATTTGATCCTCTTCGTGTCACGGCGTTGATGCTGGCGCCGGCAAAGCCGCCCTGACGGACATCGTAAGGTGCCAGCGAGACCTGGAACTGGTCGATGGCATCCATGCTGATGGGCGTGCCACCGGTCTGCCCTCCGTTGGTCCCCGTGGAGGCGAGGCCGAAAACATCATTGTTCACGGCGCCATCGAACGAGATGGCGTTATAACGGTTGTTCATACCCGCTATAGTGATCGACCCGTCACTACCCACTATAGCCTGGGGTGTTATCCTGATATAATCCGTGATGTTCCTGTTGACGGTAGGCAAGGTGTTAATATCGTGCAGCCCCACGATGGTCTGCGTACCGATGCGGTTGCCGTCGAAAATATCCTCCCGTTGACCGATGATCTCGGCGCCCTTGAGCTGGTAAGCCGATTCGCTTAATTTCACATTGTAACGCTGGGTCTGACCAAGCGACAGGTAGATGTCGTCGAGCTCATAGGTCGTGTAACCCACATAGGAAACCGTCAACCGGTAAGGCCCTCCCACATTCAGGTTGGGTAAACGGTAAAGACCGTCGAGGTCGGTGGTCGTCCCGTAACGGGTTCCTGAATTCACATCCACCAGCAGAATGGTGGCACCGGGAAGCGGCTCATCGTTGGCTCCCGTCACCTTGCCGTTGATACCGGATGTGGTGGTGCCTTGACTATAAGCCATGACGGCCAGGGATAATAAAAGGATGATCAGCGGAAAAACCCTGTAATTTTTTTTCATAGGCTTGATTTTTTTTGATTGAAACCTGTAGTTGAATTTTTTTCACCTAAAATATGAAAATCCTGAGAAATTGAATTTTAATGGGGAGAAAAGTTATTCAGATGTCACGGATGACTTGTTAACATCTTTTAAACAGCAATGATCCGTTTGATCAGGCGCAGCCGGTGGGTAAACTTCTTAAGGTGCTTGTTGTAAATGCCCTGATGATCCAGGCGGTCGATGCGGACCTTTCCCGAGGCATGTATGATCTTGCTGTCCTTCAGGATGATGCCGGTATGGATGATGTCACCGTTGTCATCGTCGAAGAAGGCCAGGTCACCGGGGCGGGCTTCCGTGATAAAGGATAAGGTCTCCCCCTGCAGGGCCTGTTGTGAGGCATCACGTTTAAGAATGATGCCTCCCAGGCGGTATGCCATTTGGGTCAGCCCCGAGCAATCGATGCCAAAAGGAGTGCGTCCACCCCACAGATAAGGGCAGTTCAGGTACATCAATGCGTAACTAGTGATACGCTCGGGATCTTGATCATTGTCATGAAAGGATTTAACCCTGCCGTCAAACTGATACCGCCGGTTTTCCAGGACCACCTGATGCTCTTTCAGCCCCGGCAGGGAACTGCCGAGGACCAGCGGGAAGGTGGTGTAGTCGCACAGCACCGTGATGGGCTGAACCAGCTCAAAAGTGAGGAAATTATCGGCATCTTTAAGGGTGTTAAAGGTGTCCTTCGTCAGGTGCAGAAACTGTCTATGGTTGATCCAGCCTTCATAATCATCGGTATGGGTGAGAACTTTTAGCCAGCCGGCCGCCTCGTCCGTCACCTCAAACATTTCACCGAAGAGAAGCTGTGAAACCATCTCCGACCGTTCCGAGGGCTCCGCCCGCACGGCCGTAGCCGTCAGATGGCAGATGCCATAATCCATAGTACCTGTTTTAAGGGTATAAATGTATGAAAAAATTATCTTTCCTCTGACATGTCAAGGCTGAGCAGATAAGCTTTGCTTTCAGGGCCCATGTTGAACAACAAATCGATGATGCTCATATTGGGTTTGAAACCACGGTCCTGATCAAAGACCTGTTTGTAAGGAGGAAAGTCATGCAGGCTTTCTTTCTTGGGACTCATCAGCGTTCTCAGGTCCAGCATATCCTTGGGCTCCGCGTCGTAAGCTATGGTGATATTATAACCTGTATTCAATTTTAAACATCCAAGGAGGTTGTTGATCAAGCCCAGATTGAGATCGACAAGGTATTTGATTTTTTTCTCAAAGAAAGGTCTGAAAGCATCGCTGTAATGAATAAAGAAAGGCGAGGCGCTGTAAGCAGCCGTGATCGCACCCCAGTGGACACGCTGCCATTTCTGCTGGTATGAGATCAGCAGGTCTTTCATTCTGGTATGGTTGCCATGGGTCTTGATGACGGGAACGCTCAGCACCTGCTTGCCGGCAGCGCCGGCGATCAGGCACCTGGTGCGGTAAGTCTGTTTCCTGTAATGTTCATAAACTTCTATCACGGGCTCATGACGGCCTGTCAGGTAGATGAAATATTCAACCGGGGGCAGGTAGGCACAGGGTAATATGACTTTTTTTCTTTCCATCCACGACAAACGAACCATCAAAGATAGTTGATCCCCGCCATATTACCCTCTCACCGGTGATGTTTCTAATGTAACCGGATTGATCCGCAGAAGCACCGGGAAAGTAAGAACCGGCGTCAGTTCTTGCTTTTATTCAGCAGAACCTCATCGATCGCCTTTTTCAGTGTTGGCTTGGGCAAAAGCCCCACAGCCATCTGAGGCTGACCGTCGACAGGGCAGAACAGCATCGTGGGGATGCTTCTGATGCCGAACACACCCGAGAGCTCAAGCTCGGCTTCCGTGTCGACCTTGTATATGTTGATCTTGCCGTCGTATTCCTTAGATAACTCCTCCAGAACCGGTGTCAGCAGCTTGCAGGGCTGACACCAGTCGGCGTAAAAGTCGATGATGCAGGGCTTGGTGCCTTCATATTTCCACTCCTGGTTTTTCTCATAATTGAAGACTTTCTGCAGGAAAGTCTCTTTCGTCAGATGTTCCATTGTTCAAATGTTAAAAGTAAATGATGAGTTAAATTATTTTATCATGAGCACTTCATTGATAGCCTGGACAAAGGACGGTTTGGGCAACGCTCCCACCGACATCTGTGGTTTGCCTTTCATGGGGCAAAACAGAACGCGGGGGATGCTGGTGACCTGGAACACCTGTGCCAGCTCACGCTCCACCTGTGTGTTTATTTTATAGACGTACAGCTTGCCTTTGTATTCCTGTGCCAGCTCGTCCATGATGGGCGCCACCATGCGGCAGGGACGGCACCAGTCGGCATAGAAGTCGATGATGCAGGGCTTGTCACCCTTATAAACCCATGTGTCGGGATTTTTTTCATAGTCCCAGACTTTCTTAAGGAATAATTCCTTGGTCAGTTGGATGACCTGGCCGTCTTTGTCAGCCGGGGCGACCACAGATGAATTATCCTTTATCTCACCGCCCCGCGTGATGCCCTCGTCTTTCTTTCCGTTGGTGCTGGAACAGCTCGTTATCAGCACAACCGGCAGGAATAAACCGATAAAAACCGTCTTTTTCATGCTTTTCATTTTGTCGTAATACTAACTATGTAATGAAGAAATTGTTTGCAAAGATAAATAAAATTTGGAAATAAATCGCTTTAGTATCACTTTTTTTATAATTTTGTAAAATGATTAGCCAATTAGTTGATGTGCTGATGTGCTGATAAAATGGTAAAATTAAAGGATTTTGTTATTTGTAATTTATTTGGTCCGCCGCAGGCGGATTGGTATTTGTAATTTGTGATTTATTTGGTATTTGTTTTATTGTGATTTGTAATTTGTAACCCGGCGGTGACTAAGAATTTATTTGCACATATTACTCTCTCTGAGTTCGACAGGCTCTTCCCCGATGACGAGCATTGCCTGGAATTCCTGGCCAATGAGAAGTGGAAGGGGGGCTATGTGTGCCGGAAATGCGGTCATACGAATTACTGCAGGGGCAAGACACCCTTCTCGCGCCGGTGTACGGCCTGCAAGCATGAAGAGTCGGCCACCTCCCACACCTTCTTTCATCACTGCAAGATGCCGTTGCGCGAGGCCTTTCATATCGCCTTCATGGTGTGCCATACGCCGGATATATCAACCTATGAGTTGTCGAGGGTTCATGACAAACGCCAGATGACCTGCTGGAAGTTCAAAAAGAAGATACAGGAATGCATCGATAAGAAAGGCGAGCTGACAACCATTGGCTGATTTTAAAACCTCATCCCCCGGCCCCTTCTCCTTTTAAGGAGAAGGGGTTTGGGGTTGAGGTTATTGAATCACCAGCTTCCGCACCATCGCTTTATTCTTCGTAATCACTTTTACAATGTAAATACCTTTCCGGAAGGTACTGATATTCACCTCAATCCGGCCGTTGTCCTTTTTTTCCGGTGGGATGCCCGCCACGGTTTTTCCTGCCATTGTCAGTATTTCCACTTTTATATCCTGTGGAATTGATCTTTCCCATTCAATTCTGACGCTCTGCCGTGCCGGATTAGGGTAGATCGTCAGGCCTTCATCACTTTCATTTTCCTTTATTCCCACCATGCTGCTGGTATAGGAAGCGTCCCATCCGGCGGCGGTGACGCTGCCGTTGGTGGTGAAGAGGATCAGCATTTTGCCGCTGGTGGCCGTCACGGGCTCGGGTAGGGTTGACCCCGAGAACTCGCCGATAGGTGTCTGGGTCCCCATATCGATCACTTTGACCCAGTCGGCGCCTTCTTCGGTATCGAAGGAGTTGAAGGTGAGGGTGACGGTAGCTGCACCGGGCGGTAAAATCCGGAACTGGCATATCGTGTTGTTGTTGTAATTGAAGGTGCCGCTGCCGTCGCCGATATCTCCTGACGGTTCTGTATAGGTGGTGACACCGTTGCACCATACCGGTGAGGTGGTGCTGTAGCTGGCGAACCATCCGGCCCCGGCGCCTTCGTCGCCGGTCATGAATTTAATAAGCATCTGGTTCCCCGAGGAGGTCATGGCTCCCGGGAGCTGGTCACCCGCGAAAGCGCCGAGCAGGCCGGCTGTTTCGGTGTTGCCGTCGTAAATATATACGGTATCGCCGGGTAATGTATTGAAGCGGTTAAATGTGAGGGTGATGTTAGTGATGGAATCCTGTTCGGTCTGGGGTGAGATGAGCCAGGAGCAGGAGGCATTGTTTTGATAGGGGTATACGGCGCTGCTGCCGTCTTCGAAGGTGCCTCTCGGGGCCGTCAGCGTGTCGTCACCGGCACACCATGCCGGGTAATCATAGGCTGTCGTGTCAGGGAAGCAATTGATGACGAGCTCCTGGGCATAGTTGAAGTTATTGCCGCCGGGTGTTAGGTTGTCAAGGGTGAAATAGCCGTCGAACGATCCGCTCCAGCCCCAGTTCATGTGGAAGTAGTCGCCCTGGTAACCATCGACGATGAAGGCATGGCCGCTGGTGTAAGTGTAGTCGGCCCAGCCGGCGTAGTAACATGGCATGGCCCTGTTGAGGTGGGCCGTCACCAGGCTGTCCCAGTCCATCGAGGTACTGTCGCGGTAAACATATTGTGTCTCGGGTGAATATTTGAAATAGGTACGCAGTGAATAGGCTGCCTTATGATTCCACATGCCTGACGACTGCGGTCCATAGTCCATGTCGACCGACACACCTATCTGGTACAGCAGCTCGGCGATGGCCGGGTTGGCCGTGGTGGGTTTGTTGAGCATCTCATTCCAGTGATAGGTGGTGTTGCCGAAGTCGGCCGAGAGGGTGCCATAATCGGGATGCTGGTAAGAGTAAGAGCCGGTGCCTGTCGGCGGCCAGCGGAAGTAGTACATCAGTTGCCCCATGGCGGTAGCTACACAACCTGTAACGCAATGACCGTTCACCCCGTTGGGATCGGCAGGACAGAAGGCGTTGTAGGGATAACCCTGATCCCACTGCGAGAGGAGCATGGGCTCGACCTCACGCCCGCGGCGAACAGAAGTGAAGGACTGAATATCCGCAGTGGACAGCCGTTCCCATTCGCAGGCCACGGTGACGCTGCCGCTCACGTTGTTATGGATGGCGCAAAGGAGCTGTCGTTTGTAATAATCCATCCATCCCCTGAAATTATCGGGCTGACCGTTCTCCGAATATCCACCTTCAAGGGAATAACCCAGCACCGGCATGACGGCATCGGTGGCCGGCACGATGACATAGCCCGGCGGATCAAAGTTGAAGACAAAATACAGAAGCTCACCATCCTGTTTCACTTCGACGGTATTGATGATCCGGATGTCGTGGTATGGCGTGGGGTAATCCCAGTTCAGACGTTCATAATAGAAGTTCATGGCTACCTGCTGCGCCCTCCCGGTGGTCACCTCACCGGCAAAGACGCTGATAAAAAGAAGGTTAAATATCAATGCGAAGGACAGGCGTTGGAATGTTCTCATTGTTTAATGAAATTTGAATTTGAAGAGATAAATGTAATGAGAAAATTTGGAAATGTGACCATTTGAAAATGATTAAGGTGTGGATTGTAAAATAAGAAAATCCCGGATTGGTTGTGCAGCCTCGTCCTTAATGGTCATGTCATTTCCCGCAGGAAAGAATTGCGTGCCTTATTTCGGAACTCTTTATATCAGAAATTAGGCTTCAGGGCATATTTTTCATAGAATTCCTCGATGCAGTTGACCGATTGCTCAGCTGTATCCACAATTTGGAAAATATTCAAGTCCTCGTTAGATATTTTTTTTTCTGCTAAAAGACGTTCTTTCATCCATTTCAACAATCCGTCCCAATATTCGCTGCCAACCCAAACAATGGGGAATTTCACCAACTTGTGTGTCTGGATCAGGGTAACTGCCTCGAACATTTCATCGAGGGTGCCGAAGCCGCCGGGCATGACGATATATCCCTGGGCATACTTCATGAACATGACTTTACGGACAAAGAAATAATGGAACGAAAGGTATTTGTCGGAGTCGATAAAGGGATTGGGAACCTGTTCGAAGGGCAGTTCGATGTTCAGCCCGACCGATTTACCGCCGGCGAAGTGAGCCCCTTTATTGGCGGCTTCCATGATGCCGGGGCCGCCGCCGGTGATGATGCCGTAACCTTTTTTTACCAGGAGATAGGCTATCTCTTCCGTCATCCGGTAATAGACATCCGTTGGTTTGGCCCGTGCCGAGCCGAAGATGGACACACAGGGTCCTATTTTGGCCAGGCTCTCGAAACCATCCACCAGTTCGGCCATCACCTTAAACACCGACCAGGCATCGGTGGTTTTGATCTCATTCCAGCTTTTGGGTGTGATGGCCTCTCTCAGTTGAGCTTCGTCGTGAATATAGATGTCGTCTCTTGGTTCTTCATTCATAAGAGGTGGTTTTAATGCAAAGATATTAATATTCTTCCCAACTGGCTATGGTCAGGTCACCGCTGTCCACCCGGCAGAAAGCCTGTATGAAAGCGCCGGCCAGACGCGCATTGGTGATGAGCGGGATGTTGAAATCCACGGCGCTGCGCCGGATGCGGTAGTCATTGTCCAGCTCGCTCCTGCTCAGGTTCTTTGGAATATTGACGACCAGGTCTATTTTTCTTTTTTTAAGGTAATCGAGGGTATTGGGGTCCTTTTTCTCATCCGGCCAATGCAGCAATATGGAAGGTATGTTATACCTGCTGAAGAAATCGTGAGTGCCGCCGGTAGCGTAGATTTCGTAACCGCGGTCAACGAGCAGGCGGACACTGTCGAGCAATTCGGTCTTGGACCGCACCGGACCCCCGGAAAAAAGAACGGCTTTTTCAGGGATGGTGTAACCTACCGACAGCATCGACTTCAGGATGGCTTCGTAATAATTGTCGCCGATGCATCCCACCTCTCCTGTGGAGACCATCTCGACACCCAGTACCGGGTCGGCTTTCTGGAGCCTGGAAAAGGAGAACTGCGACGCTTTCACGCCGACGTAATCGAGGTCGAACAGCGATTTGTCGGGCCTGGTCACAGGCTTGTCGAGCATGATCCGCGTGGCTATGTCGATGAAGTTGGTCTTCAGAACTTTCGAAATGAAGGGGAAGCTGCGCGAGGCCCTGAGGTTGCATTCGATGACCATGACATCGTTGTCTTTTGCCAGGAACTGGATGTTAAACGGACCCGAGATGCGGAGGCTTTCCGCTATCTGCTTGGATATCTTTTTGATTCTGCGTACCGTCTCGACATATATCTTCTGAGGCGGAAAAAGCATGGTGGCGTCCCCGGAATGCACACCGGCGAATTCCACATGTTCCGTTATAGCATAACAGATAATATCGCCCTCGCGGGCCACGGCATCCATTTCTATCTCCTTGGCTTCTTCGATGAACCGCGACACCACCACCGGATACTGCTTCGACACCTCCGTGGCCAGACGGAGGTAGTGATCGAGCTCATGCCTGTTCGAAACCACATTCATGGCGGCACCCGACAGGACATAGGAAGGGCGTATAATGACAGGGAATCCCACCTCCCGGATGAAGTCATGAACATCGCCGATGCTGGAGAGCTCTTTCCACCGTGGCTGGTCTATCTTCAAGTCATCCAGCATGGCTGAGAATTTATGACGGTCCTCGGCCCTGTCGATTGACAGGGGAGAGGTGCCCAGGATATGGACTCCCTGACGGTATAACCGCATGGCCAGGTTATTGGGGATCTGACCGCCCGTCGACACCACCACGCCATAAGGATCCTCTTTTTCGATGATGTCCATCACCCGTTCAAAGGTCAGCTCCTCAAAATAAAGCCTGTCGCAGACATCATAGTCGGTGCTGACGGTTTCGGGATTGAAATTGATCATCACCGGCCGGTAGCCTTCCTGTTTGATGGTATTGAGGGCGTTCACGCCACACCAGTCGAATTCCACGCTGCTGCCGATACGGTATGCTCCCGATCCCAGAACGACGATGGACCGTTTGTCCTGCTCGCCGGCCACATCGTCCTGGTTTCCGTTATAGGTCAGGTAAAGGTAATTGGTCTGTGCCGGAAACTCGGCGGCCATGGTGTCGATTTGTTTTATGCAGGGCTCAATTTTTCTTTTTTTTCTGTGCGTCCTCACCTTCAGCAGGTCATCCGTTATTTGCTTCCGGCTGCTCTTTAACACGGTCCGGGCGATCTGGAAGTCGGAAAATCCCATCCTCTTGGCTGTCAGCAGCAACTCATCGGGTAATTCGTCCAGGGTATGGTATTGCAGCAATAACAGGTAGGTGTCGTAGATGTTTTTCAGTTTCTCGAGGAACCACCGGTCAATATGAGTCAGTTCGAAGATCCTGTCTATGCTGTAATTTTTGAACAGGGCCATGGCGATGACAAAGATGCGCATGTCGGTTGGGACAGCCAGTTCCCTGTCGATGATGATGTCTTCGATATCCTTGTTGCCAACGAATCCGTGCATGCCCTGGCCGATCATGCGGAGGCCTTTCTGCAGGGCTTCCTCGAAGGTGCGTCCGATGGCCATGACTTCGCCCACACTCTTCATGCTGCTGCCGATGGTGTGCGAAACACCTTTGAATTTGTCGAGGTCCCACCGCGGTATTTTAACCACCACATAGTCCAATGCCGGTTCAAAAAAGGCCGTGGTATCCCTGGTGACCGCATTCCGGAGCTCATACAGGCCATAACCCAGCGACAGTTTGGCAGCGATGAAAGCCAGCGGATAGCCGGTGGCTTTTGACGCCAGCGCACTCGACCGCGACAAGCGTGCGTTGACCTCTATCACTCGGTAGTCGGCCGAGTCGGGATCGACGGCGAACTGCACATTGCATTCGCCCACGATACCTACGTGCCGTATGATGCGGATGGATATTTCCCTTAACTGATGGTACTCGCGGTTCGACAGGGTTTGTGAAGGCGCCACGACGATGCTTTCGCCGGTATGGATACCCAGTGGGTCGAAATTTTCCATGTTGCACACGGTGATGCAGTTATCATAGCCGTCGCGCACCACCTCGTACTCGACCTCTTTCCATCCCCGCAGCGATTCCTCCACCAGCACCTGCCCCGTGAAGGAGAAGGTACGCTCCGTCAGCGCCCTGAGTTCTTTCTCGTCGGAACAGAAACCGCTGCCCAGCCCCCCCAGGGCATAGCCCGATCGGATGATCACCGGGAATCCCAGACGGTCACCGGCCTCGAGAGCCTCAGCGACATTGGTGACGGCCACGCTTTTTGGTGTTTTAACACCTATTTCTTCCAGCTTCCTGACAAAAAGTTCCCTGTCCTCCGTTCCGATGATGGCTTCGATGGGTGTGCCCAACACGCTGACCCCGTGTTTCTCCAGGATGCCCTCTTTATGCATGGCGATGCCGCAGTTCAATGCCGTCTGACCGCCAAAGGAAAGAAGAATGCCGTCAGGTCGTTCTTTGTCGATGACTTTCTCAACAAAGAACGGAGTAACCGGTAGAAAATAGATTTTGTCCGCCATTCCCTCGGAAGTCTGGACCGTGGCGATGTTGGGATTGATGATTACCGTGGTGATGCCTTCCTGCCGCAGGGCCTTGAGGGCTTGTGTCCCCGAATAGTCAAACTCGCCGGCTTCACCGATCTTCAGGGCGCCGGAACCCAGCACGACCACTTTCTTTATCTCCTCACGGTTCATGGTCTGTGATGTTTTATCATACCGATGAATTCATCAAAGAGGTATTCGGTGTCCACGGGTCCTGCGGAGGCTTCCGGGTGGAACTGCACGGCAAAGACGGGGAGGGTCTCATGACGTATACCTTCACAGGTCCCGTCGTTCAGATTGACGAACGAGGGGCTCCACCCGGCGGGCAGCGTACCCGTGTCGACAGCGTAACCATGATTCTGCGAGGTGATATAGCACCGCTTCGTCCGCATGTCCATAACCGGCTGGTTATGCCCCCGGTGACCGTATCTCAGTTTGTAGGTGTCGGATCCCACCGCCAGTGCTATGATCTGCGTGCCTAAGCAGATGCCGAAGACGGGCACCTGCTTCTCCAACAGCCGCTGCACGTTGCGGATGGTTGCACCGCAAGTCTTAGGATTGCCCGGGCCATTCGATAATAAGACGCCATCCACCTCTTCACGGATGGCATCGTCATCCCACGGCACCCTGATAACGGTGGCATCACGCTTCAGCAGGCACCGGATGATGTTGTTCTTGGTACCGCAGTCAATGAGCAGGATGCGGTGCCTGCCTTCACCATAGATGATCTTTTTATCCGTCGACACCTGGCTGACAAGATTGACCATGTTGGGATCATAAAAACCGGGATCCCCGTCAACGATGATCTTGCCGAGCATCACGCCCCGTTCCCTGATCTTTCGTGTCAGAGCCCTGGTGTCGATGCCCGAGATGCCCGGGATATGTTGTTCTGCGAGCCACGCCGAGAGGCTCTTGGCGGCGTCCCAGTGACTGTATTTAAATGAGTAATCGGCGATGACCAGGCCGGCGACCTGCACCCGGTCGGATTCGAAGAATTCGGTGAGGCCGTTGATCCTCTTTGCCTCAGGGACACCGTAATTGCCTATCAGCGGGTAAGTGGCCACCAGTATCTGACCTTTGTAGGATGGATCGGTCAGACTCTCGGGATAGCCCGTCATGGCCGTGCTGAAAACCACCTCCCCGGCTGCGGAATGAAAGGCGCCGAAAGACCGGCCATGGTATACCGAGCCGTCCTCCAGGACTAACTGTGCGGGAACGGATATGTTCATCGGGATGAAATAATTGTGTGCATGACCATGTCACCCTCCGTTTAACATGTTTTTGAGATAGTGCGCCGTGTAACTGTTTTTATCCTTCACCAGCTCTTCCGGCGTGCCCTGGGCAATGATCTGTCCCCCGCGTTCACCGCCTTCAGGGCCCATATCAATGATATAATCCGCCATCTTGATGACCTCCATGTTATGTTCGATGATCAGAATGGTGTTTCCTTTGTCGGTGAGGCGGTTGAGTACCTCCATCAACACTTTCACATCCTCAAAGTGCAGCCCTGTCGTCGGCTCATCCAGGATATAGAGTGTCCTTCCGGTGTCTTTCTTGGAGAGCTCCGCCGCCAGCTTGATGCGCTGGGCTTCGCCTCCCGACAGTGTTGTGGAAGGCTGTCCCAGGGAGATGTATCCCAAGCCTACATCCCTCAGCGTTTTGATCTTTTGGGTGATGGACGGTATGTTCTCAAAGAATTCCACAGCCTGGTCGATGGTCATGTCCAAGACATCGTTGATTGATTTACCCTTGTAACGCACTTCGAGGGTCTCGCGGTTGTAACGTTTCCCGTTGCATGTCTCACACACCACCTGCACGTCGGGCAGGAAATTCATTTCGATGACCCTGACGCCGGCGCCTTTGCAAGTCTCGCAGCGTCCTCCCTTGACATTGAAAGAGAAGCGGCCGGGTTTATAGCCTCTGACCCGTGACTCGGGCAGCTGGTGGAACAGCTTGCGGATGTCATCAAACACACCGGTATAAGTGGCGGGATTCGAACGCGGCGTGCGCCCTATGGGTGCCTGGTTGATCTCGATCACCTTATCAAGGTTCTGAATGCCCTCGATGTTGTCATAAGGCAGAGGCTTGAGATCGGAACGGTAGAATTTTTTATTCAGGATGGGGAATAAGGTGTCCGTAATGAGTGACGATTTGCCGCTGCCCGACACGCCGGTCACGCAGATGAGGATGCCCAGAGGCAGATGCAGCGTCACATCTTTTAAATTGTTGCCGCGGGCACCGCTGAGGGTCAGAAAATGCCCGTTGGGATGCCGTCTTCGCTGTGGGACAGGGATCTCCTTTTTACCGCTGAGGTAGAGGCAGGTGATCGAGTCACAGGCCATCATATTTTTCGGCGTTCCGGTGGCGACGATGTGTCCGCCCTGTTTCCCCGCTCCCGGTCCCATATCGATGACATAATCGGCGGATAATATGGTTTCTTTATCATGTTCCACGACGATGATGGAGTTACCGATGTCGCGCAGTTCTTTCAAGGCTCTGATCAGCCGCATGTTGTCGCGTTGGTGCAAGCCGATGCTGGGCTCATCGAGGATGTACAATACCCCGACCAGTTGCGATCCGATTTGTGTGGCCAACCGTATGCGCTGCGATTCGCCGCCGGCCAGACTCCTGGCGGTGCGGTCGAGGGTGAGGTACTCCAGCCCGACATCCAGCAGAAATTGCAGCCGCGTCCTGATCTCCCTGACCAGTTCACGCGCAATGCTGTATTTACGCTCGTCAAGGACCTCCTGAATATGGTCAAACCACTCATACAGATTGATGATGTCCATGCCCGAGAGATCGGCAATGCTTTTACCGCCTATCCTGAAGAAAAGGGATTCCTTTTTCAGCCTGGTGCCCTTGCACTCGGGACATGCGGTCTTATTCATGAATCCGGCAATCCATTTCTTCAGGGCTTCCGATTCGGAGTTGTTGTACTGGTTCGAGATGAAATTGACGATACCCTCAAAGCTCAGCGAATATGAAGATGTGACGCCGAGGTATTCGTTTTTGACTTTGAATACCTCATCCGATCCGTACAGGATGATGTTCAGGGCATTGTCGGGGATATCCCTGACGGGGGTGTCGAGGGTGAAACCGTATTTGTCGCCGATGGCTTCCACTTGCTTGAAGATCCAGTTATTCTTATACTCACCCAGGGGTGCCAGTCCTCCTTTTTTGATGCTTCTGGAAGGATCGGGGATGATCTTGTCGAGATCGATTTCGGAGATCACGCCGAGGCCGTTGCAATTGGGGCACGCCCCGTAGGGTGAGTTGAAGGAGAAGCTGTTGGGCTCGGGTTCATCGTAAGAGATGCCTGAATCGGGGCACATCAGCAAACGGCTGTAATGTTGGATGGTCTCTGTCCCGACATCAAGGACGATGAGGCTGTCTTTACCGTGTTTGAGAGCCAGTTGCACCGCCTCGCTTACCCTTTTCCTCGATTGCGGTCCCACGGTGATCTTATCGACAACGCATTCGATATCATGTATCTTGTAGCGGTCCACCTGCATGCCGAAGGTGATATCTCTGATCTCACCGTCGACACGCACTTTCAGGAATCCCTGACGCCGCACCTGCTCGAAGAGCTCCCTGTAGTGGCCTTTTCTTCCTTTCACCAGCGGGCTGAGGATGATGATGGAACGGTCGGGGTATTTTGACAGGATCAGGTCAACGATCTGGCCTGAGGTGTAACGCACCATGAGCTTGCCGGTGACGTAAGAGTATGCGTCGGCGACACGGGCATACAGCAGCCGCAGGAAATCGTACACCTCGGTGATGGTGCCCACGGTGGAGCGCGGATTCCTGCTCGTTGACTTTTGCTCTATTGATATCACGGGGCTCAGTCCTTTGATCATATCCACATCGGGACGTTCAAGGCTGCCTATAAACTGCCGGGCATAAGCTGAAAAGGTCTCCATATACCGCCGCTGACCCTCGGAGTAAATGGTGTCGAAGGCCAGCGATGATTTGCCGCTGCCACTCAAGCCCGTGATGACCACAAACCGGTTACGCGGGATCTTCAGGTCTATATCCTGAAGGTTGTGCACACGCGCACCATATATTTCCAGAAAAGTTTCGCCGTCACTCATAACCAGTGGCCGGACCGGTTCATGTTAAAACCATCCGGTTGTTTATCACACATCATATAATGATCTCACATGAGATCCTTTACTTTCAGGGTGTCACCGAAGATGTTTTCGTCATCCTGATGATGCCTCTTTAATAATTTACTGTAATTCAGATACCCTTTAACAGGTATCTTGATCATGTATGTCTTTCGTTGCCGGTTGTGCAGGTAGTTCTGCCGCAGCCACGGATTAAATTCTTTTAGCACCAGGTAGTTGATATCGTGGTCTCTGGCAAATTGAGCCAGGTTATTGATGGAGGTATCCACGATGACAGTCCTGTTTGGTACAGTAGGATAAAAATCCTTTTCCCTGAGGAAGTAACCATATTGTGTGGGATGGTTGTATATGATTTTAAGTGCCAGTATCCTGTAAATGTAACGTGTCGTTTCCTCGTTGAGCAGGAGGTCATAGAAAGAGGAGACGCCTTGCCGTTCCATGGCGTCCGACACCAGGTTTTTACCTCCGTTGTAAGAGACGGCGGCCAGGGTCCAGCTATGAAAAACAGCGTAAGTATCATTGAAATACTGACAGGCGGCTTCCGTCGACCTCTCCACGTGATAGCGTTCGTCGACCTCATCGTTGATCTCGAGCCCGTATTCCTTGCCGGTGTTATTGACAAATTGCCAGTATCCCGTGGCGCCTGTCGGTGATACCACATTGCGCAGGCCGCTCTCGATCATGGCGACATATTTAAAGTCTTCCGGTACGCCGTTCTTCCGGAGTATGGAATCAATGACGGGCAGCCAGCGGTGCGCGCGTTTGAACATGAACAACGTGGAAGAATGAAAATAGGTGTTGACGGTCAGCTCGCGGTCAAGGGCTTCCCTGACATAAAACAGATCGAGGGGAACGGCTTCGCCTGCAAAGTCAACAGAATCGGGTATCGGGGGCGAGAATATCTTGTTGTTATTGGTAAAAGCATTCCAGTATGAGATGTCGGAAGAATCACGCCGGGATGAAAATATGAAAATGGCCGTCACTATCGAGGCTAATATCAATGGGATGATTATGTAAAGGAGCTTTTTCATGTTGCCGGATAAAATTATCAGATGAAAAACAGAAATGGTCAATAAGTCTTCTGTCAAAAATGAATTTTCACCTCCTTTAATAACGGTGCCTTCCGGTCTTTCAGTGTGAGAATGGGATCGGTAATGCCCCATTCAATGGCCAGATCGGGGTCATCCCAGCGTATGGTGCATTCCGATGCCTTATGGTAGACTTTGGTGCATTTATACAGAAAGACGGTGTCATCTTCAAGAGAGAGGAACCCATGGGCAAAACCGGGCGGTATCCAGTACATGTGTTTGTTATCGTGCGACAGGACCGCCGAACACCATTTCCCGAAATAGGGTGAGTTTTTTCTTATGTCAACAGCCACATCCAGCACGGCTCCCCTGGCCACCCTGACCAGCTTGCCCTGTTCATGGGGAGGGTTTTGAAAATGCAATCCCCGGAGTACGTTTTTTCCGGATCTCGATTCATTGTCCTGGACAAACCTGTATTTTATCCCGGCCGTGAGAAAAGTCTCGATGTTGTACGACTCGAAAAAATAACCCCTCTCGTCGCGGTAGATATCTGGCTTGATCAGGAGTACGTCGGGGATCGATGATTTTTGTACTTCCATTGGTTTTTCAATTGTTCGATTGTTAATAAATTTCAATGTCAGAGCCGGGGATTTCATGACCATCGTTCGGTTAAATGATCAAATGTGTATGGCTTCGTCATAGGCATTGGCTACCGCTTCCATGATGGCTTCGGACATGGTGGGATGGGGATGGACGGCATGGATGATCTCATAGGCCGTGGTCTCCAGTTTACGTGCCGCCACCACTTCGGCGATCAGCTCGGTGACGTTATATCCGATCATGTGGGCGCCGAGCCATTCTCCGTATTTGGCGTCGAAGATCACTTTCACGAAGCCCTCCGTGGCCCCTGCCGCCTTGGCTTTGCCTGAGGCGGTATAGGGGAAGCGTCCCACACGGATGTCATAACCTTTTTCACGGGCTGCTTTTTCGGTCATGCCCACCGAGGCTATCTCCGGCTCGGTATAAGTACATGAGGGCAGGTTACCATAATCCAGAGGTTCAGGGTTTTGCCCTGCTATCTTCTCCACACAGACGATACCTTCGTGCGAGGCCACATGCGCCAGCGCCGGACCGGGAATGATATCACCGATAGCGTAGTATCCTTCCACATTCGTTCTGTAATATTCATCCACGGCCACCTTATCTTTTTCAGTTCGAATACCGACCTCCTCCAAACCGATGCCTTCGATATTGGATGTGATGCCCACGGCTGACAGGACGATTTCCGCCTCCAGGACCTCTTCACGGTCTTTGGCCTGTATGGCGACCTGGCACATCTTTCCTTTCGCGTTAACGGATTTGACCATCGCGGAGGTCATCACTTTAATACCTGCTTTTTTAAAGGAACGGGCCAGCTGTTTGGAAACCTCTTCATCTTCGAGGGGTACGATGTCGGGCAGAAATTCGATGAGGGTGACCTCGGTGCCGATAGTATTATAGAAATGAGCAAATTCGGCACCTATGGCGCCCGAGCCCACCACGATCATTGAGGCGGGGCGCTTGTTCAGGGTCATGGCCTCACGGTATCCGATGATCTTTTTCTTGTCCTGTTTGATGCCGGGCAGCTCCTTGGAACGGGCACCGGTGGCCAGGATGATATGATCGGCAGAATATTCCGTCACGGTACCCTTAGCATCGGTGACGGTCACCACCTTGCCTGGTTTGATGAACCCGGTGCCCTGGATGTGATCGATCTTGTTTTTGCGGAAAAGGAACTGTATCCCCTTACTGGTGTTCCCGGCAATGGTGCGGCTTCGTTTTACCATTGCTTCAAGGTCGGCATGAACTTCACCTTTGAGGGTGATGCCAAAATCGGCCGAATGCAGCATATCATGGTATACCTGGGCACTGCGTAACAGGGCTTTGGTGGGGATGCACCCCCAGTTCAGGCAGATACCGCCCAGCTCGGCCCGCTCCACCACGGCGGTTTTCAATCCCAGTTGCGAGGCCCTGATGGCGGCTACATACCCGCCCGGCCCACTGCCGATAACGATCAGATCGTAATTCATCATATTGGAATTTTGGATGTTGCAAAATTATGAATTTAGATGCATAAAAGTTACCCCCACACTTATTCACATTTTCTGTTACAAAACAACAGGAGATCAGACAATGTTTATTTCGGATTATCTATTATTCTTTGGCATACTGAGGTTGATCCCGTCATGGTGAAAACGGACTGAACATTTTGGGCATGGCCTGTGGCCAGGAAGAGGTTTTAAACATGCATGTTAATTAAAATCGTCAGGTGAAACGGCAATTTTATGTATTTTTACCGGCATGAAATAAACCGTATGTAAACTATTTTAACATGAGTTCAGCAGGAAAAGAGCGTTACACAGAAGCCGCTGCCAGGTCGGCGCAGTGGCACAGAGAGTATATTGAGAAGTTGCGGAAGTGCCGTTTCGATACCATTGCGGTTCACGGCCTTTATTCGATGCAGGAGGCCCTGGATTTCAATCAGGGTTCAATCATCGAACCTATTTACATGTCCACGTCGCAGGCTTACCGTGATGCCGATGAAATGGAGGCGGCCCTGGGCTATGAGATACCCACCTGGTGCTATTCCCGCATCGCCAATCCCAGCACCTATTACCTCGAAGGAGTCCTGGCCCTGCTTGAGGGTTACGGGACAGACACAGAGACATCCTGCGTGTCCACATCATCGGGCATGGCCGCCATACAGAGTGCCGTGGATCCCCTGCTGGTGAAAGACGACAAGCACCCGGGTGCACCCATCAATTTTGTGGCTACCTGTCAGGTCTATGGAGGAACGTTTCAACAGTTTGCCGTCCGTAAAGAGAAAGAAAGAAACATTGAATGGAGGAAGATCATTCATTCCGACAATCTGGACGAATGGGAAAGACAGATCGACGAACATACCCGTTTCCTTTACGGTGAGATGCCCAGCAACCCCGGGCAGGCTTTTTTCGATCTTGAGAAGGTGGCTGCCCTGGCGCACCGTTATGGCATCCCCATGATCGTTGACTCGACCGTGGCCACCCCGGCACTCATGCGACCCATCGCTTTCGGTGCCGATATTGTTGTTCAATCTGTCACAAAGTCATTGACGGCCAGCGGCTTCGGCATCGGCGGCGCCCTCATCGCACGAAAAAATATCACTACGAATATCAATAACGATGAGATGAGAGAGAATTTTTGCACTTATATCAAACTCCTGCCAAACCGCGATAATGGTCCCAATCTTTCCCCCATGAATGCGATCCTGACGCTGAACGACATCCGGACGCTTCGTCCGCGCATGGACCAGGTCAGCCGCAACACCATGAAGGTAGCCCGTTTTCTGGAGCAACACAAGCATATTGAGCGTGTCGATTACCTGGGTCTTGAATCCGATCCCCTGCACGAACTGGCCTCACGTTACATGGTGCTGGTCGACTCGGAATATGATGAGCAGTATGGGCATCCGGTGAACCGTTACGGGCATCTGATGTCATTCAGGGTGAAGGGTGGCGGCAGGCCCACACGCGATGTATTCGATGCCTTTCAGCGCATCTGGCGCGCCACCGATCTGGGAAGGATAAAATCGGTGGCTACCATCCCGGCCATCTCCACACATATGCAACAGGGTGAAGAAGGCCGTAAAATAGCCGACATCCCGGCCAACCTTGTCCGCCTGTGTGTCGGCGCCGAACATCCCGACGATGTCGTCGCCGACCTCGACCAGGCCTTATCCGTCCTCGACGGCAAAAAGGTCTTCTACACCTCTCCCGGATTCTCAGCCGGCGGCGCCTCATCGGCCAAGCTGTCTTAAGATTATAAAAATGAATGATCGATAATCAAAAGGATCTCCGCAATTTAACAATATAACATTATAACAATATGATTCACAATCTTGCACTCATCGGATTTGGAACCGTCGGACAGGGCTTTTGTGAGATTTTGGCCGACAAGAAAGAATTTTTAAATGCAGAATATGGCTTTGAATATGCGATTGTTGCCGTGGCCGACTTTATTTACGGCAATGTTTACAATCCGCGTGGTCTGGATGTGAGGCAGCTTCTCGATGAAGCAGGGAGAAAAAAGAAGTTCACGCGCGATATCACTTTCTGGGATAACCTGACTCTGATAAGGGAGTGCAATGCAGATATCGTTTGCGAGTTGACCTATACCGATCTGAAAACGGGCGGTCCGTCGGTGGCACACTGCAGGGAGGCACTCACTGCCGGCAAGCATGTGGTCACCAGCAACAAGGGACCGGCGGCTCTGTTCTATCATCAGATGAAAAAGCTTGCCGATGAACACCATGTCAGGTTCATGATTGAAGGAACGGTCGTCTCGGGCACGCCGGTCATCAACCTGGCCGCCGGACCGCTGGCGGGTTGTGAGATCACAAAGATAAGAGGCATCCTTAACGGCACAACCAACTTCATCCTCACTGAGATGGAAAAGGGACAGGATTATGCCACAGCGCTGAAGAAAGCCCAGGAGCTGGGTTATGCCGAAGCCGACCCCACCGGCGATGTCGAGGGTTATGACGCCAGGGGGAAAGTGACCATACTGGCCAATGTGGTCATGAAAACGCCCCTGTCGATCAATAAGGTGCCATGTCAGGGCATCACCCGGATCACATCACAGGATATCATGGAAGCGGCAAAACAAAAAGCACGGTGGAAGCTCATCGGATCGGTTGAGAAGAAAGACGGTAGAGTGGTGGCTGCCGTGGCTCCCGAGATGATACCCTTGGCGCATCCGTTAGCCGGGGTCATGGGCGCCACCAACGCTTTGACCTTCACCACCGATTTGCTGGGCGATGTGACGGTCATCGGGCCGGGAGCAGGCAGGAGGCAGACAGGATTTTCGATATTAAGCGATATTCTTGAAATCCATAGGGATTCGTAATCAGATTCTTAGTAAATACAACCTCACCCCCTGTCCCCCTCTCCTGTGAGGAGAGGGGGAGGGGGGTGAGGTCCTAAACCATAATACCATGAAAAAAGGAGCTTATACATTACTGATCACCCCTTTCAGGGATGACATGTCACTCGATGAGGAAGGTCTCGCCCGGCTTGTCCAACGCCAGGCCGAGGCGGGTATTCACGGCATAGCGCCCCTGGGTGTCACCGGCGAGAATCCCCTTATGACCGACGAGGAGGTGAAGAGAGTCCTCAGGATTGTCGTCACCCATGCCAAAGGCCGGTGCAAGATTGCACCCGACACATGCGCCATGAGCCTGTGGAAAGCATTGGAACGTGTTAAGGAATACGCCGATCTGGGAGCGGATTATATTGTTGTGTTTACACCTTATTTCGTTCTTCCTACAATGGACGGCGTGATCAGGTTTTTTGAGGAGATCGCCGACAGTTCGCCAGTGCCCATCATCATGCACACGTCAAAGGGCCGTACCGGCATTGATGTGACGCCCGAGACCATCGCCCGGCTGGCCAAACACCCCAATATCGCCGGGGTAAAATACGGGAGCAAAGAGATCGATCTGCTGGCGAAAGTCATTTCCCTCACCCGTGATGATGATTTTGAGGTGTTCACGGGTAAGGATACCACGGCCTTTTCCTTTGTCACTGCCGGGGGTGGCGGCACCTTCACCGTGGCCGGCAATGTGATTCCGGGCATCATGCAAGATCTCGTCGACAAAGCGGTGGCAGGCAGGATCGACGAGGCCAGGGAGATACACTATACCTATTACAGCCTCTTCGAGGCCTGCCGTTATGAAACCAATCCCATGGGCGCCAAAATGGCCCTGAATCTCATGGGTCTGCCGGCGGGTCCCGTGCGGTTGCCTCTCACCCCTCTCAGTGATGGAAAGACCAAAATGCTGGCATCCATTCTGAAGGAAAGGAAACTGCTATGAAGAAGATCAGGATCACGGCGCCGGCCACCAGCGCCAACGTCGGCCCGGGTTATGACATCTTTGCCATGGCCTTGAGGGACCCTCATGATGAGGTCGTCATCACCTTGAATGATTCGGGCAAGGTGTCACTAACCATCACCGGCGACACACAGCACATCCCCGTTTCACCACCTGATAACACCGCCGGCCTGGCCGTTCTCGAGCTGGTGGAGAGAATGAACCTGAAAAACGGTATTCATATTCATCTGGTCAAGAGCATGACATCGGGCGGTGGCCTGGGTACGACCGGTGCCGCGGCGGCTGCAAGCATCTTTGGATTGAACCGGTTGCTCGGCCTCAACCTCGGCACCAATGAGATGGTCGACATCGCCCGCATGGGAGAAGTGGCTTCCGGCGGCTCACCCCATGCCGACAATGTCGCCGCCGCCATCCTCGGCGGTTTCATTCTGGTGAAAAGTTACAATCCCATCGATGTCCTGAAACTTGATATCCCCGAGTTTCCTGTCGTCCTGGCAGTCATAAAAAAAAGCCAGCGCACAACACGCGGTTTTATCACCTATGAGATAGGCCAGGAGAAGCTGAAAGAACAGATGGCACGGTGCTCACGCGTCATCCATGCCCTTCATACGCGTGATATAGAAGAGTTCGGCCGCGCCATCAGCGTGGATTATATCGCTGAGCCGGTGCGCAGCGCGGCTATCCCGGGATATGCCCAGATCAAGGAAAAGACACTCGCCGCCGGCGCCTTCGGATTTAACGTCAGCGGCGGCGGCTCATCCGTATTCGCCGTATGCCCGGAAGAAAAAGTGAATGAGATAGCATACCTGTTTGAAGAGGCTTTCCACGATAACCCTCACTTCGTTAAGGTCATCACCACATGCACCAGCAACGAAGGGGTGAGGATCGCAGGGGAAAAATAAGATGGTTATGCAAATCAATTTAACAGGCAAAGTTGCCTTAGTCACAGGGGCTTCGGGGGGCATCGGTCGGGCTACGGCACTGCTGATGGCAGGGGCCGGCGCAAGGGTTGTTGTCCATTATCATAAGAACAATGAGGCGGCCGAACGTGTCTGTGCCTCCCTGCCCGGTGATGACCATATGATCGTTCAGGGTGACCTGTCACATCCCGGTTCATTAAAGAAACTCGTTACAACTGTCGTTTCCGGGATGGGGGGTATTGACATTCTGGTTAATAACGCGGGGATTTTCGAGGAGAAGCTGATGATAGCCTTTGACTTTGATACCTTTTGTGAGTTCTGGGATCAGACCATCCAAACCGACCTGACGGGTGTTGCCCAGCTTTCTTTTCTGGTTGCAAAACACATGATCAACCGTGGGGGAGGTAAAATCATTAATGTTTCATCGAGGGGGGCTTTCCGTGGTGAGCCTGATGCCTGGCCTTACGGTGCCGCCAAAGCCGGCATGAACGCCCTGGGACAGTCGATGGCGTTGGCGCTGGCACCTCACCGTATCTATGTTTATACCGTCGCGCCGGGATGGGTTGATACAGGAATGGCCTCCTATGGCATGAATACCAAACTGAGAGACGATATCATCAACCAGAGTCCCATGAAACGGATCGCCAAACCGGAGGAGATAGCACGTACCATTGTTTTCCTGGCATCGGAGGGAACGGAATACATGACCGGATGCATTATCGATATCAATGGAGCGTCTTATTTGCGCACATAAGGGATAAGGTCTGCAGGTTCACAGGTCGGCGGATTTTCAGATCATTAGTCGTCAGTCG
>CAZVNP010000015.1:49636-52815 GCA_964628285.1 uncultured Lentimicrobiaceae bacterium
AGTCGTCAGTCGGCTATCGTTCAATCGCGCAATCATTCCTCCTCACCCCCTCCCTCTCCCTCATGCAGCTCGCAGCTCATAGCTCGCAGCTTGTAGCTGACTACATACACCTGCTTACCAGATTCCTGTCGCCATAGGCATCGTCGATGCGTGTCACGGGCGGCCAGAACTTGGCCTCCATTGACATAGGGAAGGCGGCTTTTTGCCTTGAATAAGGATGACGCCATTCATCGGCCGTCACCATCGCCTGTGTGTGGGGGGCATTTTTCAGGACGTTATCGTCTCTGTCGGCACTGCCGTCAATGATCTCCTGTATTTCCCTACGGATCGCTATCATAGCCTCTATAAAGCGGTCGAGCTCTGCCAGGGGCTCGCTCTCCGTAGGCTCCACCATCAGGGTGCCGTGGACGGGGAAAGCCACCGTGGGTGCATGGAGTCCATAATCCATCAGGCGCTTGGCGATGGCTATCACATCCACACCGGCGGTCCTGCTGAACTCATTGCAGTCGAGGATCATCTCATGAGCACAGAACCCGTTTTTACCGGTATACAGGATATTATAATGATCTTTGAGACGTGCCATGAGGTAGTTGGCATTTAACAATGCGTATTGTGTGGCCTCGAGCAGTCCTTCGGTACCGAGTAATTTGACATAACCATACGAAATCGGGAGGATGAAGGCGCTGCCATAAGGTGCCGAAGCCACAGCCGTGATGCCTTTTTTACCTCCCGTGGTAATGACGGGATGCGACGGCAGGAAATCGACGAGGTGGGCGGCAACGCCGATAGGCCCTGCGCCGGGGCCGCCGCCGCCGTGGGGGATGGCAAAGGTCTTATGAAGGTTCATGTGGCACACATCGGCGCCAATGACGGCGGGATTCGTTAAACCGACCTGAGCATTCATGTTGGCGCCGTCCATATACACCTGTCCCCCGTTGTCATGGATGATCCTGATGATCTCCTGTATCTCTTCTTCAAACACGCCATGAGTGGAGGGGTAGGTGACCATCAGGGCTGCCAGGCGGTCTTTGTACTTCATGGCTTTCTCCCTCAGGTCGCCGGTGTCGATATTACCATTCACATCGCACTGCACCACCACGATCTCCATGCCGGCCATGTGGGCGCTGGCCGGGTTAGTGCCATGAGCCGAAGAGGGGATAAGGCACACGTCACGATGACTCTCACCACGGCTTCGGTGATAAGCCCTGATGACCAGCAGACCGGTATATTCCCCTGCGGCACCGGAGTTGGGCTGGAAGGAGATGGCTTTAAAACCGGTGATCTCACAGAAAATCTTCTCCATCTCACGGATGATGAAATGATAGCCTGCGGCTTGCTCTTCCGGTACGAAGGGATGGATAGAACCAAATTCAGGCCAGCTCAGGTAAAAAAGCTCGGCGGCAGCGCTGAGCTTCATCGTACAGGAGCCCAACGGGATCATCGTGCGGTTCAGCGCCAGGTCCATGTTTTCCAGCTTTTTCAGGTAACGCATCATATCCGTCTCGGAATGGTATGAGTGGAAAACGGGATGGGTAAGATAGGTGCTGCCGCGCTCCAGCTCTGCCGGGATGGTTTTTATCCCGGCACATTCTTCCGGATCGTAGATAAAGGCTGTGAATGGAATGTGGCGGGCCCGGGCAAAAACATTGAGGATACGGTTGATGTCGGCCAGGGAAGTGGTCTCATCCACGCTGATGCCGATGTGCCGGTTATCGATGTAACGGAAGTTCATCTCGTCTTCCAGGGCAAGTTGTCTGATATCTTCCACGCGGGCATCATCCGGGAGCATGATCTGAACGGTATCGGAAAAATGACGGTTGAGCTGATCATATCCGTATTTTTTTATCTCCGACGACAGAACGCCTGCCAGAATGTTGATGTTTCTTGCTATGTCATATAATCCCTGCGGTCCGTGGTACACGGCATACATGCCGGCCATGGAGGCGAGGAGGGCCTGTGCCGTGCATATGTTCGACGTGGCGCGCTCGCGTTTAATGTGCTGCTCGCGCGTCTGCAAGGCCATGCGCAATGCCCTGTTGCCCTGAGCATCAATTGACACGCCGATGATGCGGCCGGGCATGAACCGCTTGTGATCTTCTTTTGCCGCCAGGAAGCCCGCATGGGGTCCTCCGTAGCCCATGGGTACACCGAAGCGTTGTGCCGAACCCACCACCACATCGGCACCCCATTCGCCAGGCGGTTTCAGCATGGTGAGACTCAACAGGTCGACAGCGGCGATGACCAATCCGCCGGAACGGTGCATACGGGCGGTGAAATCACCGTAATTGTGGATCATCCCACGTTCATCAGGGTATTGGACAAGAGCACCGAAAAACATATCGTCAGGTGAAAAGTGACGGTGGTCGCCGACGACCAGCTCAATGCCCAGGGGCTCGGAACGGGTCCTGAGCAGGTCAAGGGTCTGAGGAAAAAGGTTGCCGGAGACGAAAAAACGGTTGGCATCTCGCCTGACCGCCTCCCTTGTGCGGGCATTATAAGCCATGATCATTGCCTCGGCAGCCGCCGTGCCCTCATCCAGCAGGGAACAGTTGGAGACGGGCATCGCTGTGAGGTCGGAGATGACGGTCTGAAAGACGAGCAGGGCCTCCAGCCGTCCCTGCGAGATCTCGGCCTGGTAAGGCGTATAGGAGGTATACCACCCTGGGTTCTCAAGGATGTTGCGTTGGATCACCCCGGGGGTGATGGTGTCGTAATAACCCATGCCGATGAACGACTTGTAAATATTATTCCGTGAGCCTATCTCCCTGAGATGACTCAAATACTGGTATTCATTCATTCCCTTCGGCAGCTGAAGGGCACCCGGCAGACGAATGGCTTCGGGTACCGCCTTTTCAATCAGATCATCCATGGAAGTGACGCCGATGACCTTCAGCATCTTTTCCGCTTCTTCCGGTCGCGGGCCGTTATGACGCTTTATAAAATTGTTGGTGAGCATTGTTGGTAGATTAAAAATGATTTGTTATTGGAATAACAATACAAAAATAGAATTTTGTTCAGAAAGGAAGCAAAATTATGAAAAATCGCATTTGAAGATATTTGTTCTCTTATTGGAAAGAAGAAAATTGAAAAAGAAGGGTCACAAATGATCCTTCTTTTGGATAAAAACTCACCCCCCGTTCCCCCCTCTCTTTTTAAAGAGAGGGGCCCAGGGGGTGAGT
>CAZVNP010000015.1:52915-57024 GCA_964628285.1 uncultured Lentimicrobiaceae bacterium
AACTCACCCCCCGTTCCCCCCTCTCTTTTTAAAGAGAGGGGCCCAGGGGGTGAGTTCATTGCTTCTTAATCCGCATCGCGAAAAACGACCTGTACACAAAGAACAGCCCCACGATCAGGAACGCCAGTCCGATCCATCGACCGGCGGCCTTGTAACCGTCCAAGACCATCTGGATGGATATCTCGGCGGCGAGCAACCCGAACAGTGTCGAGAACTTGATGATCGGGTTCATGGCCACGGAAGAGGTATCCTTGTAAGGATCACCGACGGTATCGCCGATGACGGTGGCTTCGTGCAAGGGTGTGTTTTTCATCTTCAGGTCGACTTCGACGATCTTCTTGGCGTTGTCCCATGCACCGCCGGTGTTGGCCATGTACATGGCCTGGAACAGACCGAAGGTGGCGATGGAGATGAGGTAGGCGACGAAGAAGTTGGGATCGAAGAAGGCAAAGGCCAGGGTGAGGGAGAAAATGACTGCAAAGATGTTCCACATTCCCGACTGGGCGTAACGCGTGCATATCTTAACGACATTCTTCGAGTCCTGGATGTCAGCTTCGCCCTTGTCGAGGTTGATGTGTCGCTTGATGAATTCCACGGCCCTGTAAGCGCCTGTCGTCACCGCCTGGATGGAGGCTCCCGTGAACCAATAGATGACGGCACCGCCGGTAATGAAACCGAGGATGACCTGTGGATCGGTGAGCTGTATCTGCAGCAGGCCTGCTTTTTTCAGCAGCAGGATGATGGAAAAGACCATGGTGGTGGCACCGATGACGGCCGTGCCGATGAGCACGGGCTTGGCCGTAGCTTTGAAGGTGTTGCCGGCGGAGTCGTTGACCTCGAGGTGATACTTGGCCGAGTCGAAGTTGGGCTCGAAGCCGAAATCTTTTTGTATCTCTTCCTTTACATTTGGCACCTGCTCGATCTGTGACAGCTCATACACCGACTGGGCATTGTCGGTGACGGGGCCATAGCTGTCGACGGCAATGGTCACGGGCCCCATGCCTAAGAAACCGAAGGCGACGAGGCCGAAGGCGAAGATGGTCGGGAACAGCATGAACTGTCCCAGCCCCAGCGTGCTGGTGACATAGGCGATGACCATCAGCACCACGATGACCATGCCTTCCCAGAAACCGCTGAAGTTACCCGATACCATGCCCGAAAGGATGGTTAATGAGGCTCCTCCCTCTTTGGATGCTGTGACGATCTCCTGCACGTGACGTGACTTGGTGCTGGTGAAAGCTTTGGTGAATTCGGGTATAAGCGCTGCCGCCAGCGTGCCGCAACTGATGATCGTTGCCAGCTTCCACCACAAGCCTGAAACCACCGTCGTGCCGATGGAGATGTGCCCCAGCATGAAATAGGTGGCGATATAGGTCATGATGATGGAGATGATGGAGGTCATCCAGATCAGGTTGATGAGCGGCGTTTCGAAGTTGATCTTGTCGGCCTTGCCGTAACGTATTTTGGACCACGCCAGGTTGATATAATAGGCCACCAGCGAGGTGACGATCATCAGGATACGCATGACAAAGATCCATACGAGGAGGTGGCTCTGGAACAGCTTGGCGGCAGTCTCGTCAGGGAAGATACCCAGTGTCCCGAAGTTGATGGCCAGGACGATGAAGGCGATGAGGGCCACGCCGGTGACGCCGTAGGTCTCGAAGCCGTCAGCGGTGGGTCCCACGCTGTCGCCGGCATTGTCACCGGTACAGTCGGCGATGACGCCGGGGTTGCGGGGATCGTCCTCGGGCAGCTTGAAGATGATCTTCATCAGGTCGGCACCGATGTCGGCGATCTTGGTGAAGATGCCGCCGGCGACACGCAGGGCGCTGGCGCCCAGCGACTCACCGATGGCGAAACCGACGAAGCAGGCACCGGCGCTCTCATAAGGGACAAAGAGCAGGATGATCAGCATCATGATGAGCTCCACGCACACCAGCAGCAAACCGACGCTCATGCCCGACTGCATGGGTATCGTCAGCACATTGAACGGCTTGTTGCGGATGGCCGCAAAGGCTGTGCGGCTGTTCGCCAGCGTGTTGATGCGTATGCCGAACCACGCCACACTGTACGAACCGCAGATGCCGATGACCGTCCACAAAAGGATCAGCAACACCTTGGGAATGCCCAGATGCGACAGTCCAATGAAATAATACAGGATGATCACCGCGATGATACCGAAGAGGATGGCCAGAAAACGCCCCTGCTGCAAAAGATAGGTCTTGCAGGTCTCCCAGATGGTGTTGGAGACGTTCAGCATCGACTTGTGTACACCTATCTTGCGGATACTCGTATATTGCCACACCCCGAAAAGCATACCGATGCCGATGACAATAAAACCATAGATCAGCAACGACCAGCCATGAGAATAAACGGTCTTGATGTCAGGAAGGGGCAGATCGGCCTCACTGGCGAAAAGCACCGCCGGCAAAAGAAAAACGGATAAGAAAGTCAGGAATTTTTTCATGCGTATATTAGTTTAAAAAATTAGTCTTTGAGGCCGACAAATGTAAAAAAGTCCCGTTAATTTCCAAACGGGAATCAGATGTTTAATATCTCTCGCAAATCGTCATTCGCTCCTCGCTTTTCCTATTGTGCCCTATATGCCTGTTGTGGTGAAAAAGGTTTACCACATAGACACAGTAGGTCACAATAGGTTTCTGGTTCTCAGCTTGTTAAAAACTATTTTCAGTTTATTGAAAAAATTTTCACTTTCCATCCCGACCTTTTAAATGCAAATTAAACAGTCGCTTTTTCTGATTTTTTTCATAATTTGCAATGAAATCCCAAATTAATTTGAGCGATACAATTTGGCATGTAAGATTAAATTTAATGCTTATTTAAAGTATGTCAACAAATATAAAAACGTGCATTAAATGCCTCATGAATGAGAAGATAGACGGTGTTCGAATCGGCGAAGATGGTATTTGCAATTATTGCAATGATTATGTCAAGTTTACTCCTTATGGCGAAAATAGACTCCTGAGAATATTTGAACATGCACAAAAAAAGAAAAGGGTATATGATGCCCTTGTCCCGATTAGCGGAGGTAAAGACAGTACATACGTTTTATATCTGGCCGTCAAAAAGTATAAACTAAATGTACTAACCTACACTTTTGACAATGGATTTATGAGTGACCTTGCAAAAGCGAATATTGAAAGATCCGTTAAAAAATGTTGTGTCGATCATATTTGGGTTAAGCATGATGCAAAATTGATTAAAGAGCTTTATCGTACCACTCTTGTATATTCAGGCGAAATATGTGGTATTTGTGGGATAGGGATCGAAAGGAGCATGTTGAAAATTTCTGAAGCATGGCGAATCCCGATAATTATATTGGGCCATTCCCCGACAGAAACCAATTCATCCACCTCTGAGAATATTTATGATCAGGTCCGAATTAAAGCCATCCTGCATAAGAATAGGGATATCAGTAAAAAAATGATAAACCGTTTCCTGATCTACCCAAAACAAAATTTTATAACATGTTTTTTATTTACAAAACTTGGACGTTATGGTAAAAAAGTAAATATCCTTTATTACCTTGATAATCCTTCTGATAGGGAAATAGGAAATATATTAAAGAAAGAAATGGATTGGATGGAATCAGATCAGTCGGAATATACAAGACATTTTGATTGTTTGGCGGAACCTTTCACTAATTACATACGAGAAAAGCGTTTCGGCTATTCAAGACGTTTGCCGCAATTGAGCAACATGATCCGGAATAAGGAAATAATACGTGAAGAAGCAATGAAAATCGTTATTGATGACAATAAGAATCCTTTGCCGGCAAATTATGAGTTCGTTATGTCATCATTAAACCTGGACGAAAGCGATGTCGATGAAATTGTGAAAATTCCTGTCGGTATATTTAGTGGTAATCGATCACCGGCTAATAGGATGTTTGCTATAATAAGAAGGCTGGTGAAAAAACATGTCTGATACTTTTCTACACAACGGTTAGCAGGCATTTATGACACTTATGCAGAACGGTAATAATGAATAAAACTTGTTATTCTTACCGGTGTGATCAAAAGCCAAGAGCGAGGAGCGAGAAGCGAATGACGATTTATTTATAATGGATGGATTGTTTCATCTCTCGC
>CAZVNP010000016.1:0-56264 GCA_964628285.1 uncultured Lentimicrobiaceae bacterium
GGTGATAATTCAACGGTTTTATTGAAATCATTAATAGCAAGATCATATTTCTTTAATAAATTGTAGGCAACTCCTCTGTTGTAATAGGCATTCACAAAATCGGTCCTGACAGCGAGAACCCTGTCGAAGTCACGGATGGCCTCATTGTATTGATTCTTTTTAAGATATGCAATGCCTCTCGAAAAATAGGACATGATGTAATCAGATGACCTATTCACATAATTATTGGCGTAAGTTAGCTCATCCTTATATATTTTACTTTCTACCAGAGTCTTTGTTATGAATATCCCAAGGACAAGAAAAAGGATACCGAATTGAACAATTTTATTAATTTTAAATGGTTTAACCTGTGCAATGAGTATAAAAGCCCCAAAAGATGCAGGATATAACCAATGATTATACACACCTCCTTTAAAAACAACAGGTACCAAAAGAAACATCATGAACCACAGGGCACCCCATAGGGTCATCCTTGAACTAATGGATTTTGATAGAATCAATATCACGATAATAACAAGAACCAAAGTACCGGTAATCAATGGCCAATGGCCATTTAATTCGAATGGAACGAAAAACCGCCCGAAAAAAATTGTCATTGACGAAATAGTTTTAATAATTGTTTGGGTCGCGTTTGGTTGTGCAAGATGCACATTACCACTCACAACATAAAATCTGAGAAGATACCAGCCTGCTAATACCGTTATCCAAATAATAGGAAAAATGATTTTCTCAGTCCGCTTATGATTTTCATGCAGTAAAAGATAATATATATAAAGTATAAAAGGCAGGACAATTGCAGACTCTTTAGTCAGCAAAGCACAAATTAAACAAAACAAATGTAAGATAAACCAATATATCTTATGCTCCCGGAAATAGTTGATACATGTAATTGCCGAGGCAAAAACGAACAGGCTAAGGATAACGTCATTTCGTCCCGGGATCCAGGCCACAGCAAGAACATTCGCCGGATGAACAGCAAAAATCATTGCAAACACAAACGAGAGAAGCGTATTGATACCTGTTTTAGTAAATAATCGAAATACAAGTAACACGGAAGCCATATGAAATATGACATTACTCAAATGATAAACAAAAGGAGATCCTCCTCCGATCAGAGTATCAAACATAAAAGTTATCATCAATAAAGGGCGATAATACCCGACAGCCCTTCCAAGAGTGGAATTTAAGAAATAAGATGGCAGGTTCGATATGTCTTTCAAAGAATCTAATTTCTGAACAATAAGCCATGTATCATCCATTGGAGAGAATGAATACCAGAACGTTTGAAAATAAACGGCCAATGTTAATATGCATAACCAAATATAGGGTTTCCATGAAGAAAGAAAAATCTTTTCATATTTAATATTTAAAGATTTCATCAATATTAAAAAATAATAACTAAAGATAAATAATAGATAAAATCATTAACAAAAATCTTTTCATAGAATCCGGTTCATCTTAATAAGCGAGGCCTTGATAAGAAAACTTGTAAATTTAGGTTGAAGGAAATATACGACCCCTGAAGGAGCAGTATGCTCATACAATAGCGGAGAAAGAGGGATTCGAACCCCCGGTCCCGAGGTGTCGGGACAACGGTTTTCAAGACCGCCGCATTCGACCACTCTGCCATTTCTCCGAGACAAAATTACAACTTTTTCAGATTGTTAGCAGACCTCATAAGTATTTTCAGATATATAAAACCAAAATGAAATAACACCGGTAACTGCCGGCAGCTCGCCGAAAACTGATTATACCTTGACTTCAAGCTATTTTATAAATAATTTTGTGTGAGTTTATCTCGATAAGTTAATTTCAAATATACTATCATTCAGCAACTTTCAACATAATTAATAACATTCTTATAATCAACATGAAGATAAAAATCATCCATGATAAAATCGCCATGAAAAAAATCCTAATTTGCACAGCCCTGGTCCTGCTAAGTCTGTCACTTACCAAAACCGTATCTGCTACCGGTTTTCAGGCTTACCTGTTTTATTCAACCTTTTATTCTCCCCAGGACGGACCTTTTATCGAGACTTATTTTTCAGTCGTGGGTAAAAGTGTGCTCTTTGTAAAAACTGAAACCGGTAAGTACCAGGGTTCAGTCGAGATAACCATGATGTTTAAACAGAATGATATCATCAAAGACTTCAAAAAGTATGAGCTGCGCAGTCCGGAAATTGATGATACCAGCCATATCGATTTTAATTTTATCGACCAGCAACGCTTCGGCCTTCCCAATGGTGATTATGTGTTTGATATGCTCATTGCTGATAAAAACCGCGATATGGTCCCCTTTATCGTTACCAAGAACATTTCTATTGATTTTCCTGCTGACAGCGTTTCCATTTCGGGTATTGAACTCATCGAATCCTTTAAAACAACTCAAACCCCCACTATTTTATCCAAAAGTGGTTACGATCTGGTCCCTTACGTCAGCAATTATTTCCCTGTCAATCTCTCAAAGCTGACTTTTTATGCCGAAGTCTATAACACAGAGAAAGTACTTGGCAAGGATGAAAAATTCCTGGTGACATATCAGATCAACTCTTTCGAGACAGGTCTGGTCATTCCCAGTTTTGTTCAATATAAAAAGGAAACAAGCCAACCGGTCAATGTGCTGTTCAGCGAGTTTAATATTTCCACTTTACCTACCGGAAATTATAACCTCGTCATACAGATCAGGGATAAAAACAACCAGCTTCTCACCTCCAATGAAGTTTTCTTTCAGCGCAATAATCCGACCATCCAAATGAACCTGACCGATATTTCAGGCATCGATATCACCAATACGTTCGTTTCGGCCATTACAGATCAGGATACCCTTAAAGAGTATATCCGTACCCTATGCCCCATTTCCTCCCAGATGGAATTGACATTGGCCACTAAGCTTCTGAAGACAGGAACCATGGTTGACATGCAGCGTTTCTTTCTTAACTTTTGGTTGACGCGTGATAATCTGCAACCGGAAGAGGCATGGATAAAATACAATAACGAAGTTAAAAAAGCTAATGCGGCATTCTCTACCGTTAACAGAAAAGGCTATGCCACCGACCGGGGAAGAATATTTCTCAAATATGGGCCTCCAAATGCCATCGCCGAAAGCTATTATGAGCCCAATGCCTATCCCTATGAGATTTGGCATTACTACGTGTTAAACGATCAAAGAAACAGGAAATTCGTTTTTTACACACGCGAGCTGGCAACAAATGACTTCATGCTGATCCATTCCGATGCCATCGGTGAGATAAACAATTCGCAATGGCAATTTGTGATACACGAGAGAGGCAACGCACCTCACAGTGTCGATCAGGACGAAATGGAAAACCATTGGGGAAGTAAGGTGCACGATTATTATGATATCCCACGATAATCGACTTTATCCCATCTTCATTTTCTTTGCTGGCTGACATATCCGGATTTCACCGTATTTTTACAATCTTAAATAAATTTTTCCGGATGTTTATCGTCTATTTTTTATTCTCTGGAATAGCATGGATTATTTCTCTCCTCCCCTTTCCCCTGCTGTATCTTTTTTCGGATATTTTGCGTTTTTTCCTTCAGCATATTTTCAGATACCGGAGAAAAGTGGTGTATTCCAATTTGAATGCATGTTTTTATGAAACACTCGAAACAAAGGCCATCCGTGAGATCGCCGGAAAATATTACCGTAATCTTGCCGATGTGGTTACGGAGATTGTTAAAACCCGCCATCTGACGGAGCGACAATTATTAAAACGATTCAGGATCACTAATGCCGAAATTATAGAAGAACTGTACCGTCACAATAAAAGTATCCTGGCTTTCATGGGGCACTGTGGCAACTGGGAATGGATGCCGGCAGCTTTTCATTATTATTTCAGGGATAAATACATGGGGCTGGCTGTAGTTAAACCCTTGTCAGATGCTTTTTTTCAGCGATACATAACCGGACTCAGAAGCCGTTTTCTCCTCCATGCCGAACTGGTTCCTTTTAAACAGACTTTCAGGACACTGGTTAACTATAAGGATGAACTCACTATAACTTATATTGCTGGTGATCAGACGCCTCACAAAGATGAGATCAATTATTGGACGACATTTTTAGGGCAAGAAACTGCTTTTTTTCTCGGGACAGAAAAAATGGCGAAGGCGCTGAATTCTGCAGTGGTCTTTCTTGATATTCAAAGAAACGGCAGAGGTCATTATGAGGTGACCGTCAGTCTTATCTCCGATGATCCCGTCTCAGTGCCAGACCATGTCATCACCAGAATATTTGTTCATGAGCTGGAACAGGCCATATACAGGCATCCCGATAATTGGCTTTGGTCACACAGACGTTGGAAATATCACAGGGAGCATCATCAAACTGTTAATTAAATCATAGCCCGCTTCCGGGGATATATATTTTAACTATTTTAGCCACTTAATCTTCAAATCAACCTGGTGCCGAAGACAGCCGTCGTTATATTGAACTGGAACGGAAGTAAATTTCTTCAGCAATTTCTTCACGGTATCATTCAGAACAGCAAGAATGTGGCTGACGTAATTATAGCTGATAATGCCTCTACTGATGGTTCCATAGAATTCCTTCGAAAAGAATTCCCTGACCTGACTGTTATCCGGAACAGCAGGAATGAAGGTTTTTCGAAAGGCTATAACGAAGCGCTCAGATTGATACAGGCTGATTATTACATCCTTCTCAACTCCGACATTGAAGTCACCCCGGGTTGGATTACTCCTTTGATAACAATGATGGAACGCGACAAAAGCATAGCTATCTGTCAACCCAAGATCAAATCCTATTCTGAACGCGAAAAATTTGAATATGCGGGTGCCGCCGGAGGATTTATCGATAAGTTCGGTTATCCTTTCTGCAGGGGACGTCTGTTTCAATCCCTTGAAACCGATCATGGACAGTATGATCAGGAAGCCGAAATCTTTTGGGCCACAGGAGCATGTATGGCTGTCAGAGCCAGCAATTTTAAACAGCTTGACGGCTTCGATGACGATTTTTTTGCTCATATGGAGGAGATAGACCTCTGCTGGCGAGCAAAAAACCAGGGGATTAAGATCATGTACTGCCCTCACTCCGAAGTCTTTCATATTGGAGCCGGCACACTACCGAGAAAATCAGCTCTGAAAACCTACCTGAATATCCGAAACAACATCATGATGTTGTATAAAAACCTGCCCCGCAAACGCCTTTATATCGTTTTAGGATTACGATGCATTCTGGATATGATGGCTGCATTGAAATTTCTTGTTGACGGAGGGATAAAGGATTTCTGGGCTGTTTTCAGAGCTTATTGGTCTTTTTATTCCAGGATCAGAAGACATTATCGCAAAAGAAAAAAACTATATCATGGTAATGTTTCCAATATTTACAGGGGTAGTATTGTCATTGAATATTTTATAAAGCGGAAAAAAAGATTTACGGAATTAGATCCTTCCCGGTTTTCTACCTGATCATATCAGGTTTTCAATTGTTTTTGTAACTTCATGCCTCCAAATGCCAGGATCTAAATATGGATACAAGCCGTTCCGCTATTCTCAGTGAAAACTTTAAAGAGGCCCTCGCAGATTATTCCCAGTGGCTTGAGAAAAATTATCCCCAAAAAACGATTCTTAAACTCGTCGGCGACCGTTATGCGCTCAGCGGTATTCAAAGGGCCTTGCTTTACCGTGGCATAGCGGTCGAAAATCAAAACGGAAAAAGAATAAAAAAGCTTACCGGTGAAGAGGGAGTGAAACGACAGATCATGCACATTGACGGCTATAATGTTCTGATTACCATCGGCAGCTATCTGAACGGCAACACGGTGTTCATCGGTACTGACGGGTTGTTGCGTGACACCACCGAATCGCATGGAAAATTATTCAAAGCCGTCATCATAAATAAGACGTTGGATTTACTCATCATATACCTGCAACATCTTTCCATAACCTCGGCATTTTTTTATATTGACAGCCCGGTGAAAGGCAGTGATGACATCTTCAGGTCCGTCAACACCCGGTTGCATGAAAGCAATATCAGCGGGAAAGCCCTGCTTTATGAGTCGCCTGATTATTATATCAAGACTGCCTCGAAAGGTATTATTGCTTCATCAGATACGGGCATTGTTGATTCATCAGCGTTAAAGATTTTTGATCTTTCATACCATTGCCTGTGCTATCATTTTCATCCCGATTTTATTGATCTCCGGAATTTGTTTTAACAAAAATAGATTATATCTTTGTATCACTATTTCCTTATGGGGGTGCCCTTACGGGCTGAGATTATACTCATTGAACCTGATCCGGGTAATGCCGGCGAAGGGAAGTAGATTAACATTGCAGGCACCATCATCCTGTGCTATCCATGTTTAATCGAAACAATCTGAAAAATGAAAAAAATTACCGTTCTTTTTGTCATTGTGGTCATGACACCTGTTCTTGCTTTCTCACAATACAGCATTGAGGGCAGGGTAACCGACCAGACCACCGGAGAAACCCTTTCAGGGGCTCACATCGTCGTGAATGGAACATTCCTGACCACGATATCCGATCCTGATGGATTATATAAAATATCCAACCTGAAAAAAGGGACCTATGACCTTATGGTCAGTTATATCGGGTACAAAACACAACACATTGAGGTTCAGCTCGACCATTCCTTAACCCTCAACATTCAGATGATACCCTCACCTATTACAGAAGAAACGGTGATCATCAAAGCTACGCGGGCAAATGAAAAAATACCGGAGACGTATACCAATGTCACACGTAAAGAGATCAATGAGGTCAATCTTGGTAAGGATATGCCTTTTATACTTAGTATGACGCCCTCGTTGACCATGACCTCCGATGCCGGTAACGATATCGGATATTCAGCCATACAGATCAGGGGAACAGACATCACCAGGATCAACGTCACTATCAATGGGGTGCCGCTCAATGACGCCGAATCACAGGATGTTTACTGGGTCGATCTGCCCGATCTGGCCACCTCGGTACAGGATATTCAGATTCAACGTGGTGTCGGCACGTCAACCAATGGCGATGCGGCCTTTGGAGCAAGCGTCAATATCCAGACCGCCGTGCTTCATCCTGAACCTTATGCCAACCTGGATAACAATCTGGGATCCTTTCATTCGGTGAGGAACAGTCTGACTGCCGGGACAGGCCTCATAAAAGATAAATTTGCCTTCGACACCCGGTTATCCAGGATCACCTCTGCCGGATACATCGACAGGGCATCATCCGACCTCCGCTCCTATTTTCTTACCGGAGGGTACTACGGCAACAAGACCATTCTGAAAATCAATGTGTTCTCAGGCCTGGAGAAAACCTATCAGGCCTGGGGTGGCGTGCCTTCCAATGTCATCGATACCAACAGAACATATAATCCCGAAGGTGAATATATAAACAACGAGGGAAAAATAGACTACTATGATAACCAAACCGATAACTATAAGCAGGATCATGTCCAGGTGGTGCTATCCCAGGAGATCGGTCACTATTTTATCTTTAATCTCACCCTCCATCATACCCATGGTATAGGCTATTACGAGAGCTATATGACCGATCAGAAACTCAGCTCTTATGGACCGGGTATCTTTATCGCTGACAGTGGAGTTGCACGGTCGGATCTCATCCGCCAGAAATGGCTCGACAATCTGTTCAGCGGTTGCGTATTTTCGATTCTTTACAATGATCATAAACGAACATCCCTTACCCTGGGAGGTTCATGGAACACTTATGACGGTGAACATTACGGTCATGTTATCTGGGCCAGGGATGCCATAGTCAGGGACAAGGAAATAAAGTATTACTCCGATACAGGAGATAAAACCGACGGTAATATTTTCGCAAAGATGGAATACACCCTCGCAACAAAACTCAACCTTTACGGCGACGTACAATTCCGAAATATTGAGTACAAGCTTAAAGGGACTGATGATAAATTAAGAAATGTGACTCAAAGTCACCGGTATACCTTTTTCAATCCCAAATTGGGTCTGATCTATACGATCACAGATAAACACAAAGCCTATTTCTCCTTTGGTATAGCCAACAGAGAGCCCAACAGGAGAAACTACCTTGATGCAGATTCAAGCCGGCAACCTTCACCTGAACGCCTCAATGATTTTGAATTGGGTTATCAATTCTCTCTGCCGCACTTTAAGCTGGGAGTAAACCTTTATTACATGGATTACAATGACCAACTGGTTCTCACAGGGGAGATCAACAATGTCGGCGATCCCATCATGGTCAACGTACCCAAGAGCTATCGGGCAGGCATAGAGACCACGGCAGGTGCCTATATATTGAAAAATCTGCAATGGAATGCTAATGCCAGCTTCAGCCGTAATAAAATACTGGATTTCACCGAGTATATCGACAATTGGGATACCGGCGGTCAGGATTCGAAATTCCTTGGCACGACGGATTTATCTTTCTCACCCGATCTGATCATTAACAACATCTTTAATTATGAACCTCTTAAAAACCTGAATTTTATCCTGAGTTCCAAATATGTCGGCAAACAGTATATAGATAACACATCCAGTAATCACCGGAAATTGGATCCCTATTTTATAAACAATCTGATCATCCGTTATGACATTAAAACCACTATAATAAAAAACATAGGGATATCATTTATGATCAACAATCTGTTCAGCGCAAAATATGAGGCCAATGCCTGGATATACCGTTATATTTACGAAGGCAAAGAACAATACATGGATGGTTATTTCCCACAGGCCGGCATTAACTTCATGGCAGGATTGAACCTTCAATTCTGATTTCAGCGGACAATTTTTTTACATTTGCATTCGATTCTGCACCTTAGCAAAAAAAATCGTATTATGCATCCTTATTTGAAGACATTTTCATTGACATTTGTTTTTGCATTTGTATCAGGCATCGTTATCATCATGACCGGATGTCATCGTATGAATACCGTCAACCGTCTCACAATAGCTGTTTCGAAGGGGGGCCCCGAAGATAATTACAAGACATATGGCCGGTGGCTTCAAAAGTTTTATCCGGACATCAAATGGGTTGATCTGTCACAGATGGATACAGAAAAAGCCCTCAACACCTTGAGTAAATGTTCAGGGCTGATGCTGACGGGAGGACCGGATATCAATCCGGGCCGGTATGGTCAGGGAGGTGATATAGATCAATGCATTGATGTAAACGATACACGTGATAATCTTGAGTTTGCCCTTATCGATAAAGCCGTGAAGATGAATATGCCCGTGCTGGGTATATGCCGGGGACAACAATTGATCAACGTCTATCTCGGTGGTACCCTGGTGATCGACATTCATAATTATATGCCTGATATTGTGCGGCATAAATGTGAAGATAAAAACAACTGTTTTCATGATATCACCATTATTCAGGGCACACGGCTGTATTCAATCACCAGGCTGACGTCAGCCAAAGTGAACAGCAGCCATCACCAGGCTGTCAGATTTCTGGCCAAATCGTTAACTGTCAGTGCCCTGGCTCCCGACGGCATCATGGAAGCCATTGAATGGAAAGACACCACAGGCAAAGCCCCTTTGATGGCCGTGCAATGGCATCCTGAACGGCTCGATACGATCAATCCCATGTCGAAAACCATTGCTGTTGACTTTATAAACAATGCACGGGAGTTTGCCAAGGTTGTAAAATAATCTCTGACATGATGAAAAAGATAAAACTTTCCGAAAGTGTTTACTGGATTGGAGTCAACGACCGGCGTACCCGCCTGTTCGAAAACCTGTGGCCTCTGGAGAAAGGAATCTCGTACAACTCTTATCTGGTCAGAGGCAGACGCACGGCATTGATCGATACCGTTGAGGTAGCCAAAACAGGTGAATTCTTCAGTCATATTGATCAGATCCTTATGAACAACGAACCTGTTGAATTTCTTGTCATCAATCATCTTGAGCCCGATCACTCAGGCGCCATAATGAATGTCATATCAAGGTATCCCGATATAAAAATTGTCGGAAATGCCACGACATTTAAAATCCTCGGCCAGTTTTACGGCATCAGTGACAATTTATATCCGGTGGATGACAAACATGTTTTGGACTTGGGAGGGTGTCATTTATCGTTCATTCCGACCCCGATGTTACACTGGCCTGAGACCATGATGACTTACCACCATGAGGATAAAATTCTCTTTTCGGGCGATGCATTTGGCAGCTTCGGGAACCTTAACGGAGGTGTTATGGATGAGGAACTCAACATGTCATTCTATGAGGAAGAGATAAGGAGATATTATTCCAATATTGTAGGCAAATACTGGAATCCTGTCCAACGTGCCCTGGCTGCCCTCAAAGACAAGGATATCAAGATCATTGCCTCCACGCATGGCCCTGTATGGCGCAAAGACTTGCAGAGGATCATCTCACTCTATGACAAGTGGAGCCGTTTTGAATCGGAAAAAGGAGCCGTTATCGTTTTTGGGTCCATGTATGGTCATACTGAGAAAATGGCTGAGATAATTGCCCGGGCACTGTGTGAAGGGGGCATTAAAGATATAAAAATCTACGACTCTTCCAAAACACATCTTTCCTATATCCTTAATGACATTTTCCTGTACAAGGCCGTCATTCTCGGCAGCAGCGCTTACAATGGATTCATTTTGCCGCCCATGGAGCAACTCCTGAGCAGGATCTTACATACCGGCATCAAAGACCGTTTGCTGGGGATATTCGGATCGGCGGCCTGGGGAGGTGGCGGCGTCAAAGCGATAGAGGAATTTGCCGAAAAGATAAAATGGGAAGTTGTTGCACCTTCCGTTCAGGCTTTAGGTGAGCCCTCTGCTGAGAATATGAATGATTGCGAAATTATCGGTATAAATGCGGCACGCAGACTGACGGAGATATTCGGTTAATGAACCCGTATTACCGTAATGAGGCACCCCTCTTAATCCGCTCGGCGATTTGTTCATTAATAACGTACACAACACGGAAGCTCCACAGGTTGTTATACTGGTACCTTGTCCAAGGATTCACTCCCGGAGGATGAAATTCCCTGGTACGTATCTTTATGAACGAATAGGCGTACCTGACATCTCCCCTGAGCCTTTTCCAGATGCGAAAGCTGACATCAAACAACGCATCAAAGTCATTTTTACTGTAAGGCCCATTGCTCAGTGTGGTGGTCAGGATCTGATGCCCATGCTCATACTCTTTCACGCCGGTCAGTCTGCCCCACGAAAGGCCTAATCCAAAACTGACCAGTCCCGCCTTGTCATTGTAATGGAATAGAACCGGAACCTCCACATAATTCAGTTTGAGACTGTATTCGCCCGTGAGGGAATCATTATATTGTGGTTTCTGGTAAGATCCTTTCTGGTTATAGATCGTTTCAAGTGTGAAGTCAAAATGTTTACCGATGGGAGTAATGGCTGCAGCACCTATATTCAATCCCATTTTATGAAAGCCATACACCTCATCACCGTCCACCTGTGAAATATTGAAACCGGCCATCACCGCCCCTTTAATGATCTGGGCAGACAGGGGCCGCGACAACAGAAATGAACTACTGACAGCAAAAGTGTATATGACCAATGAAAAAGGTAAACGCATATGCGAATATCCAAAGCCGGATAAAACTCCATTTACAAACGTTGCACGATAACGTTTATTTTATGATTTTCCTCTGTTCCAGCCCTTTCATTGACAATTGCACCCGTTTGCGTTCCTTATCAACATCAAGTACTTTCACTTTTACTTTCTGATGCAGGCGTACCACTTCGTTGGGATCCTTAATAAATGATTCGGATAATTGGCTGATGTGCACAAGGCCGGTCTGATGGATCCCGATATCGACAAAGACGCCGAAAGCCGTGATATTGGTGACGATGCCGGGTAAAATCATGCCGGCGGCCAGATCATCGAGCGTATGGATGTTTTTATCGAACTCAAACACCTCAAAATGCTTCCTGGGATCACGACCCGGTTTGGCAAGCTCTTCCATGATATCGGTTAATGTCGGCAATCCTGTTGATTCGGTGACAAACTCATTGAGATTGATCAGGGCACGCAACTCAGACCGGCTCATGAGTTCACTCACACTGCTTCTAACCTTTTCGGCCATTTTATATACTATGGGATAGCTCTCGGGATGCACGGCGCTGCCATCGAGCGGGTTATCACCCTCATGGATTCGCAGGAAACCCGCTGCCTGCTCAAAGGCTTTCTCCCCGAAACGGGGGACATCCTTCAGGTTGTCGCGGGATCTGAAAACGCCATGTCCTTTCCTGAAATCAACGATGTTCTGTGCCAAAGAGGGACCGACGCCTGAGATGTATGTCAGGATTTTCTTGCTGGCTGTGTTCAGGTCTACGCCGACCTGGTTAACGCAGCTGACCACCACATCCTGCAGACTTCTCTGAAGGGAAGCCTGGTTAACATCATGCTGATATTGGCCGACACCGATGGATTTAGGATCGATCTTGACCAATTCTGCCAGGGGATCCATGAGGCGGCGGCCAATAGACACCGCTCCCCGTACCGTCACATCATAATCGGGAAACTCCTCCCTGGCAATGGTCGAAGCCGAATAGACCGAAGCACCGCTCTCATCAACAATAACGGCTATAATATCTTTTTTAAACCTGATCTGTTTGATGAACTCCTCCGTCTCGCGGCTCGCCGTTCCGTTGCCTATGGCTATGGCCTCAATATCATAGGCATCGACAAGGGTCTCTATTTTATTCATAGCCCTCCTGGTCTCCTGCACAGGCGGATGAGGATAGATGGTCTCATTGTACAACAGATTGCCTTGTTTATCTAAGCACACCACCTTGCATCCTGTCCGGTATCCGGGGTCAACAGCCAGGATATTTTTAGGTCCCAGCGGGGGCACCATTAACAATTGTCTGAGGTTATCCGCAAAAATCTGTATAGCAGTCTCATCAGCCCTGTCCTTGGCCCAGTTGCGCATCTCTGTCTCCAGCGAAGGCTGCAGAAGTCTCTTATATGAGTCACGTATGACCCTGTGAATGAGATCGGCCGTCATGCTGTCTTTTTTAAGAAAATTCCTTGCCATAAGAGCAATGGCATCTTCTTCAGGCGGAGCTATGGATATGTTAAGTATCTTCTCATTCTCCCCTCTGAACATAGCCAGAATACGGTGGGATGGGGCCCGGTGTAAAAGCTCTTCATGCTGGAAGTAGGTCTGGTAATTCTCGCCTTCTTTTTCCTTACCCTTGATCACCCTGCTTTTGATAACGGCCGATCTGAAAAACAATTTGCGTACTTCGCCGCGTGTGTATTTGTGCTCATTTATCCATTCAGCGGCAATATCCAGTGCGCCGTTGATAGCCTCGTCAGCTGTGGCTATACCTTTCTCCTCACTGATGAAACTCAATGCCCTGGTTGCTATATCCGGGTACGTTTGTGACATGATCATCCGTGCCAACGGTTCCAGGCCTTTCTCTCGTGCCAGGGACCCTCTGGTCTTGCGCTTGGGACGGTAAGGCAGATAAATATCTTCAAGCGTTGAAAGAGTGGTCGCCTCCTTGATCTGTTTCTCAAGCTCCTCGGTCAGTTTACCCTGTTCCTTCATGGTGTTAAGAATGGCCTCACGACGTTTCTCGAGCTCTTTGATCTGATGAAGACGGTCTCTTATTTTTATGATGGCCAGCTCATCCAGACTGCCTGTCATTTCTTTCCTGTAACGGGCAATGAAAGGTACCGTTGCACCAGATTCCAGCAGACGAACCGTATTCAGGACCTGGGAGGCTTTTAAATTCAGCTCAAGGGTAATGATATGGGCGAAATGATCATTCAAAGATATAACGGTACTGACGCTGAGGGATGTGGAAAAATTGTCCGATTAATTTACGACAAGTTTTTCCACATCAAAGAAGGCATCATTAAACAATTTAACAAGATAAATCCCTTTGGCCCGCCCTGCGAGGTCAATGTGTGTGACGCACTTTCCTGTACCATCATTATTCACTGCGGATATTTTATCTCTTTTAACCGCTGTTCCTGTCATATCCAATATTTCCAGTGATAAATCTGAGCGAATGCCGCTAATGGCAATGGTAAACTGACCGGAAGTCGGGTTGGGATAAATTTTGACAAAAATATCTTTTTGTGGTTGGATTAGCCCTGTGCACAAGGCAAAGCTAAAAACAACGGTTACCGAATCCGAAGCTCTGCAACCGGTGAGGGGATTGGTCACTTTAACCCAATAGCTTTGAATATCAAAGCCAATGCCTGTGGTGCCGACCTGCAAGGTACGTCCCCAGGACTGATCTGACCATTCATATTGGCAGCCCGGATTGCCGGCATCAAGAATGATGGTGTCATAAACACAGGCCATGATCGTATCGTGAGAATGAGTGGTACCTGCAGTTAAATCGATTGAGGGTAAGGGATCGACAAAAACGGTCACAGAACCATTCACCGAATTATAACCGTCTGAAACGTTGACATGATAGGTGGTGGTATCAGTTGGGCTGACCGTTACGCTGACATTATGAGAGATGACCGTACCCGATTCATCCGTCCAGGTGTACTGGTAAGATTCTGATCCCCCATATGCCAGGGCTGAGATTTCAGTCTCCTCATCCCGGCAAATCTCTTCAGGCTGAGCATAAACATTTACACCCAAAGGACCACCTGTCACTGACAAAACCATCTCATCTTCATCGGTACATCCATAATAATCTGTAACCTTTAAAGTAAAAATAGCCGATCCGGTCATATTAACGGTCTGAGGATTCTGTATATTGGGATTAACAAGCAGCACTGCGGGCTGCCATTGGTAACCGTATGTGCCCGATCCGCCGGTGGCGGAACCATGCAGCACCGTCCAGGTGCCATAAGGTATGGAATCGTCATCGCCGGCATTGGCTACAGGAAGGGGATGAACCGTCACGGTCACACTGCTGCTGACAGTCGCATTGCCGTCATATACCGACAAAGTATAGGTAGTGGTTTGTGTCGGATAAACAACAGGATTTAAGATGTCTGAGGAGAAACCGGGTGGGTTGGATGACCATGAATATGTGTAAGTCTCCGTACCGCCTGCGACAACACCGCTGAGTTGAACCACCGCCCCGGTATTGCACATCTGATCCGGGTCGGCCGTGACACTCACGATCTGCAAAGGACCACCATGAACCGTCACCTCCACGCTGGCGTCGTCAGAGCATGATGTACCCTGATCGGTGATGGTAACGGTGTACAAGACGGAATAGTCGAGGTGCACCGTGGTGGGATTCTGTGAAGTTGGATCCAGAACCTTATCGGGTGGTGACCATTGATAGGTATAGGGTCCGACACCTGCAGTGGCGAGCGCATGCAGCGTCGTCCACGAGCCATAGGGAATGTCGGTCTGGTCGGCGGAGGCCTGCGCTCCCGGTAAAGGTTTGACGGTGATGGTTATGCTGCCCTCAACGGTATTGTAACCGTCGTTGATGGTGACAGTGTATTCAGTTGTAACCTGCGGACTGATATAGGGATCAGAACTTGTGGAAGTGAATCCGGGCGGGTTGGACACCCAGTCATAAGTATAAGTACCGGAGCCACCGGAAGCCAGGGCATGGAGATAGGTGCCTACACCCAGGCACAATGATTCCTGTTCGGCTGTGACCTCGACACCCAATGGGCCTCCGGTCACGGTCACCTTCATGTCATCCTCATCCTGACAGCCATTATCATCGGTGATTGTCAGATAAAAAATCGTCGTGGCCGTCATATTGACTGTCATCGGATTTTCAACATCAGGATCGACAAGCATATTGGCCGGTTCCCAATGCCATGTATAATCAGGTGTGCCGCCGGAACCCGATCCGTCGAGGGTAGTCCAGGTACCGTAAGGTATCGTCTGATCGGCTCCGGCATCAGCCGCAGGAACAGGGTAAATGCCCACTTCCACGCTTCCCGCCATGGTATCGGAACATATCTCATTGTATGCGTACACACTGTATGAGCCCGGGAAGGTGACATGATCGAAACTCAGCGGGCCTCCGTTACCCTGCAGGACGGTGCCCGTAGATAAGCTGTCAAGAAGAAGTTCGTAAGTGACGCCCTCCTCGGAACCCGATAACAGAACCGATACGCCATCCTCATTTTCGCAGTAATTACCGCCACCGCTCACATCAAATACCGCAGGGACCAGGGCAGCAATGATCTCAGCCGAACCCAGCATGTCCGATGATCCGCAATTACCATAGGCTTTGATGGTATAGGTCCCCGGAATCTCCTGGTGGCCAAAATTGATGCCGCCAACACCTGTGCCCAGGATGACCTGGCCCGTGGTCACACCGTTCAGAAAGAGTTCATAATTGACAAATGCTTCAGAGGTATTGGTGTCAAGGTAGACCTCAGGGCCGAGGCTGCCTTCACAGTAAGCGCCACCGCCCCCCACAGGGAACTGTATCGGCAGGCTCCGGACCGTGACCAGCCTGCTGATGGAATTGCTGCATCCCCCGGCGTCGGTATAGGTATACGTTATGGAATATGGACCTCCGACACCGGCTGCGCCAGGATCGAACTGAGCCGAGTTATTGCCCAGATCAGTGATACCGGGGCCTTCAAAAGTACCGTTGCCGGTCTCCGGATAATGATTGCCATAGAGTGTATCGGGATCCTCGTTGACACACCAGAATGGATACAATCCGGTAAAATCCACGGGAGGCAGTCCCTCCACAAGTGTGAAGGAATATTCCGTGGAATTGGCTATATTATCGCAAAGATCCTGAATAGGCCCCACAATCTTCAGCTTGTAATCGCCCCCATTCATGATGGGAGGATTGAAGATCAACGTGAATCTTTTTTCCTGAGTCCCTCCCACTTCACATGCATCACCGATGACATCGGTGATGGTGTAAACAAATCCTGATGCATCCTTAAGTTCAAAATCAGAAGGTTGAACGGTGCTGCATTTAACGTTTTCAGAAAAATCGAAATACAATGACGTTTCACCGGCACACCCTATCGTTTCCTGAAATTCGCTGATGTAAGGTTTAACGTTATCAAAAATGGAAGCTGTGGAAGCGCTGAAGTCAAGGGTATAACCATATTGCGACTGGCTCCAGTTGCTTACGCACATCACATAGGTCTCACCTGTACTGACGGGTATATCGATATTCCACTTATTGGTCAGACCGCCATTCTGACAATTGGTAGTCCCTCCCATGGCCGTGCTGGCACCTGTAGGCCCATTATAGCCCAGGTTACCGTAAGCATTGCAACTGGCCTGCATCTCTATGGCATCGTTATAGATCTGATAGCATTCAAAACCGTTAAGCGAATAAACAGCCCAATCGTAATCATCGTTGGGATCATTGGGTGTGATGGTAAAACGGACGATACCTGAGTTCTGGACGGTAATGATATACCAGACGTCATTTTTCTCACCGTCCATGCAACTGTAAGGGCACACCTGGTCTGGATTAATCTCATTGGGATAGTTACCGGAACCGATATAAGACTGCTCGGTAAAGTAAACCTCCTGGCAGACAGGGATGGCACCCAGACAATCCTGGACGGTTGGGATTTGGGCAATACCTGTAAAACCTGTGAGAAGAAGAAAAAACAGTAATGCGGATTGGCGAATTAAGTGCATTTTAAAAGGAATTATAATCTGGTTTTGGTTAACGTAACAGTGTTACATATCCTTTAAGCACCACATTATCATATTTGCCGAAGTCAAGAGCCACATCATAGGTCACCTTATAAATGTACACCCCCGGGTAAGCAGGGGTATTATTGACCGTACCATCCCATCCTTCATTGATGTCGTTATCCTTAAAAATGATTTGTCCCCACCTGTTAAAGATAAGCATTTGATAGTTTAATATGGCGCCTGAAGGTCCTCGTGGCACAAAACGGTCATTGATACCGTCGCCATTGGGAGTAAAAGCATTGGGCATATAGATTTTCGAGCGTAAGATCAGGATACTGTCGATATTATAGCAGCAATTGCTGTCGACAACGATCACATAATACATCCCTGTATCGCTGGCGACAAAGTAACGGCCGGAGGGTGTTGATTCAAAGTTCCAGAAATAGTAATCATATCCCGGACCGGCATCCAGTGTAAAAGAAGCGCCCGGATAAAGATAGGCGGTATCCGGTCCTATGTTGACATCAGGCAGAGGTAAAATGGTGACCTGCTCACTGCCAGGGAACTGCTGCCCGTTAAATGTTTCAGTGACGTTGACGTTGTAAGTCCCGGGCGCACTGAAAATATGACCGGGTGTTTGAGAGGTGGATGTATTATTTCCGGAGGCAGGGTCTCCGAAATCCCATTGTTGCGTAATGATGTTTGATGTGTTGGTGATATGAAAGGAGGTGGTGTCTTTAAAACAATGATGCAAATATGTAAAGTGAGGGATATCCAGATAACTCTGCATGAAATTAGGCAATCCTGCCGTGGCAAAACGTCCTGCCAGGTCCTGCCCGTCTTCAACATAGTTACAGGCATCGCCCGGCCGGTCAGGATTTTCTATGACACAAAGGTGATAACTCCCTGACTGTACATCTTCGAATTGAGTGATATATATTTTTCCGTCCGGACCTAACTGTATGGAGCCGAAGATGCTGTCCCTGCTGGAGGTAATACGCCGATATGAGGAAAAAGGATCGGTTTGACTCAGATCAAATTGATAGAGAAAGGAGGAATCGGGAGGAAACTTGATTGGCGGTGATGTGGATACATAGAGTTTGGCAGCATCAGGTGAAAAATCAAGACCGTAAGGATAATTGAAGACCGATTGGGAGATTCTCGGATGGCTTACTTTTCCTGTTTCAGTATCAAAATCGTAAATCTCGATAATGTCCATCCCATATATCACCAAAGCGATCCGGTTGCCGTCGGGAGATGCTTTCATATAACCCACTATGTTATTGCTTTCCACAGGACCCTCCTCTCTGGTGCCGACGGCACTCTCCACAGCATGGGTATTCACACCGTCACGGTCGACCAAAAAAGCATAAAACACGTCGGCGTTATCACCGTCATACCCATGTGATATCACCCAGGTATCTTTGCCATTCTTGTGTCTGACTGCCGTGATCTTTTCAGCCGTCAAACCGACTAATGGGACATTGGCCAGGGCGACATCTCCAAATCCGTTACCTAAATTCACGTCGACTATTGAATATCGTAATCCTTTTGTTTGTATAGGGAATCCGGGCGGATAATCTTTGTCCACGGTAAAAATATAATATGTGGATAATTTTCCCGGATTCTGAACAATAATAGCAGTCTGTGTACAACCATAGTCACCCAGGAGTTGTCCCCCGTGCGGCATAACCTGGAAATTACGATTCCAGACTTTCTTACCGTCTGTAAAAAACAACAGCTGCCCGTTTTCATCGGATATCACGGCGGTACTCTTTCCCAACGTCAGGACATTATTATTGGTCAGTGGGGTAACAGTTCCATCATTGAAATCCAAACCCGCCATATTGACAAAATACCAGATATTGGCTTCTCTCGGAGGTTTATATTCGCAATCACTTGAAAAGGATTGGGCTTTCACCGTTATAAAAGCCAGAAAGCATATGATAATGAGTAAAAGACGGTTCATTATGATCTTTTTATCCGACTATAAATTTAAAAAATAACAGCTCGCTATCGTTCAAGGATAATTTTATTTAAATGCATGAAATGAGTGTTGAAAATTTTCAACTGGTATACGGCCGTTACGGTATCCGGATAGATCAATCTGTTCCGCATATCTGTTCATTCCGTTATAACCTAAGGTTTTCTTAATGAGTATCTGTCCCGTCATAACTGTATGTCTCTGTACCGCCGAGCCTCCCGAGGTCAGGGCATGGAGTTGTGTGCTCCTAACCGATGCATATTGAACTGTCATCGGCAGTAACCACCATACCCAGGGCTCCTCCCACAACGGGCACGGTCACGTCATCCTGATCCTCACAGCCATTGCTGTCATCAACAGTGAGGGTAAAAACCGTCGTCGTCTTAAGGTTCACCGTAGTGGGATCTTGAACATCGGGATCGAGAAGCTGATCGGTCGGTTCCCAATGCCAGGCATATCCGCTGGCTCCACCAGAGGCAGAGCCTGTGAGGGTGGTCCATGTCCCGTAAGGACTCATTATGGTATAGGTCTCGCCCGCGGGTCCTGTGATTGAAAAGTCGGAAGCCTGCACCGTTGTATACAAAACGTTCTCTGAAAATTTAAAAGATAATTGTGTTTCACCAGCACAACCGATGGTTTGTTGCACATCACTGATATACGGAGGCACATTATCATAAATGGATGCTGTTGAGAGACTGAAATCGAGTGTATAACCATACTGGTTAGATGAGAAATTGCTGACATTGAGCACGTAGGTCTCACCAACGTTAACCGGTATCAAAGCATTGAAAGGGGTTCCATATGCATTCTGATGGTTGAGGTTAGAGCCTCCGTTGGCTCCTGTAGGTCCTGGCGTCCCTGACCAGTTACAGCTTACTTCCAGACTGGGATCATAATAGATATCGGAGCACTCGGCATCGGTGAGGTTATACACCGCCCAGTCATAATCGTTGTCCGGATTGTTGGGAGTGATTAGAAAGCCAAGGTCACCACCGGTTTTTACCGTAATGATATACCAGACATCATTCAACTCTCCCCAATCCATACAGGATGGCCCGGGATTGATCTCATTTGGATAATTGCCTGTACCGGAATATGAATTCTCCTGGTAGTAAACCGGTTGGCAGACAGGTATGGCCCCCAGACAGTCCTGATCGGTGGGTATCTGAGAATAAGCAAAAATTGTTGGTAAAACCAGACTGAGAGTAATCCCTATCTTAATAAAATTGAATATGAGTAAAGATTGTTTTATGAACATTTATCGGGTTTTTACAAAAATAAAAAAACCTTTATTTGAAAAATGGCTGAATGATACTTTTTTTTGATTCGTCCTAAGAATACTGTCCCACGCCGGCATTTATCACATAAAACACAATGGATTGCATGCCTTGGCCTGGATTTCTGCATGCCATAACGGTGGCATTTCATTTATCGGATCGGTCAAAATAATTTATTCGGGATGATCCTTTACCTTAGGAGTGTCACCATTCCCCTCCTGGTTACCGGCACATGCCCGGGGTCATGTTTCTCTTCGAATGTAATGGTCCAGACGTATGCACCCACTGGGCAGGGTGCGCCATTATATGTCCCGTCCCAACCATCATCATGAATGTCGTTGGTTTGATATACTAACCGTCCCCAGCGGTCATAAATCTGCATGCTGAATTTGACGACTTCATCTATGGTTCCAACCACTTTAAACCTGTCGTTGATACCGTCATCATTAGGTGTGAAGGCATTGGGAACAGGCATATAGGCCAAGGGTATCTTAACAGACACCGAATCGGATGAGCTGCAACCGTATAATGTCACCACTACCCAATAGTCACCGGGCTCAGTAACCTGAAGGATGGAATCGGCATCGCCGGTGCTCCAGTCATACCGATCAAAGCCCTTTCCGGCATGAAGAACCACCGGATGATCCGGATACAGGAATTGGTCTTCACCCAGATCAAATACCGGATTAGGTTTCACCGCCAGTGTATAACGGATGGAATCGTAACAGCCGGTGCTGCGGTTTATTCCAGTTATAGAGTAAGTGGTGGTATCGGAAGGTTTTAATATCCATATCGAATCATCCACAGGTATAAGACCCAGGTCCGGAGACCAGTGGTATTCATCGGCACCATGTAATGTTACCATTACCGAGTCACCCTCACATATTTCCATCACCGGTGATAAGGCCAGTATATCGGGATTTGGATTAACGATGACAGGAAGGCTCTCTGCCGTATTTGCGCAGGAAGTAGCTGTCACCATCTCATCCACCGATAACCAGGCTTTGCCTGGCTGCAACCAGTGAATCATGATCTGATTGGAATCGGCAGGTGTAATGATCTCTCCCACGCCGGGGGGTGTCAATGCCCATGTATAAACATTGCCGTCATTATATGGTGTTTGATAAACCACCGTATCGGTCTCACAAACCGACACGATGCCGCTGATAAAAGGATTGGGCCTGGGATTCACTATAACATCGTATAAGACGGTGTTATGGCACCCGATTGGTGTAACTTCCGTAACATAGAGCCGCGTTATGCCAGCCTGGCTCCAGTTGATGATGATCTCACTGGAATCAGCATGATCAATAGTTCCGAGATTACCCGGCACCATCGTCCATGAGTAATGGTTACCTGCGGTATATGGTGTCGAGTATACCATATTGGTATCCCCCTCGCACATGGTATTGGTACCGCTAATGATAGGGGTCGGATTAGGAAAAACAGTTACAGCATACCTGTCAGACTGTGAACAGGCATATTGATCGGGGGTAGTTTCTACGACTTTAACATCCGCAGTCCCCTGATTTCCCCAATTGACAATCAACCGGTTGTTGTTTTCGGTCATCGACTGTGGTATAGCGGTACCGGTGACCGACCAATTAAAAATGTTGCCCGTTGAATCGGTATAATAAACCACCTCCGATTGATTCACACACACCTGTGAATATCCGTTGATCGCAGGATCAATGTAAGGAAAATGTACTGAGACACTATCAACAACAGTGGAATCATTCGCATCGTTCACTCTCACGTAATACCAGGTAGTGGTATCCTGAGGCGTGGCATAAACGACATTGGTATCCGGTGGTAAAAAACCGGAATGGAAAGGTTTCGACCACCAGGTGTAATGATAGGGTCGGGTGATGTCTCCCCCATATACTGTCACTTCCAGGCGTATGGTATCGCCTGCACATATTTTTGGTTTATTGACGGTGAGATTGGCAAACAAGGGTGAATTTTCGACGACAACGATCACCTCATCCGTATCACTTTTACATCCCAGGTCGTCCCGCACAGCCAGTTGAAAAAGTTGTGTATTAAACAGGGTGACAGTCGGAGTGACAGCTTGTGTGGGATTGGTCACCAAAGTTTCGGGTTTCCAGTGATAATTGAGGGGGCTCATGCCCCAGGAGTCTGTACCGTCGAGTAGGGCATAAGTTCCCTGGATGATGAGGGTATCCTGACCGGCATCAGCAATGGGAAGGGGCCGCACGGTGACGGTGACCGAATCCATATAGGGCACGGCTTCATTGAGGATCACAACCGCAATATAAGTGCTTGTCCTGCCGGGAATGACAGGAAAAGAAGAACCCGTATGCACCAGACTGTCAGGGTCATAGCTGTTCCGGTACCATTGTACGTCACTCAACTGGCCAATGATGACCGGATCAAACGGAATAGGATCAACCTGATAATGGGTCCCTAAGGGTGGGATGGGAGTGTATTTCCAACTGTCCTGATAAGCTGTCCAGGCTGTCCCGTTGCGGCCCGGTACAGTATCGGCGTCTGTGCCGAATTTATTATGAACACCCTGAGTGGCCAGATTCCATGACGGTACGGACGTATTAGGTTTGGCCGTGATATGATTCTCAATGGTGTTTTCCGTCTCATTCAGAATAATCTGGAAAACACCTAAAGTATCGGTGGTTTGTAAGCGTACATTGAAATAATCGACAACGAACCTCCGGTATGGGGCATTGCCTACCGTTTCATAACCGACATAGGCACCCCATGGGACATAAGGTGTCCAGTCCTGCCATGGCCCCATGATGCAATTTTTAGGGACGGAAGGCAACGTGCTCGGAATAGGATGAGCAAAATAAGGATCATAAGTACCGGCATCCAACGTGTTAAATCCTACCCAGCCATTAGGGGCTATAACGACAGAATCGTATGAGGTGGTCATCCCGTAAAATTTAAAATGAAAACCAATTGGGATGGGATGATCGTAAACCGAGTCGGGATTATGAAAATATATCTGCTGGTAGTGTGATGGGATTTCAACAGTTGCATGAAGATAGGCAGTGGCACCACGGCAGATCGTCGTATCATTAGATACATGTATCTGGGCCTGGGAAATGAGAACAGTAAATAACAGTAACGGTATAAAAAAAAATTTTTTCATCGGTCAGGATACCATAATGCCAGCTTCTGCAAATTTACACTGACAACCAAAGAAAAACAACAACCATCCGTTATTTTAATTGAACAGCAATTTGTTTAAAAATATAATATATTCACCACATTCGTCCTTATATTAATAAAACGGGCTGCCACATTAGTTGCAACAGCCCGACTTATTAACAACTAAAAAAAATTATCTGTATATGACCACTTTTTTAGTGAGTATCTCATTGCCGGCTTTCAGTTGTAAAAGGTATATACCTTCAGGAAATGAACCGACGTTAATAGCCCTGACCATTCTGCCGTGATCATCATCCAATACCTCACTGTATAAAGTTTGTCCCACCAGATTAATCATCGACAGTTGTATCCCGGCGAGGGGTCCGCCATCCATGCCCACATAGAGGTGGTCTTTGCAAGGATTGGGATACAGTGTAATGGCGTGACCGTTGAGTTGTTCCGATTCAATGCCAAGTGACAGCACCGTAAAAGACCATACCTCGCTCCATTCGGTTTTGTCCGTTGGATTAACCGCTCTCACCCGCCAGTAATAGACGAGACCGCTATCAAGGGCGGGGCCGGGAAAATCATAATTCTGGAAAGTAGATGAATTTGGTGTGACGTCAGTGGTCACGGGATCTGTAAAATCGGGTGAAATATCTACCTGATGTTTATAGGACTGAACACCTGTGATGGCTTCCCATGAAAATTCAGGGAAGATGGGTATGCCATAGGATCCATCTGCGGGAGAGGCAAGCAGGACCTGATTGATGACCGTGAAGTTCCAAGTGGTGGACCAGCCGCTGGTATCTTTAGCATGGAAGGCGGCCACACGCCAATAATATTTGACACCGAAGTCAAGCGTGTCGGCATTCACAGAATAGGTGCTGGCCTGGTAAATAAGGGGGTGTGTAAAGCTCGTGTTGTCGTCAAGTTCATAAATGTATCCCAGAATGCCATTGACGTTTTCCCATCGTAATACCTCATTGGGCATACGGTCAACAGAATTGTTGTTGGGTTTCTTAAGTGCCAGATCATTCAAGACGGTAAAACTCCTGGTATCCGACCATTGTGTTGTATCCAGGGCATGCATTCCTCTCACATGCCAGTAATAGGTTTGATCAAAGAATAAATTAGCGGTGGCGATATTGTTGACTGTCTCTGTATAAGGCACCAGTGAATCGCTCAGCGAAGGGCTGTCAAAGTCAGGAGTCACATCCATCTGCACCTCATAAGAGGTTAATCCGGTAACTATTTTCCAAGTCAGAGCGACGTTGGGATCCTGATCGGGAGCATTATTATTCGGCTTGCTCAGATCAATGATGTCGGTCACAGTAAATGACCGTATCTCACTCCACTCTGACGTGCCTGTGTTATCGACGGCTCTCACCCGCCAGTAATATGTAGTGCCGAACAACAGGTTGGAAGGAGTATAGCTTGATAACTCGGTAGAATCCATGAAAGGATCGGTAAAGGCTTCATCCAGGCTGATCTGCACTTCATAATAGAGACCTATGTTTCCCGTGACAGGTTCCCAGTCAAGCAGTACGTTGGGGGCTTGTTTAGTTGCCCCATCCGTCGGCGCTTTCAGGACAGGAGTATAAATGTTCGTATCGGCAAACAGATTCAATGACAGGAACAGTGCTATAACTGTGTAATATCTTTTCATACCTGTTGGATTTATTATATTTATGATTTGGTGTTATACTTTAATAATTTATCTGAGAACGATAAACTTAGCCGAAGCTGACCGGGTCCCTGCAACCATTTGCAGAAAATAGGTGCCTTCATCAAGATACTGGCACCCTAAGGTGACCTTCTGCATACCGGAATGAATATCATTCATTTCCACCGTTTTAATGAATTTACCATTTGAGTTAAAGATGGTCAATCTGACATGTGAGGGTTGATCGAGGGTGAAGGCGACAGTCGCATTGGAATTGACCGGGTTGGGATAAATGTTTATCATGCTTTGCTCTGATCCATGTTTCTGTGGATCGCCAAATCCAAGGAACGAAGAGGACTTGAATGCCCCTCTTCCGGCAGTGGCGGCATAGATGACCCCGTAGTTGTTGATCGGCCATTGACTCACCCTTTGTTGACGCAGCATGTATACAGGAACGGCTCCCATGCCTGCATTCTCAGCGGTCCAGGAAGTGCTGGCCCGCTCAGGATTGGACGTGGTAAAAATACCATATTCCGTCCCGATAATCAGACGATTGGTTCCCGACATCTCTATTAATGATGAATAAACCGGTATATCCGGGAGGTTTCCCTGGATTGAATAGAACTCCGGGGCATAATCCAGTAAATTCGTTGTCCGGTAAACATAATCACTGTTACCGTAATTACCAAGCGTAACGATGGCGTGATTATCGTCATTGGGATCAAAAGCGGCAGACGTGATGACACGGCCTTCGAAATCCTTGACCAGAGTGGTGGAGACAATGCACGACGGACTGCTGACATCAGCCCGATCGAAATTATAGGCCAGCGCCAGATTGGCGATGCGGTAAAGCTTGCCGTCGACGGTGCCTACCAGCAGGTCATTAGCATCACCGGAATAAGCCAGGCACTGCGGTATACCTGTTATAGCAGCTATTTTCCACCACTCGCATTCCTTGGTGAAATCGAGGACCTCCTTTGTCATCCACACTGCATTCTGAACGGCGATAAAAAACCTCGCCGAAACAGGATCGGGAACGCGGATGGTCTGCCCTTCCACGACAGGCACCTGGGTAGTATAAACAAAAGGATACTGCCGGTTTTTGCTGAGAGCCACCAGTGTGTCGCCTGCTGCATAATTATGACCGGCTGTAAAACTGACCGAGTCGCGGGTATTCACATTGTTAAAGCTCTCCCACAGGGCAAAGGGCGTGAGGAAAGCATTCGAATTGGCTATGCTGTTGGTGAGAAAGACCGGTGAGAAATTTCTTCCTCTGTCATCGGAACGTCTGATATCCACTTTTTCCTTTGCCATGATATAACAATTGGGAAAGATCATGGATATTTCGGTATATCCGCCATTTTGTTTGGTAGTTGGGGCAAGGGTGATTTGCTCCGCTGTCAGAGGGCTGTTACCTGTACCCGAAATCGTCAGCACATAGTTACCCTGGGTACCGCCCATCACAGAACCCTTATTGGAATAAGATATCGAGTAAAACCGGCAGGTGTTGTAAGTCTTGTTCAAAGACCGGAAAGTGGTGAAATCGTCATCGGTGACAAAAATGCCCCCATCGGTGGCAATATAACATTTGGTGGTATTTGATGGATCGAACAGATACCGGTGATGACAGAAATGGACATAGGTCTGATAGGTCGACAGCATGCTTGTTGATTTCTGAGTCCAGTCATAATATCCTTCCGGTGAGGTCTCTACACCTTCCCACATATCATAACCTCCGGCAAGTATTCTATTGGCATCGGTAGGATGAACTGTGAGTGTGCTGCTGTATGTGCCAAGGAAAAAATAGATGTTAGTGGCATCCTGGACATAAAAGGAGCCCAGGACATTGAAAGCGGTGCTGCCGCCGGGGCCGATCAGACGCCAGGTATCACCCTTGTCTTCGGACTTGTAGATACCTTCCAGCTGACCGAAATCATTGGTATTTTGTGTCATCGGATTATCCACACGGGCGGTCATGGCATACACGATATTGTTATCCGAGGGAGCGATAGCCAGCACCAGGTGGCACAGACTATCCATGGGCAGCTTCTGGGGGTTGATGATCGTATCGGTGGTATCCGTCACCACGTGATAACGAAGTGATTGTGACACAAAGTTATTGGGATCGCCATTGGAGGAGATATAGCACCAGTTTCTGACGGATGCCACGACCATGCCGTTGGCGCCGACGGCTACGTCGGTCGACACGGTATCGAGTGGTTCACCGGCGGCATCCTTGGCCAGTGACCATGATCCTCCCCCGTCGTCGGAGTACTTCAAGCCCGTGTTGGTTGCGGCGTAGATACGTCCGTTCGCAGGATCAACGGCTATTTCGCTGACGTAAGCCCAGTCGGCCTCACTGCCGTTGACCAGGGTGGGTACGGTGGAGGGCAATACTGTAAAATTGCTCCCGTCGGTGGATTTAAGGATACCGTAACCTATTTTTCCCGGAAACATATTGACATTGTAAGTGCCGGCTGTTGAGAAGAGCTCCCCTGTGCCCACGTAAATGTCACCGTTGGGTGCCTGCGTCATGGAGGTGACGCTAAGATCACCGTCCATGCCATCGAGTTGCTTCCATGTAAGACCTCCCGTGGTCGATTTCCAGATGCCGCCGCCGACGTTACCTGAGAACAGGGTTTTATGGCTGGCATCGCGGGTATCGAGCAACAGGGCGCGTGTCCTGCCACCGAAGTTGTCGGGTCCCATCTCATCCCACGTCACACCCAGCGCCCTCCCGGGATGGGATACCATCCGGGCCACAGCATCCCTGGCACGCAGGACATCAGCGGCATCAATCCGGCCGGTGATTTGGTTTCGCTTTAAAAGCATCTCATAATTACCGGCGCCCTGAACACCTTCTGCCGGATTATTATAGACCAGTCTTTCCTGTTTTCTCTCACTGCCGCTGAACGAAGCAGAGGTCACTAAAAAAAGAAATGAAAGTCCAAAAAATACGGCTGGAATGTTTAAGAGTAATCGTTTACTTTTCATAAATGTATTTGTTTGTATATTACCTTCTTTTGATTTAGCCTGTTATCCGGCAAAGGGCTCACAAGTTACATCTTTTTTATTGATACGCAAAAAAGATATGTTTAAAAATTTTAACAGGGTTTTGTTTAAAATAGTTGAGGCAAAAATAACAGTTTTTCAAAATTTTTCACCATAGAAATCAGTTAACGGTGGTTTGAAAACAGAAAAAGGTAATCCCATCATGAACCGGATGGTCGTCAGCTCACCGTACATGTCAAGCGTTTATTTTGTCAGGTGGTCCCCGGCTCGAGGGTATATTTTAGGTAGTCAAGCATCAAATGTATCTCATCTTCCGTGATGCCATGATTGATAAGATACTTCCGGTCATCCATGAATCCGGCCATAAAGCGTTCGGCAGTGTTATCCTTTTGTTGGATGCTGGTTTTATACAACTCAATGGCTCTCGGCTTATGTCCCAGGCACCATTCCACATGACCCAGATTCATGTAATCATATTTGTTGGGTTCCTTGGCGATGATTTCCTCATAATACTTCCTGGCATCATCGAATTTACCAAGGATAAACGATATCCATGCAATAGGGCGCAATGACCTGATACTGGATGATGAGAGCAGCTCAACGCGGTAAAAACGCTCCAGAGCTTTCTCATATTCACCCAATTCAAGATAACATTGACCGATCACGGTTTGAATATTCATGTTTTCCGGCTCTGACGCGAGCACCTGCTCATAATAACCGATGGCCTCCTCATAACGCTTCAGATTGCGGTAACATAAACCGATCTTCTTCAGCAGCCAGGGACGGGGCGTATCAAAGAGCTCGGCTTTGCGGTAATAGTCTAAAGCCTGGTCATATTCCCCTGTCCGCTGGCTGCAGTAACCCATTTTCTCATAGATCTCATAACTGTTATCACCCTTTTCGTTCAGCAGTGAGTAGATCTCAAAAGCCTGCCGGTAATGGTCTTTCTCGAAATAGAATTCCGCTATGTTTCTCATCGTGGACGGGTCACCGATCAGGTTATTGAAAAACCAGCTCTTGTGAATGTCAATTATTAAATTAAAAATATCGGTGAATTCATTCTTCAGGGGATGAAGCTTGAAAAAGCGGTACAAATCCTGAATATATTGAGTGAAAATAAATTTATCTTTCGAATGGGTATTTAGTAAGTTATCCTCATCCGTTATCTCACTCAGGTTTTCGAGCTCGGCATTAAAGAAATCCATCAGCAGGGCTTTCTGGTTCTGCTGAAGATGACTGATATTCAGACAAAAAGAAAATTTATCGGAATTGCACAGATAGGGCATTTTCATAATACCATCCATGAACAGTTCCGGGTCGACATTCTGTTTTTCATCACGGAATATCTCCCTGACAACGCTGTTATCGTTGTTGAAAGGCAGGAACCAATTATGAATGGTCTTGAAAAAATCAAAATGTTTCAAAGCAGCAAAAGCGCTCCAGAAGACGTCGGAACCTTCCATTTGCAGATGGGTGAACTCCTCCATTTTTTCATACAGGTCAGGAGTGTCTTTGAAGAACTCTTCCCAATCAGGATTTTTATCTTCATGAAAGTCTTTCGGCAGAATGCTGTCAAGATCCAGTTTTTCCTCTATCTTGGGAGCCATCTTCATCATTTCAGGGAGTATTTCCTCCTGCAGTTTCTTTGTTATCTTTTCGGTTTCATTGGAACGCATCAACTGGATAATGACCATCTCAATATCTTTTGAAGCTTTCTCGCGGTGACCCAGTTCTTTAATGCGTGCCGTGATGTCGGGGTAAATAAAAAGCCGCCGGTCGTGGATGAAGAAAGCCAGGATAAGACCGACAAGAGCACGATGCCATACCTGTTCAATGCCGTCCTGGTAAAAATCGAGCAGAAGTTCGATCTTGGTCCGGTCGAAACATCGTATCAAGCTCAGCGTCAAAGCGCTGACCACGATACACTTTTCATACCACGGGATATTATCCGACTGCCGGATGGTATGCACCAGCCTGATGTCGGTCTCAAGAAATTTATCGGTGAGCCAGATCAGATTGAAAATGTTGGTAAGCACCTTATCACGTTCCGACTGGTCGTGCAACGTCTCCTCTTTCTTCAGGTCAATGTCGCGCAGGATATCATCAAGCTCATAGGTGAACGACAGGCCTGAGACCGATTCGACGGCCCTTTCTTTCACCAGCCCAAGTTGTTTCTCAAAGTCATATTTCATCCTGTAGATCTGCATCCCTGACCATTGGGTGTAAATGAACTGTTTCACCCTGTCGCACAGATCAAGGATACCGGCAAACATGCGGTCATAAATTTTGGGACGCTCCGGATCGTCCACGCCTTCAATGGTGTATTTGAGAATATTGCGGTAAGTAGCGTCAATCCGGAGAAATTCTTCCATGAAGTCACCGTTGCGTGTTTGTATGATCATACGCTGCAAGTAATCCAGCGATTCCTTAACCTCTTGCCTGGCAACGAGATCAATGATGATCTGATAGGTGTTTTCGGTTTCTTTAATATCGATCATGTCATATCATTAAGCCTGAGCTCTGAGTTTTCTTAACTCCTTGAGGGCAAAACGGATGTCGTTTACCCCGATGATAAAATGATGCGCTTTGGCTCCTGTAACATTAATAAAAACAACCAGCAGGTAGGTCATGTTCATTATGTACGACACCGAAGCGATGATACCGGCTGCTAATAGACCGTAACGCGGAATAAAAATCAATCCCGGTACCAGTGTAAAAACCAGCCCGATGGCCGATCCGATCATGTTGTGATGAGGTCTTCCGGTGCCAGAGAAGTAATGGCTGAACATCATCGAGGCTGCTGTCGCCACAATACCCAGGGCCAGGGTCATCATGACCAGTCTGACACCGGTAAACGCCTGACCAAAAACGGCTCCGTAAACACTTTCAGGCAGCAACAGGAGCACGGCCATAGCCAGCAGGGTCACCACCAGGGTGAACTTGAACAAACGTAAGGTGACGTTTTTCGATGATTCCGGATCAGCCGTATTGGAAATCCGGGCATACTGCACCGTCGCCACGCTTTTACCAACCAGCCATACTCCTTCCGAGATCTGCACCCCGACGGTGTATAATCCCAGAGCGGCACGCCCGATGAAGAATTCGATAAGGTAATAAGCCAGCCTGTAATTAAGTAACTGCAGGATATTGGCAAATTGCACGAATTTACCGTATTTGAACATCTCGTTCACAACGTGCCGGATTCCCGACAGGGTAAGCAGAATTAAAAAACGCCATACCGCTGCCATGCTGATGATAAAAGCGAAAAGATAGCCGGCATAAAGAGCTAACACATAGGCCATGACATCCACCTTATGCCTGACATAAATCAGGAAAACAAGGGTCAGGATGGTCAAAGCCATTTGTAAGACAGACACGGCATTAAAAATCTTTATTTTCTCTTTACCAAGGAGGATGTTCAGGTTGATGGTGGTTAGCGACTGTATCAATGCCAGAGCCATAACATGCCATGTATATCCGGAGGGTATGAGATGGGATATCCGGAGAACAGAGGCTCCGGCTACTGAAGTCAACACAGCCCAGATGGCTGAAGGAACATAAAGCTGGCCTGTGTGATGGCGTGGGACAAGGTATACCAAGGCCCCGCCGCCTACGAAATTATTGATCATCACCACCAGGGTGATACCCAGCAGGATCAGGCTGATCGTACCCAGGCCCTCCTGCCCCAAATGATTGGTATTGATATAAAGAATACCGAAAGCCAGCAGGGCATTGAAGAAGCGTGTAAAGGTGGTGCCGAGAATATTTCTGAACACGTTACCGGAATAGGTTAATAATTTTCTGTCTCATTCTCCGCCTGAAAGCATGCCAATTACAAACATAACGTTTTCCGTCGAAAATGATGTGATGGCCGGAAAAATTAACGGTATGGAGTCCTTTACGGTACCGTTTTCCCACGTCGACCACAGCCAGGCACTTCACATGACCATCGTGTCCATTGCTGCTTCTGTCCCTTTGTAGTCTTCTGTTTTTACCTCCGGCAGGCTGTATTATTCCTGTCACTTCCTCTTCAAACTCATCGGGACTCAGCCTGATGATCCTGTTGATGACCACTGCTCCGCCATATCTGGTCGAACAATCCTGTGCCGGACGGTATAGTTCACCATTGAAGATAAAAGGTGTTCCTGCCGGTCTTGAGGAGCGAACGTCGGTCTTTACCGGATTATTGTGATGAGGCCTGAAACCACTGAAAGGCTCGGTTGAATACCAGGCATACAGGCACGTATCGGAAAGTTGTTTCCGGGTGAACATCAGCCACCATAATCCCCGGTAATGAAAAAGGGTCGGATCGACGGCATCCATGTCTTCAATCAGGTGGCTGTGTGGGGTAAGTGTACCTGTCAGCTCATCGAGGAGGTAGACTGTGACCTTGCCGCAGGCTGCGCTCTCGGGGATGCAGTAGAAACGGTTCTCAAGCGAGATCAGGAAAGGGTAGCTCAAATGCCATTTTTCGGACAGAAGAGTCTTTTTCTCGATGATCCTGCCTGTGGACGGTTCCGCCACGATGTATGACAGCATGCCTCTTGCTCTGCGGTAGTCATAATCTTCGCAGACTATATGCAGCAGATGGTTCTTTCCGGTTACAAAGGGATCGGCGTAATAGGTGCCTGCCGGGGGTGACGGCAGCCAGGTGGGTTTGAGAGTCAGCTGTCCCGACAGGATATCGCCCGTTGTACCACGGACCATGGCGATGTTCCATTTCTCAGACCGCATGAGATCACTATATTGAAACATAACCTTATTGACGAACAGTTTCAGCAGAAATATGATCATTTTCAGATTCTTTGGCGCCCGGTATACCGGAGCCTGCGTGGTGCTGGTCTTCCATTTCAGTAAGTCCGGCACGGCATCGTCGCCTGCCCCATTGTCGCGTGCATGGAGCACAGCCCGGGCCACCGCCGCCGGCCAGCCGGAGCTGCCCGACAATAAGCGGTCCACAGTGGCGGAATAGGAATGGGCGATGGTCCTGTAAAATCCCCGGTAAAGGACAATACCTGCGTCCAGGTCAGGCGTCAGCCGTTGCAATACCGAACCCGTGACAGGATCTTTATAATAAATCTCCCAGAAACCAGGTGGCCCGCCCCGGTACTTCCTTTCATCATCATGATGAAAAGACCAGATACCATAAACGGCCGCCTCCAGAATATCGCCACGGATAATGCTGAAACCGAAACGAAGGATAAAATCGGGGTTATACGACCGGATGCCAGTAACATCGGAGGATGTGAAATATTGTGAATAACCCTTGTTGACGGTCCGGCACCGCATAACGGGAATATGGTCCAGCACCGTCTTCAGTGAAATGATCTTTTTTGCCGGTGGCCTTAAGAAATAGCGCTGGCACAAACTGAATAAAAATGTCTTCCATGAATAACGATATACCCTGTTGAAGAAAGACCGGTGCATGACCGCGTTATCATCCATGATCAGCAGTACAGCCTGATTGCCGTCTGCCAGTAAGCGTGTGATGGACTCGGCTTGCCAGGCCTGGAATTCATATCCGCTGCACATCACCCCGAAACGGAGACCGTTCTTGCCTGATGGTGGATTCAACAGTTATCGATTTTGCATTTTGTAATTTACAATTTGTAATTTGTAACCCGTAATTTGCTACCTGCAATCCCGCCTGCGGCGGGATGTCGCTGCGCTCCACCTGCAACTTACAAATTTCCCCCAACCATCTGATAAAGCTCCTCCAACTTCCTCCTAACCATCTCTTTCCCGAAATTCGCCACCGCATATGCCCTGATCTTCTCTCTGTTATAGTCAATGTAATGATCAAGCATCCATTTAACGGCTTCCAGCATATCCTCTTCATCGCCCGGTTTCACCAGGATACCTCTCTCGTTGCTCATGGCTTCCGTTATCCCGCCCACGGCCGTTGCCACCACGGGCAATCCGCAGGCGAAAGCCTCCCTGATGACTACCGAGAAGGTCTCATACCGGCTGAAAAGGATCATGAAAGCGGATGAACGGATAGCCTCAACCAGGACTTCCCCTTCCAGAAGACCCGTAAAACGTACCATATTATCCAATCCCAACTGCTCGGCCAGACGCATCATCCGTTCCCTGTCGGTACCATCACCTACCATATGGCATTCCCAGTCTTGCCGCTCAATGGACAGCCTTTTCAGAACGTTCAAGGTACCGGTGATGTTCTTGGATTGGTCCTCGAAACACGACACGTGAACAAACTTTATCTTACGGTCCATGTGACGGTCTGCTTGGGTTGTATTTATCACTGACGGTACAAACCGGTCCGTATCGACCACATTCGGTAATATCATATAATGTTTATTTTTGAGCCCACGTGATTGCATGGCTTGTTTTAAATTCTCCGCCGGGGTGGTAACAGCACAGGCGCATCTGACAACCAACCGGGTCATCACCTTCCTGATGACACCGTGATAGGCATTCACTTCAGGCAGGTAACGTGACCAGTGTTCAGTAATTACGTAAGGGATGCCATGCATGACATGGAACCATAAGGCGATCACTCCCGGCCGGGTGAGCACATGCACGTGAATGATATCCGGCCGGTCATGAAGCTGCTTTATTATATGATAACCTTTGGCGATAGCCCTTATAAACAGCCAGGGAGCAACGATCTTACCCAAAAACTCAAAACGGGGTGCATGATAATACAGCCTGACCGTCAGAACACCATTGTTATCGTCTGTCTCTATATCGAATTTTTTTCGATGACTTTCCTCAACTGTCCCGGGACTTATGGCGTGAACATATAATACGGACACCCTGCTAATTGTGGCGGTCACTTCGGCATGATGTCTCACGAAAAGACCCCACATCGGGTCATAGCGGTTAGGATACCATCGTGGCAGATATAAGATATGACCAGGAATGCGTGTCGATGAGCGGGTATCCCGTGACATGACCCAAACAATTGAAGGTTTTATGTTAAAAAATTCAAAAACAGTATGCCAGGCAAAGGTAAAATAAAGAAACAATGGCAGGATCAAATGTAAGAAGATGATCAGGTTAAAATGATTATTATGCCATTGCACCACTCCCCAAAACCTCCGAATCGTAAAGGTCTTTTACATGCAATCCCGGTCCGACATACAAATAGGTAAGAGTGAGGATATTATCCTGCAGAACCCGATTTCGCCCCACTTCCGGCGGATCTCATCGGGACTCCGTCGCGGCGGAGCTCTGTCTGCGGCATTGCTTCGCCTGTAAACCTGAAGACCTGTAGACTTGAAGACCTGAAGACTTTTACCCGTTCTCCCTGATCGTCTCCAGCCGCTCCCTGTTCAACAGTTCACAGTTGTTACCTTTCAGGCGGACGAGATTATCGGCCTCAAATTCATTTAAAATCTTGTAGAAGCTTTCTTTGGAGATGCCCGCCATTTCAGCTAATTCCAACTTGGAAAGATTGACGGTGAAGGCATTGCTTTCGAAAACATTTTTAGCCAGATAGAGGAAGGCATCAGCAACACGACCCCTCGCATTTCTTTGATTCAGGGTGATGAGCTTCTCATAAGCCTGCGACAGGTGCAAATGTGACTGTGTCAGAAAAGTTTCCGTGAACTGAGGATTTTTATTTATGATGGAACGAATAGCCTCTCTGTCGATATAACATACATCTGAATTTTCAATAGCTGTCAATGAGAAATGATAAGTATTGTTCACATATAAGCCCGGGCCTACAAACAATTCATTTGGTTTCAGAAGCCTCAGAATAATATCGCTGCCATCGATACCCGTCAGATGTATCTTGGCAAGTCCGCTGATGAGGTATTTAACATGGTTGAAAGGAGCTCCCTGTTTCAGAATGGTTTCCCCACGCCGGAACTGAACGATATGCATATGCTGCTTTATATATTCCTGCTCCTCATCAATCAGAAGATCAAATATCTGAGGCCATTGATGACCTTGATTTACATTTTTAATGTCATGGTTTTTCATTTTATCAGTTATTTGAGAATAAAATCAATCTCTTAAATTGAGATGGTTGATTATCATCATGTAATGAGAAACATAAACGACGACATTTATTTGAGCAAAATTAGAATGAATTTTACTCAATCCATAAAGTATTATTATAAAAAATCTTGGTTGGATTACTCATTATTTTGTGGTGATATGGCACATGATATCATGAAAGCTCAATGTTCATGAAAAATATAATGTGAATGAAAATGACTGTGTGTCTTTTCACCATGCTTGTGCATATGTTCATGGATGAGGTTGACGCTTACCAGGAAAGCCTTATCTGTAAGGATGTCGTGTGCCGTGCCGGTTTTTTGTATGCGGTGATCAGCGCCCAACACCGCCATGCGGGGTTGCAAATGATCGATCAGATCAAGATGATGTGTGGCAAAAACAATGGTCTTACCGGCACGGTTCAGTTCCAGTAACAGTTCGGTAAAGAACGTCTGTGTCTTCGGATCAAGATCTGACAGGGGTTCGTCAATCAGGAGTATATCCGGATTAAGAGTGAGAACAGCAGCGATAGCCACCCTTTTCTTTTCACCACCTGATAGCATATATACAGGTCTGTCTTTCAGTTCTTCAATACCCAGGGCCTCAAGCATGGCTTCACCTCTCTCGACAGCCTTTTCTTGCGGCATATTCATTTGCAATGGTCCGAAAAGAAGCTCATCAAAAACGGTGGGACAAAAAAGCTGAACATCGGGATTTTGAAAGATGTAACCCATTGACTGCCGCAAATGGGTATTAAAAACCTTATCCTCCAGTGAGGCTTTTGTCAGCGGAGTGCCGTTGAAAGCCACATGGCCTGATTCAGGTAATATCAATCCGTTAATGATGTTCAACAATGTCGACTTACCGCTGCCGTTCTGCCCCATAATGCAGAAGATCTCACCCTTGTTCACCTGAAGGTTGATATCGTTGAGGGCCAATACCTTACTGTAATAACGATAGCTGACATTCTCCAATGCAATGACGTTATTCATGCCATGGATTGAATTAAAATGACACCGATACCAAAAAAAACCACCACTGCCAATGCCACCACATCGCGTAATCCAGGTCTCCTGTTATCGATCATGTTAATTTTGCCGTCATAACCCCTTGATATCATGCCGTGATATGACATCTCGTAAAGGGTCTGTGACCTTTTAAAAATGAAGAAAAACCGGCTGCCGGTCAGTTCCCTGGCCGCCTTGCCCGGTACACGCTGTATGAGTCGTGATTTCATAGCCCGGTAGGTGTCACCGACAGTTTCGGATAAGATCAGGATGTATTTGTATGCCAGAGAAACAGTCATGAGCAAGGTCACGGGCACCAGAAAAATCCTGAAGGCTTTTAACAGTCCCGGGAAAGAGGTGCTGTATACAACCACCAGGGTCAATGAAACCGAATTGAGCACCCGCAACAGAAGAAGGGCTGCAACGCGGCTTCCCTCCACGGTTATTCCAATATGCTGCGGTATGTGATAAATCCAGAATTGATGTGGCTGTTTAAATGATATCAGGTGGATAATGACATGGCCAGGGGTGATGACATTCAAGGTGGCAGGTAAAAACACCAGAAACCCGAAAAGAAGTACGACCAGCAGTATCTTACGGTATACCTGAATGATGTTAATCCGTGCCAGTGAATAAAGTATAAAAATGAAAAGCGTCACCGACAGTTGTGACGGCAAGCTGTTAACGATGCTGATGATGACGATAAGATAAATGAAAGAAATAACCTTTATGCAGGGATTCATTTTCCCGATAAACGTGTTCTTCGAGCTGTTATCAGCCTGCAGGCGAATCGATCGGACAATATCGGCGGCGTGGCGCAGGGTCACATCGATAAAGGCCGGCCGCCGCTGTCCTCTCCGGCCTGTCGGTATGGTCCTCGCTTCAGGATTTAGCAAAAAAGAAGGGATATCATTTTCCATTTCTGATGATCATTTTTGACACGATATAAGCCACAATCAAAGCCAGTGCTGCTCCTATCACACCCGATATCAGGTACTGGAACGACTGTCTGACGATGGATGTGTCGTGGCCACCGGTTGTATAACCGGCGAGGGGTGCTTTCCATATGCCTTCGTATTTGGCCAGCCCCTGTGGAACATAACCGATGAGTTTAGCGACGGTCCTTGCCGACCACTCACCCCAGGCATCACCCGCATCTACAAATATGGGCAGCAGAATACCCACAGGGGTAAGCAGTACCAGAGCCACTAAGGTGATGATAATCCTTTTCAGCAGTTTATTCATGGGCTCCTCCCCGGTTAATGGCATAGATCATCTGTGATTCGCTTCTATAGAAATAATACATGACCAGGGCAGTCACCAGTCCTTCTATGATGCCGAAAAGAACAAGATGCCCGAGTGCCATTGCCGGCACGGCAATGCTCAGATCATAGGGCGCATAAAGGGCCCGGCCATCAGGGCCTGTTGCGATGAGCGGTTGAATGCCCAGTTCAAAACCTGTAAGGATAGCGGTTAGCACAAGGCTCAGATATCCGGCTATAAATGAAGCCACCACCACCCTGCTTTTCTTCAGTGAATGTCCGTTTAGGAGTCTGAAAATAAAATAGGCCACAAAAGGCATAAAAATGGCCATATTGAAAGCATTGGCCCCAAGGGCCGTTATGCCGCCGTCACCAAAGACCAGAGCCTGTATGATCAGGGCCACCGAAACGGCCAGAGAGGCTGCCCAGGGCCCCAGGATGATGGCGATAAGCGCCGCCCCCACGGCATGACCTGTCGTACCTCCCGGAATGGGAAGATTCAGCATCATGATAATGAATGAAAAAGCCGCCGCCATACCGATGTACGGGATACTCCGCTTCGAAACCTCCTTTCTCACTTTCCCTACCGCCACTGCCTCAATGGCCAGGAAAGCACCGTAAAGCGGTACATAGGTCTGCGGACTTAAATAACCATCCGGGATATGCATAGTGATTTATTTTGAAATGATGCCGTTAGTCTAAAGCAGTCATAACCAGCTTCCCGTGCCGGATACCCTTGGTGGCGATGATTTTATCCGAAAGCAATCTCAGTTGTTGCGCATCACCCTTAACGGCAATGGTTTCCAAACAGAGATCATGGGCCAGGTGGACATGCTGGGTCGACAGGATGAGATGGTGATAATCGTGCTGTACACGCATGAGCGTGTTGTTGAGATCGCGCTTGTGATGATCATACACGATGACGATTGAACCCGCTACAATGGCATTCTGATTCCACTTTTCCTCAACCATGTTGCTTTTGATCAAGTGACGAATGGCCTGTGAACGATTGGGAAAATGATGCCTGATGACCAATTGGTCTAAGGCTGTCAGAAGGTTTTCATCCAGCGACACGCCGAACCGTTTTATCTGCATAGTGTTACTTTTTTGTAAAATCGTGTTACAAAAATAGTAATTCGCAGATAAAAACAACTATCATGTAATAAATTAAAAAGTTGCGGGTTGCGGGTTGCAAGTTACGGATTACCAGAAAAGTTCCGGACTGCCGACTGCCGACTGCCGACTGCCGACTGACGACTGACGACTGACGACTGTCCTACTTCCCCAGCCTGAAATCCACCCCAATGGAATAGGCGGAGTTAGACCTGGAATAGGTTTCCGTCACAGGTATGTATTCTGATCCGAGAAAATGACCATATGTCTTATCACTGTCATAATAAGTAACGAAGAGAGCGCCAATATTGATGGCCACTCTTGGGGAAACCTGCCAGGCACCACCGAAACCGAAAGCTGTTGAGGTCAGGCTGTTGCTGAGATCGGTCTGATAAGACTGGTCGACTCCTGTCCGCGAATAAAGGTAACCGGCACTCACCAGTATTTTTTTCGTGATATTATATTCTAATCCGCCCGAAATTTCATAATAATTCTTGCCGATGACATCTTTGTTACTGATAAAATTACCGAGAGTGTCTGTTCTTCCATAGTTGGCACCTCTGTCGAAGTAATAATTAAAATCAAGGTATCCTCTGAGTTTAGGTATAAAGGGATAAGTAGCGCCTATAGCAAGCAATGCCGGCATGTCACTGCGTATTTTCTCACCGTCGGGGAATTCACCTGTTCCGTCCACAAGGGTGTGGTTCTTGAGCTCTATCTTCGTAAGAAATTCATACCTCAGGCCGATGTTCAGCTTTTCACACAATGTCAGGTTAACGCCGATCACTGGTGTGACACCTGTGCCTTTCTGTGTGACGTCGACCTCTTTATCGCCTGTGGCTTCGGCATTGGCTGTCATAGCTGCCGCCGATTCGGTGGCGCTCTGGGCGGCGAGGGAATAAGCCCCGGCAGCCTGGTAATTGGTGAAACCTGTAGGGTCTATGCCTAATTGCTCAAGACCCTGGATAAGGGTCGGATCAGTCAGCGGATCATTAGGATTAATCTCACCTTGCTGAATGGCATCATTGATGGCATTAGCAGTTGCGGTGGCGAAGGTCGCTACATCGGTATATTGTGTGGCCGCACCGGTAAAAAAGGCATCGGCACGCAGGAACTGGCCACTGTAATCAATCATGATGTCCCTGATATGACCTTTATAGGTATTTTTCACAGTGACGTAACGTGCCCCGGCAAACACCGACACTTCGGGGATGATCTCATAGGACAGACCCAGCTGGTAAGCGAAATACACCGAGGTACCCTTGAAATAAATGTCGGTGCTGTAATCAGTCACAGGGAGACCTGATGATGACATACTGGGCACCAGATCGGAAATGTCCATCTCAAAGGAGGGTAAACCTTTGTCATACTCGGCACCGCCACCACCCCCGACAGGGTTGAAACCGAAGGAAACAGCAAACTTGTCGAAGCGGTAAGCGGCATAAATGCCGGGGAAAATGGGGGCCGTCACTTCGCCGCTGTATTTGGCGTCAGGCGCATGGTGCAGAAAAGGATAGTTACTGACCACGCCGTTGGTCTGAAAAATAGTCTGGTTATTAAAAGAGAAATTAAAACCTTTATCCAGTTTTGTCAGCCCGGCAGGATTATAATATACCCCGTCAATGCCAAGGGCACCATTACGTGCCAACAGTCTGACATAGGCTGCGCTCTGGTTCGAATTGGTCACTATGCCGCCCGCCATCACATGAATGGAAAGGATAGCTGCGACAACCGTAAAGAGTAATGATTTTTTCATACGCTAAATTTTAATGATACATTTTAACTTTCCTTTGATGGAAATTAGCCGGCAAATTAAGATGAAAATATATGATATGCAAATTTCACGTGATAAAGCTATTCGGCGATGACCCGATGAAACCATATCCTATGTCCTAAAATACTATATTTGTCTTTGAAAGTGACACTTTAAAACCAGTACATCATGACAAATCTCCGGAGCTTCTCCCTGATGGTGTTTATGGGTCTTTGCCATCATGAATCCGTTAGCCAATGCACCCATTTTTTATCAGTCTCACCGAAGGCATCGCCACCTCCCCCTGGCAATTCCTTTACCGGCAGGTCACGGAACCATTGTGACAGCCATGAATTACATGACGAATGCAAATTACATCAACGTTATCATTACTATTGCTATTTTTGCCCTGATGATTCTTCTGACATATTTTGCTTTCATATACAGTGAGTATCTGGTAAAAATGATCGGTAAGAAGCACATTATCGTTATCAGCAAGATCATGGGCATCATCCTGGGAATAATAGGAGTTAATATGTTGATACAGGGGATCAAGTTAGCTTTTAAAATATGACGGTTAAAAATTATTCACATAAACAATGACCAACATGGAAGAATTTGAGAAGATCATCAGCCTGAGTAATGAATACGAGGCGAATTTGATGGATGAGATACTAAATGACAGAAAGATACCCCATGGCATTGTCACTGCCGTTGATTCGGTGTTCGGAGGTATAGAACAGATGGAATACGGGTGGGGATACCTTGAAGCGCCGGAAAAATACAGGGATGAAATTATTGCAATTTACAACGACATAGAAAAAAAATAATTTTACTCTTCTTTCTGTTTCTGCCGCAGGGGAACCACGCCGGCCATTTCGCCTATGATGTTGACCAGTTCCGTACCCGTAGGCACGACAATCTTGGCATTCTTCTCCAGTGATGATTCCAGCGCCTGAAGTTTACGCAGCAGCTGTGCATTCCCAATAAAATATTTATTGGCCGCTTCGTTGACCAGTTTGATGGCTTCAGCCTCCCCTTCGGCCTGCAATATCCGTGACTGTTTTACTCCCTCGGCTTCCTTGATCTTGGCTCTTTTCTCCCCATCGGCAGCCGTCTCCCGCGCTGTAGCGAAATCAATGGCGGCAATCTTTTCATTTTCAGCCTTAACGACCTTGTTCATGGTTTCCTGGACATCCTTGGGCGGGTCAATCTCCTTCAGTTCGGTGCGGACAATTTCAATACCCCAGTTCCGGGTTTCGACACGCAAGGTATTATGCAGCTCAGCATTGATTTTTCCTCTTTCACTGTTGGCTGACTTCAGTGTGAGGGTGCCGATGATATTTCTCAGGGTGGTGCGGGCCAGGTTGACGATCTGCCATTGATAATTATTGACATTATACTGGGAGCTTTTCACACTTTCCTCATCCAGCTTCACTTTGAAATACACCTGCGCATCGACGCGGGCATTCAGATTGTCGTTGGTGATGATCTCCTGTGGATCGGCATCCACCATCTGCTCGGTGATATTCACCTTATACATACGCTCAATGAAAGGGATGATCCAATGGAATCCCGCATTGGCAAAACGGTTATATTTTCCAAGGCGTTCAATCAAACCTTTGTGAGTGGGACGCACGATCCTGATGCCAATAAAGAACAACAGAATAACAACGATGACGACAATGATAATTGCAGTATTCATCTGATCCTCCGGTTAAATTAGACAATAAAACATAATAGGATTAAGCCTTTTCAAATATACGATATTTGAAGTTCTGCTATAGGAAATAAATGAACCAAAATCGGTTAAAGATAAAGAAAAATAAGAGATAACAGTAGAACCATGTGGTGTTATAATAAATATATCCGGCAAAGTGTTTCATTGTTTCGCACGTTATTTTTTATTTCCTTTGTTGCAGAATATCAGGCATAACGAATTCCTGTCATGAATGCGATGCCTTTGGTCCTTGGAACGCTGGCCTTCTTCGCGATAGCCTATCGTTTTTATTTTGGTTTTATCGCTGCCAGGGTGGCGGTCATCAATGAAACGAACGCGACGCCGGCCGTTCGTCTCTTCGACCGGCAGAACTATCATCCCATGCGAAAATGGGTCTTGTTCGGGCATCATTTTGCGGCGATAGCGGGTGCGGGGCCTCTGGTAGGACCTGTGCTGGCCGCGCAATTCGGCTATTTCCCCGGTTTTTTATGGATGTTGTTAGGTTCCGTGTTGGCCGGCGCCGTTCACGATTACGTGATATTGCTGGCTTCGGTCAGACACGACGGCAAGTCATTGGCCGAAATAGCCAGGGCCGAGATCAGCAAGGTGAGCGGCTTCACCACTTCAATAGCCACTTTGCTCATCATCATCATCGCCCTCGCAGGTCTGGGCCTGGTCGTGGTCAATGCATTGGCCGAGAGCTCCTGGGGTACCTTCACCATTGCCGCCACCATACCCATTGCCCTGTTCATGGGTCTGTGGATGTTCGTATTCCGCAAGGGGAAGACCAGCGAAGCCACAGTGATCGGGGTCATTTTACTGGCACTGGCCGTTATTTTCGGCAAATACATCCCCCATTCGGCTTTCGCTTCATGGTTCACCTTCGACAGGAAAACGCTCACCCTTCTGCTGGCCGGTTACGGTTTTCTGGCTTCCGTTCTTCCTGTGTGGCTGCTGCTGGCGCCACGTGATTACCTGAGTTCGATCATGAAGATATCGGTTATCGGCCTGCTCGCCGTCGGTATCATTGTCGTGGCCCCCAACCTGAAAATGCCTGCTTTCACTCCATTTATTCATGGCGGGGGGCCGGTGATTCCCGGCACTCTTTTCCCCTACCTTTTTATCACCATTGCCTGCGGGGCCATCTCAGGATTCCACTCGCTGGTCAGTTCGGGCACCACGCCCAAGATGATAGGCAGTGAGAGGCATATCAAACCCATTGCCGTCGGTGCCATGCTGACCGAAGGGATGGTGAGCATTCTGGCTCTTATCGCTGCCACCAGTCTTTTTCCGCTGGATTATTTTCAAATCAATGTGTCGCCCGATAAATTTGCCCAGATCGTTCCTGCCTTAAAGGATATGGGTTTTACTACCACGGCCCTGCCTCAGCTCTCGGCCGAGGTGGGAGAACAGATAGCCGGCCGCACCGGCGGCGCCGTCTCGCTGGCTGTAGGTATGGCCCAGATATTTTCAGCCATACCCGGATTGAAAGGATTGATGTCATACTGGTATCACTTCGCCATCATGTTTGAGGCCCTGTTCATTCTCACCACCATCGATGCCGGCACGCGTATAGCCCGTTTTCTGCTGCAAGAGATGACAGGAAAAATATATAAACCTTTCGGTAATACCAAATGGATACCCGGTACGCTGATAACCAGCTGTATCATCGTTTTTGCCTGGGGGTATTTTATATATACCGGCAGTGTAGCCACCATCTGGCCTATGTTCGGCACCGCCAATCAACTGCTGGCCACTGCCGCCCTGGCAGTAGGCACCTCATACATCATTAATAAAGGAAAAGCAAAATACGCCTGGGTGACCATCGTACCCATGATTTTTGTCGGTATCACCACCCTGACAGCAGGCTGGAAGAACATTTTCGGGCTGTACCTGCCTCAGACAGCCGTCTCGCAAACCTTAGCACAGGGGCTCATCAACCTGTTTCTCACCGCCGTCATCATGGTGTCGGTCCTGATTATTTTTGCCGATGCCATACCTAAATGGATCAAGGTCTCAGCTAAAACTTTCATCACCTCTGTGGAATCAGGATCCGGCCGGGACGTCAACCGATAGACGTTTAAACCACCGCCAAAGGAAGCTATTCCTGAAAGCCCATACCTTTTCCCTCCGACAACAAAATGTTAACGGTACTATGCATGGCAGAAAGCACTCCTCTTGCCATGCCATATTTTTAAGTCAAAAGATTAGAGGGGGAAATCTAAAAACAAATCAATATTTGTTGAAGCTGCGACGTTCCCCGGCCTGACCTTCGGTTCTTCTTTCCGGTCTTGGTCTGGCAATGGACACAGAGATCACCTTTCCGTCATATTCAGCCTGGTTCAGTTCCTCAATGGCTTTCTTGGCTTCGTCATCGTTTTTCATCTCTACGAAACCAAAACCTCGCGATCGGCCTGAGAACTTATCGGTTATCACTTTTGCTGAAGTCACCTCACCGTATTCGACAAAAAGCTGCTTTAAGTCTTCACTGTTAACTCTGAAACTTAAATTGGAGACAAAAATATTCATGGGAAAAAAATTAGTTGATTAAAATTAATTCTGAGTACAAAGTAATGGTTTATAACTATTTTAAGATCATTTATACAAAGATAACTAAAAAAGAGGGATTACTTACTATCACAGCCAATTTTATTTTAATCATTTAAAAGCTTCAAAATACAAATACCAATCAACAAACATTTATCTTTATAATGAAGTCAAATTCCTATTCCTGATGTCCTTGGATTTTCTTAATAAATTCCTATATTTGTCAAGAAACCTAAATGAGATAGTTGAAAAAATTTTTTTATCTTATTCTTCTCTGCTTAATTCTCTTTAACACGAGTGGTTCCTGGCTTTTATACCAATTTGAAAGGTATAGACATTACATAGCGACATGCAAAACCTTAACATCAAAAAGTAAAAACATTATTCTAAAACTCTCCAGAGATGAATTTGTTCAATGCAGGAGCAAAAAAAATGAGATCATTTTTCGTGGTGAAATGTATGATTTCTTAAAAACAGAGATGCATCACGACACCATTTACATCTTTTGTAACCGTGACTTTAAAGAAGAAGGTCTCGTAAACGCCTTTTTTGAATTTCTGACAAAACAACACCAACAACATTCAGATAAATTAATCAATCATGTCCTCGATTATCTTATGTTGATCCTTATTATCCCAGAAAATATCTCGATTACCCATTTTCCTGTAAATAAATTTCATTTTTCTGAATGGAAATCTCATTTTCATTCCGTCATAATACTGATCGACAGTCCTCCTCCTGAGTGTCACGGTATTCTTATATCCCCACATTTCCCATTTTAATTTCCGAAAGGTAAAACAGATCAGCATTTCGGAAAAGGCAATCCTACCTGCCAGGAAAAGGAGAGTTATTATTTTTAAATCACTTAAAATGTAAAAACATCATGATTAAATTTATCATTAGCTCATTTATATGCCTCATAGTATATTTGAATGTAGACGCCCAAGGTAGTCCTGCCGGTGATACGATCAGTAAAACCGTTTATCTGGACGAAGTGGTCATATCAGCCAATAAGATAGAAGAACAAAAGAGGTTTGTAGCACAACAGATACAATCGATTCCGGCACGACAGATTAATCTTTTGAATTTACAAACCACCGCTGAGCTTCTGGCAAATGAAGGAGAGGTGGCTGTTCAGCAAAGCCAACAGGGAGGTGGAAGCCCTGTCATCCGTGGCTTTGAAGCCAGCCGGATACTCCTGGTGATTGATGGCATCAGGATAAATAACCTGATCTACCGTTCCGGGCATCTGCAAAACATCATCACCATCGATCAAAACAGCCTGAAACGTGTTGAAGTGTTATTCGGTCCTTCATCAACCGTTTATGGCAGCGATGCTTTAGGCGGGGTGATTAATTTATATACCAAAAATCCGGTACTTGCGGGACCGGAGCAGAAATTTAATTTCAAGGGACAAGCATTCATGCGTTATGGTACGGTGAACAATGAGAAGACCGGACACGTTGAGATCAATCTCGCCACAAGACACGTCGGTTCACTAACCTCATTCACTTTCAGTGATTTCAACGATTTGCTGATGGGAGGACAACCTAATCCTTATTATAATTCCTTCGGAGAACGGTTTTATTTTGTCAAACGCATGAACGGGGTGGATTCTTTGGTCCAAAATAACAATATCCGGTTACAAAGGTACAGCGGTTATTCTCAATATGACCTGTTACAAAAGATTCTTCTCCAGCCCAATGAAAACTTCTCTCACTGTTTCAATTTTCAATTCTCCAACTCATCCGACATTCCCCGTTATGACCGTTTGACTGATCCCAAAGAGGAAGGATTGAAATATGCCCAATGGTACTATGGTCCTCAATACAGATTATTGACGGCCTACCACCTGGCCATTAAAAACACAGGATTTTTTAATGCCATTACACTAACAGCCAGCTATCAACATATCAAAGAAAGCCGGCACAACCGCTCTTTTGGGAAAAATGACCTGGCGAACAGGAACGAAAATGTGAAAGTCGCCGGTTTCAATCTCGATTTTGTGAGGCATGCCAGGACAGGCAGCATCCGTTTTGGCATTGACGGGCAATATAATACACTGAAATCAACAGCTTTCCTTAAGGATGTGACAAATGGCATGCAGAGTCCTTTGGACACACGCTATCCTGATGGTCATAACAGGATGCTGCTGGCAGGTGCCTTTATGACTCAGACCTGGAAAATTAATGATCAATTTGTTTTAAACGATGGCTTGCGCCTCGGGTATGCTACACTCTTTTCAAGTTTCAAAGACAAAACCTTTTTCCCTTTTCCATTTAATGAGGTAAAACAAAAGAATTTCACCTATAGTGGAAATTTAGGATTACTATTCCTGCCGTCTGCCTATTGGAAAATTTCACTAAATGGCAGTACGGGATTCAGAGTACCTAACGTTGATGATCTGAGCAAAGTGTTCGATTCGTCACCGGGAACGGTCATTGTCCCCAATCCGAATCTGAAACCCGAAAAAACCGTCAACGGAGACCTGAATATCACCAGATGGTACAATGACTGTTTCAGTTGGGAGAACGTGTTTTTCATCACTTATTTTATCGATGCCATTGTCACTGATACCTTCCAATTTCAAGGACAGGATTCGGTTATATATGACGGCACCATGAGCCGTGTTATGGCTAACCAGAACAAAGAGAAAGCCTTACTGCTGGGGTGCTCATCAAATCTTAAAGCCGATCTTACCTCTTATTTGGGCATGACCATATCATTTAATTACAACTACGGTCGTATTCTCGAAGACAGCACGACCAAACCCCTCGATCATATACCACCTGTATTTGGACAGATTGGGATTCAGTACCATTCGGGTTCGTGGTCAGGAGAGCTTTTCATCAACTATAACGGCTGGAAACGTCTTAAGAATTATTATCTGAATGGTGAAGACAATGAACAATATGCCACTGCCGACGGTATGCCGGCATGGTATACGGTCAACAGCAGGATCTCATATAAGGTCAATGACTTTGTTGTGATTCAGGCTGGAATCGATAACATCTTTGACATCCGATACCGTACCTTTGCTTCCGGCATCAATGCTCCGGGAAGGAATATCTTCGGTGTTCTGCGGGTAAACTTCTAACTGCGCGAAGAATTTTCTTTCACATGAGAGAATATATCTCGCTTTATTAAGGGAGCGGACAGATATCGTATATATGCCCTGCAGGCTGTCAGCCAGTGAATTCTTATTCCTGAGTTGCTGTTATTCGATACTTTTTTGACTATCCGGGGAGTGACTGTTTCCACGCTATACTCTATTTCTTCGTTAATTGTTGACCGTTGGGATATTAGAATGTTTAATTTTGTTATATGCGGTCTTATCTCTCTAAAACTGGAACAATGATACGATCAAAGAACCTTTCTCTGTCAGTTATCTTGCTTTTACTTTCATTACACGCTCTTGCGGTCATAGACACCGTTTCACGCCATGATACGGTCAGGCAAACCGGATAATACAGATAAGTCGAAAAAAAGATGACATTTTATTAATGAATCAATGAAAACATTAACATTCCTATTACTGATTTTATGTATGACTGCAATTAATTCCTGGTCACAGTCCTACGACCCGATAGCCAAGAAAGAGGCCATGGTCATATCGGGCGATGTGCGTTTCACTGTTCTCACACCCCGTGTCATCCGGATGGAGTGGTCGGGTGACGGGCAGTTTGAGGATCATGCCTCACTGACATTTGTCAACAGGAACCTCCCTGTTCCCTCTTTCACCACCTCGGTTAAGAAAGGATGGCTGATTATCAGCACCGGGGTATTAACACTGAAATACCGGGAAAACAGCGGTCAATTCAATGCCAAGAACCTGACCGTCGAAGTCAGTGCCGGTGGCAAGGCTGTCACCTGGCATCCGGGTATGAAGAACAAGGGTAATCTGTTCGGGACTGCGCGTACCCTCGATGGTTACGATGGCAATTACTCCACTTATGACAAGAAATATATGACCCTTGATCCGGGCATTCTCTCGACAGATGGATGGGTGATGATCGATGATTCGGACCGGCCCCTGTTCGACAACTCCGCCTGGCCCTGGGTCATGCCCCGTCCCGAAAAGAGTCTGCAGGACCTGTACTTCTTTGGTTATGGGCGTGATTACAAGACCGCTTTGTATGATTTCACTCAGGTGGCCGGTAAAATACCCATGCCACCCAAATTTGCCTTCGGGGTCTGGTGGTCACGCTATTGGGCTTATACCGACGAAGAGCTCAAAGAGCTGGTCCATGAATATGACATTCATAAGATGCCCCTCGATGTCCTGGTCATCGATATGGACTGGCACATTGTCGATAAAAAGGAATGGTACGTGGACGGTAAAAAGATAAATGACCAGGCCGGCGAATGGGCCGGATGGACTGGATATACCTGGAATACCGACTATTTTCCTGATCCTGCAAAATTCCTGCAATGGACAAATGACAAGGATTTACATACCTGCCTCAACCTGCATCCCGCCTCAGGCATCCAGCCTTTTGAGAAAGTCTATCCTGCCTTTGCCAAAGCTATGGGCGTTGATCCGGCCACAAAAAAATACATCCCTTTCGATATTGTCGATAAGACCTTTGCCACCAATTATTTCAAGCTGATCCTCCACCCGATGCAAAAGATGGGCATTGATTTCTGGTGGCTCGACTGGCAGCAATGGAGCACAACCAAAATAAAAGGTGTGAATCCGACCTTTTATCTGAACTATGTTTTTTTCAGCGACATGCAGTTGCACGACACGATCAGGCCGATGATCATGCACCGTTATGGTGGTTTGGGCAACCACCGTTATCAAATCGGTTTCTCGGGCGATACGCGCATTACGTGGCGTTCGCTGGCCTATCAGCCTTACTTCACCCTCACCGCCTCCAATGTCTGTTATGGCTACTGGAGCCATGATATCGGAGGTCATTTTCGCGGACCCGATATGGACTACCGCCAGGATCCGGAGCTGTTCACCCGCTGGGTTCAGTGGGGTGCTTTCAGCCCCGTTTTCAGGACCCATTGCACCAAAGATCCCGCTATTGAGCGCCGGTTGTGGGCCTGGCCCCTGCCTTACTATTATGCTATGCGCCGGGCCGTGAAGCTCAGGTATGCCCTCTTCCCGTACATTTACACTGCCGCCCATGAGGCTTACGAAACAGGCATCTCGTTGCTGCGACCCATGTACTATGATCATCCCGACGAGGAGAATGCTTACCTCTTCAAGGGACAGTATATGTTCGGTGATGATATCCTGGCATCACCCGTAACGAAACCTATGAACCATTACAATGACAGCCGCGACAGTCTTTATGCCACACAGAAAATATGGCTGCCCGAAGGAACCTGGATCGAATGGAACAGCGGCACATTAATGAATGGCAAGCAGATCGTCACACGCACTTTTATGTTAAGCGATATCCCCCTGTATGTCAGGGCAGGCGCCATCATACCCATGCAGCCCCAAAAGTGCCGGATCACGGAGAAACCCGCCGATACGCTGATACTGGAAATCTTTCCCGGTGATAAAGGCAGTACTGTTGTGTATGATGACGCCGGCGATGACCAGACCTATATCAAAGGTCAATACACGCTGACGGATGTGGATTTCACCCGCGAAGGCAGGAACATGAAGATACATATCGCCCCCGTCAGGGGTTCGTTCGAAAACATGGTTACCGCCAGGGCATACGAATTGCTTCTTCCACTCACCTATCCCCCGGAGAAAGTGGAAGTGAACGGCAATGCGATGAATTACGCCTATAACATACAACCGGGTACATGGTCTTGGGACGGCAATAACATGACCACCATAATAAGAACAGGGATGTATGACGTCAACGATGCGGTGAACCTGGATATCTCCCTGTCGGAAACGGATATCTCACTGCTTTCGGGAAAACCATTGAAAATCAGCAGGATGATGGACATCCTTAAAAGAATCAATGACCTGGAATGGCCCTACAACGGGATTTATCTGTTAGAAAATATAGCGGGCATGGCCGAGACCGGAAACCGGATCTCCCTGAATCCCGCGATCACCAATATCAAACAGGAACTCACCGGGCTCGATCAAAAGATAACAGAGCTGATAAGCGTCATGGAACAAATCAACGATCCGAGGTATATCCCGGTGCTAGACCTGTTAAAGACCATCGGCCAATGATACTCCGTGATGCTATAAAACCTGGCGTGACAATTATCGTCTTTTTCAAGATCAGTAACCATTCATGAAGAAATCGATCCTCATCATCAACGCCCTCGGGCCCTGCCTGGTCGTAAGTACCTTTCTTCCAATGCTGATAAGGGACAAAGCCAGGGTCATCAATATCAGCAGCGAAAGCGTCAGACTGCCGGCATTGTTTCAGCCTTACCAAATCACCAAAATAGCCCTTGAAGCTATACGACCACCATCAGGCAGGAACTGGTCCTGAAGGGCGTCAGGATCATCCTCATCCGGGCGGGAGCCATGAAAACAGGTCTCCTGAATGGCGTCAGCAGTATCACCAATCCGGTGAAGGGTTCCGTTTTTAAAGAGGAATTTGAGCGTTGTTCGAAGGAGTGTTAAAAAGAAAACTGGGCAACAAGAGGGCTTAGGGATGCCAAGTCACACATGGCGGGTCTCTTCCTAATCCACACGGCATAGCAATCCCTTCAGGTACCGGCCTTCAGGAAAATTAAGGGCGACAGGGTGATCGGCGGCCTGGCTGAGATAAGCGATGACCTGCACGTCACGGCCGGCGTCCAGGGCCGCGCCGGCGACTATTTTCTGAAAAAGGATGTCATTTACCAGGCCTGAACAGGAGAAGGTGAAAAGAAAGCCCCCGGGTCGTAATAATTTCAGCGCCAGGAGGTTGATATCCTTATATCCGCGGAGGCCTTTATCCATCTGCTGCATGGAGCTCACGAATTTGGGCGGGTCGAGCACCACCACATCGAATTGCCGTGCGCTGTCCCTGAACAGCCTCAGAACCTGGAAGACATCACCGGTCCTGTTCTCCATCACACCCGAAGGAATCCCGTTGAGAGAAGCATTTTTCTCAGCCAGGTTCAGAGCCTCCCCGCTGCTGTCGACATTGATGACTGCGGCGGCGCCGCCTTTCAATGCGGCCAGCCCGAATCCCCCGGAATAGCTGAAACAGTTGAGCACGTCGGCATGCTCCGTATAACCGGTTATATGAGCACGGTTGTCGCGCTGGTCCAAATAAAACCCGGTCTTATGACCGTTCAGGATATCGACGAGATAATGAATGCCATTTTCATGTATTTCAACCATTGGCGGTGGCATTTCACCCGACAAAAGCCCTTTCACGGGAAGGAGTCCTTCCTTGTGGCGGACGTCTGCGTCGGACCGCTCATAGACAGTGTTTCCCGGAAATATATCCTCAAGACAACTGACGATGGCCATTTTCCAATATTCAGCCCCGGCCGATAAGAACTGGCAGACCAGAAAATCACCGTAACGGTCGACGATCAACCCCGGCAGGGCATCCGACTCGGCATTGACCAGGCGGTATGCCGTTGTCACCGATGACAAATGCAAGTCGGTCCTGACTTTCACAGCCTTTTCCATCCTATGAAGAAAGAAATCACGGTTTACTTCAGCCTCTTCATCGAACGACCATATGCGCAGCCGTATCTGTGACTGTGGCGACCAGGCGCCCCGGGCCAGCCAACGGCCGTCGGAAGCGTGCACAGCGACCGTCTCACCCGTCACTGCCACGTCGTCCATCCGTGCCACGGCACCCGAAAAAATCCATGGATGCCGTCGTAACAACGATTCTTCCCTGCCCGGTTTCAAAATGACTTTAGCCATAACACACACGTCATAGTTAAAAACCTCTTTGCTTCCTGGCTTCATAAATGATGACGGCGGCGGCTGTCGACACGTTCATCGAGTCGATCTTACCCAGCATGGGGATTTTAATCCCTGCATCGGCATGCTTTATCCACACCCCCGTCAGCCCCGTCGATTCGGTTCCCATAACGATGGCCGACGGCCGGTGATAGTCCACTTGATGGTAGAATGTAGCGCCTTCGAGGGTGGCGGCATAGATAGCCACGCCATGGTCTTTCAGCCACCGGATAACCACCGGCGAATCTGCGACGGCAACCCGGTTGGTGAAAAGACATCCGATGCTTGAGCGCACGACGTTGGGATTGTAAACATCCGTCTGGGTGTCGCAGATGATGACGGCATCGAGCGCCGCCGCATCAGCCGTGCGTAAGATGGCGCCAAGGTTACCGGGTTTCTCCACCTTCTCCAGAACGACCATCAGGGGATTGTCAGCAACTTTCAGATTGTCCAGTGCCAGATCCTTTTGCACGGCCACAGCGACGATGCCGCCGCTCTCACGACGGTAAACCAGCGTATTGAAGAGCTCCCTCTCCACCTCGTAACGTTCACAACCCGCCGGCAGCTGCGATAAATACTGAGCCGTCTTATCTGCCGGCAACAGACCGGGACAGTAAAACAGAGAGGTGATCTCATAGCCTGCGGCCAGCGCCAGGGCGGTTTCCTTAGTGCCCTCGATGATAAAAAGACCCGACCTTTTACGCTCATGGCTTTTCTGCAAAGCCCTGAGCCATTTGATGCGGGGATTTTTGGCGCTGGAAATGGAGGTGGTCATCCTGCAGTCTGATAAGTACTTTTATTTCATCAAAAGTACGTCAATTTAACTATATTTACAGCACGTATCCCCCTTTTGAACCGACAACGATGTACAGTCTCCTCACTCCCCTGCCGTGGCCGGATTATGAGCTCATCGATGCGGGCGGCTCCGAGAAGCTCGAGCGCTTCGGGAGCTATGTCCTCTGCCGGCCCGAACCGCAGGCTCTGTGGGATAAAGGATTGTCACAGGCCGAGTGGGAACAAAGGATCACTGCACGTTATATCCGTAAAAAAGAGCATGACGGCTCCATGAGCCCTGTCGACCGTGGTGAATGGCAGCGCAGGCAGGGCATGCCCGATCACTGGTTCATAACGTATCAATACAAAGACATGACATTGAAACTGAGGCTGGCGTTGACCTCATCAGGACATATCGGTGTATTTCCCGAGCAGGCCGTCAACTGGACCTATATTTATGACCATCTGACCGGGAAGAAAGACCATGAGATGCGCATCCTCAATCTCTTTGCATATACCGGCGCAGCCTCTCTCGTCGCCCGTTTCTGTGGCGCGGCCGTCACCCATGTCGACTCCGTCAGGCAGACCGTCAACTGGTCGCATGCCAACATGGATGCCAACGGCCTCAGCGATATCCGGTGGGTGGTGGAGGATGCCCTGAAGTTCGTCAGACGTGAGGCGGCACGCGGTAACAGGTACCATGGCATCATCATGGATCCGCCGGCCTACGGACGCGGTCCGGCAGGCGAAAAATGGACCTTTGAAGTAGGCATCAACGAGCTCATTAAATTATCGGGTAAGCTGCTGCATGATGAGGACAGCTTCTGCATCATTAACTTTTATTCGCTGGGCTTATCGGCCCTGGTGGTCAGCAACATTGTGCGTCAGGTGTTTCACATCACCGACCCCGAAACAGGCGAGTTCTATATCAACTCCACGTCAGGTTTTAAACTGCCGCTGGGCACTTTTCTGAGATTTAAAAGATGATGGGAAAGGATTGGGGATAGGGACTGAACATTGAATGTTCGTCAATGAGTGAAAAAGGGACTCCATCCACCTGCATGGTAACATCTTTTTTCCGCTATCTGTTTGAGTGGATGGAGTCCCATCCGGAGTGGCGAAGATGCACCTTGAGTGCTCCCGCTCACTTCAGCAGAATAATCTTCTTCACATCTTTCCGCTCATTGTTTACCTCAAGAGAGCAATAATAAATTCCTTCCGGAAGATTCTGTGGTGTAAAAGTTATCCGTTGTTCACCTGATTCAACGTAATGATCATAAGGTACCGCCACCAGGGCACCCAGGAGGTTATAGACTTTCACCGAAACCTGGGCGGCCACAGGAACACGGAAGATAATACCGGTGCTTTCCCTGAAAGGATTCGGGAAATTCTGAATCAGGTCGGAAGCAGTTATCTCCTTGTTGATCATGTTTTGATCCTGATGCTGATTGTCATACCTCTTAAACAGCAAATCGATCAGATAGTCCCTGTTCTTCTCATAGGCCTGACGTGAAACGGGCTTATATTCAGGGTAACGCCCGATGTACGATGATGAGCGGCTACCGCCGTTTTCCATCAGCATATAGGTGTATCCCAGATCAATTACGGCAAATATCGAATCTTCAAAACTTGGGGGATTCTCGA
>CAZVNP010000017.1:0-21547 GCA_964628285.1 uncultured Lentimicrobiaceae bacterium
CCCCCTGCCAGGGGGAAGGGTTGGGATGGGGGCTGGTCAGTGACGGGCGCTGTTAATTTTTAATGAACCTGCTCACATATGATGTGTTATCGCCGGTCACCCGGAGGAAATAAACTCCTTCCGGTAACGTGCTCACATCAATGGTCAGTGTCCGGGGTTCTATGGCACCGCCTGCTTTTTGTTCGTAGACCTTCTGCCCCTCGATGTTTAAAATTACAATGTCGACAGATGACGGATTGGCATTGTCAAAGGCAATGTTCAGCACATCGGTGGCTGGGTTCGGATAGATGGTCATGCCGCCGGCAAGGGAATGATCTTCGATGCCTGTGATGTGCAGGAAGTCACTGAAGTCAATGCGGGAATCATTGACATAGGTGGCCAATTCCTGGTCGTAGGTTTGAACGATCATCTGAGTCATGTCGATACCATCGAAGGTATAGTTGAAGTTATTCCCTTCTGTCTGTATCCACAGACCACCCTGCCATTGTTCCGTTTTGGTGCTTTGCACCAGCCCCTGTGACATGACTATGGTGTATCTCATGTAATTAACCCATACCCCTCCTGTATAGGATTTCTGTGTCTCCACGCTTCCCCCTGCGCCATCATAGGTGGTTGTGGATTGCAGCGAAGGCACCCAGTCCGATCCGGACCAGTCGTCTTTTTGGTAAAAGCTGTAAGCTCCGTTGCCGGAGTAAGGATCATACATGTGCCATGTGATGTTGATGTACCGGGCGGTATCCACCCAGCCACCGGCGAATTTCTGGTACAGAATGTCGGTGGGATAACCGTTGGCATCCAGGGTGAAGATGTCTTTAAGCATGTTTGCCCAGCCCTGAAGCATGACATAGCCTTCGTACACGATCTGTTGCACATAATCATCAGGGGTGTATGAATAGGTGCTGCGTGTTCCCGACACCTGCATCCAGCTGGCACCTGTCCAGAAATATGAATCGCTTTCATATTCATTTCCATGGGTGTCGTACGATTGGGTGAACTTGAACGAATTGTCCCAGCCGCTGCCGTTCCACGATTCGGTGAGCATCTCGGTGATCTGCCAGGAGGTATTGTAGGAATAGGTGGTACGGGTGGACGGATCAGTGGAGCCCGGGTCATAGGAAGTGATGATATTGGTAGTACCATTGGCATTGTATGAGATCTCCTCATACATTTCCTCCACCCATGCGCTCGACTGCCATGAATAAATATGCTCCTTTTGGGGCAGGCTTATGATGTCGCGCTGCTGGTTGTCAAGCGCCTGGTTGAATTGTTCCTGAAAGTGCTGGAACAATGCCTCGGTTTTCGGATCCATAATAGCCTGCGAAAAGGATGATAACTGAAAACCGAGGAAAAATAATAACAGTAAAATGCTGAAAGTAAATGATTTCATGATCCAAGAATTTAAAGATTAATATTAAAAGAAATGAGCTAAAATTGGAAACAAAGATAAATTCTAAATGTTTGAAAATGGATATAAAAAAGGTTAAATGTTTTTAGGATGTCATCAAATATTGGCAGGTCATCATCGTCATCAGTGAGTGACTGTGACATGTAAATACCACAAGTTCAGAGTGTATTTAATTTTTCTACCTTTGCATGTTCCTTTTTATGTTTTAAGTTGTTTAATAGTGTGCCGATTAATTTTTCCGCGATGAGTTATATTAAGTTTGACAAAGCGCAGCTGGTGAACCTTGAATATTCTCTCAGCCGTGAGCTTTTACGATCAAACCGTGCAGGTTCATATGGATGTACGACCATCATTGGGTGTAACACACGGAGGTACCACGGGTTGTTGATCGCTCCCCAGCCCGCCATTGACAATGACGATCATGTCCTTTTATCCGCTCTGGATGAAACGGTGATCCAGCACGGCACGGAGTTTAATCTGGCTATTCACAAATTCAGCGGAGATGTGTTCGTACCCAAAGGACACAAGTACATCACCGATTTTGAGGCCGATCCCATCCCTGTTATCACCTATAAAGTGGGCGGTGTGGTGTTACAGAAAGAACGTCTCTTCCTGTCGCTCGATGACCGCATACTTATCAAATATACCCTTGTGGATGCCCACTCCCCCACACGGTTGCGTCTGCGGCCTTTTCTGGCCTTCCGCAGCCATCACCGGCTTAGTAAAGCCAATAACTGGGTCGATAAAAAGTACCATCACATTGAGAACGGCATCAAGGTGAGGATGTACCAGGGTTATTCTTATGTGCACATGCAGTTTTCCAGGCAGGTGGAGTACACGCATGTGCCGGATTGGTATTATAACTTTGAGTACATGCAGGAGAAGGAGAGAGGCTATGATTACCTGGAAGATCTCTATACCCCCGGCTTTTTTGAGACCTCCATCAGAAAAGGGGAAAGCATTATTTTTTCGGCCGGTTTGAACGACATCCGGGCTGCATCTCTCAAAAAGCTTTACAATATCGAGATAAAGAAACGTATCCCGCGCGACAGTTTTGAGAACTGCCTCATCAATGCGGCGCAACAGTTCATCGTGAAGAGGGGCAAGCATACCGAGATCATCGCCGGTTTTCCATGGTTTGGCCGCTGGGGACGGGATACCTTCGTCGCATCTCCCGGCCTCACCCTCGCCCTGGATGATACCGCCACTTTCAAGGCCATCCTCAACACCATTGTGCATGAACAACAGGGTATCTTTTTCCCAAATTACGGTGTAGGTGACGAAGCTAATTTCAACTCCATCGATGCGCCGTTATGGTTTTTCTGGACCTTGCAGCAGTATGCCATTCAAACCAACCGCAAGCAATACGTGTGGAATACTTATGGTCACCGGATGAGGGCGATCCTTTCAGGTTACCGTTATGGAAACATGTTCAATCTGGGGATGCGTGAAAACGGTCTCATTTATGCCGGTGAGACGGGCAAGGCTCTGACGTGGATGGATGCTATTGTCGAGGGTAAGCCGGTGACACCGCGTGCCGGCATGCCCGTGGAGGTTAACGCCCTGTGGTACAACGCCATCATGTTCAGCCTGGAGCTGGCGCGCCTGTCGGGCGATAAGGATTTCATCGACGAATGGCAGGCTGTCGCATCAATGATACCCTCATCATTCATAGAAACGTTCTGGGACGAAAGCAGAGGCTACCTCGCCGATTATGTTGACGGCAGCTACCGCAATTTTGATGTCCGTCCCAATATGGTGTTTGCCACATCGCTGCCGTACACACCACTCAATGAGGAAAAGAGAAAAAAGATACTGGATGTGGTGCAGAAGGAGTTGCTCACGCCACGTGGCTTGAGGACACTCTCACCCAAGCATCCTGATTTCCAGGGAGTCTATTGTGGCGATCAGGCCATGCGTGACAGGATATACCATAACGGGGCGGTGTTCCCCTGGCTGCTCGGCGCTTTTATTGAAGGGTATCTTAAGATCTATGGTAAGACAGGTCTTGGATTTGTCAAGACACTCTATTCCGGTTTTGAAGAGGTGATGCATGAGCATGGCATTGGAACCGTTTCGGAGCTGTACGACGGTGACCCGCCGCATAAAGCCGGCGGTGCCATATCGCAGGCCTGGAGCGTGGCGGAATTACTGCGGATAGGTAAGATGATCAAGAAGTATGAAACATAAGTCGTCAGTCGTCAGTCAAAACTGGGCAACGGATTTTCTAACTGACGACTGACGACTGGCCAGCATGTCCGGTAAACAATTAAATATAGAATAGTGTCTATGAGAGTCCTAATGTTCGGCTGGGAATTCCCTCCGCATATCACGGGAGGTCTTGGCACAGCTTGTTTCGGGCTGACAAAAGGATTGGCCCGGCAGGGCACCGAGATCCTGTTCGTGGTGCCCAGAGCTTACGGTGATGAAAATCAGGAAGCCGTCAGGTTGATCAACGCGAGTGATATGGAAATCGATACTTCCGATGCCGAATATAAAGACTATTGGAAAAGAGTGACCTTTCTGCAGATAGGCTCTAACCTGGTGCCTTACGTGGCCCCGGAAGAATTCAGTGATCTTGTGGCCCAGGAAGCCCTCGAGAAAGAAAAAGAGACGAGGACGGCTTTTTCGCGGCGTTTTGTGTTCTCAGGACGTTACGGTGATGATCTCTTTGAGGAGGTCTCACGCTTTGCGCTGGTGGCTTCGGTGATAGCGGCGCAGCAACATTTCGACATTATCCATGCCCACGACTGGCTCACCTATCCTGCCGGCATAGCCGCCAAGGCAGTCAGCGGCAAGCCCTTAGTCGTCCACATGCACGCCACCGAATTCGACCGCTCCGGCGAACATGTGAACCAGAACATATACGACATCGAACGCCACGGCATGGAGGTGGCCGACAGGGTCATCACGGTGAGCAACCTGACACGCAACCTTGTCATTGAACGTTACAGCATCGATCCTAAAAAAGTGTTTACCGTGCACAATGCCGTGGAACCTGATGAGAAGGAGAGGGTGCCCGCCGGCGACCGCGCTTTCAGCGAGAAGGTGGTCACCTTCCTGGGACGGCTCACCTACCAAAAGGGACCCGAGTATTTTGTCGAGGCGGCACGTAAAGTGCTGGAAAAGGACAATAATGTCAGGTTTGTCATGGCCGGCACAGGTGACATGATGAGTAAGATGATCCGCCGTGTGGCCGCCCTCAGGATCGCTACCAAATTTCATTTTACGGGTTTCCTGAAAGGACCGGAAGTGGATATGATGTTCGGCATGACCGATGTCTTTGTCATGCCCTCGGTATCGGAACCCTTTGGCCTGGTTCCGCTGGAAGCCATACGCTCAAATGTGCCGGTGGTCATCTCCAAACAGTCAGGTGTGGCAGAGGTGTTGAAACATGCGCTGAAAGTGGACTTCTGGGATGTGGATGCCCTGGCCGACTCCATCTATGGCCTGCTGCATTATGAAGCCTTGCCGCGCATGTTCAGGAAATATGGCAAGGAAGAGGTCAACAACCTGAAATGGGAAGATGCGGCATGTAAGGTCAAAGCGATATACGAAGCCACGGTTGCATGACATACTTATATCCTTGTGTTGAAAGATGAGGCATGAGAATGTTTAAATTGATTAATAATCCTCCCACCCCGGCAGGGTGATAATGAATACGATAAACCATGAGATCACTTTGTTTCTATTTCCAGGTGCATCAGCCCGTTCGTTTGAGGACTTACCGTTTCTTCGATATCGGAAGGGATCATTATTATTACGATGATTACCTGAACCGTTCCATCATCAAGCGTGTGGCAGGCAAATGTTATCTTCCGGCCAACAAGGTGTTGCTCTCACTGATAAAGGAATACGGTTCTGCTTTCAAGGTCAGCTATTCCATCTCAGGTCCTGCCATGGAACAGTTCGAGACCGTCGCCCCTGAGGTTCTCGAGAGTTTCCAGAAGCTTGCCGCTACCGGAAGCGTGGAATTCCTTACCGAGACGTATGCTCATTCCCTGGCTTCGCTGAAAAGTAAGGAAGAGTTCAGCGAACAAGTCGCTTTGCACAGCCGTGCCATTGAAAATCTTTTTGGTCAGAAACCAACGACATTCCGTAATACCGAATTGATCTATTCCGATGAGATAGGTCAGACAGTTTCGGAAATGGGTTACGATATGATGCTCACCGAAGGTGCCAGGCATATCCTGGGATGGAAGAGCCCCAATTACCTTTATTGCAGCGCTCGGACACCCAGGCTGAAACTGCTGCTGCGTAATTTCAGGCTCAGCGACGACATCTCATTTCGTTTTTCCTTGCAGAGTTGGAGTGAATGGCCCCTGACAGCCACTAAATTTGCAAAATGGCTGAACAACATACCGGATCATGAAGAGGTGGTCAATATCTTTATCGACTATGAGACCTTCGGGGAACATCAATGGAAAGAGACAGGCATCTTTGATTTCCTGAAGGACTTGCCCAAAAAGATCTTCGCCAGGACGGCATTCACTTTTAACACCCCTTCGGAATTATCGGAAAAGCTGCAGCCTGTGGCAGCCATTCATGTGCCGTCGCCTATCTCCTGGGCCGATGAGGAGAGGGATCTCACGGCCTGGCTTGGCAATGAATTGCAGGAGGCCGCCTTTAACAGCCTCTATGCCGTGGAGGAACGCGTCAAAAGGACCGGCGACCCGGCCCTGATCCGTGACTGGCATTACTTGCAATCAAGTGATCATTTTTACTATATGTGCACCAAATGGTTCTCCGACGGTGAAGTACATAAGTATTTCAATCCCTACCCATCTCCTTATGAATCTTTCATCAATTACATGAATGTGATATCTGATTTTATCATCCGCGTCGACCAGCAACTTGGTCATCCTCACATCAAAACAGAAGAACCGGGACCGAAAAAAACCGTAAAAAAAACCACGGTCATAACAACAAAAAAACCGGCGGCAAAGACGGCTAAGAAAACAAGGGCGAAAACAACGCAAAAAGCAACGGTAAAACCGACACGACGCAAGAGCTGAGCAATAAGGGTTTAGGACGTTCAGATTTTATTCCGGTTGACGAAGGGATCAGAATATTTAAATAAAATTACCTTTGCACGCGTTGAAAAAAAACAGGAGAATATAATGGACAAATCGCAGGAAGAGAAGATGAGGCCCGATTATTTGTTTGAGACCGGTTGGGAGGTGTGCAACAAAATCGGTGGTATTTATGCGGTGATCTCAACCAAAGCCCTCACCCTGGTTAAAGAATTCGGCGACAGGTATATCCTTATTGGTCCTGACGTGATGAAAGATACGAGCGAGCGGCGCGAATTCAACGAAGACCGTGACCTCTGCAAGGCGTGGCGTGAGAAAGCCGAGTCGGAAGGCCTCCGCCTGCGCATCGGCCGTTGGAATATCGCAGGCACCCCCGTGGTCATTCTGGTTGATTTTACCGTTTATTTTACCAATAAAAATAAAATATTCGGTCATTTCTGGGAGACTTATAAACTCGATTCTCTCACCGGGCAGTGGGATTACATTGAGCCGGCTTTGTTCGGGTATGCTGCCGCACGGGTTATTGAAAGCTTCTATTCCTTTTATCTTACCGCGCAGGACCATCTGGTGGCCCATTTTCATGAATGGCTGACAGGGTCGGGAATTCTGTACCTTAAGGAGTATGTACCGCAGGCGGCGACGGTTTTCACCACGCATGCCACCATCCTGGGCCGTTCGATAGCTGCCAACGGTCTGCCTCTTTATAAGGAATTGGCCGATTTTGATCCGGAAGTGCTGACGGCTAATTTCGGCCTTCGCTCCAAGTTTTCACTCGAGAAACTGTCGGCGGGAGAGAGTGATGCTTTTACCACCATCAGCCAGATCACAGCGCGGGAGTGCCACCAATTCCTGGGAAGGGATCCCGACATCCTCACACCCAACGGTTTTGAGGATTTGTTTGTCCCCTCGGGAGATGATTATGATGAGCAACGGCAGACGTCACGGGACACGATCCTTCATGTGGCCCGCGCCTTATTTAACCAGGAGGTGCCCGACGACAGCGTCCTGGCCATCATCAGCGGGCGTTATGAGTTCAGGAACAAAGGCATCGATCTGTTCATCAAAGCCCTCGGACAACTTAAAAGGGAAGGGGATTTGACCCGTGAACTCATTGCCGTCATCGCCGTGCCTGCCAATCATGCCGGGGCGCGTGAGGATCTCCTGCAACGCATGCAGAAACCCGATTTCAGTAATCCCCTGACAGGTGAGATCATGACCCACGGCCTTCATTATGCCGAGAATGACCCCATATACAAGCTTCTTAAGGAGAATAGCCTGACCAATGCCCCCGGTGATAAGGTGAAAGTCATCTTCGTACCCTCATACCTGAATGGTAATGACGGCATCTTCGACCTGACCTATTATGATTTTCTTATCGGATTCGATATCTCGGTCTTTCCTTCCTATTACGAACCCTGGGGATACACACCCCTCGAAAGCATCGCCTTTCATGTGCCGACCATCATTACATCCCTGTCGGGATTCGGACAATGGGTCAAATCAAATTATAAAGATTCCGGAAAGGCTCTCCAGCTTATCGAACGAAAAGATGATAATGATGGGGAGGTGATCTCCAAAATAGCCGGTGACCTGAAGGATTATATGAATTGTTCACCTGAAGAAAAAAGTGCGATAAAACAAAAGGCTTTCGATATTTCCCGGACCGCCTTGTGGGAAAACCTGGTGGCTTATTACAGGGATGCTTTCTCCATTGCTCTCCACAAGGCCGCCTCACGGTGGGAGCTGTTCCACAGCAAACAGCATGAGCAACCCACTGTGTACCGCCCGATGAAACTCATTAAACCCGAGTGGCATAAGATACTGGTCAATACCAAACTACCCAAGACTTTTGAAAGACTGCAGAAACTGGCTAATAATCTCTGGTGGACGTGGCATTATGAAGCGGGTGAGCTCTTTGAAATGATCGACCCGGTGCGGTGGAAAGAACTTAATAATCCCCTTGCATTGCTTGAGTCCCTTACCATGGATGACTTCAACCGCTTACATGGCACCAGGGAGTTCATGCGTAAGCTCGACAAGGTGTCGGGTGAATTTCAGGATTATATGTCGGACAAGTCAGCCAAGGCAAAAAAAATGATTGCCTATTTCAGCATGGAGTATGGTTTGCACGACATTTTGCGCATCTATTCTGGCGGCCTGGGCATGCTGGCGGGTGATTATCTCAAAACGGCCAGCGACTGCGACGAAAACATCGTGGGCATCGGATTGATATACCGTTATGGTTTCTTTAACCAGAAGATATCCCTGTTCGGTGACCAACTGGCCACTTACACCCCGCATAAATTCTCCCACCTGCCTCTTCAGCCTGTCAGGAACACCAAGGGTGAATGGGTGATGATCAGCCTGGCTTTGCCGGGCAGGGTGGTTTATGCCAAGATATGGCGTGTGGACGTGGGACGCATACCTCTGTTTTTAATGGACACGGACATCCCTGAAAATAATGAGAATGACCGCACTATCACGCACCAGTTGTATGGCGGTGATATTGAAAACCGACTCAAACAGGAATTGCTGCTGGGTGTCGGCGGCATACGCACCCTCGATGCTCTGGGTATCGAACCCGATATCTTCCATTGCAATGAAGGTCATGCGGCTTTCACAGGTCTGGAAAGGCTGCGTAAACTCGTTCAGGTCAAGAAATTCTCCATCCAGCAGGCCCTGGAGATCGTCAGGAGTTCGTCGCTGTTCACTACCCATACTCCCGTTCCGGCGGGCCACGACGCCTTCACTGAAGATCTCCTGAGAAGATATATACCACATTATGCCGACAGGCTGACATTGCATTGGGATGATTTTATGAACCTGGGCCGTTTCAGACCTGATGCCGAAGATGAGAAATTTTCGATGAGTGTGCTGGCAGCCCGCCTGTCACAGTACATGAACGGCGTGAGCCGCATCCATGGCCGCGTGACACAGGAGATGTTCACACCCTTGTTCGAAGGTTATTACCCGCAGGAACTCTATATCGATTATGTCACCAATGGTGTACATTATAAGACATGGACATCCACGGAGTGGCAGAAGCTGTATAAAGCACACTTCGGCGATGCTTTTCTGGACAATGTGTCCGACCCCAACCACTGGAAGCAGATTCATAACGTCCCCGATGAGCAGATCTGGACCCTGCGTCAAAAACACCGCAAGATACTTATCGACTACCTCAAGGAAAGGATCTCACGCGACATGACACAGCGTCAGGAGAATCCCAAGCTGATCATCGAGACCCTGGATACCCTTGACGAGAACGCCCTCACCGTGGGTTTCGCACGGCGTTTTGCCACGTACAAAAGAGCACATCTTCTTTTTACCAACCTTGAGCGGCTGGCCGCCATCGTCAATATCAAAGGTCATCCCCTCCAGTTCATCTTCGCCGGCAAGGCCCACCCCCATGATAAAGCCGGGCAGGAGCTCATCAAAAAAATCATTGAGATTGCGAGGCGCCGTGAGTTTGCAGGCAAGATCGTATTCGTCGAGAACTATGATATCGAACTGGCCAAGAAGCTGGTATCGGGTGTGGACGTCTGGCTGAACACGCCCATGCGGCCGTTGGAAGCCTCTGGCACCAGCGGTGAGAAAGCGGTGATGAACGGCGTGGTCAATTTCAGTGTCCTCGACGGCTGGTGGGCCGAAGGTTACAGGCCTGACGCCGGCTTCGCACTCCCTGAATCACATACGTATACAAGCCAGGAACTGCAGGATGAACTCGACGCCGAGATCATCTATAACATGTTTGAAAACCAGATCATCCCATTGTTTTATACACGTGATGACGAGGATATGCCCGTTGAATGGATACGCTACATCAAGAACACCATCGCTGAGATAGCCCCGCATTTCACCATGCAGCGCATGTTAAAGGAGTACTTTGCGAAGTTCTATTTGAAATTATTCGAGCGCTCGGCCGAGATGAAGAAGGGGAATTATCACCTTGCCCTGCGCCTCGCCGCCTGGAAACGCAAAATATTGAACGCATGGGAACAGATCGAGGTCATCTCCGTCGACGCACCCGATCCGCTGGCCCATTCACTGGAGCTGGGTGAGCTCTTCACAGCCGAAGTGGTCCTGGATATCAATGTGCTGGCAGATGATGATATCGGGGTGGAGGTGGTTTTTGGCCAGAAAGAGAATGACGAAGTCAAGGAAATCCTCTTCGTTGAGGAGATGAAGCTGACAGACAAGTCAAACGGTCACGTTACATTCTCATGCAAGATACCCATGGACCGCGCCGGTGTTTTTGACTATGCTTTCAGGATGTTCCCCAAGAACACACTGCTGCCCCACAGGCAGGATTTTGCACTGGTGCGGTGGATTTAATGCCGAAATTCATTATAATATCCTATCTTTGACAGTAAAATAATTCTTACATCATGAAATTACTCGAACAAAGAACGGCGTTGATCACAGGTGCCTCACGGGGTATAGGAAGGGCCATAGCCATGCGTTTTGCGGCCGAAGGGGCTGCCATCGCCTTTTCCGACCTTTTCAGGGATGAGTTCATGGAAAGCCTGGAACATGACCTGGCAGCACCGGGAGTGAAAGCTAAAGGCTATGCTTCCGATGCCGCATCATTTACCGCCTGTGAGAAACTGGTGAACGACGTCCTGCACGATTTTGAAAAGGTGGATATCCTCGTCAACAATGCCGGCATCACCAGGGATAACCTGCTGTTGCGTATGAGCGAGAGTGAGTGGGACAGCGTCATCACGGTGAACCTGAAGTCGGCCTTCAACATGACCAAAGCCATCCAGCGTCACATGCTCTCACGACGGTCAGGTGCCATCATCAACATGAGCTCGGTCGTCGGCATCAGCGGTAACGCCGGCCAGGCCAACTATTCCTCGTCGAAAGCCGGCCTGATCGGTTTCACCAAATCCGTGGCACAGGAGCTGGGATCACGCAACATACGCTGTAACGCCATCGCTCCCGGTTTCATCGATACCGACATGACACGCAAGCTCCCCGACGATATCCGGCAGAACTGGATTAAAAGCATCCCTCTGCGGCGTGCCGGAACACCCGACGATGTGGCCAATACAGCCCTCTTCCTCGCCTCCGACCTCTCAGCATTCGTCTCGGGACAAGTTATACAGGTGTGCGGAGGGATGTATACCTGATGTGAAAGGCGAATAGCGAATAGCGAATAGCGATTGATGAAATATGAATGATGAAAGACGAATACTATAAAATTAGAAATTGGGTTTGTGTAAATAATGACAATTTAAATTTTTTAAAAAAGATGAGAACGGCAACGAAACTATTTTCAGTGGCTATTATTTCCCTGATTTTTGGGGAATATATCGCAGCTCAGGAGTGTGAAGCCTGGTATCCTATGAAAGAAGGGGCTTATCTTGAGATGAAGAATTGCAACAGCAAAGGCCAATTGATGGGCTGCTCCGTTCTGACAGATTTTAAGGAATAATTCATTCGTGATCCTCTCCATCGTCATTGATTATCCTGTCTGGTTTATCCTTCTGTGCCTGGCTGCGGGCGGCATTATGGCCGTCATTCTGTATTTGCGTAACAGAAAGGAGGAGTTACCGCTGTGGCTTCACCGCAGCCTGGCCGTGATAAGGTTCGTGACCGTCAGCGTGATCGCTTTCCTGTTACTCTCACCCTTGCTGAAGTCGGTCACACGCACCTATGAAAAACCCGTGATCATCATTGCACAGGATAATTCACAGTCGATGGTGTCAGGGAAAGATTCATCCTATTACCGGAAAGATTATCCGGTCCGGTTCGACCGGATGGTCAAGGACCTGAAGAAAGACTACCAGGTGAATGTCTTTACTTTCGGCGATGAATGGACGGCAGCTGACGACGGTCTTGAGGCTTTGCCCGGCTTGTATGGTGATAAGCAAACGGATATCTCGGATGTCTTTGACCAGGTCCAGACACGTTATGCCAACCGTAATGTGGGTGCCGTCGTGATGGCCACCGACGGCATTTACAACAACGGTCTGAACCCTCTCTATGGCTCCAGAAAAATAGGGTTTCCAGTTTTTACCATCGCCCTGGGTGACACCAGTGTGCAGAAAGATCTCATCCTTTCGAAGGTGAACTACAACAGAATCGCATACCGTGGTGACAAATTCCCTGTTGAAGCCGTGATCAGGGCTATGAAATGCAGTGGCGGGACCTCCCGCCTCAACGTGGTCAAAGAGGGTAAGGTGGTGGTTTCACAACCTGTCGACATAAAAAACGATAACTTCACTGGCACGGTGGCCTTGCAGCTTGAGGCGGCAGGCACAGGACTGCAGCATTACCGTTTCACATTGGCACCGCTCAGCGGCGAGATGACCACGGCTAACAACAGCTATGATATTTTCGTGGATGTCATCGACAACAGGGAGAAGATACTCCTGCTGTCTGCCGCCCCTCATCCTGATATCGCCGCCATCAAGGATGCCATTGAAAGCAATTATAACTATGAGATAAAGGATTTTCTTCTGGATGATTTCAGTGAGCCTGTGAATAAGTACAACATGGTCATCCTGCACCAGATCCCGTCGGGACAGGGCTCCGCTTCACGTGTGCTGACGGAAGCGCGAACGGCCAAATTACCGGTGCTCTTCATCCTGGGGACACAATCCAATATCCCTGCCTTTGACCAGCTCAGGGAAGGCCTGACCATCGAGGGTGCCAACGGCAACTATAATGAGGCTTTGCCTGCCCTGAACCCGGGCTTTGTGTTATTTGAGATCAGCGAGGCGACACGCCGTGCCCTGGCCGATTTTCCTCCCCTGATCACCCCCTTCGGACAGTACAAGGTCACACCGTCGGCCAATGTCATACTATTTCAACAGATAGGCAGGGTCACTACTCAGATGCCACTGGTTTTGCTCAACGAAGGTCAGGACGCCAAAACGGGAGTCATCGCCGGCGAAGGACTCTGGCGCTGGCGTATGATGGATTATGCACACAATGACAACCATAAGGCCTTCGACGAGATCATCCTGAAAATCATACAGTATCTCTCCCTCAAGGAAGACAGGGGATTTTTCAGGGTGACGGGCAAGAACAGGTACATGGAAAATGAGATGATCGAGTTCAACGCGGAGGTGTACACTAAAAATTATGAGCTGATCAACACCCCCGAGGTGAACATGGTGATCACCAATGACAGGGATGAGACGTTTCCCTTTGTCTTCGGCAGAACCTCCGAGGCTTACTACCTTAATGCCGGTAACCTGCCGGTGGGTAATTATACCTATCATGCCCAGGTGAAAGTCGGTAATGACGTGTATGAAAAAACAGGGCAGTTCCCGGTGGAAGCTCTGAATGTTGAAAAGATCAATACCGTCGCCAACCATAACCTGTTGTACAATCTGGCGATAGATCACAGCGGGGTGATGTTCTTCCCGGAAGAGATGGAACGGATCCGTCAGACCCTGGGTGAACGCCACGACATACACACCATCATATATTCCCGGAAACGTTACAATGAGCTGAACAATCTTCTGTGGATACTGTTCCTGTTGATAGGTTTATTATCAGTGGAATGGTTCCTGCGAAAGTTCAAAGGATCTTATTGAAAGACCTGTAGTAACAGGAATTCGTAATTAACTGCAAATATCGCCGGCACAATGGCAAACACTCTTCTCATCATTATTGTCATCATCCTGGTTTTCGGTTACGTCATGGAGCGGTTCCTCGACTATCTGAATGCCACCTGGTGGAGCAACGACCTGCCGGAGGAGCTTCGGGGGATCTATGACGCTGAGAAATACCGGAAATCCCAGGATTATCTGCGCACGAACCAAAGATTCTCCACGGTGACGTCATCATTGTCGTTCGCCGTGATGCTGCTGATGTTGCTTCTGGGCGGGTTTGCCTGGCTGGACGGGGTGGTCAGGCATTATACCCATCATCCCATCCTGATGGCGTTGCTTTTCTTCGGTATCCTGGGGCTGGCGGCTGACATCCTGTCGGTGCCATTTTCATTGTATCATACATTTGTGATCGAGGAGCGTTTCGGATTCAATAAGACAACACCGAAGATATTCATCCTTGACAAGATCAAGGGTTTGTTGCTCGGAACAATAATTGTGGGCGGGCTCCTCGCGCTGATCGTGTGGATCTATGATTCCACAGGCCATTGGTTCTGGCTCATCGCCTGGGGCGCCGTCGGCCTGTTCTCCGTCTTCATGACCATGTTCTACTCCTCGCTCATCGTACCCCTCTTCAATAAGCAGACACCGCTGGAAGTGGGGGAGCTGCGCAATGCCATTGAGTCCTTTGCCGCGGATGTGGGTTTTAAGCTGAAGAATATTTACGTGATCAACGGTTCGAAGCGCTCCACCAAATCCAATGCATATTTCAGCGGTCTGGGACCGAAAAAAAGGATCGTGTTGTACGATACCCTTCTCAAAGATCATTCAACCGGGGAGCTGGTGGCCGTCCTCGCTCATGAGATAGGTCATTACAAGAAGAAACACACGCTGGAGGACACCCTCATTTCCCTCGCCGAGACAGGCCTGATGCTGTTCATCCTTTCCCTGTTCATAGGTCATCCCGATCTCTCGAAAGCCCTGGGCGCCACCGAGGGCAGCTTTCACATGGGCGTGCTCACCTTTGGGCTGCTTTACAGCCCCATCAGCATGATCCTTGGATTGTTCTCGAATATCCTGTCGCGAAAAAACGAATATGCCGCCGACCGTTTTGCCGGTGAGAAGTATGATCCGTCGGCACTGCAGGAGGCCCTGAAAAAGCTGTCGGTCAACAACCTCAGCAACCTCCGTCCGCATCCCGCCTATGTCTTTGTTTATTACTCTCATCCGCCACTGCTGGAACGGTTAAGGGCTCTGGCGGAATTGGGACTCCATCCGCCTGCCGGGTGAAGTCACACCACCAGAACAATCGTTTAAGACAGGCGGATGGAGTCCCAAATATTACAGGTCTGCTTTTTTAAGGTAGAGGTAGATAATCGTCACCATGACGGCGGCATAGAGAACGGCGATCAGGGCATCGGACAGGCCGACATAATCCTGGAACTTCAGGCTCTGGCCGTTGACTTCGGGCAGTGGTATGCTTGGGAAGTGCACCAGCCGGGCAAAGGCTTTCATGGGCATGACCTTCACCCAGGCCGAGGGTATCTTCCACGCCACGATGATCTGTTCGATGGAGGTGTAAAACAGGAGAGTAATGATGGTGAGGCCTGTCCGTTTGAGCAGGAAAGCAAGAAAGAAAGCGAAGATGAGATAGGAGAAGGTCTCAAGAAAATAACCGAACACGAATTGCAGCTTGACGTTGAAGACGGATGCCGCGCTGAGCGAATGTGAATGGATGACGCCCAGGATCAGCGTAATGAGGAAAAGCAACAGAGTGGCGGCGATGCTGATGACCAGAATAAGGTATAGCTTGGACAACAGGTATTGGGTTCTGCTCATACCCGATACGATGTTTTGCCTGATGGTCCTGAAAGTAAACTCGTTGCATATCAGGGTGATGACCACGATAGCCAGGAAAATGTTGAAATAACCGGCCAGGTATGAAAGGTTCTGCCAGGCTTTGGGCAGCACAAAAATCGATATCCGGGGCAACGGTATGGGGGAGGTCTTGGCGGCCTGCTCCACGATCTTGGTGACGATGTGCTGCGAGAGAAACAGAGCCAGTGCCAAAGCGATGATGTAAAAAGCCGTCAGCACCCAGAAAGTCTTGTAGCTGAGAATCTTTTTGAACTCTATGTGCAGCAGGCGTATCATGACTGTTTATCTATCAGTTCGAGAAAATATTTCTCAAGTGATTTTTTATGCAAGGTCAGATGGGAAAGGATGACACCCTGACCGAACAGGAAGGCGTTGAGATCTTCGGCCGTGGTGTCGGTGGCCAGTTTCACGATGAGCTTGTCGTGTTCTTCACTGAATTCCGTCACCTTCTGAAATGCTTTCAGTGTGGTCTTCAGCAGCTCCATGTTGGCGGCGGCTATCTCCACCATGATCGTATCGTTGAGGACATCGTCGACCTTTCCTGAGAACAGTTTCTTTCCCTTTTCGAGGACACAGACGTGTGTGCAGGTTTTCTGCACCTCGTCTAAGAGATGACTGGCCAGGATAACAGTCATGCCGGTTTTGGCGACATTTTGTATCATGTCTCTGACCTCTGCTATGCCCTGGGGGTCGAGGCCGTTGGTGGGCTCGTCGAGGATAAGCACCTCGGGTTTGCAGAGCAGGGCGGCGGCGATAGCCAGACGCTGCCGCATGCCATACGAGAAGGTTCGGAACATGCTGTGACGCCTGTCATAGAGACCCGCCAGCGTCAGGCTGTTATCGATATCATGGTCTTTTGAATCCTTTATCCGTGCGATGATCTGCAGGTTGGCCGCCGCCGACAGGTAAGGATAGAAGATGGGCTGTTCAAGGATGGCACCGATGCGTTTGCGGCTGTCATGCGTCGGCACTTCGCCGAACCACATGTATGTGCCACGGGTGGCATGGACCACACCGAGGATCATGCCCAGCGTCGTTGTCTTGCCGCTGCCGTTGGGACCCAGGATACCGTAAACCTCACTGCGCTTCACCTCCAGTGTGAGCTCCTCCACCGCCCTGATGCGGCCGAAGTGCTTGGTAAGACCGTTGATGGATAGGATGGTGTCAGACAAAACCGGCAAGCTTTCAACATTCAGGAGACGAAGATACGGGGATTTTATTTGTGAAACTCAAATTTTAAGAACGTAGTGAATTATAATTTGCAAGTTGAACAATCCCGCCGGAGGCGAAGGGTATAATACCCCGCCCCTTGGGGCGGAAATTGGGTCCAGGGCTTGCCCTGGGGTACATACCCGTGATTGCCCATAGAATTTTTCTGACCAATCAAAACCAAATAAAACTAAAATTATGAATTTGTAATTCATAATTTTAGTTTTATTTGTATCTTTGCCTGTATGATACCACGGATTGCTACAGAGAAAATATCAAATCTTCTAAATGGTTTCCCTTGTGTGGCCATCATTGGGCCAAGGCAGGTTGGAAAAACAACCCTGGCAAAGCAGATTATGCAGGATTATCAATTCTCAATTTATCTTGACCTGGAATTAAGAAATGATTTTATAAAACTGGAAGATCCTGAAACGTACCTTAAACAATTTGAGGACCGACTGGTCATTATTGATGAGGTCCAGAGAAAACAGGATCTTTTCCCTGTACTGAGAGCTTTGATCGATCAGAGAAGGGTTCCGGGCCGTTTCCTTGTGCTGGGTTCAGCGGCACCTGAACTATTGAGGAACAGTGCTGAATCACTCGCCGGAAGAATTGCATACCATGAGCTCACTCCCTTCCTCCTGAGTGAGGTTTATTCCGAAAATAATATAACGGACCTCTGGTTACGTGGTGGATTTCCTGATCCTTTCCTGCATGAAAAGTATTGGCTGCAATGGATGAATAATTTTACAAAAACATATTTTGAACGGGATCTGCCCAACCTCGGATTCCCTGCTGACAGCATTACCGGAGAACGCCTGTGGACCATGCTGGCTCATTATCACGGTAATATCATAAATTATGCTGAAATAGGGAAAAGCCTGGAATTGAGCATACATACAATTAAAAAATATATCGGGTTTCTTGAAAATGCTTTTCTTGTGCGGATAATAAGTCCATTTTATATTAATGCAAAAAAAAGGCTTGTAAAATCACCGAAAGTGTACATACGTGATTCGGGTATCATGCATTATTTGGCTGGAATAAACAATATGGATCAGCTACTGGGCCATCCCAAAAAAGGGGCATCATGGGAAGGCTTTGTCATTGAACAAATCATCCCTCTATTACTTGATAACCGGAAAGTATTTTTTTATCGCACACATGATGGTGCTGAGCTTGATATGGTCATTACCAGGGGAGATAAACCACTGGCAGGGATAGAAATCAAGTTTGGTTCCGGCCCTTCGACATCAAGGGGGAATACTGAAGCTGCACTATTTTTAAAAACAGAGCATAATTTCATATTGGTAAAAGATGACGAAGATTATCTCCTGTCAAACGGGTTCAGGGTTTGCGGGTTGCATCTATTTCTGACGAAGTACCTGCAATTAATCTGACCGGGACCTGGCGGTGTTAATATGAGGCGGATTCCGGGTTAGACTTATTCAATTCCAATCATCCTATAACGGTTATACATCTATTCCCAACGTTCCTGCATCCCCTCCCGGCGTAATTACATCTCTCTCATTCTCACTTTTTTGGTGTCGTAATTTTATACTGGCAATATTTGGTGAGCCGGTTCACACCACCCTTTGTCTCTTCCCCCAAGGGAAAGGGTGAAGGGAGTGAGATGAATCAACTGATAATATAATCCCCGCTTTAGCGGGGAGAGGCATTGAAGCAATGAATGTCTGACACTATCAACGATATCCAAAGGAAAAAAGCCATGAAAACATTAATTTTTTTAGCAATTATTTTGATGATCTGTTTCCAAACAGAAGTATTCCCCCAATCCTGCCTGCCCGAGGGTATCACCTTTACTACCCAGGCACAGGTGGATAGTTTTCCTGTCAATTATCCCAACTGCACAGAAATAGAAGGATTTGTATTCATAGGAAGTTATCCTGGTGCGAGACGGACAGAAACAGACATTATAAATTTATATGGATTGAATGGTATTACTTCTATTGGAGGAGATTTGACCATTCAATTCAATCCCCTTAATGACCTGGTCGGTCTTGAAAATCTGACTAGCCTTGGCGGCGAATTGTTTATTAATGGTAATGGATTGACAAGCGTCACAGGCTTGAACAATCTGACAGACATCGGAGGAGGCATCAGTATCCTTTACAGTGATGGACTGATCGATTTTACCGGCCTTGAAAGCTTAATATCGGTTGGCAGCTACTTCCAGCTTTACAGGAACCATAACCTGGTAAATTTTCAGGGACTCAATAACCTGGAAGCCGTTGGCGGAGGATGCAGGATTAGTGGAAATCTTTCCCTTGTAAATTTCTCAGGTCTTAAAAGCCTGTCCCATATCGATGGGCCTGTGGCTGTAGGGGGCTATTGGTATTATGGTGGAAACAATCCGTCACTTATTAATTTTCAGGGATTGGATGGCCTTACAAGTGTGGGAGGTGATTTTCATATATGGGCAAACGGGGCAATTGAGAGTTTGACGGGATTAAACAGTTTGAATACAATTGGAGGGAACCTTGTGATTGAATCTGAAGGAAATTTGTCGACTCTGGCGGCATTGGGCAATCTGGATTCGTTAGGTGGAGACCTGAGTATCACATATAATAACTCTTTGGCAAGTTTGTCATGGCTCGGTAATGTGTCTTATATAGGGGGCGATGTTTCAATTTGTTACAATACATCGATGGTCAGTCTGACAGGACTGGAAGGAATCAATACTCTTGAAGGGAATGTTGCCATTGGAGACCGGGGTTCCGGAAATACATCTTTGGTAAACCTGGAAGGACTGGGTAACCTTAGTTCCATTGCAGGGGAGCTGAATATCTGCGGGAATTCAAGCCTTATTAATCTTGAGGGTCTTCATGCATTGTCTTATATCGGGGGTAGTCTGGTTATCGATGATTGTGCATCACTGGATAATTTGACCGGCATGGAAAGCCTTCTTTTCATTGGAGGCGACCTGTCTGTTGGATGTACCCCCTATGAACCTGGGAAACGGAAATCCCTCCCTCACCAGTTTGACAGGACTTGAGAACCTGCAGTATATCGGTGGAAACTTGCAGATTGGATTGGAAACCAAATATCATAAAGGTAATCCTCTCCTGGCAAATCTGGGGGGACTCAATGGATTGGATTCAATCGGGGGCAACATAAGTATCTATAAAAATATCACCCTTAACAGTCTCACCGGGATTGAAGGCTTAAAATCTGTTAACGGAGGGATAAGCATCAAGGCAAACCCCTTGCTAAGCAATCTGGAAGCCCTGACAGGACTGACAACCATAAGCGGATACCTTGAGATCGTTGACAATTCTTCGCTTGATAATTTGTCAGGGCTGGATAATGTAACATTCGTTAGCGGTGATTTGGTCATCAGCCGGAATGACTCACTGGTAAACTTAACGGGCCTTGAAAGCCTCACAGCTATTGGGGGAAATCTCTATATCGGAGTGCTCAACGTTGGCAATCCCATGCTTTCTGATTTAACCGGATTGGACATGCTTACATCTGTTGGCGGTGGTCTTGAAATTACAAACAATGATGCATTGACAAAATTTATGGGATTGACCAATCTTATCTCAATTGGGGATTACCTTAAAATATCCTCTGAGACGGAACTAAATAATCTGTCCTCAACCGGAGGAGATGTCGAGATAAGAAATAATCCTTTACTGAATAACTTAAATGGATTGGATCATCTGGCAGCTATCGGGGGACATCTCCTGGTTTACAACAACGATTCCTTAATAAGCTTGATGGGATTGAACAACCTTTCATTTGTGGGCGATTACACACGGATTTATTCCAACGATGCCCTGATAAATCTCTACGGACTGAATAATCTGGCTTACATCGGAGGATATCTTGAAATTAAATACAATGACCTGATAAGCAGCCTGTCCGGACTGGATAATTTGACGTTCCTCGGAGGGGATCTTATAATAGAAAATAACACTTCCCTGATAAGTTTAACAGGCTTGGACAACATTTACCCCGGTTCAATTCAAAATTTAAAGTTATGTAACAACGATATGCTCTCAGCCTGTTCCGTACAAAGCATCTGTAAGTATCTGCTCAGCCCAAACGGAACGGTTTCAATCTATGGCAACGCTCCTGGTTGCAACAGCCGGTCTGAAGTGGAGGAAGCATGTGCAATCACTGCAATTGAAGAAAAAGAGATAGAAAATGGATTGATGATAGTGCCCAATCCTTCCTCCGGAATATCCGATATCCGATATCGGATTTCCGATATCGGATATGTCAAACTTGAGATCATTGATATTCATGGACAGATGGTCAGGGTTCTTGTAAACGATCGTCAATATCCGGGTGGTTACATGATACAGTTTGATGCTTCGGCTCTGCCGGCAGGTATCTATCTGGTCAGGCTGCAGGCAGGCGGGCAGGTGGAGACGGTGAAGATGATGGTGATGATGTAGTCGGTCGTCAGTCGTCAGTCGTCAGTCGTC
>CAZVNP010000017.1:21647-39371 GCA_964628285.1 uncultured Lentimicrobiaceae bacterium
GGTGAAGATGATGGTGATGATGTAGTCGGTCGTCAGTCGTCAGTCGTCAGTCGTCGGTCGTCAGTCGTTGGTCGTCAGTCGTCGGTCGTCAGTCGTCAGTCGTCAGTCATCAGTAGTTAGTCGTCAGGTCAACGGTCATCAAAATAACAAAACAACAATATAGCAATATAACAATATAACAATATAACAGTATAACAATGAGATAGATGTCCCCCGCTGCACTTGTGTCAACCAATGAAGCAATGAATATCCGACAATATCAGCTATTATTAACCAATGACAAGAGGTACAAACTATGAAAACAAAAACTTTACTCAAAACGACAGCTTTAGCGACTTTGACGTTGCTTTTCACCTCTCTATTGACAATTGCCCAGATACCCTTTCAGGGGCTGGTAGCTAACCATGAAGGTGGCGCCGGCTGGGATGCCGACGGTACAGGTCCGGAGCCGGCAGGGTACGGACACATTCATCCCTTTGGCTGGGGCAGTTCGCTTTATTATGCCGCATCCCTCGATTATGATAACATCGATCCTGATCCGGATGCTGCCCTGGCTCACTTCCTCGACGACATCAACGGATTCCCGCTATTTGAACAAGCCCTGGCGAATCATGGCTTTTCACCCGGTCAGGTTAAAATCAAGTTTGGATTGACGAGCGAAAAGAATGATATCGAAGGAGAGGATTGGTTTACCATTGGCGATATGCATTATTTAAATAAATATGACGGGTATTTCTATCTCGAACTGGATGGAGAAGTCATGGTGTCAGGTTTTATCAAAAATTACTTCTTTACTTACAACAATTCCTTTTATAACGACTGGCCTTTTGAATCCAATTTTACACGGCCATTTAATACTTCATCCGGCAGTTCAATACAGGTTCAGGAGGTGGCGGAAGCCTTTATGCAGGATATGCAAAGTGAGGAGTTAAGAATTGTGATTGAGCACATGCAGTCATCAGGTCAATTTTTCTCCACCAACGGACGGGACGGCGTTTTCCATGAGATTACCTGGGGAGAACTCAAACCGGAACTACCCGCCGGAACCCTGGTCTGGGACAATGAAGTCAGCGGTATGTGGGATACGGCAGGCTCGCCCTATATCGTTATGGGCTACATCAAAATCCCTGATGGTGAAACATTGACTATTGAACCCGGTGTTGAAGTTAAGTTCAATTCAACCGAGCGGTTCGATATTCAGGGATGCCTGATTGCTGAAGGTACCGAAGCGCTTCCTATATTGTTTACTGCCTATGACCCGGATATCAAATGGGGTGGAATGGTCTGGGATCAAACACCGGCAACAAATCCGAATTCGGTTTTAAAGCATTGTATTTTTGAGCACAGCTATGCTTATGGATTAGAAACCAGGTATAACTGCGGCGGGGCTGTTCGTGTTAATTTGGTTAATAGCATTGATATGAGTCATTGTGTTTTCAGATATAACAGCGCCGATAAATTCACTACTAATAATCCTGCCGGGGGCGCGCTTGCCATGTTCGATTGCTCCATTCATATTTCTCACTGCATTTTCCATGATAATTCATCAAGTTGGGGCGGCGCCATCATTATGGGATCCAATTCAAATCCTGTCATTGATAATTGCCTGTTCTTTAACAACGAATCAACCTTTGTAGGAGGTGGTGGAGGCGCAGGATTATCGTGGGATAACAGCAGCCCTCATTTGGTGAACTGCACCTTTGCCGATAATTATGCTGCCGATGCCGGCGGCGCCTACGAACTGGAATTCGGAGGTACGACTACATTCACAAATTGTATTTTCTGGGGAAATACGGCAGATGTAGGAGCCGGTCAGATAAGTGTTTTTGACCCGGACAGTACGGCTGATCTTAACATCTACTATTGCGATGTTGAAGGTGGCCTGAACGGAATTCAACCGGGCTTTCAGGGAGAATATATAGAAAACATTGATGAATATCCCGAATTTATCACTGTCGGGGAGTATCCGTATGTTCCGGATACCAGCTATTTCAATCCCTCACCCTGTATTGATAAAGGAACGGAGAATGCGCTGTTTCTGCCTGCTGACTATACGTTTCCGTTATACTGCCTGCGTGGCAATCCACGCATCAATGGGCCGGTTGACATGGGATGTTATGAAAGCCCGCTGACTGTCGGATTCGGAAGATCTGTTGAGAGTGATAAAGCTGCAATAAAGGTTTATCCCAATCCCTCCTCCGGACTTTCGGAAATTTCATATTTATTAACTGCCGACTGCCGACCGTCAACTGTCGACTTGCGGGTTTATGACCTGAAAGGGAAAGAAATCACAACACTGGTGAATGAAAAGCAACAGCCGGGAGAGTATACCGTACACTTTGATGCTTCCGATCTGCCCGCAGGTATCTATCTGGTCAGGCTGCTGATTGGCGAGCGGAATGAAACAGCAAAGTTGGTAGTATTAAAGTAAACGTTTTTTCAACTCTTCTTTTAGGACTCCATCCACTCAAATACAGATAACTAAAAAAGGATTCTATTATGCGGGTGGATGGAGTCCCGTTTCCAAATCCTTGCTCACCCTCAAACGGCTCGCCGCTCGTAGCTCGTAGCTCGTAGCTCGTAGCTCGTAGCTATTTATAGATCAGAAACACCGCCGGCCGTTTGTTGATGTCAGGGGGATTTTTCTTCCATTCGTCCACAGAAAGAGTGCTGATGAATTCCGTCTCCAGCGTCAGGTCGCAGGCGATGCACAGCATGGTTTCAGGATGACAGGCCTGCATGATGGCCTGGAAAATCGCATGGTTACGGTAGGGTGTCTCAATGAATATTTGTGTCTGGTTGTCACGGTAAGCTTTCCGCTCAAGCTCTTTAAGTGCCCTGCGTCGTTCATTACGGTTGACAGGAAGGTACCCGTTGAAAGCAAAGTTCTGGCCATTGAACCCTGATGCGATCAGGGCCAGTAAGATGGATGAAGGCCCGGTGAGCGGGATGACCCTGATGCCGTTGCGGTGGGCTTCCTGCACCATGCCGCCCCCCGGATCGGCCACGCAGGGCATGCCGGCCTCCGAGAGCAAACCCACGTCATGTCCTGACATAAGGAAATCGATAACCGGCCGCACATCCGTCTGCTCTGAATGCTCGTTATAGGTAAAGAAACGGATGTTGCTGAAATCAGTTTTCACGCCTGCCTGCCTGAGATAACGCCGGGCCGTTTTCACCTCTTCCACAATAAAAGCCGTGAGCCACCTGACAATCGCCAGCGCACCCGCCGGGATGACATTTTCAACGTCCTCATTCCCCAACGGGGAGGGGATTAAAAATAAAGTTCCTTTTGTCATTTTAATTGTTTCGGATTATCATTCCTATTCTGACGAATTTGTATCAGAATTTGTTCTTTTATTTACCGCAGAGTGCGCAGAGGAAGCGCGGAGAACGCAAAATTATGTAAATCAATTCTTTCTTCAACAAGATTTTCTATTGTTTTCCGGTATCTACTATATAACTCTTTTGTATGTTTAGTCGGCTGATAAAAAATAGTTATGATACGACCTTGCTTCAAGCTGCTGACTGACGACTGATGACTGATGACTGATGACTGACGACTGACGACTGATGACTGACGACTGACGACTATTAAACAGTAGCCAACCACTGCAGCCGCTCCAGATCCACATTCCCACCCGACAAAATCACCCCCACGCGTTTACCTTTGAAGTCAAAAACCGGTGACGGATTCGCCGGTCCGTTATCGAGCAGCGCCGCCACCGGGACGGCGCTTGAGGGTTCGATGATGATCTTCATCCGCTCCCAAATCAGTTTCATGGCCTTGACAATGCTTTCTTCACTGACGGTGATGATCCGGTGCACATGTTCGAGGATAATGGGAAAGGTGAGGGTTCCCAGTGAGGTGAGGAGCCCGTCGGCGATTGTGTGGGGATTGACCGAAGGAACAAATTTCTTCGTCGTGAACGACAGATAAGCATCGTTGGCCTGTTCGGGTTCGGCGGCGAGAACTTTGGTTTCCGGCGACAGATAGTGTGTTATCAGGGCTGTGCCGCTCAGCAGTCCGCCGCCGCCCACGGGGGTGAGAATGACATCAAGAGGGCCGGCATCCTCGAGCAGCTCTTTGGCGGCGGTAGCCTGACCGGCGATGGTGCGGTAATCATTGTAAGGATGTATCTCCACCGCTCCCGTGTCGGCTTGCACCTGCCGCAGTGTCTCTTCACGTGATGCCAGCGTGGGCAGGCAGAAGGTGATGATGCCGCCATAATTCCTGACTGCAGACACTTTTACCTTTGAGGAGGTGGTGGGCATGACAATATAGGCTCTGGTGCCACGTAGCTGCGCCGCCAGCGCCAAGGCCTGGGCATGGTTGCCGGAGGAATGCGTGCATACACCCTTTTTTATTTCATCACCGGTGAGTGAAAAGACACTGTTAGTTGCTCCGCGGAATTTGAAAGCACCCGCTTTCTGGAAGTTCTCACATTTGAAAAAAACCCGGGCACCGGTCAGGCCATCGAGGCTGCGGCTGGTGAGAACAGGCGTGCGGTGTATATATGCCTCCACACGCGCATGGGCTTGTTGTATGGTCGGAAGATCAGGTATCATAAAGAGCGGGAAAGGGTGGCATCCGTCTTACATCATGTTGGCCAGCTTCTCACAGGCCCTGTTGATCAGCTTATAGGTGGTGTCAAAGTCCAGCAAGCTCAGGTTATGAGGATGGGGCACGGCCCTGTTGGAACCCGGGAGGATCACATTCATCAGGTAATCGACCTTCTTCTTGTCATCGGCATCACGCGCATGGAAAACAACATCCTTGAAGGTGCGGTAATCGGTCACAAAGATTTTATCGAATTCATCGAAATCACGGCTTGAAAACAGACGGATCACATGGTCCGATATATCAATACCTTTTTCCTTGGCATATGAAACAGCTTGGGGGTCAGGGGGCTCACCGAGGATATGAGGTTCGAAACCGGCGGAATCGACAACAGCTTCCACCTTTTTCTTTCTCAGCTTTTCTTTTAAGATACCGGCTGCAAGTGGTGATACCATATCATTACGGTGGCAGACGAAAAGGATTTTCATCGATTCTGGTATTAGGTTTAAAGCTTTGGAGTATAAAGATAAACAAAAAAGAATATCCTTATAAAGCTTAGAGCAGATTAATTATGATTTTACGCCAATTATATAACAGGTTAATGTAAACCGGAGTATAAAACTTTCGCGTATTTAAATCCGGAAGGAGGAGATGGAAAGATGAGAGATGGGGTGGTTTTCTTCAGAGTTTGATCTTTTTATCAAGTTCTTCCACATAGGTACGGAACTGCTTGTCGGTCTCGATGAGGTTGTTGACTGTCCTGCAGGCGTGCAACACTGTGGCATGGTCTTTATTTCCGCAATGCAGCCCGATGGTGGCCAGCGATGATTTGGTGTGTTTCTTTGAGAAGTACATGGCCAGCTGGCGCGCCTGGACGATTTCTCTTTTCCGGGTCTTGGAGTTAATCATATCGATGGGCAGGCTGAAATAATCGCAGACGACCTTCTGGATGTAATCGATGGATATCTCACGCGTGGTGCTTTTAACGAACTTGTCGATCATCTGGCGTGCCAGCTCGATGGTGATGGTTTTTTTATTGAGCGATGACTGTGCGAGGATGGAAATGAGGGCGCCTTCCAGTTCCCTGATGTTGGTGGTGATGCTGTAGGCAAGGTATTCCACCACATCGGAGGGCATCTCAATGCCGTCGTTATACAGACGTTTGTGAAGGATGGCGATGCGTGTCTCGAGGTCGGGCAGTTGCAGGTCGGCAGCGAGACCCCACTTGAAACGTGAGAGAAGCCGTGGTTCAATGCCCTGCAGCTCCACGGGCGGCTTGTCGCAGGTCAGCACGATTTGTTTGAAATTCTGGTGGAGATGGTTGAAGATGTGGAAGAAGACATCCTGTGTTTTTTCTTTGTTGGCCAGAAAGTGAATGTCATCCATGATCAGCACGTCGATCATCTGGTAGAAATGGACAAAGTCGTTATGGCTGTTATTTTTGACCGAATCGATAAACTGGTTGATGAATTGTTCGGCCGAGACATAGAGAACGGTGAGCTCGGGCAGGTTGTTTTTAACCTGCAGGCCTATGGCATGGGCCAGGTGGGTCTTGCCCAAACCCACATTGCTGTATATAAACAGCGGATTGAAGGCCGTCTTGCCGGGATTGGAAGCCACGGCAAAACCGGCGGAACGTGCCAGCCGGTTGCAGTCACCCTCAATAAAGTTATCAAAGGAATAAGATTCAATGAGTTGCGAGTTGATCTTGATTTTCTTCAGCCCGGGAATGACAAAAGGATTCGGTATCTCTTTCGATTTGCCCCTGTTCAGATCGATGGGCATGGAGACGGGCTGGTTTTTCGTTGCTTTACGGTTGGTGGTTGGCATTTTAATGGTGAAAGGAGCCGCATTGTTATAGGAAGCATCCATGATAATGCTGTACTCAAGACGGCCATTGGCACCCAGCTCATGTTTGATGGTTTTCTTGAGCAAACTGATGTAATGCTCTTCCAGCCACTCGTAAAAAAACTGGCTCGGAACCTGGATGGTCAGGATATTATCTTCAAGCTTGACAGGGATAATGGGCTCAAACCATGTCTTGAAGCTTTGATAATTAATGTTATCCTTAATAATTTGCAGGCAATTATTCCAAACCTCAGAGTGACTTTTTTTCATTGGCTTTGTTGACTCAAGCTACTGAACAGCAGAATTTAGGACTCAAGATTTCTTTGATGATCGTCTGTTTCCTGAAACGGTTTTCTATTCTATCTTCAAGTTGGGGATTGGATGATTCTATTCACAAAAATGAAATAAAAAAAGTTTAAAAAAAAATTTTTAGGCTCTTGTTTATTAAAAAAAATGTTCTAAGAGGAATCCATGGTTTCCATTCAATGAGATGTAAATGACTGATTTTATTTTAATTAATTTTTTCTAAGGAGAAAAAAAAATGGCCCCTAAAAGCGCTCGGTTGCACTTTTAAAGATAAAAAAAAAATACCGGAGATTCCTAACAAAAATGAGGGAAAAAAAGGATTTTTTTTAGCCAAAGGATTGATAAATAAAAAATCTTTTGATGGATTTATTTTTTAGCCATCATCTTCTTGTCTTAGTTATAGATAACGGATTAATCATTGGGTGGATAAAAAATGTAGCCGAAGGTTTCTGATCCGGGACAATTTTTCAGTGACCCTTCCGGAATTATTTTTTCTCACGGCAAACACCATCCGGCATGTCATTTCGAAATGTGTTTCCCTCACCTCGGTGTGTTCTTCTTTCATGATCTTCATCACTTCATTTATTGCCGGGTAGTCATACATTATCTCATATACGTCATGGATTATTTTTGTGATGATGCTGGCATGGCTGAGTGCGTCGGCGGTGGCGCTGCGGTATGCGTTGATCAGTCCGGGTATGCCCAGTTTGGTGCCACCGAAATAACGGATGACGACCACCAGGATGTCGGTCAGACCACGAGATTGGATCTGACCGAAGATAGGACGACCGGCGCTGCCGGCTGGCTCTCCGCCGTCATTCATGCGGAAGAGACTTTTATCGTGCCCCAGGATCCAGGCATAGCAATGATGTGTGGCATCATGATATTCTCTGCGTAGTTGCGCCAGGATCGTTTTGACCGATTCTTCATCCGTTACCGGGTATGCCAGGGCAATGAACCGGCTGCCGCGGTCACGGTACTGACCGGCAGAAGGTGAGGACAGCGTAATATAGGTATCGTCAATTGCCATCGGACAAGCTGAACGGTAAAGATAGCATTATTCTCATGCTATCATACTTCTCCTTTCAAAAATAAGCTGCGTAAATGAAACCGAATTTATAAATTTGTCATGCTATACAAGGTCTTTATCATGTAAATAAATTTGAACAGGATGATGCAAATCCATCGAGAAGATCATAACGGAGTGCCTGTGATGGTGCTTCAGGGTCAGTTCAATGCGCTGGGAGCGGCTGCCTTTGATGAAGAGGTGTCATGCCTCGGTCTTTCCGTCCGTTTTGTGATCGTTGATTTTGCGGAATGCCAGTTTCTCACCAGCGCTGGTATACGGTCACTCATCAAGCTTGAGAAGAAACTGCTGGAAAGAAACGGCCATGTTCTTCTGATACAAATGACCGATAGTACGATGCAGGTATTGGAGATTTCTGGTCTGTTGCATCAGTTACGGTTGTTCACCACCTTTGAGGAAGCCGTCACGTGGATAGGAGCGGCACACGATAGAGAAGGCAGGACCGTCCAATGCGGCATTTCAGGCCACACATACAGGTGCAGCCGGTTATCACAGGAAGCAGCCACGTTGGAGCTCTGGGATGCGTCACAGCCTGACGGACCATTTCACGCTTCCCTGAGCGAGTTGACCCTGGCTACAGGCACCGGAGCCCTGGCCCACGACAGACAAAAAGCTGTCATGCTCAGGGGCCCCTTCCTTTCAGCACCGTCATTTTTCGGGTTCGTGCCCTTTGACACCGAGCTGCCCTTTGATTACATGGTGACTGCCAGACCTCATGAGACCGGAGTATTCATTGAAAGAGCCTTCAACATAAGCGGCAAACCGTCATTAACAGCCGAATTCAATGAAGAACATCCGGTGCAGTATGCCAGCGTGATCGCCGATATTTTTGTATTACTGCGTCAAAAACTGAATATCGTCCCTCCCGTGATTGGCGTGCTGCTATACGGCTTGTCGGAGAGTGATCCTGAGAAAATCAGGGAGATCGAAAAAAAGGAGTGCTGTCTGATCTCCTTTGCTGTGGCTGTCAATGAGGCAGGCCTGGCCGATATGGAACATGACAAACTGAAAGAGATGCTTTCAAAGGTAAGCCTGTCGCCTGTTACGCCCGACACGGGTTACACTGGTGTCGGCGCATTGCTCAGCATGTCGCAGGAGATCATGGATTACACCGATATCACCAACAGCATACAATCGTTTGTCGACTCTGAGAATGTGTCCGTCATAGTGCCTCTGGCCCCTGAGATGAAAATCGGCCGGGCCAGGATATGGGTGTTTATCCCTGACGACATCGTCTCCGCTACTGAACGGCGCCTCAGGATTGAAACAACCATAGGTCTTGACGTCCCGGATGAGTGGGAGATGATCATCCGCAACGTTTACAGGGATTGCAGCCGGGTGGTGCTGGATCCCATCCATGGTGGTTTTTCTGCCAGGACGTTTCATGTGACGAGCTTCGACAGGGAAGGCCGCCGTCGTCTGCCTACCGTCCTGAAACTGGCCGGTATAGACATCATCGACAGGGAAGAGAAAAACTATAACATGTATGTGAAGAATTACATCCTCAATAACAGCACCTCGATCATGGGCACATACCGTTATGGTGACTGGAAGGGTCTCTGTTACAGTTTCGTCGGCATCAACGGCCCCGACAGCACGGTGACCTGGCTTACACACCTCTATAAATCGCGTTCATCCATACAACTTACCCCCATCTTCGACCGCATCTTTACCGATATCCTGCGGCCATGGTACGGTCAGCCACGGCTCGAGACCATATACCCTTTCAGGGATCATAATCCGCTGAAAACGTTCTTTCCGCAACTGTTAAAAACGGCTGAAGATGCGCTCGGCATAACATCGACCGAAAAAACGGTTTTTATTTCCGAGCTGGGAAGAGATATTATTAATCCTTACTGGTACCTTCAGAATGAGTTTAAAAGGAGGGAGAACGATGCACGGCTCTGGTATACCTGCATCACTCACCGTGACCTGAACATGCAGAACATCCTCCTCGATGAGGTAGAGAACATTTACATCATTGATTTCTCGGAGACACAACCCGGCAACGCCGTGGCTGATTTTGCACGGCTCGAGCCCATCCTGAAGATGGAGATGTGCCGCATTGAAAATGAAGAGGATATGAAAGCCCTGGTCGAATTTGAGGAGGGCTTGCTGCAACCCGTCAGGCTGAACGAGAAGCCCGTATTTCAATACCATGGCACCGACACCGGCGTGGCCAAAGCCTATGAGATCATTACCCGCTTGCGTCAATATGCCGACAGGGTTACCCTCTTTGAAGAGGATATTCTGCCATATTTGCTGGCCGTCCTCGAATGGACATACCCTGTGGTGTGTTACGGTAACCTGAACATTTTCAGAAAACGTTACTCGGCCATCAGCGCAGCATTGATATGTGAAAAGATCATGGCTCTGGAGAAAAGTAACCCCGCATAGAGAGCGTCCTCTTTTAATGATATTTTTATTACCGGACTATTTGGTGACCATCAATTTCAGCATGGCTGCCTTGTCATCTGTCTTAATATGACAGCAGTACAATCCGGCTCGGTGCTTACCGGCATTCCATTGTAAACAGTGACTGCCGGGTGCCTGGAAAGAACGGACCGGTTCGTCCACTTTCCGACCGGAGGCATCATAAATGGATATCGTCACCACTGAAGCATTGATCAGTGAATAACGGATGGCCGCCGTGGTGGTGCAGGGATTAGGTGAGATGGAAATGCCCGCCGCCATGGCATCTGCCGGATTATCCCGAATGCCGACCAGTCCCGATTCATCGAGTTTCAGGATCCACATATCGCTGTTGTTACCGTAATTATAGCTGACTGTGCCGGCAACAATGTACCCTTCGTCCATGGTTTGATGGATATCGTCGGACCATGCGTATTGAACTTGTTGATAAACCCTGGTCCATAACGAATCTCCGGCGGCATCAAATCTCATCACCAGCAGGCCGTGGTCAGTGAAGGCTGTGCCCGCGACGCCGGAAGCGATGAAACCACCATCGTCAGTTTTTGAAAGAGCGTAAAGATAAGAGCCTGTGCCCAATCCATAGGTCCTGATATCAAGGATGCTGCCATCCTCCCCGACACTGTAAAGGATGGTGTTGGCCCCATAATCCTCGGCAGTGGCCACCAGGTAGTGACCGTTCATATCCTCCTCAACGGCATAGGCAATATCCCAATTCACGGTGCCGAAAATTTTAGTCCAGACGGTGTCACAATTGTGGTTAAGCCTCATCAGATAATTATCATAACCGGTGATGCTGTCGGAATAGATCTGACCGGCCAGGATATAACCTGTATCACGTGTCGGCTTCATCTGGTATATGATGCCAAAGGTCAGGCCCTGGTAGATTCTCCTCCAATCCTCCTGGCCGTTTTCTCTCAACCTGATGACAGCAATGGTATCTGGATTCCCGTCATAGTTGCATCCGAAGAGGGTATATCCTCCGCCGGGGGGCTGAACCACGTCACCGGCGATCAACCCGGTAATGGTATCGGTGAATGTCCACAAGATGTCACCGTTGCGGCTCAGTTTGAGGACCTTCATGATGGTCCCTGAACTGACGCTGTTTGGAGAGGTGAACCCTGCCATCACGTACGAACTGTCGCTGCTGATTGTCACTGACAGGGCCCAGTCAACTTTCTCAAAATCGAGCAGTTTGGTCCACAGGGTATCCCCGGCAGCATTCAGCCTTAATATCCACATATCGGAAGTGTCATATCCGCTGCCGGTGTATCCTGCCACTATATACCCTCCGTCGGCAGTCTGAGCCACCGACGAAGCCACTTCCTTGTCATGAAGGGAATATACCTTTTGCCAGGTCAGCGATTGCCCCCTTGCACCGAACGCCAGAGTGATCAGAAGGATAAAAACCGGGAGATAATTTCTGTTCATTGGGTGTGTGGAAACAATCCCCCAAAGTTAACCTTAATGTGTCCTCCTCCTTTACAACAATCATTTTTATGTTATAGGGTCTTTATCAAGACGGCCTGCGATTTATCGGCATCGCAAATGTTCTTCAGAAATTTCAGCAGGTCTTCATAGGTGGAAGGTGGTGAGGTTATTTTGTTCACTTTCATTGTCCTGACGACAGTGATCCGGTCTCCTTCATGACGTGCCTGAAAGGTGTATTCACCGAAAGGAGAAGAATAGGAAACAGAGCCTGGTAAGTACTCGATATCATAGGATGGTGGTATATGAATGATCACGGTATCGGAATCAATAAAAGGTTTTTTTATCACCACATCGGTTTTCCTTTCTTGAACCGGTTTCGGAAGGGAGGTCATTCTGTTCATGAGGTTGAGCAGGACAAACATCCGTTTACCTGAGGCTGTGGCATAAGCGTTTAAAGTCAGTTCCAGATGCTCATGGGCAACGGGAACAGGGCCTTTATCAACGCTGTGTTCAATAGCCGTTATTGAATAATTGGTCAGCGGCAGCTCATCATAGTACCATTTCTTTTGATCGTCAAATGATTTGGTGAGGACATCGGAGATGTTGTCATATTGTAATCCGGAATAATCTGTTGTCACATTGGCATCCCCTTTTCCTGAAGCGTCGATGAAAATCTCCATCCTGCGCACTTGTGTGTTATCTGACTGGCTGTAAGAGTTTGTCCTCACGATCAGGCCCCCATGTTCAGTTATTAGCAGAACATTCCTGTCATCGGTGAAATTACCGGTATATCCGGGCGGAACAGTCTGGTTCGTGCATTCCAGCCAGAGGGTATCTTTTTCCATGGGTACACAAAGTATCACATGATTGGTTTGATTGGATGGAAAGTCGGTCACCAGATCCAGCTCATTTTTCCCGGCTCTCACTTCCGTATAATACGACTCAATGCCGGCTGTTTTCAGAAGGGCTTTGGTATAATTAGTCAGGGCTTTGCAGTCACCATAACCCACCTCGTCAACCTTGCGGGCGTTCATAGGCTGATATCCCCCAATACCAAGAATAACACTGACATAGCGGGTTCGCGACTGGACATACTCATATATTTTTATGATACTATCTTTTTTATTTTTACAACCCATCAACAATGCCCTGATCTTTGCGATGGTTTCCGGTGGCAACTCATCCCTTCCTGTGAGGAGGTTATAGGTCCAAAGGCCATAACTTTCCCAGTTTGACATATTTCCTTTAAAGCCCTCATATTCAAAATCACCGGGTGCCGTCAGTACAACAGGCATGTAATCAAACACAACGGGACTGTAAGGTTCCGGTTCTATGGCATTCAAATCGTCGATCTGCCATTCATAGGTGTTTGTTGTTTTACCCGGAATGATGGTCACCGGATGGTCAAGATTCAATTCCTTATATCTCAACGGCTGATTCTTCGGTACAATAACTCTGAAGAGTGAATGCTCGACAGAATAGTAATATCTGTTCTGTGGCATCATTACAGGGTAATTCATCAATCCATCGTAAGATATCTCATAGAAATATTCAACGGTATAAGGATAAGTGTTGACGGCCGGTTTATAATGGAGCATCCTGGCCTCACTGTACAACTCGTAACCGGCGACAGCACTGTAATCCTTAAAATCACTTTTCTTGATTTTATAAAGAAGCTTACCGTCGGCATTGTAAATATTTCCACCTAATAACAGAAACATACGGGCGTTGTCGTACATCTCGGCGAATTCAACATAATTGTTCCCACTGCTGTTGATAACCGTGATGGCGTATCGTATTTGAAGGACGGCATGTTTTTCAGAATAGACCGAAAAAGTTAACTCGTAATTTCTTAAAACAGCCACGGCATGGTTAAGAAGTGAAGATTTTATTTCAGCGGTTGCATAGTCCTGACCGCCATTTGCCAGATGACAGAGGATCATCAGTGCAAAGAAAAGTGTTCTTCCCTTCATCACACTTAACTTTTTTTGATGAGCACAACAGGCTGGGATTGCTTATTCACGATTTGATTGAAAAATTCCTTCACCGCCGCATATTCTTCAGGCAAGAAAATGGTTTTGGTGATACTGTATTTGCTAATGATCTTATATTTGTTACCGATCCGGGTGACATTATAGATGAATTTACCTGCATTTCCCGGGAGTGAAATAATGGCATTCTCAGGTGACTCATCCACTTCATAACCTTCGGGTATTTCTATTTCAACGATATTCGTCACATCGATGGGGTACCCAAAATCGATCGGAAATTTTCTTTCTTCCTGTGTGAAAGGGTTCTTTTTTATCTGATCGATGAACATCGGATTGAGATAGATATGGTTGCCAAGGTTCTGGGCACCACCTGAGGTGGTGAAATCAAAGTCAAAGGTGGCTGGGGCGTAAACATCAGTCGCATTTTCGAAGCCGTATTTTGTCAGCTCAAGGCCGGGATTGTCCTGTTGTAATCCATCGATATATTTCTTAGTACTTGTTTCATTTTGAATTTCTTTTCTTAGATCCACTGCGGCATAACCTTCCTCTTTGGCAGTATAGTGACCGGTCAGGGTGCCGTCAGTATTAAATGCCAATCCTGCCATGGTGGTTTCTTTAAAAGGAAAGGTGGCTTTCAGCGGTATGGCTTTGGCATTGGTTTCGCTGACCAGATGACCTTCATAATTCAGACAGCGGTAAGGAAGCATGTTGACAGGACAAAAGGGGTCGGATGCATCCAGCAGATAGGTGGTGTCGTTGATGGTGACGGCAGCAATCACATAATTGAATTTGTTCAGTGACGGATGTGCCGGATGAACGATACCGTTACTGCGTGTGCTCAGGATGACAGGGTCGGCATCCAGGCCCGCATCGCGCATCATCACCACCAGCGCGAGGTTGATGTCAGCAACATTGCCTGCTCTTTTCTCATAAGCATCCTTGATGTTGGTGGTAGCAAATTTGCTGTTTTTACCGTTCCATTTATAATGCATTCTGGCATAATCATATAAGGCTTTCATCTTATCCTTTGGCTGACTGAGTTGGGAGGTCCTGGAAGCCACATCGTCCGACAGGAATCCTTTTCTGTTAAGCTGTATCCCGAAATCTTCATCCTCCAGCAATAATTTGTCGATCGATTCCCAGGTCTGCGTGTAATCCTTTCTGTATGAATTGGGATACTGAATGCTGGATAATTCGAACTCGACTTGTGTCAGGTAATTATCGATGGTGGTCATATACGATTCTTCGGTGAGCGCCGGAACATCTTTAGCAACCCAGTGATACTGATTCGACAGAACATTCACACTGTTCGATTGGGTCGATGAGATGGCCGAGGGATATTCGGTGGCGGAGGTGTGTGTGACGTAACTGAATGACTCATTCACTTTTGTGGTCTCATTAATATAAAAAGGTTCGAAGCCCTTCACACTCAAATTATAGTAAAAATATTCCGGGATGCGAACGAAATATTCACTCCATATAACCGGAATGGAAGATTGAAATTTCCACTCCTGCAAATTGAACAGAAAATCGGATAACACCGTGTACTCGTACTCAATGACGGAACCTTCCCTGACATCGGGAAAGGTGAACTTCTTTGCATCCTTGTTTGACGACATCTCCTCCTCAAATATGGCATCTTTCTTTACCTGATGTTCTTCTGTTTTCCCATTGACAAGATTGAAGGTGGAGGCTTTCAGTGAAGTGAGCTTCTCGGTGGCGCTTTTATCATGGTAAAGGGGTATGGTTACATTAGCCCAATCAAAACCGTTTTTATTGAGAATTTTAATGCGTGTATGATGTTCGAATTTAAGCTGGAATCCATTCTGATCGGAATAGGTAAAATACGATTTGCCAAAATCGCATAAAACGACGGCTCCGACACTCGTATCTTTCTCATAGACCCTCATCCTGAGGTCGTCGGGATTTATTTTTCCGAATTTCATCGGATCTTTTTGCGCTGAAGCATTTATCCCCACTGATAAAGCGGTGCATAAAAAAACAATTTTACAGTATGGTATTTTTTTCATAATTAGTTGTTTTTAAGTAAATTAATTTTTTTAAAATTTATCTTGTTATCAGATCTTAAAAATAAGTCAAGCATTAAATAATTCCAAATATTGTTTGAAAAATATTGAAATTTTTTTCCACAATGATCAGTCATACCCGTCTGTCGCGTAGCAAATCAATGAAAAAGCAACAGTAAAATTATTTGCCCGAATACTTCATATCAAAGCGAATCATATCTTCAAGGTTCAGGAATCCGGTCTAAATCATTCAACGACATGATGGAAATTTATAACATTATTCCAAACCGGCTTATCTTTGACAAAGGAATCTTCAGCTTATCATTTTGACTGGTCTGAATAATAGGTTCACCAATCAGGGGTTGATCACTGCCGGCCGTCATAGGATTACCATACAGGGGACGGTCTTTCTGTTGTGTTTACTCCTGGTTCTGTTCAGATGGCTCGTGCCGCCGGTGAGTGGGTTGTCGTGGGATGTGTTCGGTTACTACCTTTATCTCCCTGCAAAATTCATTTATCATGATATCGGTCTGGGACATCAGGAATGGCTTCAGGACCTCATGAACCGTTATCACCCCTCCTCAACGCTTTATCAGATCATCGGAACGGAAAACGGTGGCTTGGTGATTAAATATTCAATGGGACTGGCCATTCTGTATGCTCCGTTTTTCTTTCTGGCCAATGTCATGGCTGGCATCCTGGGTTACCCCACCGACGGCCTCTCCATGCCATACCAGTACATCATGGCTGCCGGCGGGATCATTTACGCCGCAATTGGACTCATCTTTCTGGCCAGGATCCTGCGCGTTTATTTCAACCCGTCCCTGTCGACCCTGCTGCTGATACTGGTCGTCGCCGGAACCAATTATTTCCAGCTTACCGCTTTTGACGGGACCTTGCTGCCACACAATTTCCTGTTCACCCTTTATGCCTTACTTGTTTATTACACCATCCGCTGGCACATCAAACCGTTGATGCGGTATGCTGTCATCACCGGTATCGTATGCGGTTTTATTATCCTTATCAGACCTGCAGAGGTAGTGTGCCTGCTGATACCTTTGTTATGGACAGTGACCGACAGGAAAAGCCTGTGTGAAAAGATACAGCTCATCCGGCATCATTATCTGCAAGTGATCATGGTCATCGTCTGTATCATCATGGTTTTCATTCCACAGATGATCTATTGGAAAACACTGACCGGTCATTATTTATTTTTTTCTTATCGTAACCCGGGGGAAGGATTCCGGTTTCTGGCACCCTATACACTGAAATTCCTTTTCAGCTTTAGAAAAGGCTGGTTTATTTACACACCGTTGATGATTTTTTCGCTGTTAGGATTCTATTATTTATTTAGAATGAACCGGTCAATTTTTTACGCGGTTATGGTTTTCTTTATTGCTGATCTTTATGTCATATCCAGTTGGAGTAACTGGTGGTATGCCGGAGGCAGTTTCAGCTCGCGGTCGCTCGTACCTGCTTATGTGTTGCTGTCACTGCCTCTTGGTTACTTTATTAGGAGATTGCAAACGGTGAAGAGGACCATCAGGTCGGCGGTTGTTATGGTCATGCTTTTTTTCGTTGTCCTTAATTTGTTCCAGACATGGCAGTTTGAGAGCGGTATCATTGACAAGGAGAGGATGACGAGGGCTTATTATTTTGCGGTTTTTGGCAGGACATCGGTCAGTGAACAGGATAAAAAATTGCTTCTTATCGACAGGTCAACGGATACCAATGAACCGTTCGTCAATGAACAGGACTACACGGTAAAGGTGATCTATCAGAATCATTTTAATAATGAATCCGTTTATATTCCGGTTGGCGATACGAGCGGTGTTTGTATCCTCGATGGTGAGCATCACTTTTCAACGGGGCCGGATGTGCGTTACAGGGATCTGACCCGTTATGACCATGCCTGGATCAGGGCCAGTGTCAAAATTTTCATACCTGACAATTACCGGGATAAATGGCCATTACTGGTTATGGCTTTTCATCATAACAACAAAGCTTATAAATACCGGACGGCGGGTCTGGATAGCACCACAG
>CAZVNP010000017.1:39471-52372 GCA_964628285.1 uncultured Lentimicrobiaceae bacterium
TAATCGTATGATCTTTTCATCGCTGAATTCGGTGAAGATGCGGCTGATGCTTTCCCGGGAGGTTCCTACCAGAGCACCCCGCTCACCTGCCCGATCGGTGGCAAATCCATGATCATACTTGAGATTACACAGCGAACTACTTGCGGCAGGTCGCCCCGGGGAATTCATAGCCGCCATTCGACACTACCGTTCGTGCGATGAAGAAGAGGACAATTTCTGGAATCAAAAACCTTTTATCGTTCGCCCCTGGGCTGTTCACTGGAGCATCATGTGGCGATTTATAGGGTTACTGGCTGCCACCATTCTTTCAATGACACTGGTGCTGCTGTTTGCCTTCTCCAAATTTGCCCACGCTATTTACCGGCTCCTGGCCCTTCTGATTTATTATCACAGAGCGGTGTAAACGGTCAAAGGGTCCCAGAAGTTAATGATTTGAAAAAATCACTTTCCCAGCCTCACCACGACGCCAAAATACAGAAAGAGATCGTTATCAAAATCTGATCTATCATTTCCGCTGCTGGCTTTGTCTCCTTGGTCTTTATAATTTATGGTTTGATGATAATATCCTATCTCGCCATCTATTCCTATGTGTTTATTAAAGAAATAAGTAAACCCGGGCGCGACCCAGTATTCCCACATATTTCTGTTGTCCTTGGTAACGCCATTACCATAGTCTGCCTTATTATTATCAATTCCATAACCGATAGCAGCTTCCACCATCGGCATGAAACCGTTCAGGTTGGCAAAATAATACCTGGCAAAGGGCCCAATGGCAAATGATGTTCCTTTATCATAACCTGTATTGTTACCCAAATAGGTATTTTTATAAAAATCGACGCTCACATAAATACCGATGGGTAAATTATTAATTACTGTATATCCCACCGCAGTATTGAGGTCCAAATCATGATACTTATAATTATCGGATGTGATACTATTGGCTTTTGTTTTAATTTTACCAAGATCAGCATCCAGAGTGCTGGACCCAATTAAAAAGAAATTACCTTTCTCAGTTTGGGCAAACGAAAACAAGGTGCTAAATATCAAAGCACCTGTCATTAAAAGAGTAAATTTTTTCATAGGATTTTCATTTTAAGTTGTAAATGATAAGTTATTTGTCTATCAAATATACAAAGATTTCAAGATTGCAAAATTTTTACGATGGTTAGAAAAAAATTACAGGATTTTTATCTGATTTTTCTGATCAATCATAAAATTCACTAATGAAGCAACGGAATCGGTTTCAGCATCATTTGGCAGATCACAACGCATGTAATTGAGATTCAGCTATTACAAGGTTATGTTCAATTGAATATCAAGTAATGCTTGGTTAATGAAATATAGTTTCTTATATTGCATGACGTACACATTGGTAAAAGAACTGAAGTCCCCAATTTTTTAATGAGGGTACTTATTGATAATGCCCGTGTTTTTATTGTATTCAATTAAACAATGACCCATGAAAAATTTATGTTTTCTTTTCTTCATAATTGGTATTTTAAATCAAAGCTATGCTCAATGGTATTGGATGAATCCTCTTCCACAGGGAAATGATCTCTATTCTATTCAATTTCTTGATGATTCAGTGGGATTTGCAGTCGGGAATAACGGTACAATGATTAAAACAACAGATAAAGGAGCTAATTGGGAAATCATCCATTTAGGAACAAATTATCACCTGACGTCATTAATATTTACAGAAGATGGATATGGTTATATTGCCGGTAATCTTTCGTGGGATATGGGCATCATTCTTAAAAGCTCCGATTATGGCGAAACATGGAATAAGATACTGGATACACTTTGCTATTTCAACAATGTTTTTTTCTTAGATAAAGAGAATGGCTTGATTAGTGGCGATAAATTATTCAGAACTCAGGATGGCGGTCAGACTTGGTCATATATCACTACACCAAACAGTGGAAGAATTTCTTTTATTTATTTTATAGATCCTTTTACAGGTTTTGTCGGTGATTTCAATAAAAAAATATATAAAACCACGGATGGAGGCATAACCTGGAGTCAGAATACCGTCGCACAACCTGTTTTTACCATGCAGTTCCTAAACGAAAATGACGGTTTCGCAGCAGGTTATTGGGGTATGATTTTAAAAACAGCAAATGGAGGTAACTCATGGATTAATCTCTCCAATTCAACTACAACAGAATTTACTTCGATGTTTTTCTTTGATTGTAATGTTGGATATATTTCCGGGGCTAATCAAATTTTAAAGACTGTTGATGGCGGCAACAACTGGTCTGCAACAACTGTTTATGGTTCTCATTCAATTTACTTTACCGATTCGACAAATGGATATACGGTTGGCCATTCCGGCCATATATCAAAAACTGATGACCATGGAGGCACCTGGAATGAATTATCGAAAGGCGTTCGATCGCCTTTGTCTTCAGTTTTTTTCTTAAACAATGAAACGGGCTATGTGACGGCTTGGGGTTCATTTTTAAAAACTGTTGATGGTGGTGTAAATTGGACACAAACAGACCTGGATCCATATAGTTCTTACAACGATATATATTTTTTTAATGATACTGTTGGCTTGATAACAGGCTACCGGACAGGAAATGATTATTATGGTTTTACCATTAAAACAAATGATGCAGGATTAACTTGGGATACCGTTATTTACAAAGCTTATACCGTTTTAAATTCCCTTTATTTTATTAATCAAACTACAGGTTTTGTAGTCGGATCGGATCAAATCATTTATAAGACTACTGACATGGGTAATACATGGAGTTTAAAAAGTTGGGGCGGAAATTATAGCTATTATTCTATTACCTTCATCAATGAGGGTACCGGATATATAGCCGGTGGTGATCCTTTCTCTTATGGTTCTGAAGGCATAATATTAAAATCAACGGATAGTGGTGAAACCTGGTCTGTTATATATAATGAAGGATCTAACTACCCATTCTATTCAATTTGTTTCGTAAGTGAAAATATAGGTTATATCGTAGGTGGAGATCCTTTTGTTTCAGGGGGAGTGATTATGAAAACAACAAATGGTGGTGACAATTGGCAAATTCAGTTATCCGGTACCGATGTCATTTACAATTCCGTATATTTTATTGATGAATACAGGGGCTTTGCGGCTGGTACATCCGGGGTCGGGATTATATCTGAAACTATCGATGGTGGTGAAACTTGGAATATTCAGGTCGATTATGCACCTTCAATTCATAATCTTTGCTTTATTGACGACACAACAGGATTCGCTGTTGGTGACGTGGGTACAATCTTAAAAACAACTTCCGGATGTGGAACGGCCTCCATACATAACAAAGTTAAAAAGGAAAATACTGTATGCATTTATCCTAATCCCGCTCATAATTTAGTCTTTATAAAAAATAATCAGACCTGCAATAACTTTATCATCGAATTATTTAATACCAATGGAAAATTTTTACAGAAAATCCCGCTTAGTGGTGACCATCGTATAACTATAAGCGGATTAATAAAAGGGCTGTATTTTATCAGAATTGTCGATGGGCATCGCGCAATCAGTACAGAAAAGCTTATTGTTCTATAGTTTTCCTTATCCCATAACAGAAGGTTTTCTGTATATAAATTTAGCATCCATCAATCTTGCTTTAAACTGACGTAATACCTTATATTTATGTTATATCATTCAACTTGTATCAAGCCGAAATAATTAAATGTCATGATTTTTTGATCCGGGAAGGTCACCTATGTTTTTCACTCAACCATCTTCTTCCCTTCTCCGAGAGAAACAGATAAAAGGTTCGTTTGGAGATGACCTCCTCACTAAGGAAGATGCTGATCAGTAACTGCGTTATTTTCCGTGTCCCGCCGATCAGTTCGCGAAACTCTTTCTCGTTGATGCCCCTTTCTTTTGTTGCCAGTGTTTTCATAAGCCTGGTGCGGCATTCATCGACGACAGAAACATGAAGATAATCGCTGCCGGTGAGGATGAGCCTGCCCTGCCGGACCAGATAAGCTATCATCATTTTGACTTTGCCCTTTCCGATATTATGTGCCTGGGCGAGGGCTTCGATATCCTCGTTGACCGGTGCCTGCATGCCGTAATTTTTGATGGTTTCTTCGAGCCAGAGTAACTCTTCCTGCGTTTTGGCATTGATGATCACCCGGTGCTTTTCCAGAGCCCAGGTATCCCCGGCTCTTTTAATGGTTTTATTAAGGCTGAGCTTTTTCAACAGCGCTTCAAGGTATGTTTTACCTGTGGATGAGATCAGATTAAGTTTACCGGCCAGCTCTTTGGCGTCTATACCTTGCTCATTGAGGGTGTTTTTTTCATGCCATAGCTGCAAATTGCTGATGATTTTTACGGCATGCTCTTTATCACTTTCTGTTGTGACCAGGATATTCTGATCCTCAGTTGGATACAGCACAATGCCGGCTTCCTCCTTGGAACTACAGGCGTCCACAATTTCTTCATTTGTTTTCCCTGTTTTTACTGCCATTTCATCCACCGTCACGGGTGCACCTGCTTTCATCAGTTCCAGTCTGACAAGCTCGAACAGGCTGCTGTCACCGGTCCTGACCTGCGCCAGAGCATTGAGTGCCTCGAGCAGGTGGTCTGTTCTTCTTTTATGATGTAAGGGATGGCAGTCGATGATGATGCCACCGCCAAGGGTTCTGTCACCCGAAGAATTGCGTATGATGAATTTATCCTGGTCGAAGAGAACGGCTGGTTTCCGAAGGTGAATCTGAACGATGGCTGTGTCATTTGTTTGCAGCAGTTCTTTATTCAGCAGGTGCACGCGTGCCGGGCAGCTGAAGGTGCCGGTCTGGAACAATACCTGCGACCATAAACCGAGGGGGGAAATTCCGTTAAATAAGGATATTGTCGCATCAATCATGGCTGTAGCGTCGAGGAGCCTATCGCATAGGATCATACCCCGTTCAAAATCAGCGGCTCTGATGCCGGGCAGGTTAAAAGCGGCCCGGTCACCGGCGACGACCTGATCCACCTGGCGGCCATGTCTTTCGATGGATCTGACCTTCACCTTTTTATTCCTGCCCGGCAGCAGGAATACTTCTTTTCCCGGCTCCATGCTGCCGTTGAGCACCGATCCGGTGACAATAAACCCGACACCATGCACATTGAAGATCCTGTCGATATACATTCTGAACACCTCACTGCTTTTCCGTTCCGGTATCTGAGCCACCATGGCGGCTATCCGTTCAGCCAGCACCTCCAGACCCTGGCCGGTGATAGCGGAGACGCTGATGACCGGAGCCTGTTCCAACGGAGTCCCTTCCAGGAGGTCCATCACCTCGAGCCTGGCGATGTCGAGCATCTCCTCATCCACCAGATCGGCTTTCGTCAGCACGACGATGCCATGAGTGATGCCCAGCATGCGTATGATGTTGAGGTGCTCGACAGTTTGGGGCATCACACCGCTGTCGGCGGCGATGACCATCAGCACCATGTCAATACCGAAAGCGCCCGCCACCATGGTCCTGATAAAGTCTTTATGACCCGGGACATCCACGATGCCGACCGAATCGCCGGAGGGCAGATTGAAATGGGCGAAGCCAAGATTGATGGTGATACCCCGTTCTTTTTCTTCCTTGTGAGTGTCGCAGTCGATACCGGTGAGGGCTCTGATGAGGGTGGTCTTACCATGATCCACATGACCTGCCGTCCCGATGATCAGGTGTTTGGACATAATCCGAGGCTTTTGTGGACATCATGAATGATGGTGGCTACTTTGTCTGTCTCTTCGGGGGCGATGGTGAGCATGTCAAACAGGAGGTGCCCCTTTCTCATTACGCCGAGAAGGGGTGTATCATGGTTCAGCAGGGCGGCAAATATTGTCGCTGGTGCGCCTTCATGGGTCTTCAGTTTGTCGGGCGGGGTCAGCATGACGGCATAGCTCTCTATGCCTGCACCGGGGAGCGATCCGCCACCGCTTTGTCCCAGGCTGCTGACAACCTTCGATGCGATGCCATGGGATAGGAGTAAAGACTGCAGTCGTATGGCATTTTTTTTCAGTTCCTCTTTCGACCGGCACATCATCCTGAATACAGGGTTCTTTTCGAGCAATATCTTGTCATCGAGGTAGTGGCGACAGGTGACCTCCAGCATGGCGAGAGTGGTCTTACCAATGCGGAGGGCTCTGACCATGGGTTCTTTTTTCAGACGTGCCATCAGTTTTTTCCTGCCCGCAATGATGCCGGCCTGAGGGCCGCCAAGCAGCTTATCGCCGCTGAAACAGACCAGGTCGACACCGGTGGCCAGGGTTTGCCTGACATCAGGCTCGTCGCGCAGAAGGGTCACAGGCGCTTTACGCAGCAGCCCCGATCCCATGTCATACACCACCGGCAGCCTGTGTTTCCTGCCCAGGGCCACCAGCTCGGTCAGGGTGGCTTCACCGGTGAAGCCCCTGATCACGTAATTGGATTTATGGGCTTTGAGCAGTAAGGCCGTGTTGTCTGTAACGGCTTCGGCGTAGTCATCAATATCCGTTCTGTTGGTGGTGCCTATCTCTTTCATGATGCAGTCCGATGCTCTCATGATATCGGGCAGACGGAAAGAGCCGCCTATTTCGATCAGCTCACCCCTCGATATGATGACCTCGCGGTTGCGGGCGAGGGTGCGCAGGATGAGCATGACGGCGGCAGCGTTGTTGTTCACGATCAATACGTCCTCAGCACCCGTCAGGTACCGCAACAAAGCGGCGACATGGTCGTGCCGTGATCCCCTGACACCCTTATGCAGATCAAACTCCAGATTGTTGTAACCCTTCAGCACGTCACCCACCTCTTGCAGCACCGCGTCACCCAGCGGAGCCCTGCCGATGTTGGTATGAATGATAATGCCTGTGGCATTGATAAGAGGTCGCAGGCTTCGTTCGGTCAATGCTTTAATCTCGGAGCGCACCCCTGCAATGATCTCCGCCGGTGACAGGGTGTGTTTTGTCTTCTTTAAAGCCCTGCGTTGGTCATCCAGGACTTTCCGGATGGCATACCTCACCAGTTCACGGTTATAAGTGGCAAGAAGCGCTTTGATCTCAGGAGTGGCCAGAAGTGTATCTACTCCGGGAATGGTTTTATAGACTCCGGTATCTTCTTTCATGAAAAAAAGAAAATCTCTATTATGGTAAATGGCCGAGAGAGCAGGAATCGAACCTGCCACAGCCGGTTTTATCCGTCTGCTATTGGTTTTGAAGACCAATTGGGACACCAGTCCCCTCCTCTCTCGGAAGAAGTACCTAATTAACGTTGTTATTTAATGGTGCAATACGTCACCAGCGATTATTTCGTCAGGATCATTTTTTTACAGACCGTCGTTCTCCCGGCTGTGATCCTGTAAAAATAGCACCCTGTGGCCACTCGTCTGCCGTTATTGTCGGTGGCGTCCCATATCACCCGGTGTTTCCCGGCTTTCTGCTCACCTTCGGTCACAAGTTTTACCACGCGGCCTTTAAGATCGTAGACCGCAATCCTTACCGGGTTTGCTTCCTTCAGCACATATTCAATGGTGGTCGACTCAATAAACGGGTTAGGATAATTCAAGCCATGATTAAGTGTGTATGGAATATTTTCGCCCATACCTGTGACAGGTGAAATGCCAAGGAAAAAGTTTACCATCTCGCTGATCAGGTATGCTTTGAGGTTCAGGCTGTCACCGTTGGCAATGGCACCAAAGACGATGGTCGATGCGATGGTCCTGTAATTTTCACCCTCGTTGATGAACATCCTTGATATCTCGTTTTCGGCCCTGAACAGCACCGTTGCCCCGACACTGTTCAGCCTGTCAATGCTATAATGTGCGTTGTCACCACCAAGGTAATCATATTTGAATTGTGACATGAATTGATTATTGTCTCCTATCAGTTGTAAAACTTCATGTTCCAACCCGTCTCCGGCATATTTGATCCCGAGGTTTATCAGGAACTGTGTGGCCGCATGATCCAACCCCAGGTTCACACTCTCGACATAGAGGTTACCGCCTTCATTCAGGTAAGCGTTCAGTTTGGCCTGGTCTGTTTCATTTACAAATCCAGGCGGTGTATTGCTTCAGCTAAGGCAATAGCACCCCATTGTCGCGAAAATAATATCCCAGCCTGAGGGGTCATCGGGCAGAGTGTTGGTGTAAGTATAGTCTATACCTGCATCGTCCAAAGCTTTTGTGATACCCGCATCGGCTTGCTCCATGATCCCTGTTTCGGGATCCATGATGGTCTCTATGTCGTTATCATTATCCCATACGAGGATATTGTAAACCATATCAGGTTCAACGCGCACAAAATGTGATGAGGAAGTGTTATTGACCTCATATTCATCACCTTCCTCCGTCACCGTTCCAAAAAGTGCCGTGTTCTGTATTTCATCAGGCGTCCAGGAAAAAGAGACGGGTTTGATCTCACCCGGATCGAGAACGTCAGTGATCAAACAGCTCCCGATTTCATCCCCTGTCTTGATGTTAAACAGCCTGACGGTGTACCCGGATTGAGGTGAGAGACCTGAATTTTTAACAATCAATGTCCAGTCGGCTTGCTGGTTGAGCATGACATTATTTGGTCCCATCACACTGAGGGCGCTCAGATCATTGTTGAAGCTGGCCGAGAGACTCAATGCATAGACATACCATCCGTACCAGGCATCGGTTGTGGGGCCCCAGGTTCTGAATTTGATCCGCACGTTCGTCCCCGCAAATGAAGCCATGGGTATGACCAGATCCTCGCCCCCCAGACCGCCCCAGTTTCCTGTCGACAAATGATAACCCCACACGACGCTATCCATATCGTCTGAAAGGATGGCGATCTCGCATTGTTCCGTTGAAACACTGGGTTCGTAAACCTCCAGAAACTGACTGATGGTGAGATCACCCACATTCGGCGGAATGAAAACAGGGGGTGAGATGGCCGAGAAATCATAATCGAGAACAACAGGATAAAAGTACATCTCCATCTCTCCCGGAATGAATTCCCAGTTTCCCTCCAATGACCAACCGGGTGGTGCCGTGTTAAAATTTTCTTCCCAGATGGTTGTCTGTGAAGAGGCTGTCATCCCTGCCAGAATGAGGGCACATAAGATGCAATGGTAAACTTTCTTCATAATTGATAAGGGTTTAGTAAAAAATAATCCGCCTTCTTCCCTAAAATGTCGTTTATTATCGGGAGGTCACCACCGGTGACTGTTGTTCTTCCGCCTGTCTGTCTTTACAAAATTACTCGGTTCGTTTGATATTGGGAGCCTTTATTAAAAAATTATTGGTTTGTCGCTCATTACTCCCAAAATGAAGCATTTATTTCGATAGCAGCAGCAAGCCGGCATTACCCGTCCAGTTATATCCCACATCCCAGCCGTTGGCAGGTTAAGTGAAATCAATACCTGTCAGCGTCCATTTAGTGCTGACATCAGGCAGGGTCATCACCTGCCACTGTTGTGCCGTCATTACCAATGGCAGCATCACGAGACATAACATGAGTCCGCGTCCTCTCATAATAGTAAGATTTTAAGAGGATTATTGCCTCAAATATATAGAAATAGAACAGGCGATGCAAGAAAATTTTTTGCTTCAAGTACGATGGCCGCAATGAAGTTATCTGATATGCTGATGAGTTAATGCGGTAATGTATTAAGGTAACTATTTGGTAAAATGATTCCTAACAATATAACAATAGAACAATATAACAATGTAAATAAAAAAGCCTGCCCGAACAAAAATCAGGCAGGCCATCCTCCAACAATATAACTAACCAAAAATTGCAGATTATTTTTGTTTAGGAGGAGGTGTCTGCATTTCGGGTCTTTTGGCCGGTCTGACCATTTCCTGATTCATCTTCATGTAGTCGGTATACTGCTGTTCACTGAGTATACCTTTCATTTGTTTGTCGCGGTTCTGAATCAGTTGATCCATTTTCGATCTGTCGGCGGTATGTTGCCCTTGTTTAGCCATGTTTTCTCTTTCTTTGTAGAAATCGGTGTAGATCACCTTAGCCTGTTTCTGCTGGCTGTCCGATAACTTGAGCTGTTGGGTCAGCCGTGCCACCATCCGGTCGGCCCTCTCTTCGTTGGTGGGCATCTTGTGCATGGTAGTCTGATTGCGCGTCACATTCGGATTTTGCACTGGCTTCTGGGGAGGAGCAGTTTTCTGATCCTGTGCCATAAGGCTGCCGATGCCAAAAGCAACGACCAATGCAGCCATTAAAATCATTCGTTTTTTCATGATGTTAAGTTTTAAGGTTAATAAATAAGGTGAATGATCAATCGAATATCTTAAGATGTCAAAACGAAATAAAACAAAACAATAAACACTTTAATCGCTATTTTTCCTCTTAGATGTTTCATTTTTCTAAAAGTTTAACAGTGCGGGAAGAAAATGTATCGGGACAACGGTCCTCGCAATAATTTTTTATTAGCATTACTTCCATCTTGATGTGCATACCCTGTTAGGAAAGAATGATGGAATTTTCTTACTCCTGTTCATTTATGTCATATAGCCCCACCTGTTGCCGTTGCCCGTCGCTGACCACCGACGCCATGACGGCCGGGATCAGGCGCATCACTGGCATCCCGGTGGTGATGCTCACATACGACGGCACAGGTACTTATAAGAATGACATCGTTGTACCGTATCTAATAAATTCCAAATCCCAAATAAATTCCAAACTACAGATCACAAATAAATTCCAAAATACTAATCTCAAATAATAGATAAATCAGTATCTTCTGGTGGTGGAAGAAAATCCAAAATATTAAATCTCTGCTTTTTCGGCATTTTCTTTGCGATTTCAGTGGTTATTAAACGATTCCCGGTTTGCGCGCATTGGCATGCATGTTGGGTAAATAATAACCTGCCGACCTGTGGACCTGCTGCCCGGCTTGCGCTTCAGCAACGCTTGCCCCTGGATTTACATTGATTTTTTATCATTCATATTGATGAATCTTCGTTTCATCTATTATCTTTACCGTTGCATAAAGAGTTTTTACCTTTTTTGACATTCGATGAAGGGACCTCACAATTACCATTGTCTCATCATGATTATTCTTTGGTCATGTATTTGTGTGAAAGGCTTTTCGCAGAAGACAGGAGAGAGGAACACACTGACCGGTGACTGGGGCGGTAAAAGACAGAAGATGGAGGATATGGGCCTGGCCCTGTCACTGGATTACACCGGCGACGGCTTCTTTGATTTGCATGGCGGATTACAACAGAAAGGTACCTACCTCGATAACATTGGTCTGGCTCTCGCTGTCGATACCAGAAAACTTTTAGGATGGAAAGGGGGTGATATATTTGTTTATGGTATAGCGGATAACGGCGGTCAGCCTTCCTCATTTGTGGGTGACGCCCAGGGTGTCGACAACATTGAAGCTCCCGGCACCGTCAAGCTCTATGAAGCCTGGGTACAACAGTCACTCTTCGGCGACCGTCTATCGTTACTGGCAGGTTTTTATGACCTGAATTCAGAATTCCAGGCATTGCAGTCCTCACTTGTTTTTATCCATTCTGCCCAGGGCATAGGAACCGATTTTGCACAAAGCGGCGCGAACGGACCTTCGATTTTTCCGACGACCACTATCGGCATAAGATTGAAATGGGAAATAGCGGAGCGTTTTTATTTTCAGACGGTCGTCTTGAACGGCATAGCCGGTGATCCCAATAATCCCAATGGTACCCGGTTGATACTCGATCACGGCAACGGCATCCTCTCCGCCTCGGAGCTGCAATACGTCATCCATCGCGCGGAAGCTGGTTTCGATGATGAAGACAGAACGCCAAAACAACGCCTGGGCAGGCTCTCCGGCCACGAACATTTGGCTAAACTGGTTGTGGGGTGGTGGCTGTACACGGCTTCTTTCCCGAGGTCAGGTTATACTGATATTACAGAGAGAACAAACATGATAAAGGGCAATATGGGAGGGTATGTGAACGGTGAGCTGATGATCTTCAAAGAAAAAGGCAGTCCGCAGCAGGGTTTGGCAGCTTTTGCCAGGCTAGGTTTCGCCAATGACCGCATCAACCGTTTTGTGGCATTTACGGGAGGCGGTTTGGTTTACACAGGCCTCATCAGGGGCAGGGATGACGATGCGATCGGTCTTGCCTTTGCCACCGGTTACAATGGCCGGTCCTATATTGATTTCTTAAAAACACAAGGCCTGCCGACGGCAGATGCCGAATGGGACCTCGAACTCACCTACCTCTGGCAGATATTCCCATGGCTGAGCATGCAACCGGATGCCCAGTACATTATCCATCCCGGCACCGATCCTTTGGTAAAGAATGCTCTTACGTTTGACTTACGGTTAGCGCTCAATTTTTAAAGGCGATGATAAATTCGGTGAGCATGTTTAAAGTCGGCAGCGGAGCCCCGCCGCAGGCGGGACGATAGCGGGATCGGCAGTCGGCTAAAAACGGCTGCCCGGGACATTCCCGGAGTAGCCACCGGAGGGCTTGAAAATAATACCGATTGACGTATTAGGAATTTTCCGATAAATTATATATATTTACGACGGTCAAATAAGAATATAAATTATCTCCATAGCACTTCTGATTGCAGGTCAACGAACCTATGGTCTTTTTATGAAAATTAACTTTTTACCTCAATGAAATTCAAAATCTTATTGTTCGCGTTGTTATTCTCTGTTTCTCATGAGGTTTTTAGCCGGTGGGAATGGTTGAATCCCTTGCCACGGGGCAACATGCTTTATACCGTGTAATAATCTCATATCATCTCATTGAAAGTGGTCGGGTCATATTAAATGTCTATTCACTTTCAGGTGACAGATTAACAACTCTTTTACAGGAATATCAGGAATCAGGTCCTCACCGGGTAGCATTGGATTTTAGTTGTCTTAAGCCTGGTTTGTATATCTGTGAGATGGGAACAGATACGGAGAGGATGACGCAAAAAATGATTGTTTTGCCATGATCCGATCTTCG
>CAZVNP010000017.1:52472-54336 GCA_964628285.1 uncultured Lentimicrobiaceae bacterium
GGTCTACAGGTCTGCAGGTTTGTCAACCTGTCGACCTGCCTACCCGTAGACCTGCAACCTGTAACCTGCAACCTGTAACCTGTAACTTGCAACCTGCAACCCACAACCCGCAACCTGCAACCTATAACCTGCAACCTGTAACTTTTCCGATTAAAATAAGGATTTTTTTATTAACTTTGTGAAATGCAATAATTTAACAAGCCTGCATTTGTATCATCTATAACTGACCAAAAAATGAAAAAATTAATTCTACTCTTCATTTCAGTTCTTTTGAGTTCCGTTGTTTTTTCATATACCTGGAACTCTGTCGGTCCGGAAGGTATCAATGCTTCACGCCTGTGTTTTAATATCGGATTGCCTTACTGGGTGATCTGTGTGGAGGATGGCATGTATCTTTACAATTACGACACCCACGAGAGCGCATATTATACTTATAACGGCCTGCCGGTCACCGGTGCAGCATACCTGGATGCAAATCACATCATCGTGGTAATGGGCAACGGAAGCTATTCGGATGGTATTTATCGGTTTGATATGCAAACCCATGATTTCGAGGTGCTCGAATGGGTCGTCACACCCACCTTCGTAGTGTTCCATGAGCCGACGGGAACTTACTGGGTTGGCAGCCAGTTCGGCGGTATGTATAAATCATCAAACGGCACGGTCTGGGAGGAGGTCTCCTTTTTCAGCGGTAAACCATGCAGTTGCATGGATGACTATGGTGAACACATGGTCGTGTCGGGAGTCAGCAACATTTATGATATCTATTGCTCCGGTGACAATGGCGAGACGTGGAACTCCCCTGTATGGGTCCCTATGATTAGCGACCTCAGATTCAACAGTTCGGGAAAGCTGTGCGGTATCTTTCCTGATTATTCCGATTCTTCCGGCCTGTGGTTCTCTGACGATTTCGGCATGACATGGGATGTGCACTTTTGGTCGGATAACATGAGCGCCGTGGGCTTTGATGCTTTCGACAACATGTTTACCGGCTGGGAATCGGGTGTGGGTATTGCCCTCTATGACCCGCTGGCACCGCCACCCGGTCTGACCTTTCTGAACAACGGACTGGCCAGCATCAATATCAACAGCATACAGCTTAATCCCGCCATGTCGGCACTGGCGATATTCGTTTGCACGGACCAGGGCGCTTATTACAGCTATGATTATCCGGCGGCTGTCGCCGATCCTTCCGGTTCCGGATCACATATCACCATCTACCCAAATCCGGCGACAGACAGACTATTTATTGACACAGGCCCCTTATGTCAAGAAATTGAAATCATAAGCGTGACATCAGGAATGGTATTTACAATGAAGCGGGCAGGTGAAGGGACAAGCCTGGACATATCACACCTCGATCCGGGTGTCTATATTCTGCGGTGTCAATTTCAGGATGGGATGGTGAACAGGAAGGTTGTTATTGAGTAGGTCGGCAGGTCTTCGGGTCTACTGGCCCTCAGGTCTTCGGGTAGATAATTCTTCAAGTCGTAAAACACTATATGATGAAATTGATATGTTATGGTAAAAAAATCAAATACCAGGGTCACAAAAAAGCTTTGATCCGATTAATAGAAAATTTAATTGATCTTTTATGGGATTTGAAGAACTTCTCGTTTATAAAGAGGCATTCTCATTGGCTATGGATATTTTTCAACTTAGTAAACGGTTTCCAAAGGAAGAAATTTACAACTTGACTGATCAAGTCAGAAGATCTTCTCGTGCAGTATGCGCCTGTATCAGCGAGGGCTACAGGAAAAGAAAATACAATTCTTATTTTCAAAGTAAGCTTTCAGATGCAGACATGGGAAATTCTGAAACTCAAGTCTGGTTGCGGTTTTGTTTTGAATGCCAATATATTAAT
>CAZVNP010000018.1:0-53977 GCA_964628285.1 uncultured Lentimicrobiaceae bacterium
AGAATCTTACGGCCACCGACATCACGGCCCACTCGGCCGTGGTGAGCTGGGAGGGTACCATGGCGCCCGGCTGGGTACGTTATTTTAAAACGGGTGATACAGTGTACCAGTACCGTTTCACACGTAACAACCATGCTTTCTTACGGTGGCTGGCCGACGACACCGAGTACCAGTGGCAGGTGAACCTGTTCTGCGACGGTGCCTGGACGGGTTATAACGCTGGTTCGTCCTTCATCACCCTCGTCGATACCATCGGCTGCGATCCTGTCAACCTGACCGCTTCCAACATCACGGCCCACTCGGCCGAGGTGAGCTGGGAAGGCACCATGAGTCCGGGATGGGTACGCTTTTTCAAGACCGGCGATACGGTCTACCAGTACCGGTTCGCCCGGCACAACCATGCCCTGCTGCGGTGGCTGGCCGACAGCACCGAGTACCAGTGGCAGGTGAACCTCTTCTGCAATGGCGCCTGGACGGGATATAACGCCGGTTCTTCTTTCATGACGCTGCCCGACACCACCTCCTCCGGGTGCATACCCACCGACCTGCAGGCCACCGACATCACGGATACCAGCGCCGTGGTGAGTTGGTCCGGCGGCGGCATGCCCACATGGGTCAAATATTACCCCGAGGGAACCACCGACTACCACTTTAAACGCACCTTAGGTCATTCCACCCGGCTGCGGGGACTCGAACCGTCTACCACCTACGTGTGGGAGCTGAACACCAACTGCGGCGGCTGGGGCTGGTGTAACTGGACAGGATATATCGTGTCGTCATCGTTCACCACCGGCGGCGATGACATCGGCAATCCCAACGGCAGCACAGGCATCCGGGATCAGAACAACAACGGTGATGTCACAGGGGTCAGGCTTTACCCTAACCCCGGCAACGGATATGTGAATGTCACCTTCAGTGCTTCGTCACCCGGCACCTGCGAATTGGTCATCATGGATCTGACCGGCAGGGAGATGATGAGAACAGAGAAAATGGTGTCAGCAGGAGTCAACACCACCACCATTGACTGTTCAACTCTCAGGGAAGGCACCTACCTCGTTCTGATCATTAAAGGGAACACACAGGAACACCTCAAATGGGTGAAGACACAATGATCTCAGAACAGCTTCCTGATGATCCAGAGTATCAGGCTTAGAAGGAGGCTCAGAAGGATCATGGTGGTGATGGGGAAATAAAACCTGAAATTTTCTTTTTCAACACGGATATCGCCGGGCAGGTGGCCCAGCCACAACAGCCTGTTGCCGAAGAAGTACAGGATCAGTCCGGCGATTATAACGATGATGCCGATGATGATTAAGTATTTGCCGAGATGTTGCATGGCGTCCAGGTAAAGCGATACACAAAATTAATCTTTTCTTTAACCACAGAGAAGGCGCAGAGGACGCAGAGTAAAGATCAAAAAAGAATAACTTTGCCTAAATTTCTGCGTATGCCAACCGAAAGGGAGAGGAAATTCCTTGAGCGTGTGAGAACGAAAACGGGTGAAGCCATACACCGTTACGGGCTGATTGAGGAGGGTGATAATATTCTTGTCGGATTGTCGGGAGGCAAGGATTCGCTGGCGTTGCTCGATATCCTTTCCTTCCGCCGCCGGCGTCTCACCGTCCACTTTAATCTGCAGGCTGCCTACATCCATATCAGGGGCATTCCGTATCAAAGCGATACCGTTTATTTGTCGGATTTCTGCAGCGAACGCGATATCGCTTTTCATTACAGGGAAGGCGAGGTGGACCTGAGCAGGAAACCTAAGAAACAACCCTGTTTCATCTGTTCGTGGACACGCCGTCGTGAGCTGTTCCACCTGGCCGGCGAGCTGGGATGCAATAAAGTGGCGCTGGGACATCACATGGATGATATGATAGAGACGCTGCTGCTGAACATGATCTATCATGGCGCTTTTTCGACGATGCCGCCGAAGCTGCCCATGTTCAAGGGTAAGATCTGCATCATCCGCCCCTTTGCATTGGTAACGAACCGTGAACTTGAAAGATATGCGGCCATCCGGCATTACCGTCTTCAAAATATCAATTGCCCTTACGCCGACCAAACCAGGAGAACACAGGTACGGCAGATGATCGGTGAGATGATCAAAGTCAACAGGCTGGCGAAGAAAAACCTGTTCAAATCGATGACCAACATTGAACCCGGTTACCTGCCCGGATGGTCAGAGGAAGGGAAAGAAGAAAATTAAATAGTCATGATCTGAGAGATCAAGCCCAGGGTTATATCATAGTTGTTGTCAGTGGCTGCCGGTTATAAGCAGCTTATTCACATAGATCACCTGATGACCGGCCTCGACCGTCAGGAGATACATGCCTTTTCTCAGGGAAAGCCCCGACAGTGTGGCACCGTTGCCGGTCATTTTGGCCTGGTAGACCAGTTGTCCCGTAAAATCGTACAATCTGAGGATGCGGTCCCCCTTCTCCGGAAATCCTGTACAGGTTATCACTCCCGGCAACGACAAAGGATTTTGAAAGATGCATGTGCATGGATACCCATCCGGTTCATCAACAGAATAGGAGATGGTGATGTAAGTGTACCGGAATTTCGAACTGTTCATCCACGATTCCGATAACCTGTCCCAGACCTCCGTGAAGTAGGATGTCCTGTACCCGTCATCATCATAATCATAATGGGCATAGCTTTTATTGATCCACGACTGGCTGACGTCATCCCATGTTTTCTGGTAGAAATCTGAAAGAAGGCCACTGGGATAATATTGATAGAACTTAAACAGTGAACTGTCCCATTCCAAATGTTCTATATCCCATATCCTGTATAATGATTGAACCTGATGACCCGCCGAATCATAAGTGTAGTTTTCGATGCCCTTGTTGATCCAGCTTCCGGAAATGGTGTCCCACGACTGCAGGAGCGATTCTGCCTGTTGCTGAACCGTATCATAGCGAATGCTGTTCAGCGAAGAGTTACGCCATGATGATGCCGGTGCGTCCCACTGTTGCAAGAGAGTGGAGGTATCCTGTCCGTACTCATTATATGCTGTGGTCGTCAGCGTTGAATTATCCCACATTGTGGTGAAAGTGTTCCACGACTCCAGAAGGTCACCGGTCAGGTTCCCTGACGTGTCATAGGTGAACGTGTGCCTGCCGCTGTTGACCCAACCCTGTGAAAAGGCATCCCAGGATTGACTCAGAGTGCTAGTTTTGTTTCCGGCGGAATCGTAGTCGGTTAAAAACAATGATTGATTGACCCAGTTATTGATGGATGCACTCCACGTCTGCGAAAGCTGTTCCGAGACCCTCGATCCGGTATAGGTGAGGATGACCTGGTAATCATTCATCCACATGTACTTGCTGTTATCCCATCGTTTCCCGACCCTCTTCCTGTTATTCCAGTCTTCATTGTAATAATAAAGAGTGAGATAATTATTATCCCAGATGTTGGCCGCCTTATTCCAGATATAGACTAAGCTGGTGTCCATGACCTTGACGACAGGATACGCTGTACCGGAAGGATAAATATTACTGGTATCAACCGGCGGTTGCGCTGAAAGATGATTAAAACAGCAAAAAAAAGCAAGCAGCGGAAGGATCTTTTTCATGATGTACCGATTTTGATAAAAGTACTAAAAGAATCATTTTAGGCGACACGGGATAAAAATTTTCATTGTGCGAAAAATCATGGAACCGCTTACGGATTAAGGTTTCAGATAAACAAGTGACCGTGAATGACGTTCAGGCTTTTATAAAGAATAACCGGAACAGGGATTACCTTTGCAGAAATTTCTGATTAAGACGATGTGTTATTCTAAATCTTTCGAATAGGAGGTTTTATTTACGAAGGATTTACATCTGAGGGCTTTCCGGTGAGGGAAGCCCTTTAACTTTCGATGAATCTGACTGCCGAGGCTTTAAATGATGCCCAAACGGTGTCGCCTTCCTTTATCTCAAGATCATTCAGCGATTGTTTGGTGATCACCGCGACAAGGTGAATGCCGGCGTCGATGTGCAATTCCATGCCATGGATGCCCGGATGGATATCGGTGACCGTTCCCTCGAAATTATTGACGGCGCTGGTGACGGCTTTCTTTCTTGAGATGACGATGTCTTCTCCTCTGATCATAATATTTCCCATGCGGGGGGGATGACCGGAAAGAAGTGTCACCCGGACGGTGTCGTTGACGACGGCCGTGGCAGTACCGTCAGTATGTCCGGGTACGGCGGTGAGGGCGGCAGGGAAAAAATTTCTTATGCCGATGAAATGGGCGACAAATTCCGACTGGGGCCGGTGGAACACCTCGTCGGCAGTGCCGCTTTGCACGATTTTACCCTCATGCAGTACGGCAACCCTGGTGGCCAGGGAGATGGCCTCTTCATAATCGTGGGTGACGTGGATGATGGTCTGACCATTCTGATGGATCTGGCGCAGCAGTCTCCTCAGTCCTGAGCGGATCTGGACGTCGAGTGATGCCAGGGGTTCGTCGAGCAGCAACAGCATGGGGTCGCTGGCGAGGGTGCGGGCCAGGGCCACACGTTGCAGCTCACCGCCCGACAGTGTGGAAGGCCTGCGCTGCAAGAGCATGGCGATGTTCATCTGTTGGGCCAGCGTAGCCGTCCTTCTCCTGATCTCTTCTTTTGTGATTTTCCTGTTATGCAATCCATAGGCGATATTCTCCCTCACGGTGAGATGGGGGAAGATGGCATGATCCTGGAACACCAGCCCCACACGTCTGTTCTGTATCCGCTCACGGGTGATGTCTTTTCCGTTGATGATGATGGTGCCGTTGTCGGGTGTCACCAGTCCGGCGATCATTTCCAGCAGCAGCGACTTGCCGGCGCCCGACATGCCGAGGACGACATAATACTCCCCATGCTTCACCTCCAGTGAGATGCCGTCGAGTGAAAAGTCACCGAACTTTTTGGATATGTCATGCAGCTCAAGCATTCTTTTTTTCTTTCGACAGCAGGCGGAGGATGATGAAGAAAACGAGCGACACGAGGATGAAGATCACCGACACGGGCCGTGCGTATTTCAGGCCGAAGGCGCCGAAGCGCTCGTATATCAGAACGGGTGTGATCATGGGGTGGTAGGCGATGATGATGACGGCGCCGAATTCGCTCATACCGCGTGCGAACATCATGATCAATCCCGATACGATGTTGCGCCATGCCAGGGGCAGGGCGATGGTGAAGAAGACACGGCCGGGGGGTGTGCCGAGGTTCAGGGCGGCTTGTTCCAGGCGCAGCGGCACGCCGCTGAAGCCGTCGCGGGCGGCGTTCAGCAGGTAGGGCAGGCTGACGAAAGCCATGGCCACGGCAATGCCGGCGGGATGTCCGACGAAATTAAGCCCGATGAGGGAGGCGGCCTTGCCGACGACAGAGTTGCGTGATATGAAGCCCAGCACGGCGATGCCAGCGGCGGTATGGGGTATCACGATGGGCAGGTCGATAAGCCCGAGGACAAAGCGCTTCAGACGGAAGTCCCTGCGCGCCAGCAAATAGGCCAGGGGAATGGCGCCGATACCCGAGACAAGCGTCGCCATCATTGCCGTCCAGAGCGTTAGCCAGATGCTTAGTGTCACCTCCTTATCCTGAGCCGTGGTGAAGAATTCCTGAGGCGTGGTGGACAGAAACATGCCCAGCAGAGGGGCTATGATGAACAGCAGGAGAAGCCCTCCCAGAAAAGTTAAAAGGAGATGAAAGCGTCCGGTCTTAATCATTACGGGCATACTTTTTCAATGACATGGGCAGCGCATTGTACTGGCCACAGAAGGATGGAACCACCGACGGCTGACCGTTACGCTCCATGATCGCCATGCCTTTGCCGGGGTCCATGAGAAATTGCATGAAGGCCATCGCGGCCTCATGATCGGGGGCCTGTGTGAGGACGGTCACCCCATAGACCATCGCCTCACCATGGACGGTGACTCTCTCTCCCGGCCTCTCACCGAGGATCTCGGTGGAGACGCCTGCATAGAGATCATTGAAAGCGGGGTTTTTCAGGTTGATCTCATCGGGCAGCAGGAGGTACCTGACGTGATGCTGTTCGGCCACGGAACGGTATATGAAGATATAATCCACGGTGCCGGTCTCGAGTAATGGCATCAGGTCGACCTCTTTGGGCCGCATATAAGAGATATCTTTCTTGAGGAACCTGGCGGTGGGGGTGGTATCACCGGTGTATTTCTGTGCCAGTTTGATGGTGAAGATGGTCCGGTAGCCGCAGGGATCCTGGTTGGGATCGGCCCGCCCAAAGATGACATCGTTTTTCAGGAGGATCTGATACCAGCTCGACGAATCGATCAGATCGCGCGACCGAGACCGGTCGGTATAGGCGATGACCATCTCATTAGCGGCAAAACGAAGGTTCCAGGTGGCGTACCTGGGTATCAGCATATTGTCGATGACATGGTAGTCCGATGATGCCAGAATGTCGCAGGGCCGCCCAAGATCGGTGATCTTCCTCGCCGAAGCCACACTGCCCGCAGGCTCCAGCAGCACGTTGACACCGGGATTCTCGCGCATGAAAGCCCCGGCGATCTCCTTGAAAGGCACCGACAGGCTGCCGGCATGAAAAATGATCAAGTCACCTGTCATCGCTTCTTTTGAATTTTTGCTCTGGTTCCTGCATGCTGTCACAGGAAGGATCAAAGCCAGTGATAAGGCAAACAATTGCAGTTTCCGTAACGACATAACGTGCTCTTTCTGACCTTGCAATCATTCTTCCTCATCAGGTAAAGATACAAATGAGGATGTGCAATTTACGACCATTTAACGGATTGGTTACCGCTTTCGAATGACAAAGGTATGACATAGAAACCGAATTTCCCGTATTTTACAGGCAGAAGTCAGACCCATAACACGGATGAGATGTATTTTATTGATACCCCCTTTGCGTCCTCTGCGTTCCCTCTGTGTACTCTGTGGTTAAACAAAGCACCTGTTTTCAGCTGTAATAATCAGATATGTATCGTTAGCACTCTGTTTTTTTAACCACAGAGGACACAGAGGGAAATTAAAAGGTGAGACCATATTTAGCGGTTGACAGTCGGCAATATGACTGCCACCGACGACTGACGACTGTTCTCCTATTCGTACAAAATTTCCACAACTACGTAACCATTCGACCCCTAACCACGTTCCAAAACAAAGCGCTGTTTTAATCCGTGATCAGGTATCTTACACAGGACGAGATTGACAAGACGAGGTGGGATGATTGCATCAAACATGCTTTCAACGGATTGGCTTACGGCTATTCGTGGTATCTCGACCTCGTCTCCCCTGGCTGGGAGGCCCTCGTGGAGGACGATTACAGCCGCATCTTCGCCCTGACGTGCCGTAGCAAATGGGGTATCCGTTACCTTTACCAGCCTTTCTTCACCCAGCAGCTTGGGGTCTTTTCAAGGGATATCCTTAACGGTGATGTCGTTGACAATTTCATACGTGCCATCCCGTCACATTACCGCTTTGCGGAGATCAACCTGAATGTCCATAACAAGATCGATCCCCGGAGATATGACACCGTGGCCATGCTCAACCATGAGCTCGACCTCATCAACTCATACGACGGCCTCTATAAGCATTATTCCCAGAACACCCGCCGGAATATCAAGAAAGCGATGACAGCCGGCGTAAGCATCTTTAAGAACCTGAAACCCGAAGAGGTTATCGATCTGTTCAGGAAAAACAAGGGAAAGGAGATCGCCACCCTGCGGAGTAAGGATTACGCCATGCTGAAGCGTGTTGTCTACACTTGCATCCACAAGGGTCTGGCACAGGTGTGGGGGGCCTATACCGAAGCCAACGATCTGTGTGCCGGAGCCATCTTCGTTTTCAGTCACCGGAAAGCCGTCTTTCTCTTCTCGGCCACCAACGCCATAGCCCGTGAGAACGGCGCCATGTCGCTGCTCATCAGCACTTTCATCAAAGAAAATGCAGGCTCACATCTTACCCTTGACTTTGAAGGCTCCAACGATCCCGACCTGGCACGCTTCTATAAAAGCTTCGGATCCACCGAGGTGCATTACCCCCATCTGCGATTCGACAGGCTGCCTGTTGTGGTTTCTGTTGGAGTCAGAGTCGTTAAAGGAATACGAAAGTTTATCAGAAAAAGGATATGAGTCATCAGTCATCAGTCGTCAGTCGTCAGTCGTCAGTCGTCAACACCCCCACCCTCTCCCTCCTGCATCTCGTAACTCGTAGCTCGTAGCTCGTAACTTATTTCTTATCCCTCTCTCCCTTTCAATTACACAAAACGACAGGGCACCGTTCCGAAACCCCAACCTCATTAAACGCCTCTATGCTGAAATAATATTCCTGTCCGGTATTCAATGCCCTCAATTCCAGTTTATCTCCCTTATCTGCCCAGACCTGGTAGGTCTGATAAAGTTTGTCTGCGGCAATGCCCCACAAGATGTTGTATCCGACGGCACCTGGTACAGGGTCCCAGCGGACGGTGGCATTGCGCTGATCCTGATGACGCACAACGGACAGGTTAGCCGGGGTGACAGGCGGAGAGCCATTGCCGTGACCAAAAATACGGATATCGCTTATGGCCAGATAAGGTGTGGGGACATATACATTCTCAAACTTCACAAACCGGCTTCTCACCGGTGCAGGCAGTTCAATGTAAGCATCGGGGCGGTCGGTTTTATTTTCTGAAAGGTCGGCCAGCAATTCCCATGTCTGACCGTCGACAGAGCAGTACAGCCGGAATTGATTATATACATACGACGGATCGGAGTAATAAATGCCTGACCTGTAATCGGTATAGTTAATCTGCACGGCCCTTATCTCTTTGGTATCAAGGAGATCGACCGATACCCATTCCCCGGCATGCGGCGTACGGGCCACCCAGAATGTCCGTGGATTTTCATCCGCGACATAGCCGGCGGCCATGGTATCCAGTGTTGATGAGGCGGCACAGGGCTTTTTATAGGACAGGAGCATCCAGCCGGTGAACAGGGCGTTTCTGTCGGTCCAGGGACCATCCGGAAGATAATGGGGAAAGTCACCAAAGCGGGTATTGGAAAACATCTGTCCGTCCGGGTCAAAACCTGCCGGGAACATGGCAATGCGTCTTTCAAACTTCCAATTCACCCCGATCCATGGCGTTCCCGTATTCCAATAATTACCGTAGTTGTCCTGAAAGGTGTTGCCATGACCGGCCCCTGCCATAAAGCCACCGGGTTTATAGGAAACAGGATTATACGGCTCATAGGTAAAAGGCCCCAGTGGATCTTTCCCGGTATATACACCGTTGGCATAGACATTATATTCCGTGCCGGGAGCAGCATACTGAAGGTAATATGTCCCGTTGTATTCGGTCATCCAGGCCCCTTCAATATAAGGATGGATAGTTGTATCGGTATGATTGGGACCAAAACGCTCCCAGCCGTGGTGTTCGGGGTCGATGTAAAGCAGGGGGGTGGCTTGACCGATATACGTCAGATGTCTGTTGTGATCCAGTTCGATACCATAGATCGGATACAAATTGGAGGAGCCGAAATACATGAACCATTTATCGGTATCTCTGTCGTGGAACAGGTCGGGATCCCAGGGTCCCAGGGCGCCGGGCATGACAGGCAACCGGCGGTTGTAATAGTCCATTTGACCTGTCTCCGGATCGGTGAAATAGTATATGGGGCGACGCCCGAAGGTGGACTGGAACAGATACAGCGTGTCTCTCACAGAAACAGCCGCCGGGGCGCACATGTCCTCAGCAGGCCACAGGCTGGGCCTGATATATTTCCAATTCAGCAGGTCGTTTGAATGCCAGTAACCTCCTGAATTGGTCACAAAGAGATAATATTCACCTTCCTGATCGACGATCACCGGATCAGCTCCTGAACGGTAGGAGATATGGTCGTGCTTTTGCCCGGGATCGTACTGGTAATTGATGTCGACGGGATTGCACCAGGTTTTCCGGGCATTTGTTTTGGCACCGGAGCCGGATGGCTGCCCGGCGGCTATGACTACCGTACTAAGAAACAGGATCAGGAAGATGGTTTTCATGGTCATTAGTTTAATAGTTGGACAGAATGGAAAGCCGACTGCCTACTGCCAACTGCAGCATTCCTTCATACACCTCCCGCCAGCCGCTCCACCTCTTCATACCGCTCAGCGACTCGTTGTGCCACAGGCTGATGAAGGTGCCGCTGACCTGCCGGACCTCATTGATCAACTGCCTGATATTCACCAGTGCTTCATCCGGTGAGAGGTTTTTGTAATCCTTCAGCGTTCCATCCATCACTGCGAAGGGATGTATGTTTAATGTAGTGGTTGTTTCATTTTCCAGGTCATAAAACCTGTACGTGTCACAGATTGAAGCCCTGAATCCTGTTTCGGATGCGTATCCCATGGTATAATCATCGGTGATGCCCTGGCTGAGGAGATCCCTGTATGTACCGGGCAGGGTCAGCCTGAGAAAATGTTGCCTGCTCTTGGTGACCGGCCGTCCTGTGACAGCCGACAGGCGCTCTCTTTCCTTTCTCAGGATAGCCGGTGCCCGGTATGATTTATAGGAAGGATGAATGCCCACCTCGGCCCGTGCGGACAGCGACTGTATCAGAGTCCGGAACTCTGTATTTGAAACCGGGAGGTTCTTATCATATTTCCCGTGATCGCCCATCAGCAGGAAAAACAACGGGGTGAGGCCATGCTGCCGGTGTATGTCCCGTATGTCATCGAAGGTGTCGAAGGGATCTTTCTGTAAGCCTTTCAGCACGCGTGTCCTGGCAGACATCTCGGCGAAGTCGCCGTGGAGGAGGTCTCTCAGATAAGCCCCGGTGGTCCTGAGCAATCCTTTCTGTTTGTAAGCATAAGCCGAATCAATGTCTATCGTGGGCTGAAACAGGAAATGTTTTTCGGGAAGCTTTAAAGCCGGATATCTGTCCAGGAGTATCTTACCGATCATCTGCGACCAGATGTTGACCAGCGGTTTCCGGAGAAAGCCCCGGCAAAAGGCGGTGCTTTGTTCGGCCGGAAAACGGCCATGGACATCAGCATGGAAAGGCAGGTATTCTTCATAGCGCGTGACGAGGTAGAAAGCGGCGGCAAAAGGATCGAAAGGCAGGGCCGCATGATCACCGGTGACCCTGTAAAAAGCCGTTGTCCCTTTGTATATGAAAAAGTCCAGGTCCTGCTTTCTGATGCCGGTTTCCGACAACAGTCCGGAGACCTTAAAGAAGAGACTGTCATCGGGAGGATGGTCGGTATAAGCGAGCTTAGGGCCGTCATAACTCCTGAAATCTTCAGGGTCTGTGGTCATCCGGTGTTCGAGTCCCAGCAGGCCGCCGAAGATCAAACCGAAGATGTATGTCAGGCGTGGACCTGTTTGCGGAGTAAGGATCAGGATCATAGAAACGGTTATACCACGGCAAGATAACGAAAATGTTCGTATGTTCAGTATACCCCATGACGCTGAAGAAAAGTTTTGTAATTTTGACAGATCAAAGAGGAAGATTCCAGAACTCTTTTCCCATGGAGAATTTCATTGTCTCAGCCCGTAAGTACCGCCCTGCCACCTTCGACACGGTCATCGGTCAGGGTTCCATCACCACCACTCTGAAGAATGCCATCCGCAACAACCAGCTGGCGCAGGCTTTTTTATTCTGCGGGCCACGTGGTGTGGGCAAGACCACCTGTGCGCGCATCCTGGCCAAGACCATCAACTGCGAGCACATCACCGACAACATAGAGCCCTGCAACACTTGTACACCATGCTTGTCGTTCAACACGTCAGCGTCGTTTAACATCCATGAGCTGGATGCCGCCTCCAACAACTCCGTGGACGACATCCGCAACCTCGTCGACCAGGTGCGCATCCCGCCGCAGATAGGCAAGTACAAGGTGTACATCATCGATGAGGTGCACATGTTGTCGCAGGCTGCCTTCAACGCTTTCCTCAAGACCCTCGAGGAGCCGCCGTCGTATGCCAAGTTCATCCTGGCCACCACCGAAAAGCACAAGATCATCCCCACCATCCTGTCGCGCTGCCAGATATTTGATTTCAGGCGCATCAGCGTGGAGGATATTGCGCGGCAACTGGCTTATGTGGCCGAGCAGGAGCATGTCACCGCCGAACCCGATGCCCTGCACATCATCGCCCAGAAAGCTGACGGCGCCATGCGCGATGCCCTGTCGATGTTCGACCAGATCGTCACCTTCTCGGGCGACGTCATTACATACCAGGTGGTTATCGACAATCTTCATGTACTCGATTATGATTATTATTTCAGGATCGTCGACGACCTACTCGACAATAACACAGCAGATGTGCTGGTGACCTTCAGTGAGATCATCGGCCTGGGCTTCGACGGGCAGCATTTCATCACCGGGCTGGGGCAGCATCTCCGTGACCTGCTCGTATGCAAGGATCGCGAAACCGCCGCCCTGCTGGAAGTCGGCGCCACTATCCGGAGCCGCTACCAGGAGCAGGCTGCGAGATGCTCCGTCGACCTTCTCCTGAAAGCTTTGGACATAGGTAACCGTGCCGACCTCAATTACAAAAGCAGCAACAACAAACGTCTGCATCTCGAGCTGGCACTTATGCAGATGTGTTCACTCAGGAGCAGGGAGGTCCCTAAGGAAATCAAAACGACCCTGCCGCCACCGTCCGGGAAAGTAGAGATAATGACCCAACAGCCTCAAAGGAAAGCTGCCCCGCCGGCGGTGTCATCACAGCCGCAACCTAAGGAACCGACAGGCGACGCGAACAATGGCACAGCCAGGAAAACTTCACAGGGCTCCGGTGTCTCCATTAAAGAGAGGATGGAGAACAATCATCACCGGCACGCCCCGTCTGATAATACCAATGCCACGCTGGTGGAGAAGCTGTCCGAACCTTTCAGCCAGGAAGAGCTGGAAGCGGCCTGGGCCCACTTTTCGGAGACCCTCACCAAATGCAATCCCATACTGTACACCACCCTGTCGCGCCGTAAGCCGGTGCTGAAAGACGAGAGCACCATCGAATTCATGTTCGACAACAAAGTGCAGGAGGATGAGATACGCAAGACAACACTGTTGGCTTACCTGCGCAGGCATCTCCGTAATGATCACATCCAGCTGGTGACCCTGCTGAACCATGACCATAGCGATCTGAAACCATACACCCCGGCAGAGAAGTACAAGAAAATGGCCGGGAAAAATCCCGACCTGCAGAAGCTGAGGGACAAACTGGAACTGGACATTGATTTCTGAGTGATGAGCCGGGTGTATGCCATTGGAGAGACGTTACTGGATATTATCTTCCATCCCGGCGGTCATATTACCGCCACCCCAGGAGGGGCGATGCTGAACACGGCGATGTCGCTGGGACGGCTGAAGCTTCCTGTGCATCTCATCAGTGAATACGGCGATGACACCACCGGCCGGTGGATAAATGATTTCCTGGAGAATAACGGCGTTGATTTGACATACATCCGCCGTTATGCCGGTACGTCACCTGTCGCACTGGCCTTCCTCGACGAAAAAAGAGCGGCGGCCTTTCATTTCTATCCCGGCACGCCGCATACCATATCCTCACCGGTAACACCTTCAATTGCCGGCGATGATATCGTTCTCTTCGGGTCATTCTATTCCCTGAAGGAAGAAAACAGACCATGTCTTTTATCCCTTCTGAATAAGGCGGCGGAAAAACGTGCCCTGATCATTTACGATCCCAATTTCAGGGAGCAGCATCTCGGTGACTTACCACGGCTCATGCCTGCCATTATGGAGAATATCGGCTTAAGCGGTATCGTGAGGGGATCGGACGATGATTTCAGGTTGATCTTTGGAGAGACAGAGCCCGCCAGCGTGTATCGCCGTGTGGCCGGACACGGCTGTGACATTCTCATCTATACCATGGGCAGCGGTGGGGTGATGTTAATGACGGAGACGCTAACAAAGTTTTATGACGTACCTGCCGTAACGCCTGTCAGCACGGTAGGCGCCGGCGACAGCTTCAATGCCGGCCTGATCAGCGTGCTCGTGGCATATGGCCCTGAGGCCTATCAGACAGGGGGATTGAATGAAGCACAATGGGATGAGATCATGACCACAGCCATTGACTTTGCAACAGCGGTGTGCAGCAGCGATGAGAATTACATTCCTGTCGATTTTGCACGTGACAGGATATAAAAAAATAGATATTGAAATATATTTGCAACGGTATCATCCTGATAATAAAAAAATAGAATTCAATGAGGAAGGTGTTGTCGAGATGCCTGTTGGGCCTGTTCGGATGGAAAGTGGTGGGGGGACTGCCTAAAGGTGTTAACAAATGTGTGCTGATTGTGGCACCTCACACCAGCAACTGGGATTTCATCATCGGACGCCTGGCTTTTTACATTCTGGGTGTCAAGGTGAAATTCCTTATAAAAAAAGAGCTTTTCAAACACATCCTGGGACGTATCATCACGGCTCTGGGCGGTATCCCCATCGACAGGACCAAAAACACCGGCGCCGTGGACATGGTGGCCGCTTTGTTTGAAAAATATGACCCGCTGTATATCGTTATTACCCCTGAAGGTACGCGCAAGCTGGTGCCCCAGTGGAAGAAGGGCTTTTACTACATCGCACTGAAAGCACATGTGCCCATTGCTCTCGGTTACCTCGATTACATGAACAAGGAAGGGGGCATTGCCAGGGTGATAATGCCGACGGGAGACTTTAAGAAAGATTTTGCCGAGATCGAGGATTTCTACCGCGGGAAGCATGCCAAGTACCCATGGAAATTCAACTTAAGCGACAATAAATCATAATGATTGGATTTAAATTTTTCTATGGATATTTATAATAAACTGGTTAAAAAGGAAACCAGGCTGTCGGTGGTAGGTTTAGGATACGTGGGGTTGCCGCTGGCTCTGGCATTCGCCGGCAAGCTGTCGGTCATTGCCTTGGATCAGGACAAGGAGCGCATTGTGAGTCTGAAGCAGGGCGTTGACACTTCCGGTGAGGTGGCACCGGAGGCTTTCAGGGACTGTGACATCGAGTTTACTTCCGATCCTTCCAGGCTGGCAGACGCTTCGTTTCATATCATTGCCGTGCCCACACCTGTGAACAATAGCAAGACGCCTGACCTGAGTCTCCTTTTTTCGGCTTCCCGCCATGTTGCGAGACATCTGAAAAAGAACGATCATGTGGTTTATGAGTCGACGGTTTACCCCGGCGCGACAGAGGAAGAGTGTGTGCCACTGCTGTCGCAGGTCAGCGGCTTAAAATACATCGACGATTTCAAGGTGGGCTATTCACCCGAGAGGATCAACCCGGGCGACAAAGAGCATACCATCAGGACGGTGAAGAAGGTGGTGTCAGCCTGCGACGGCGGGACGCTTGATACCATCGCAAAAGTGTACGGCCTTATCGTCGAGGCGGCAATATTTAAAGCCTCTTCAATAAAAGTAGCCGAGGCGGCTAAGATCATAGAGAATATACAGCGTGATGTGAACATCGCCCTCATAAACGAGTTGTCGATACTTTTCGACCGTATGGGGCTTAACACCTATGAGGTGCTCGAAGCGGCGGGAACAAAATGGAACTTCCTGACATTCAAGCCGGGCCTGGTGGGAGGTCATTGCATAGGTGTCGATCCATATTACCTGATTCATAAGGCCATGAAATATGACTATCACCCTCCCATCATCAAAGCGGCACGCAGCGTTAACGACTCCATGGGGTTTTATGTCGCCAGGCAGACTGCTGCGAAACTGTCATCCAACGGCAAGGTCATCCCCGGTTTAAGAGTCCTTGTTATGGGTGTTACTATTAAGGAGAATGTGAGTGATATCAGAAATTCAAGGATAAGTGACATTGTCAGTGAGTTGATCACCCTTGGCATTCAGCCGGAAGTGTACGATCCCCATGCGTCATCACAAACCGTGATGAAGGAAATGGGCTTCCCTCTTGTGGATGTACCCGGCCGGGAGTATGATGCCATCATCGTGGCGGTGGCTCATGATGAGTTTAAGGATTTGCAGGAAGACTATTTCATCTCCCTGTCATCGCCTGCCGCCATCCTTGTCGATGTAAAAGGATTATACAGAGGCAGGATAAAACGAATGGGGTACTGGAGTCTGTGAGATAACCGTTCGTTTATGAAGGCTTTGGCAGACAAAATGCTATATTTGCAAAAAACCTCATCCCCAGCCCCTTCTCCTTTTTAAGGAGAAGGGGCAAGGGGTTGAGGTTGTAAAACATGCATTATGAAAACAGCTCTCATCACCGGCATCACAGGACAGGACGGCGCCTATCTGGCGGAATATCTCTTAAAGAAAGGTTACATCGTCCACGGCATCAAGCGCAGGAGCTCGATGTTCAACACGCACCGCATCGATCATCTGTACCAGGACCCTCACGTGAAGGACAAGCATTTTATCCTTCATTACGGTGACATGACCGATTCGACCAATCTGATCAGGATCATCCAGGAGACACAGCCTGACGAAATCTACAACCTGGCGGCCCAGTCGCACGTGCAGGTCAGCTTTGAGACGGCTGAGTACACGGCCAACGCCGATGCCCTGGGCACCCTGCGCCTGCTCGAGGCCATACGTCTTTTAAAGCTGGAGAAGAAAACACGTTTTTACCAGGCCTCCACCTCCGAGCTGTATGGTAAAGCCACGGAGACGCCTCAAACCGAGAAGACAGGATTCTATCCCCGCAGTCCCTACGGTGTAGCCAAGCTCTATGGTTACTGGATCACGGTCAATTACCGTGAAGCATACCGTATCTTTGCCTGTAACGGCATCCTCTTCAACCATGAATCACCCATCCGTGGAGAGACCTTCGTCACGCGAAAGATCACCATGGCCGTCAGCAGGATAGCCCTGGGCATGCAGGACAAGTTTTTCCTCGGCAACCTGTCGGCCGTGCGCGACTGGGGTCACGCCAAGGACTATATCGTGGCCATGCACCTCATCCTGCAACAGGACACCCCCGACGATTACATCATCGCCACCGGCAGCGCTACCGAGGTGAGGGAGTTTGTCAGGATGGCCTTCGGCGAAGTGGGTATGACACTTGATTTCAGAGGCCGTGGGATGAATGAAAAAGCCTATGTGGTGAAATGCGATCACCCCCTTTATCAGCTTCCTGCCGGCAAAGTGGTGCTGGAGGTGGACCCGCGCTATTTCCGGCCGACGGAAGTGGATACACTCCTCGGCGACGCCACCAAAGCCAGGGAGAGACTGGGATGGGTGCCGGCTTATGACCTGAAAGCCCTGGTGAAAGAAATGATGGAATCGGACCTGGCCCTGATGCGGAAAGAGAAATTCCTGAAAGAGAACGGTTTTACTATAAGAGGATATTTTGACGATTGATCCGTGAAGGATAGTCTCTTATGAATGCATTTTCATGCGGATGTCGACAGTACGAAATTGAATATGGAAAAAAACAGTAAAATTTATGTAGCCGGACATACCGGCCTGGTGGGCTCAGCCATCACCAGAAAGTTATGTGAACTCGGTTATGACAACTTAGTCGTGAGGGATTACCCCGGCATGAACCTGATGAGCCAGCATGAGACCGAGGAATTCTTCCGCAGCGAGCGACCCGAGTACGTCTTCGATGCGGCGGCACACGTGGGGGGTATCATAGCCAATGACACCTACCGGGCCGAGTTCATCTATGATAACCTGATGATACAGAACAACCTCATCCATAACAGTTATGTTCACGGGGTGAAGAAACTCCTTTTCCTGGGCAGCAGTTGCATCTATCCCAAGCTGGCACCGCAGCCTATCCGTGAGGATGCGCTCCTGACAGGACTGCTGGAGCCCACCAACGAACCTTATGCCATCGCCAAGATAGCCGGCATCAAGATGTGTGAGGCTTACCATGACCAGTACGGTTGCAATTTCATATCGGTGATGCCCACCAACCTTTATGGGCCTAACGATAACTACGACCTGAAACGGTCGCATGTGCTGCCGGCGCTCATACGCAAGATGCACCTGGGTAAGTGCCTTATAAGCAATGACATGTCCGCCATCCGCCATGATCTCGCAAAACGGCCCGTGGAAGGAACGGGAGGCGGTGCCGGCGAGGAAGAGATCATCAGGATACTCGGGAAATACGGTATCATGAAGGGAAACGGTAAGAAAGAAGCGGATCATGCGGTGACGATCAGGTTGTGGGGTACGGGCTCTCCCTTGCGTGAATTTCTATATGTGGAAGACCTGGCCGATGCCGTCGTCTTCCTCATGAACCATTATGATGCGCCTGATACGCGAAACGGGGAAGGACAACCGGTGCCAAGCCATATTAACATCGGCTGCGGCAGGGATCTGTCGATAAAAGATCTGGCTTACAAGGTGAAGGACATCATCGGTTTTGAAGGGACACTCTCTTTTGACAGCACCAAACCCGACGGCACACCGCGCAAGCTCCTCGACGTGTCAAAGCTCTTCTCCCTGGGATGGCGGCCCCGCATCACCCTTGAAGAGGGCATCCGCCGCGTTTATAATGACTATATCAGATGACATGGCTCCAGGCCTCCATCCCTCATTCCATCGCTTCTCCGACAAAATGCACGACTACCCGGTTTATGGCATCGGTTTTATCTACCGGCTCGCCCATGACGAAGATCACCGGATCATGGGTTCGTGCCCATTTATTCTTCACCAGCATGCCGTCGACTTCCCTTATGAATTGGCTTCCGCTGGCGGGTTGCTTCATGAAAAGCGGTGTCAGTCCGTTGAGCAGTGACATGTGTATGAGCCGTTGCGTGTCGGCGTTGAAGGCCAGGATGGGGCAGGGGATGTGGTACTGCGACAGGGCAATGGCGCCGTCGCCCCGCGACCATACGATGATCATCTTTATCTTCAGGTCTTTAACGATGGTCTTAACGCCGTGTGCCAGGGCGTCGCTGCGGTTGGTCCTGGGCATGGCCTCGGCCATGAGGGGGTTCTCGAAAAAGCCTGCCCGGATGTAATCATTTGTCCTGACGGCGATGCGGTTCATCATCTTCACCGCTTCCACGGGCCATTTACCAACGGCGGTCTCGCCCGACAGCATGACGGCGTCAGCACCGTCGAGGATGGCGTTGGCGACGTCGGAGACCTCGGCACGTGTAGGCGTGGACGCTTCGATCATGCTCTGCAGCATCTGCGTGGCCACGATGACAGGGATGCCATGGCGGTGACAGGCGGTGATGATCTGTTTCTGCAACACAGCCACTTCGGCCAGGTCCATCTCGACACCCAGGTCACCCCGCGCCACCATGACCAGGTCGGTCTCTTTCAAAATACCGTCCAGATGATGCACGGCCTGGGGTTTCTCTATTTTGGCTATGACGGGCATGAGAGCCGGCAGATCCGCCTTCGTCCGTGCGCCGGTGATGGCAGAAGCCGGCGTATGCGATCCTTTCCCATGCCTGACGCCCATCTCTGTCATTTTCTGCTTCAGGGCAGCCAGGTCTTTCCCGCTGCGCACAAAGCTGAGGGCGATGAAATCAAATTTCTTTCTCACGGCATACGACAGGCATGTCACATCCTTCTCCGTCAGGGCCGGCAGGGCCAGATCGGTGTCGGGCAGGTTAACCCCTTTGTGCGAGGATATCATCCCTCCTTCAATGACTTTACATGTCACCTGCCTGTCATCACCCGACCCACCGATGCCCGTGCATTGGAGGATGACGTTGCCGTCATCGATGAGGACACGCTGGCCTCTTTTAACTTCATCCACGAAGAGGGGATAATTGACACTCAGAATGACCCGGTGGTTTTTGGGTTCAACGATGGTTTCTTCTTTGCCGGCCTGCTTTGTGAATACGACCTGCATGTCTTCACGCAGCAGGATACCCTGACCGCTGACCGTGCCGATGCGTATTTTAGGTCCCGGCAGGTCACCGATGACCGCTGCGGGGATACCTGTTTTTCTTGAAGCTTCACGGATGCTCTCCAATAAGGAATCGAATTCGCTGAAAGAGCCATGCGAAAAATTGATACGGAATCCCCTGGCACCTGCGAGGATCATCTCTTCGATCACCGCCGGGGTGCTGCAGGATGGCCCCACGGTGGCGATGATCTTGGTCATCAGAAATGGTGTCATGACATGTTTCATAGACAAATGAATATAACCGGAGAAATAAAAAGGTGAACCTATAAATATAACAATTCTCAGTAAAAAATGACCTGAATGCCGGGATGATCCTGTTTAAATTTGGCCACTTCTTTTTCATTCAGGGCGGTGTTATAGCATTTCACCGTGGTCAGCCGAGGCAGGTCCCAGAGGTATTTAAATGAACTGACCCTGGTATTGTGAATGTCTATTTCACGGAGGTTGGTCAGGGCAGCAATGAATTTAAGGTTTTTAACAGGCAGGCCCGAGATGTTGAGTATGCGCAGGCCTGTCATAAATCCTGTCAGCTCGAGGTCTTCCACATGGGTGTTGGCGATGTTAAGGCTGGTGAGGGCAGCGAGGCCTGTCAGCGGCGCGATATGTTGCACCGGATCATCGGAGCAATCCAGTGCTTCGAGGCGCTGCAGGGCGCCAAGGGGTTTGAGGTCACGGACCGGCAGGTTCGACAGCGTCAGCGTCCTTAAGCGTGTCAGCATCGTCAGTGGCTGCAGGTCGTTGATGTCACGGTTTTCTTTTATGGTCAGGCATTCGAGGGCGGCGAGGTCATGCAGCTGCTCGGATGTCGGCACAGGGCTCATGTTGCTGATGCTGCCGAAGAGTTTCTGCCAGGCCTGCGGCAGGTCGTTCCACCACGTCTGGAGCCGCGCCGTCTGCCACAGGATGAGGCACATGGTGTCGGCATCCATGAAAGTGTTAACGTTACCGTTGTCGAGCAGGGTGCCGTCGGCCCGGATCAGCTTAAGATTATCGAGGCGGGAGAGAGGCACAATGTTGCTCACTTTTGTGTTTTCGATCTTCAGTTCTTCAAGGTTCAGGAGGCCGGCGAGGGGCGATATGTCGGTGATGACGGTGCCTGACAGGTCCAGCCGTTTCAGTGCGGGCAGGTTTTTTAACGGCTGCAGGTCGGTGACCGGTGTTCCGGATGCATTCAGCACCTGCAGGTGGATGCTCTGCTTCAGAGGCGCAAGGGAGGCTATGGAGGTCCCGGGACAGGAGACCTCGGTCAGATTGATGAGCTTGCGCAGGGGCTCCAGCGACAGGATGGAGGAATCGCCGCCGATGTCGATGGTCTGTATCTGCGTAATCTCATGCAGCTGCTCACGCGTCGGCACCGTGTCGACGGTGATAACGGACGAAAATTCACTCTTCCATGCCGCCGGCAGCGCATTCCACCAGGAGGCCAGCTCACCGGAATCATATACGACCAGGATGCCGTGCTTTTGCTGTATCAGCGTGTTGGCCATCTCACGGGTCACTAAGCTGTGATCGCAGTACACACGTTCCAGCGCGGTGAGCCCTGTCAGCGGGGTGAGGTCTCCGACAGGTGTGTAGTCCATATACAGAAAACGCAGGTTACGCATGTTTTTCAGGGGCCCCAGGTCGCTGACCATGGTGTTGCCGATGTTAAGGTAGGTCAGGTTCACCAGACCACGCATAGGCACCAGGTTGTCGATGGGGTTGTTGGAGAGATCGATCACCGTGAGGGTGAGGAGGTTTTCGAGCGGTGAGAGGAAGACGATACCGCTGTTGTGGCCACGGAACTCGGTGAGGGCCGGCAGGGCGGCCAGCGGTTCCAGATCAGCAACGGGCGTGTTGTCACAGTTCAGGTACTGCAGAGCGGTGAAATGACCGATGATGCCGAGGCTGTCGAAACGGGTGTTGCTGATGTTGAGCTCTTTGAGGCCGGAGCAATAGTATAGCGGCTGCAGGTCGAGGACGGGGGTGCCGCTGCAGTTCAGGCTCTCGAGGGTGGTGAGGTTGCGGATGGACGTGAGATCACCGATAGCTGTATTGGCGATATTCAGGCTTCGCAGGCTGGTGAGTTTCCTCAGCGGCTCAAGGGTCCGGATATCGGTGTTACCCGATATGTCAATGCCGGTGAGTGACCAGAGCTGACGGATATGCTGGTAGAAGGGCTTGTCGTCACCGGCGAGGGTGTCGGTGACGGCCCTGACGGTGGTATCGCCGAGCAGGGTATCGTAACGGATGAAGTAGCGTTTCCAGGCGCCGGAGAGTTCATGCCACCAGTTGGCAACCTCTTCTTCCTCACTGAGCTTGGTGGTGTACACGCTGACCATCTTCAGATCCTGGTTGCCGTAATCGAGGTTGATCTCCACATAACGCACCCGGCTGTTGTTGACGGTGTCACCGTCGAGGGTCACACCCTGAAGGTGGCGGTCCAAAGTCGCCAGGAAATAAATACCTCCGGCCTCGGTGTATTGCTGCACGATGGTGTCGATGAGAAAATTGAAATGCACCTTCCTGTAAAAAAAACCGATGTCTTTGAGATAGGCCTGCACATCCTTGTTGGTGACAGTGGTACGGTTCATGTCGAGGTCATCCTCGATCTGGACGTTGGGATCGCGGAAGATCTTGGAGTAGCTTTGATTGATGATGATCTCTTTCTCTTTAACGGCCACCCCGGGGTCACCGATGGTGTTGACGGCAAATTCAAGGTAGGAGACAAGCCGGCGGCACTGCTCCTTGTAAGTCTTCAGCTCCTCAGCCGTCAGACTGTCATGATGAGGGAGCTGAGCATCGGCCCTGGCAACGGTGAAATAACCTGCCAGTAAAAGGATAGAAAAATGAAAGAATGAGCTTGCTGTTAACCGGAACATTCCTCAAAATTAGGGGATAAGAGTAAAGTTTTCTTATTTTTCACAGATTACTCATGGTAAATGAATTTGAGTATCATCTCTTTTTCCTCATCGCTGATCTTGATCAGGTTTGATATGAGCCATCCCGCATTATACCCCGGCCTGTTGAAGTCCTCGAGTTCGAAGTACCATCCGGGCACCTGAAAGAAATGGAATTTGACATGCCGCACGGTCTTGAAAACGAGCTCTGAACGGTTCACCTCGTAAATGAAAAGGGTCAGGTAATCGGGTTTGTAATCACGGGCGGCATAATCCTCCACCGAGTGCTTGTCCTTGAACACGTTGATGAGGTTCATGAAATCGAGCTCATGGCTCAGGGGATGCAGGAACTTGAGCGAGTCGGGTGTATGATTGGCGAAGATCTCATGAAAAGGTTCGAAGTAAACGTTGGTGATGACCCATTTGGATCCAACGTTCTCCTCCTGTAATCTGAGGAAGAGGGTCAGCGGCATCTCCTGTCCGTGATAGAGAAATACGGTGGTCACCTCGGCAAACCAATTACCGCCGTGAAAGTCGAGGTAAAAAGGATGACCGTCGCCGTTTATGTCACGGATGAAGTCGTCTTTCAGGGCATCGGTCAGACGGGTGTTTTCGCGGTTGAACAGGATCGACAGGTATTTGTTCCGCAGAAGGGCGTTGCGGTAAAGTGAATCGCCTTCATAGAAACGGGTGCCGTCGGTGCCTTCCTCGCCGTTGAAGCGCCGGAAGAACTGGTTCACCTGCTTGGTCTGGGCATTGAGGATATCCTCGTCGCCAAGGTACCTGCCTATGGACTGACCGTGAAGGTGAGAGAACAGGAAGATGCCGGCCAGAATGCAGAACAGATGTTTCATGGTGTGGTCTCGGTCACCCTGACATCGCCGAGCAGGACATCCCAGAAACCGATGAGCCGGCCGCTGATCTGTGTCTGCTTGCGTTCAACATAGACGGTGATATCCTTTTTGGTGACGTCCTTATAGATCAGCTTGTCGCCGGTGCTGCCCTCGAAGCGCTGGAAGATGGTGATGACGCCCACGTAGCGTCCGTCGGGCTGCAGCTCCAGATCGCTGATGTATTGTATATTGTACCACTGGATGTTGACTTTATCGTAATTGAGGGCCATCAGACGTTCGAGGTATTCACGGATGCCATAGTACTTGATGTCGGGGCTGTTGAGCGATGACACACCCATCTGGGCATTGTCGGCGAAGAGCTCCAGAGCCCTGTCGATGACGCGGTTGGCCTCGGACCAGGCCGTCTGTTTATTGCCGATGATGGCGATGTATTTGCTGAGGTCCCTTACCTTCTCCAGGGCCAGGGAGTCGATGGCAGCCTTGCGCTCGGGACTGATATTGGGCTGGGCCCGGAGAACCGGCGACAGAAAAAGGCCGGATAACACGAACAATAGAATACCTGCTTTCTTCATAGGGTCACTTTTTTATGAGGTCTAACTCGCTGATCTTATGATTTGCATCGTACTTGATGCTGTACACCGCATTGGGATTTTTCTTCTGGTCCTTGAGAAATTCAAGGTATTTTCTGATCGTCGTGGGCTCGTCATAGTCCACGTTCTCCTCGTCTTTATAAATGATGATCAGGACAGGCACATTGTCGCCGGCGAAGAGCCTGAGGGTCTCGCCGACGATGGCGTTGGCTTCCTGGACACTGCCGGCCTGAGAGATGGCTATGAAGTCCTGCTCGAGCATCTGTGTGTCGCGTGAGGAGGCGCTCATCTCCGCTTTTTGTTTCTCCTCCGCCAGGCGGGCCGCCTGTTCCTGCTCTCGTTGTTTGGCCAGCACCGCCTCGGCCTGGCTGATGAGATCGTTGATCTCCGGATCATCGAAATGCTGGGCTTTGACGCCGTTAAGCTTCATCTCTTTCTCATCAAGGGTCATGTGACCCTGGTCGTTGATGATCGACAGCAGGACCGCTTTGGCATCGGCCAGTTTCTTGGCTCTGGCTTCGGCTTCCTGCCTGGCTTGCAGCTCGGCCTGCTGTTTGGCCAGCTTTTTTTTGCTGGCACACCCCGGACCCGTGACTGCCATGGTGGCTGCCAGGATCATGACCAGCAGCCCCTGAACCGCTATGGATTTTCGTGTCATCGTCAATCGTTTTATTGATTTTTATTGATTTGCTAAGGATATTTTATGAAATGCGCTGACCGTGAGTGCTCACGAGACTGTAAAATTAACGCAGGGAAGGGAATATATTGTGTGATCGGGTGAATTGTTGCTAACAACCCGGTGTTGAAATTAACGGCTCACCTGCCATACGAAAGTATGACCGTAATAAAAGACCTTGGTGATATTGAAACCGACGTTATAGATGATGAGGTCCTTTATGAGGTCGAAGCTGTCAACGGGCTCATAGGTGACGGTGAATTTCTGGCAGTCTTTCACCGCTTTGATATTTTGGTTTTCATCGACGTAGGCGATGGTATGCCAGTCGATCTGGTATTTTTGGGGCATGTACCTCTCGATGATCTGGATGGAACCGTTGCAGTAAGTCTTAAAGTAGCCCTGGTCGTTGAAGACAATGACGTCATCGTCAATATCGTACACGGCGGGGGTATAGGTCAGTATCGTCGTCACATTGCCATCTTTGAACAACTTGAAGTTGCCGGTGTTGTCGACGTAGGCTACCATGTCGTCACCCATTTTAAATGACTGTGGTTCATAGTATTCAAGGTCGTAGCTGCCGCCTTTGTAAAAGACGGTAAAGGTGCTTCGCGGCGCATCGAAGTAAGCGACGATGTCGCGTCCGGCCTTGTATTCCATACCCTCACCGAAATCGTCAAGCACGGTGGTCGCACCACGGTAAAAGACCTTGAACTTGTTAGTGACGGTGGTGACATAGGCCACGATGTTGTCGCCGCTCTGGAAGTTGTCGATGGGAAAGGTGATGAGGCCGTCCTCGATGGTCAGGATATCACCTTTGTAATAGACTTTTATCCGTTGCTCCAGCCTGTCGTAGAAGGCGATGAGGCTGTCCTGGATGACGTAGGCGTCGCAGGCGGTGCTCAGCACCCTCACCTTACCGTTTTCGAAGACCTTGAGGAAGTCGTAGATGGACCACCCGAGGAGGTAGTCGGTGGCCGTGTATTTTATCGCCGATCCCTGGTCCAGGGGATATACCACGCCGTTGTAATAAGCCTTGAAAGCACCCGCGTTGTCGATATACGCCACGCACACACCGCCCACCTGGAACGATTGCACCTTGAGGATCTCGAGCTGTTTGAACTGGCCCGCGTCGAAGACGTAGAAATAATCCCTGTAGGAGCTGAAAGCGGCCAGGTGCTGAGCGGCAAGAGGCGTCGTCAGCAGGAGAAGAGCTATCCAGGTCAGCGTTTTTTTCATCATGATAGGGTTTTTGAGGGTGTCGGTTTGGATGGGGTAAAATTAAGCAATTCGATGGTTCAATTGACAACCTCACCCCTGACCCCTCTCCTGGAAGGAGAGGGGAAAAAGATAGTTTGCGCGCGTTTGCAACGCGTGCCGGAATTTTTTTAGACTTCTATTGTCCAATTGTTCAATTGTTGAAATCATATTGTTGTACTGTTGGTGGGTACAATTAGACGTTAAGAAAAAATAGGCGAAGGTGTGCAGGTAACAGATACCTAATATTACTGAGAACCTGAAGACCTGCCGACCTGTAGACCTGAAAACTGACGACTGCCAACTTGCCTGCGGCTTGTTAATTACACGAAGTACACGAAGGGCGCCGCGACGCCTCACGAAGAACATAATGATTGCACGAAGTTATTCAACTATTTCCTCTGAAATTTATAAAAACACTCCTTTTGGTTTTGCTATGATACTGAGGAAGGAATTTGGTCCTTAATGCTATTATTTCTGAAATTTTTTAAAGCGATCAGATAATTTCATAAATCTATCGAACGTATTTTTTTTGATAATTTATGTATTATCTTTTATTAAATTTATGATTAAGTATAATTGAATTAAAATAGTAAGGAAATCTCATTACCTGTTGTTAGGTGAATCCTGATCTATAGAAACCTTTGCAAACTTTTTATACTAACCATTAAAACTAACAGCTATAAAAAAGATATTTACACTTCTGACGGCGATGGCAGCGACTTGCTTGCTTTACGCCCAACCCCAGTGGGTTACCTTCTCGAAATCAACGCCTCAGCCTCCAATTATTCAATTGGCGTCTTCAGACAGCTTATCGGTCAATTTTACAGCGGAAATTTGTGGTATGTATGAAACCGATACGACAGTGAATAATATCGAATTTCAACGTTTATACATACCAGGAGGAGGGTGTTCTCATATTGTTGGTGACCCGGAAATGCCTTATGTACGACAGTTAATTGCCATACCCGAATGTGATAGCGTAATTCTAACTGTTGATATTAAGGACAATACATCTTTCGAAAATTATTATGTGTATCCAGCGCCTGACCACCAAACAGTCATGGATCATGATAGCAGTCTTTATGTTGAAGAAGTTTTTATTCTTAATTCAACAACCTACAATTCAAACCAGTACTATCCGAATATCACCGCAGAAATTCATTCAATTGGTCATTTCAGAGGTCAAAAATATGCTGAAATTTTTCTTTTCCCGGTCAGGTTTAATCCCATTTTAGGGGAAATAGACGTAGACATAAATTATGATGTGACATTAACCTTTGTGAATCCTACGACCTCGATTAATGTAAATGTTGGGATATTTAATAATATCGCAACAAATGTGCTGTTAAATTATCCTTCTACAGGAATCTCACCACTAATCAATGATGATGTTGATCCCAATGGATCTGTAGAATGGGTTACTCTGACCTCCCCCAATCAAGCCAGTTCAATAAACGCGGATTATCTTATTATATGCGAGGAAGCATTATTTGATCCAGAAGATTCTGAATCAGAGGTACTGCGCATCGCTAATCACAGAGCTACTTATAACGGGTATAATGTAACTATATTAAATGCATCGAATATAATTTCTGATGAATTAGGTTTTTATTATGAGGGGTCTGAGAAATCTCCTTTAAATGATACTTACAAAAAAGAACAGCGAATTAGAACCTGTATTCGGATGATTTATGAGGGAGCTAATGCACTTCATACATATGATGGACATTTGGCGTACGTATTGTTAATTGGTGATACATGTGGGGCATGGAATCTTGGGATGCCTACTTCTTTTGATCCAAATCCAGGAGATAATTATAACGGAGATGAATATCCATCCGATTATTATTATTCATGTGTTACTAAAGATGAAAATGGAAGTTATGATAGGGAAGGAGATTTATTTATCGGAAGGTTTAGTGTTGAATATTTTTCCCCATACAACGAGATCGAATTACATAATATCGTCGAGAAAACAATGAAATTTGAAACTGAGTATTGTTTAGAAGGATATAAGAATAATGTGACGCATACAAATGGTAATATTGATATGCACTCTGAACATTATTGGGAGGATTTTTATTATCCATTTATTACAGGTTTACTTAATGCATACAATCCTAATATCATACTTAATTACGTAGATGGGTATATAGTAAATGGACAGATTAAAGAACCGACTTTGGATAATCTAAATGAAGGCGCACTAACTATGTTATATTGCGGGCACGGCTTTCAAACAGCATGGCAAAGTTTTAATGAACAAGGTGGTGCAGACGATTTGCAAATTGCTGATTTTGAATCTGACTTAACGACGGATTATACATATCCATTCTGTTCTGCAATAACGTGTTTAAATGGTATGTTTGATACGCCTGTAGATTGCTTAGCTGAGGCTTTAACCACATATTCGTCTACAAAGGGATTTGTAGGTTGTCTAGCGGCGGGTCGTGAAGTAATCATTGGTTTTAATAATCCATATCACGTTCATGACATACAATCAATTATCCCATATGTTATTTGGAACAACCATTCATATATAGTAGGAGAATATATATTACAAGCTAAAACTGAATCGATACAACAAACGGATCAGTTTGCGTATAATTTATTCGGTGATCCTGGTTTAAATATCATGGCACAGGGCTATGAAATTACACATGATGTGACAATTCCAGAAACTGCATCAATAAATAAGGAGGTCTATTTACGTTCTGATAATACAGTGACTGTCCCTTCCAATTCGACTCTATATTTAGAAAACGATGGCAAATTAATTATAGAAGATGGAGCTACTTTGGAACTCGAGGATAATGCCGTTGTTCATGTTACATCAGGAGCTGACAGCCTGATTGTTTATGGTGATATAGATGTCGGATCGTATGTGAACTTTGTCGCTGATGAAGGCTCCTCCCTGGTTATTGATTTTAGAAATGACGACCTTATTAAATCAATCGGACGCGCTATTTTTAATAATGTCAAAATTACAGGCAGGGCATCGGTCCTTATTATTGCTTCCAGCGATTTTACGAATTCAAATATTGAATATTACCGGTTGACAAATTCCCAATATGTTTTGGATAATTCAACCTTTACAAATACAACAGTAAAGGCTTGTCGTGCAGATGGGCCTGCTACCGACGCAGGAAATTTGGTAATCACTGGATGTACATTCGATAATCAAATTGGTGAGAGTGTCGTAGATCTTGAGGGATTTCATAACTTTAGATTCCATACGGATACGCTTCGCTATTCAACAGGAGACGGTATCAGTCTATATCACGCTGGTAGTGCAATCGGAACATTACAGGAAATTATGAATTGCGAAATATATTTTACGGGAGACCCATCAGAAGGGAATCATCAAGGAGTAATTGCCTATCGAAGTTATATAACAATGGCTAATAATTATATTCATGGTAATACTATCGGGGTATCTTGCCTTAATCAAAGTGATCTGGGTCTTCTTGGAAATGAATATTCAGAGTCGCCCGACGAGACCCAGCAAATTCTGAATAACTGGACCAGTCAGGTATACAGCGATGGATCGAGCTTTCCTTATGAATTTGAATACAATTATATCGATAACGAAGTGAATGATGATTATCTGATCTGTGTTAGTAATTCTCCACGAGGTCAGTATGTTGTAAGAAACAATTACTGGGGAGAAGATTTTTCACCGAATGATGATTTCTTTCCCAGAGGTGCTTTTGACTATATCCCTGTTTGGGAGCCTTCATGGCATCAGTTTAAAAGCTCGGATCCGGCAAGAGAGATTTTTTATTCAGCAAAACAGAATATCATCGACAGCAATTACATTTCAGCGAAAGAAAAATTCCAGGACATAATCGAAACCTATCCTGAATCGAGGTATCAAAAAGCGGCGGTAAAGGAATTGCTTGCATTGGCCGAAATAAACGATTATGATTTTATGGGACTCCAGACCTATCTTGATTCTGTTCCAACATTATGGAATGACGATGATGCTATTCAGATTACTGAACATGTGATGAACTGGTGCAACATTGAAGTGGGGGATTATCCAACGGCTATCGATTGGTTTGAAGACCGTATAATGAACCCTGTTAATTTTGTGGATTCTGTCCTATGTGTAATTGATCTGGAATACACGTATACTTTGATGGACAATATAAGTGGCAGAGAAGACGGATACATTGGGAAATTTCCACAATATAAGCCCACTTCACGTGAGAATTTCGAAAAAACACGTTCGTATTTAATAGATTTATTGATTGGAAATAAAAAACAATCCTCCCAGAATGATAATGAAACTTTAGATGGAGAAAAAGATATGAATATGTCAATATTCCCGAATCCAGCAAATGACGAGATAACAATACATTATTATCTCCAAGATGACTCCAAGGTGTCCATTAAAATATTTAATCCCGTTGGAGATCTGATTAAAATTTTAGATGAATCAATCAAATCTTCGGGAAATCAAATGATTAAACTTGATGTAAATAATTATTCACCTGGCGTACTATTTATGGCTTTATACTTAAATGATAAGCTTGTCGAAGTAAAAAAGATGATAATAGAGAAATGACTGTTGATTTCAATATTATAATGAGGGGCTTAATCCATTAATGACGAAGTTAAAAAAAGGAGTGGTTAGTAAATTTTACCAACCACTCCTTTTAAAAATTACAAGTAATGTTTAACTTCGAAGTTAAATTTAGAGAAAAATTTCAAATATAAAATCCAATTATTGTTTTTGTTTTCTATATTGGCGAATTAATTCATATATTATGAAATCAATCAAAATTATATCTTTTTTTATATGTGCAATTTTTATTCATTGTACCTTAGTGGGGTCAGGTCAGATTACTCGTGGAGCATTACCTGGTGAAATATATCTTTCAACCCAATGGTATCATGATGGCTATATACTTCACTATGGGATTTTTCATTCAATTGATAATGGCTACAATCTTGAATTAGTCTATCAAAATATTGCAAATCCCCCATCAGGCCAGATGGGAGTTGCAACGGTGACCGGAGATGCATCAAATGGGTTCCTGTATAATTATTCGTCAACTAATTTATGGGTGAGCATGGATTATGGGGAGGATTGGGACTTGACAGATGAGAATTATGGTTACGCAAAATATTTTAGTGGATCTTTACCCGGATTGGTCTTTAAAGGAAATAATGATGGACTTTTTAAAAGTACAGATTATGGTCATTCGTTTGAACTTTTACCGATTACGGTTACTTGTCCATTCACTGAACTTGGTTATTATGAAAATGAATTTTTTGGCATTAATGGTGAATCAGGAATAGGTTATAATATAGTTCATTCATTGGATTATGGACAGACTTACACTGAAATCCCACTCGATACCACAATTGCCCTTTGGCAGATATGGGACAGGCCACCTAAGGTTGTAAGAGGTGCCTCATCAGGAGAATTATATTTAGTTTCATGGTGGCCAGATATAAGTTATAAGATTTTTCACAGTGTGGATACCGGCTATACCTGGACACAACAATATGTTTCAGCTCCAATGGATCATAATATTTCCTACACTCCGGGTAGAGAACAAGGAAGTTTTTATGTTATGAGGCTTGAAACAGCTCCGGACCAGACTCATAATTGGCTTTATATTGATTATAGCTGTGATTATGCTCAGACTTTTACAACTTATTTTCATGATCTTGAGCCTACATTTGGCATCGATAGAGGTTTAGTAAAAAGCTCTTCAATTAAGACTTATCCAAATCCTTTCAGTCAATTTATTACATTTGAGTTACCAAATTATGATAATGGAAACGTGGTTCAAATATTCGAAATTAACGGAAATCTGGTTAAAGAATTGGAATCTTTGGGAGATAAGGATTTTATTTGGGATGCGACAAATCAATCAGGTCAGAAAGTGTCTGAAGGAACCTATTTGTTTAGGGTATTGAATAATGATAATCAGGTAACAATTAATAAAATAATTTATATAAAAAACTAAATGTAAATAAAGCATTACATTTATTCTGCTTGTTTTTGACGTTTTAATTTTTCAATAGAATGATCATTACTAATTCGAATAATAATTATCAGACTATCTGATTATCATGAACAAATTTTTATGTTCGTCCATTTTGATTCTCTTATTCAATGTTTTGAATGCTCAGACCTGGAATTGGATGAATCCCTTGCCTCAGGGCAATGGTCTTACTTGTACAATATTCATTGATACGTTAACAGGATATGCCGTTGGTAATAATGGAACGGTAATAAAAACTACAGATGGAGGAAACACATGGACTATCCAAACCTCCGGAACAAACACAACTTTATATTCCGTCTGTTTTACAAATGAAGATGTGGGATATGCTGTAGGGAATGAAGGGGTCGTACTTAATACAATAAATGGCGGGCTTAGCTGGCATACCCAGAATTCAGGAACATCTGAAGAATTGAGGTCGGTCTATTTCACAAATGATAGCGATGGAGTCATTGTTGGTCGCGACGGAACGATATTAAAAACTACCGATGGTGGAACAACATGGATAACAATGATTTCGGGAACGAGTAATCATTTAAATTCAGTATATTTTATAAGTCCTTCCACCGGTTATGCAGTTGGCCAAAATGGAACTATTTTAAAAACGACGGATAAAGGATACACATGGATTAGTCAGGTATCAGGTACAATACATATAGAATTCAATTCAGTGTTTTTTCCGAATGAGAATACCGGTTATGTTGTAGGTTTGGCCGGAACGGTGGTAAAAACAGTAGATGGGGGTTTGAACTGGGTTATACATTCATCTGGTTATTCAGGAACTTTATATTCAGTACATTTCACTAATATAGATACAGGCTTTGTTGTCGGTACTCAAAGGGTGATATTAAAAACCATTGACGGGGGATTGAATTGGACGAGTGAATATTATGGCATTCCATTTGACTTAAATTCTGTTTGTTTTATAAATAATAGTACAGGCTATTCGGTAGGCTCGACCGGAACAATCTTAAAGACAACTGATTGCGGTGAAAATTGGACCTTTCTTTCATCCAAAATGAACAGCTGGTTGTTTTCAGTGTATTTTACGAACTCGGATACAGGATATGTAGCTGGCGATCTGGGAACCATTTATAAGACAACTGATGGCGGTACTAATTGGATTCAGCAGGTATCCGGAACATTGTACTGGCTATCCAATATATATTTTCTGCCAGAAAGCCAATCATCACTCGGTTATGCCGTAGGTGAGTCAGGAACTATTCTTAAAACAATAAATGGTGGAACAAATTGGTTTAGCCAGTCATCAGGGACCTATAATTGTCTAAATTCTATAAGTTTTCTATCAGCCGATACAGGATTTATTATCGGAAACAATGGTATAATACTTAAAACGAGCGATGGAGGTTTAAACTGGATTAGATTATCTACCGGCATTTCTTTAGGTTTGTATTCAATTGCTTTTAGTGATTCTCACACTGGTTTTATCGTTGGACAGGCAGGACTTATTTTAAAGACAGTTGACGGAGGTAATAGTTGGATTATTCAGAATTCAGGAACTTCAAATAATTTACTATCGGTCTATTTTACTAATTCTAATACTGGATATGCAGTCGGTGGTTTTGGCACCATACTTAAAACAACAGATGCAGGTGAAAACTGGGAGTGCCAGAATATAGGAAGTGGTTATTCTTTATTTTCTGTATGTTTTACTGATGATTCTATCGGATACACCGTTGGTGTACCAGGTAAGATTATGTCAACTATTAATGGTGGTTCAAACTGGTTTGATCTTTATTCAGTGACTGATAATATTTTAGATGCCATCTGTTTTCCTGTGCCTAATATAGGCTATATTGTTGGTTATGGAGGAACAATTTTAAAGACCATTGATGCCGGGGTTGGCTATTCAAAAATATCTGTCAAAAACAATGACTTCTTAATCTACCCAAATCCGGCCACTGATAAGCTGACCATTGAATTATCGGAAATAACTGTTACAAAGCACACCGTATTATCAATTTATTCTCTGAAAGGTCAATTGTTGTTGCAAGAATCGGTCACGCAGGCTAAAACAGAAATAGACCTGACAGGTATTCCAAGAGGCGTTTATGTAATTGATGTGAATGATGGTATCCATAGGAGATCTCAGAAGATAATCAAAGAATAACCCTGTGCTGGGCTGAATGATTTCCGATACTTCGAACATCGAAAATGTAAAATCGTATCTCCCCCAATCATTTTACTATGCCACCCCTTCAGGGTTTACGTGTCATTTATTCGTTCCCGGCTATAATCATGTCATCCCTTCGGGATTGTCGCGAATAAAATGTGGAAATGTGAAAATGGTTGCAGGTTGCTAAAATACAGTAAGATAGAGGGTGTAACAGAACAACGTTTTTTTCATAAAACCGCAGAGAATGCAGAGGGCGCCGCGCAGAGATCGCTGAGGAATACAGTGCTGATTTTAAATACTCTGCGTTTCCTTTGCGAACTCTGCGGTTAACAAAAAAATCAGTTCTGTTACACCCTCATAGGGGATGAGGTGAATGAAGACCTGCCGACCTATAGATCTAACAACTGACGACTGAAGACTGACGACTGCCGACTGCCTTGCTGGGCCTTTTCGCCTTCTTCATGTTGCTACTCAATAACTTTTTTCTGTTACCGAAATGATTCAATAGAACACGGATGACGCGGATTTGGCGGATTTACGCGGATTTTATTAAAAGGAAAAATTATTGATTACGTCTAAGAAAATATATTCATGCTATAACGTAATCCGCGATTATCCGCCTGATCCGCGTCATCAGCGTTCTATTATGTTTATTTGAGTGACAACCGGAAAATTTGCTGTTTATTTATATTGAAACTGGTGCCGGAAGATATTTATAGTTAATGGAACAGGCCATCATCATTAATAAACAGTACCCTGCCGGTCAGAACATTCCCGGAATTATATTTTTCATTTACCATGCGTATCAGCCTTTTACTTTGCCTGCCAAAGCCTGTCATCCAGAAAACTGCAACAGTGTAATCATTATCTGCCAGCGACCTTGGATCAACGGCGTTTCCATTCAAATCCGAAATCAAATCAACTAATTGATGTAAGGTAAGCAATGAATCCGGCGGAACTGTCGATTTAGCCGGAACCGTGTCAAGGTTGTGATCCCGGTTCCATTTCAGATTGGGAAACCCACCGGCATAGCAATTATTCAGAAAGGAAACCAGCTTACCCTCCCTGTTGAAAAACAAAATTTGAAGCGGCTGTGTATGTTCTTTTATCGGCCCGGCAGTAATGCAAGACTCCGGATTATAGCCATAAAGGAGGCCAATGCTGTCGAAATATTTGATATAGGAATCTTTCAGGAAAAACAGTTCATTGGAGTCTATTCCTTGCGAAAAGGCTATATCCATAGCATCCTGTCTTGTATATCCTTTGAAAGTTTAACTCCATACATGGCTGTCATAAAAGAATTACATCCCGTCAGGATCGTTATGACAGGGATAAGAAAAATAAATCCGATGAAGGAAATGATGTGACTTGTAGTTGTTTTCATTCGTATTAAAAGCATAAACAGGATCGTAAGTTAGTTTTTTTAATTTTAAAAGATGTTGATCCAAAAGGATCTTATTATTGCAAATGTATTTTACTATTGGGATGTATAAATGTAAAAGATGATTTACAAATCGACAAATTAATTCAGAAGCCATGGCAGGTTTACAAGTTACAGGTTGCATGCACTTCATCCCCAAACCCCTTCTCCTAAATGAGAAGGGGTTTATTTATTCCAGATAATATTTCAACTGCCGACTTGTAGACCTAAAGATTAGGATTATAACAGCATACCATCAAATGATCCTTCCTATGAATTCAACAATATGCCCTTTGATATTTTTCTTGTAACTTTCTTTAATATATGGACAGATACAAAAATTTCGTCCATTGGGATTGGTTTCGCGAAACACCGTCAGCGGAAAGACATTAAAATTATCCGGATTAATTTTGCATTCATAAGCATCGACAATGTCATTCTGGTGTTTTACAATAAAATCAATCTCGCGATTTGATTTATCCTGCCAATAGAAAATACCGCTGGTCGGGTAGTAAGATCTCAGGAGGTCGAGTACGAGATGTTCCCACAAGACGCCCCTGTCTTCTTCCCTTATCACATTCCAGCCTTTGACGAGTGTGACCATCCCGGTATCAAACGCATAATATTTGGGACGATGTGTGAGTTCCCTTTTCCCCCCACCATGGAAGGGTCTCAGAATAAATATATTACCAGCTATCTGAAGAGATTCAAGGTAAGAAGCGACCGTGGGGCGCGACAACTCACTCTGCTTGGATAGTTGTGTATAATCAATCAAATTACCGCTCGACCTGTACAATAACTGCATTAAACGCAGATAGCCTGTTCTGTTTCTGACATTGAATAATTCCTGGATGTCACGTGCAAAGAAACTGTCCATCCATTCCGAAAAGTAGCCGGGATCTTTTTTGTCAGCCAGCAATGGTTCGGGCAAACCACCATGTAACAGCCTGCGATCCAGGTCGGATATATTAAAATTATCCTGGCATTCATCCCATAGTACAGGGGGTAAATAGATTGATGTCTTGCGACCTGTCAAGCTGTCTCTGAATTTTTTTGTCGCCTCAAGCGTCGATGAGCCGGTCGCAAGTATTTTTATACCGTGGTACTCATCTGCAGCAATTTTAAGGATCCGGCTTGGATCGCTTAATCGGTGGATTTCATCGAAGACAACAATTGTTTCTGCCGGAAGACCTGCATAAAACGATTCCGGGTCTTCCAGGCGACGTCCGACAGAGGGAAGGTCACAATTCATGTATGTGGTGCCGTCGAACATTTTCGACAGCGTCGTTTTACCGCTGCGCCGTGCCCCACTCAGCCAAACGATGGGGCGTGACCGCCATGCATTTTCAATGGTCTTTATCCAAAAAGGTCGTTTAATCATGAAAGTATATTTTACAAATAGACGTCCAAATGTAAAATATAATTTACAAATTAGCAAATTAATTTCAAAATCCGGACAGATTGCAGGTTACAGGTTGGAGCTCTGCCTGCTGCGTAGCTTCGCCCGAAGACCCGCGGACCCGCCGACCTGCAGACCTCTAATAAACACCTCTCATTGAACATAATAATTCCTCCGCTCCAGGCAAGATATCCCAATTTCACTTACCTTTGCCGCGAAACAAGGAGGGGGATGATGCGCTCAAAAATTACCCTATACCATGTAAGATCCTATTTCTTTGCTGCGAGGCTGCTTCACACCATCACGCTGCTCGATCTTGTCATTGCCATGCTGCTGCTGGTCAGGCTGCCTGATCTTTACCGTGACGGCACGGGAGCCGGCAAGGCACTGGGCACCGTTATCCTTCTCTTTGTGTTCTCCCTGCTCATCCTGTCGCAGTTGGATGCCCGGTCACGGTACCAGGATTACAAACAGATCAAGGATCAGCTTTTTCTGTATGGTTTCAATCCCCGCATCCTCAGGCCTGTGCTGAAGTCACGCTGCCAGCGTGATGCCGCTTACAGGGCTGCCGCAGAGCTCGGCCTGGCGGCTTCATGCAGGCATCTCTACCGCATGAACGGTTACCGCTGGTATCATATCTTACCCGATTATACCTTCCGTCAGCCGCAGTTCCTGCTTTCCAGATACTTCTGGCTGACGACGTTCTTCACACCTGTTTATTACCCTCGTATTGATTTTGCAACGGGCACTCTCATCCGTCGCCGCATCATTAAATCATAATCCCACTCTTCACATGGATCCGGCTCACGTCATCATCAGGATCAGAGGGCTGTCGAAGCGTTTCGGTGACATCCAGGCTGTCGACGGTTTGAACCTCGACGTTTATGCCGGTGATGTGTACGGTTTCCTGGGACCTAACGGCTCGGGCAAGAGCACGACGATCAGGATGATGCTGTCGCTGGTGAGGCCCGACAGCGGCACTATAGAACTCTTCGGCCTGCCGCTGCGCGGCAGCCGCCGCGCCATCCTTGAACGTACCGGCGCCCTCATAGAAAAACCGGATCTGTATGATTATCTGACCGCCTTTAAGAACCTTGAGATACTGTCGGCATATGCCGGCGACAAGGTCATATCACGGCGTATTATGGAGGTCCTGGCCGTCACGGGTCTGGAGAAAAGAGCCCACAGCCGCGTGAAGACCTTCTCCAAAGGCATGAAACAACGCCTCGGCATTGCCCAGGCCCTCGTCGGCGACCCCGAGCTGCTCATCCTCGACGAGCCCACGGCAGGCCTCGACCCCCAGGGCGTGAAAGACATTCGCGACCTCATAGCCACACTCAACCATGACATGCATAAGACCGTTCTCATCTCATCGCACCAGCTCCATGAGATAGAACAGGTCGCCAACAGGATGATCATCATCGACAAAGGCCACGCCGTGGTCGAAGGTGAGGTAAAGGAGTTATTGAAGGACAGGGATCAGAACCTCGAGTCGTATTTCTTAAACCTGACGTGACATGGGCCGCATCACACGCATCGAGCTCTATAAGGTCTTCACCCGCAAGCGCAGTTACATAGGCTTTGCGGCCATCCTGATCATCGTGCTGATCACCCTTGGTGCCATCGCCTGGGAGGGCAAAGATGTCTTCGACTTCCTTACCCAGAACCTCACCCAGTCGTTCTACCTTCAGGGTAACCTCGTGAACGGTTATATGGAATCGTACCTGGTGCTCAACTTCCTGTGGGTTCATATCCCGCTGCTTATCGTCATCGTCACCGGCGACTTGCTCTCGGGCGAAGCCAATGCGGGCACCCTGCGTGTCGTCCTCACCAGGCCGGTGAGCAGGGTGAGATTAGTGACGGCCAAATTCAACGCCGGCATGATCTATTCCTTCACGCTGGTGATTTTCCTGGCCGTCATCAGTATCGGCTCGGGAATCCTGCTGCTGGGCCGCGGCGATCTCATCGTCCTGATGGACACCCTTAACATCTTTCCCTCGCATGATGTCCTGTGGCGTTTCCTGATGGCGTACCTCTTCGGGCTGCTCAGCATGACCACCATCGCCTCGCTGTCGCTGCTGCTGTCGGCCATGTCGAACAACTCACTGGGACCCATCCTGAGCACCATGGCCGTGATCATCGTCTTCACCCTGATATCCTCTCTCGACATACGGGTGTTCGATCTCATCAAACCCTATCTCTTTACCTCCTATCTCGACACCTGGCAGATGTTTTTCTCATTTAATATCGACCGTGCCGAGGTGATAAAGAACGGCGCCGTCCTGCTGGGGCATACGGGATTGTTTTACGGCCTGACGGTGTTCTGTTTCAGCAGAAAGGATATTCTGACATGACGGCCGGGGAAAACATATCACGATACGTGAACAAACAGCATGATGCGATGAAAAGATATGCGGCATTGAAAACGGTTTTCCTTCTGTCCCTCCTTTGTCTTATCCTGCCGGTGACGGCACAGGATGAGGGACCTTACCAGGTCCTCGACAGGGTGAGGAACAAGCTCGAAGCCATAAAGGATTACCGGGCCGACGTGGCCATCAGGGTGGATGTCGACTTCATCCGCATGCCGGAGAAGCACGCCACGGTCTTTTATAAGGCCCCCGGCAAGACACGTTTTAAATCGGATGAATTCATCATGCTACCTAAGAAAGGGATTAACTTTTCGGCGCTCAGTCTTCTGGATGGAGGTTATGCCGCCATTTATGCCGGCACTGCCAAGATTGACGATCAGGAGGATGAGATCATCAAGGTCATCCCCATGAAACAGAAATTCGACATCGTCCTCTCGACGTTGTGGGTGGATACCGTCAGCTACCGCGTGATGCGGGTCGAGAGCACAACACGCGAAAGCGGCAGCTATACCATCGACTTTACTTACCATGATCCGTCACTGCCGCTGCCGTCGGTGATGAAGATATCGTTCGAGATACAGAACTTTAACATCCCCCTGAAATTCATCGGCAAGGGGGTGGAGATCGATCGGAACAAGATCGACAGCACGGAGGTGAAGAGGGGTGCTGTCATCCTCACCTTCTCCAACTATCAGGTCAATACCGGGTTAAAAGACGAGATTTTCAAGGAAAATGAAGACAGAGAACAATGACAAATTAGCTAAACTTTGCTTAGCGTTCATTGCGTGATCCTTGCACCATTGCGGTTAAAAGCACATTTATTAACCGCAAGGAGCGCTATGAATACGCAATGACCGCAAAGAAAGAAAACCAACCGGATCCTCAGCTGATATCCTCCCGGAAGATCTCACGTGGCGCCTTGGTCATCACCAGTCCCATCGTCATAAAGAACCCCGTTGCCAGGATGATCATCAACAGCAATCCGCTATTGAAGCCCGGTATATGCTTCCCCTCGGGGATGTTCAGGAAGAGCAGGATGCTGATGAGGCCGCGCGGAGTGATGAAGAGCTCGGGCATCAACTCAGTGTGCACGACAAACTTCAGGAAAAGGAACCGGAAGAAATAAATGCAACCCAGAATGATGACACCGTAAAACAGCACCTTGAAGTGGAACAGCAGTGCCAGGTCCATCGTGAAGCCAAAGAGGAGAAAGAAGAAAGTACGTATCAGAAAGGCGCTCTCGGCCGTCAGGTTGGTAAAGAACTGCAGGTCGGTCTGGAACTTCTCGAAGATGAACACCTTCCTGAACCACCGGTAAGGGATGAGGTCGGCATTGTTGAGGATGAGGCCGAAGACCAGGATGATGATCAGCGACGACAGATGGAAATATTCTCCTCCCGCATAAAAGATAATGAGTATCGACAGGATCAGGAAGAACTTGACATGGCTTGTGATCCTGCTCTGAAGGTAGAGAATGAGCATGCATGCCGCTAACGCCACAGCCAGGATGATGGTGATGTCCATTCCCAGCAAAAGGAACGACCGGCCGGTGATGATCTCGTTATAGATGACGAAGTTGAACACGACGATGCCGAGGATATCGGAGAAGATCGATTCATAAAATAAAAATTCTTTTTTGAGCATATGGAAATGCGACACCGACGGTATTGTCACGGCCGATGAGATGATGCTGTAAGGGATGGCATTGATTAAGCAGGCGTTGAAGGGCTCATGGGTGAGACCCCGGAAGATATAGGCGATACTCACCGAGGTAAGGACCAGGATGAAAAAGGCGGCAAGGAAAGCCTTGCCGATAAGAGGTAATTTTTTGCGTTCGAATTTTATCTCCAGCGCCCCCTCCAAAACGATGAGGATGAGACCGAGGGTCCCCAGGATAGGCAGGATGGCCGCCAGCCCCGGCGTCTGGATGTTTAAATAGACCAGCAGGTAATGCAGGAAGATGCCGGTGAACAACAACAGCAGCACCGACGGTATCCGCGTTATCCTGGAGATGAAGTTCAGCAGGTACGAGAAGATGACGAGGAAGCAGAGTATGATAAGTATGGTGTCGGAGATCATCGGCCGGGTGTTGGTTATTTTTCATAAAAGGAAAAATGACTTCCTTTTGTTCAACCGGTAAAGGACAAATGTATGAAATTTCCTGTGAAAAAAGGGACTCCATCCACATGCATGGCAGAATCCCGTTTCCGTTTTGCGTTTAAGTGGATGGAGTCCCTTTTTGACATTTAGCTTATTTTAACATTCCCGGAAAACAATTGCACGTCATCGATTGTATATATTTGTGATCTGAAAAACATTAAGTCAATGAAAAAACTATTCATCCTTTTGGCGCTGTCCTTCGTAATTAGTGGGGCAATGGGTCAGAATAAAAGAAGTGTCACCCCTCCGGGACATGTGAAATCTAAAGTGGAAAATCTTTACCCCGAGGCGAAGAATATTAAATGGTCGATGGAAGACGGTGACTATGAAGCCAATTTTAAAAATGAAGGAAAGGAAACAGCCCTTGTCTTCAATCCCCAGGGTACGCTCCTGCAAACTGAAACCGAAATTCAGGAATATGATCTGCCCGATGTTTCGAGAGATTACATTGCGCGCAACTACGCGGGAAAAAAAATAACCGAAGCCGCTAAAATGACCGACAACCATGGCGTTATCACTTACGAGGCAGAAGTGGACAGAATGGACCTCATCTTCGATGATCACGGTACCTTCGTCAAGATCGTCAAGAGGACAGGCCGCAGGGATTAAAATCGGAAGAGGATGGCGATCTCCTTTTTTTACTATTTTTATCCCATGCTACGAGGATTGCTTCTGTATTGTCTTTTTCTCATTCTTTTCGCGGAGGCGGAAGGTCAGGTACGTGACCTTGACTACTACCTGCAGGCGGGCATGGCCAACAGCCCTCTCCTGAAAGACCTCAACAACCAGCGGCGCATCAATTCTTACGACAGCCTGCTCATTGCCGCCGGCCGCAAGCCCCAGGTCAGCTTCAACGGATTGCTGTACTATGCTCCCATCCTCAACGGTTACGGTTACAGCGAGGCCATCACCAACGGCGGGGCCATTGGCTCCCAGGTGGTCCTGTCACAGGATCTCTTCAGAAGAAAAAGTGTCGAAGCCCACTTCTCCAGGATGGGATTGCAAAACCAGTCCCTCTCTAACTCCATTACGCTGACGGAGAATGATATCAGAAAAAGCATCACGGCACAGTACCTCGCCGCCTACGCCGTATACAGTGAAATCGGCTTCAATACAAAGGTGCTGGCCACCCTCCGCGAGGAAGACACCATCCTGAAAAGACTGGTGCAGAACGGCGTTTACAGGCAGACCGATTACCTCTCCTTTCTCGTGGAGACGCAGACACAGGAGATAAACCTCAACCAGCTTCAGATAGATCTCCAGAAGGAAATGTCGGCCCTGAACCTCCTCTGCGGCATCACCTCCGACACCGTCTATGAACTGATCAGGCCTGATATCGAGCAGAAAGCGCTCATCCGCTGGGAGCAGACGCCTTTTTTCCTGCGTTTTAAATACGACAGCCTGCTCATCCGCAATGAGAAGATGTTGCTGGACCGCAGCTACAAACCCGCGGTGCGGTGGTTCGGTGACGCGGGCCTGCTGAGCAATAACCCGCCGGTGATCTATAAAAATTTCGGTGTCAGCCTGGGCCTCAGCATGAGCTTTCCCCTCTATGACGGCAATAAGCGCAAGCTGGGGTATGATAAGCTGAACGCGTCGGAGGAGACCAGGAAGCATTACGAGGATTTTTACAAGACGCAATACGACCAGCAGCTGCTTCAGCTGAACGAGGAGCTGAGGAAGACACGTGCGATGATTCCACGGCTGCAGGAACAGGCGGCGCTGGCCGGAAGGGTCATCCGCGACAGCCGCACGCTGATCGACCAGGGAACCCTGCCGGTGACCGATTATGTTATCGCATTGAGGAATTACATGACCATTCAGCATAATCTGAATCAATATGAGATAAAGATCCTGCAGATCATCAACGAGATCAATTATTGGAAGCAGTAGAAAAACAGCTATGCAACAGACACGACTAAAGATCGCGGTGGCTGTCCTGGCGGCCTGCCTTCTCACTGCGTCATGCCACAGGAGGGTGACCACGGCGGAGCAGGAACCCGTCGCCAGGGTCCCTGTCACCGTCACCGGCATCACGGTGGCGCCCGTGAATGATTACCTGACGCTGATGGCAACGTCGGCATTCCTTAACAAGGCGATGGTGAAAGCCACAGCAACGGGCTATGTGGAGAAGGTGCGTGTGAACGTGGGTCAGAGCGTGACCACAGGACAGGAGCTCTTCGTCCTCAAGACCAAGGAAGCCGCCGCCATAGGCGCTGACACGCTGGGGCAGGCGACCTTCCCCGGCCTCATTACAGTCCGGGCCGCCATCGACGGCATCATCCTTTCCATCGACCATCCCGCGGGGGATTATGTCCTCGACGGCGACCAACTGGCCGTCATTGCCATCCCCGGCAGCCTCGTCTTCATCCTTGAGGCACCCTTTGAAGATGATGTCTGGATAAAGATTGATGCGACATGTGACGTCATCCTGCCCGGCGGCAGGATGCTGAAGGGGGTTATCGCCTCACGCCTGCCGGCGGTGACCGGCAACGCTCAGACACAACAGTACATCATCCGGGTGAACGGCGCGGGGACCCTCCCGGAGAACCTCATCGCACAGGTGAAAATATTGAAGATGACCTTGCCCGATGCCATCATGCTGCCCCGGGCCTGCGTCCTCGCCGACGCCCTCATGAAACACTTCTGGGTAATGAAGCTCATCAACGACTCCACGGCCGTGAAAGTGCCCGTGACAACAGGCCTCACACAGAACGATACCGTACAAATAGTCAGTCCGGCTTTCATGCTCTCCGACCTGTTCCTGGCCTCCGGCAACTACGGCCTGGGTGACACGGCCACAGTGACCGTCATCAAAAACCTCATGACCGGGAAATAATCCATGGAAAACAGAAGCTTTTACCGGACTTATCACAAGCCCATCCTCTTTGTCCTGGTGATGATCATCCTCATCGGTGTATACTCCTGCCTGCGCATGCAAACCCTTCTCTTCCCCGACGTCGTCTTCCCAAAGATCACCCTTATCGCCGATAACGGCGAGCAGCCCGTCGAGAAGATGATGGTGACGGTGACCAGGCCTCTGGAGCTGGCCATTAAGAGGGTCAACGGCATACAGACGGTGCGCAGTTCCACCAGCCGCGGCAGCTGCACCATAGAAGCCTTTTTCGACTGGAACATTGACATACAGATGGCCAAGGTGCAGATGGAGTCACGTATTAACGAGATCAAGAACACGCTGCCGCCCACCGTCAACATCATCATCGAGGTCATGGGGCAGAGCATTTATCCCGTGCTGGGCTACACACTGGAAAGCGACAGCTACGGCCAGGTGGAGCTGAAGAACGACGCCCTGTACCTTATCCGTCCCCAGTTCGAGCAGGTCCCCGGCATCTCCAACGTGGTGGTACGGGGAGGACGCACCAAGGAGTACGTCATCACACCGCAGCCTGAGAAGATGCTGGCGCTCAACATCACACCGCAGACCATCATCGACGTCATGGGCAGCACCAACTTCATCGAATCCAACGGCCTGCTGTCCGACTACCGGCGGCTGTACCTGACGCTTACCGACACCCGTCTCAACAACCTCGGACAGGTCAGCAACACCATCATCCGCAACGACGGCAACAGGGTCGTGCGCCTGTCCGACATCGCCACCGTCGACCTGGAGGAGCAGCAGGAGTTCATACGCATCAACGCCAACGGCCATGACGCGGTGACCATCGACCTGGTGAAACAGAGAGGGGTGAATCTCGTCAACTTCGCCAGAGATGTCTTCGCCAAGGCCGGGGAGATCCGTAAGCTGCTGCCTGTGGGCATGGAACTGCGTCCCTATTACGACCAGTCGGCCTTCGTCACCGAGTCGATCAACAGCGTGCTGAAGACCATCTACGAGGGGCTCATCCTGGCCATCTTCGTCGTCATCCTTTTCCTGCGTTCGTTCCGTGCCAGCCTCAACGTCATCCTCATAATCCCCGTCACCTTCGCCCTGACGACCATCGTCCTCTATGTGGCCGGCATCACCCTCAACATCATGTCGCTGGGCGGCATCGCGGCATCTATAGGCCTGGTCATCGACGATGCCATAGTCATCATCGAGCAGATGCACCGCCTCCATGAGGAAAACCCTGACAAGGACAAATACGCTGTCGTTAAGGAGTCCATCCGCGGCCTGCTGCCGGCCATGATAGGCTCGTCGCTGAGCACCATCGTCATCTTACTGCCCTTTGTCATGATGAGCGGTGTGGCGGGCAGCTTCTTCAGGGAGCTGACGGTGACCATGGAGATCGCCCTCATTTGCTCCTATTTTGTGACATGGGTGGGCCTGCCGGCGCTGCACTTGCTGTTCGGATACAAACCCCGACGGCGGCTGCGGTTTTTGACCAGGGACAAGATAAAGGGTGAGAGGGAACGGCCCCGGTGGTTATTATGGCTTTTCGATAAACCTGTCTATGCTTTCATTTTCATCGTGATTCTGGGCGTCTCGTCGGTATTTCTGATGCCGCGTCTGCGCACCGGCTTCCTGCCGGTTCTTGACGAAGGCACGATCGTGCTCGACTACCTGTCGCCGCCGGGCACATCGCTGGATACCTCCGACGCCATCCTGCGCACCGTCGACACCATTGTGCTGCACCATCCTGAGGTGGCCACATACATGAGGCGGACAGGCACCAACATGGCGTCGAGCATCAGCATGGCTTCAGGCGTCATACCGCCCAACGAGGGTGACTACCTGATACAGCTCAAACATGGTATCAACAAGAAGACGGTGGATGTCATCGCCGAGCTGCGACGTAAGGTGGCGGCGGCAGAACCCGCCTTAGAGATTGAGTTCGGCCAGCGTATCTCCGACCTGCTGGGCGACCTGATAGGGCGTCCCCAGCCTGTCGAGATCAAGGTCTTCGGCACCGACCAGAATAAAATGCAGGAGCTGGCTTTGCAAATACAGGGGCTGCTGCAGAAAATTCAGGGCGTCGTCGACGTCCGCAGCGGCATCATCATCGACGGGCCCACCATCACCGTCACACCCGATGATCGCAAGCTGGCGCAGTACCACATCACGCCGGCCGACTTACAGACGCAGCTGAAAGCTTATAACGAAGGTGTTGCAGTGGGCGAGATACAGGAAGGCGAGCAGATGCTGCGCATCCTGCTGCGCTTCGAGAACTTCAGGGATAACAGCCTCGACGTCATCCGCAACCAGCCCATCTTCTCACCCGACGGCACTTACCGGCCATTGCATTATCTGGCCGCTGTGGAGACGTCGGAGGGCTTCCCCGAGATCACGCGCGAGAACATCAAGTCGGATGTCGTCGTCACGGCCCGTCTCGACAACCGCGATATAGGCAGCGCCATCCGTGAGATCAAGTCGGTCTTCGCCAGCAAGCTGCTGCTGCCGCCGGGATATTATATTGCCTTTGGCGGCACCTATGCCGAACAGCAGGCATCGTTCCGCGAACTGCTTTTCATTCTCATCGCCGCCATCCTGCTGGTCTTCACCGTCCTCTTTTTCCTTTTTCGCAACCTGCGCATAGCCCTGCTCATCATCTTCATCTCCGTCATGGGCATCGGAGGCAGCATCTGGCTGCTCTTCCTCACCCGCATACAGCTCAACGTGGGCAGCTACACCGGCATCATCATGATCACGGGCATCATCGCCGAGAACGCCGTCTTCACCGTCAACCAGTTCATGATGACCTACCGGCGTACCAGCGACGTGAATGCGTCCATCCGCAACGCCATCTCTGTTCGTGTCCGTCCCAACCTGATGACCGCCCTCGGCGCCATCCTGGCCCTGACGCCCCTGGCGCTGGGCATAGGCGTCGGCGCCCAGATGCAGCAACCCTTAGCCATAGCCGTCATCGGCGGGTTCCTGGTGGCCATGCCGTTGCAGCTGTTCGTGTTTCCGACGCTGATCAGGTTGGTGTTTCATAAGAAAGGACTGAAAGTTGACGACTCTTTGGAATAGAGGTCTTTTTGGCATCAATGTGAAAATGAGGAAATGAGACAATTTGAAAATTAATTTCACATTGTCTCATTTAGCCCCATCCTTAAGGAATTGTATCAAAATTGATATTTTCATTTAACCACAGAGGTCACAGAGGAAATACGAAGAGCGCAGAGTATTGACATTTAATTTTCTATACATACAAGTTTTTTGCTAGTGTCTGGTTCTTAAATAGAAAAAATAGTTTTGATACATTCCCGAGTAAATTGCCACATTTTCCAGTTTTTAAATTTAAGATGGTTCAAAGAGATAAGATCATTTCATATTGTTGAGTAATATGATTTGAAAAGAACCGATTAAAATTCTTATCTTTGCATCGGTTTACCAGGCTATAAGAATAATTGAATAAGACCTTTTTTACTTTGATGTCAAACAGATAATTTTGGACAAGAAAAAAGCTGTCGTAAGTTTAATATTGATTTGACAAAATGGTCAGAAAAAAGAAACCCGACATAATTAAAACTCTTATTGGCGATGAATTAAATCTCAATAATGAGTCTTTACTTAAAAGTATTGCATACTATAAAAAAGCGTCCGAGATCATTGCCAGAACCGACAAAGCCTTAGGTCGCAGAAAAGAGTACTCAGAGACGACTCAATCAACCATTGATCTTAACATATCTCAGGATGCGATTGGCTCAACGACAGACTTTTAAAACAAGTCAGGACTGGAATAACTTCCTTGGTTCAAATAAACAACTTACGGGACAAGAGCTTTTTCAGTTACGGAAAGCTTGCTATACTGACATTGAGACAGTAAGAGAAAGACCACTGATCATTTATGCTTCCAAATTTATTGACAGCTCTGCTCCGGGAGCTCCTATTCTTATTGATCTTAATGATGTAGATGGATTTACCGATCTTGTTAATCATATTAAGGAGTCGGATTCTGTCGATGTACTCATTCACAGTCCTGGGGGCAGACCTGACGCTACAGAGAGAATAGTTTATCTTCTTAGATCAAGATTCAGGGAGGTAAACTTTTTAATTCCCCATTCTGCCTATTCAGCGGCTACCATGCTTGCACTTTCAGGTAATAATATCATATTACACCCCAGTGCTTCCCTTGGTCCTATCGATCCTCAGATAAATGGTATTCCTGCCAGATCAATTAAAAGAGGATTTGAAAAGGTAAAGAGGATCATAATGGAAGAAGGCCCTGAAGCTCTACCGGCTTATATCCCTCTGATAGAGAAATATTCTTTAGATTTATTAGAATTATGCGATGACTCGGAAAAGCTTTCCAAGGAATTGGTTGGAAGCTGGTTGAAACAATATATGTTTAAAGATAGAGCCACCCAGAGTACGATAAGAAAGGCTGTCAATTATTTTTCAAATTACGATAAGCATTTATTGCACTCAAGACCGTTGGTTTATGATAAGCTGAAATCTTTAAAATTAAATGTTTATATCGCTGAGGATCCTTTGAGAGATTTACTTTGGGAATCATATATCCTTATTAATGGATTTTTCAATATAACCCCATTTGTCAAGTTATATGAATCCTGTCATGGCGTATCCTGGGGAAGACAATATCAACAACATAATATTCCTATCCCACAACAATTTGTAAAGCCGGTTAATAAAGACAAGTCGAAATAAATGTATCATTCATTATCTGGATGTAATTTTTCATGTTAGCGATAAGCTGCTAGCTTCGAATCGCAGGGGGAGGGGATGAGGGAGGATGCAGTGTTTCACTTTTTCGTGTAATTCCTGTAATATTTATCTTTATTCTGGCTGACCTCCACACATTTCAAAAAATACACTTATATTTGAATGATAAACAATATAGAGAGATTAAACTATTTCATAAATTTTTATCATATGAATAATAAAGTAAAAACTGATGTGATTGCTTATATTGCAGCCTATGCAAATATTTCAGTATCAAAAATCACTGATGATCAAATTTTAAAAGAACAACCATTAATGTTGGATGATGCAAAACTTGGTTTTTTGACCCTAGCCTTAAGAGATTATGTTAAAAATCTGAATCCCAATGAAACGGTTCTAATTAGTGATTTAAGAAAGAAAGGTTTAACCGTTAAGAAAACATATGAATTAATTATTAAGAAAGTTACTGGATGAAAAGATACATTTGGTTGTTTACCTTGATAATTTTATTCACCGACTCATATTCACAAGATTCGGTATTCAATAGGATTAATAATTGGTTAACAGACAAGAATTTTAGTATCAGAAAAACTTTTGATGGATCAAAAAGCGAAAATAAACCGGCATGTTTGGCATATCAGGAAGATCATTTGACATCAAAAGTTTTTTTCAATATAGATTTTGGGATTAAGCTGTCTGAACTTGAGTTATTTAAAGAAACCGGTTCAAGTTTAATTTTTTATCCGAAAGTTGAATGGCATAAATCGACAGATCCGGCTGATTTAAAAAACAAGGTTGGTATAGGAGTAAATTTTGAATTTTTACCATTCAGGTTAAAAGCTCCAAAGATACCCTTGAGTTCGTCGAATAATGGATTAATCATTTCGCCGTGGATTCAAGGAATATCTTCTTTTAAAAAGAATTTCATTTCAAATGCTTATGAGACTGAAATTACAGCTCAAGTATCGTTTTTAAGCAATTACAATTTCCTCCCCGGCTGTAATTTGCGGGATAAAAAGGGTAATTTCAGAATGCGTTATTACCCATATATAGGCTATGAATATAACAGGCAACCAGATCTTATTACAAAAGGTACCGTCGAAGAATTTTCATTATATTTTATCAGATTTTTTATAGAAGTCTGGATCGTACCTGAGACTATACAAATAATTTTTGATGGAACGTATCGACAGATAATTAATAATAAATCCATAATTAGAACCTGGTTGCCAATAATGTCTCCCTCGGCAAATTTGTATCCTGGTAAACAACAAGCATTCAGTATCGGATATGAATTTACATATGGTTATGATGACGAAAGCACTTTTCAGTTAGTGCAAATATCTTCTATAAAATTTAATATAAAAATTTAATATAGAGAAATTGTAAGTTCTGCACCATTTTGACCCTCTACTCAGAGATACTGTCTCCCTATAAAAGAGATGAGTGAAAGTGCTGATGCAGGTGCATATTCCGGTGACACATTCTCACATTCGTGGATAACTGCCACACGATTCAACTAAAATGACTTATATTTGACTGTAAAATTGTGCAGAGAGATTAGACCATCTTCATTTCGTCTGATATTTATCAGGGTCAATCATAAATCGTAAATTTTCACATTAAATGGCTGAAAAAGCGACTTATAAAATTAAACCGGAAATTTTGGAGTTCATGCGTAAAAGTGCAGGCCTGAGCCAGGAGGATGTAGCAAAAAAACTTAAACTTCAGAAATCAGAATATTTTAGTATTGAAAATGGCGAAGAAAGAGTTCCGCAAAATATTCTTTTTGACCTTGCCGATCTTTACAAGCGACCGCTGGTTGCTTTTTATACCATCGACACAAAACAAAACATTGAACTGCCTCATGATTTCCGTCTGAACCGGGATAAAAAAATTTCGCCACAGGTTTATCTGGCAAAACGTAAAGCATTGTACCTGGCAGGGGAGTTAAAAGAAATTACGGAAAGAAAAACGGAACTGCCCGACCTGGATACCAATGTCCCGGCGACGGTATTGGCTGATCAGGTTTGGAGAATTCTGGATATTGATTATGCCATTTTGAAAGAAGTCGTTGCAAGCAAAGATGAAACAGCATTAGGCTATTATAAATCGCTTATCGAAGAGAAATTTTTCATTCCCATTATCGAACATCCTTTAAAGACAAACGGAGTAAGAGCATTTTCGGTTTTCGGTGAGGTGAGCGTCATGGTCTTAAATGAAAGCGACCAGGATGAGGTAAAATTATTTTCTCTTTTCCATGAGTTTTGCCACCTGTTGAAACGGCAAGACGGAATTTGTACAGTTGATATTGAAAATGATGAGCACAACGAACCCGATGAAAGATATTGCGACGAGTTTACGGCAATCCTGTTGATGCCTGAACAGGAAGTGAGGGAGTCAATCAAAGAATATCCTGTTACCGGAAAACAATTGAATGATACTGCCAAGGCTTTCGGAGTAAGCAAACTGGTTACTCTCATCCGGTTTAAAGAATTGGGCATTTTAAATCCGGGCCGGTACAAACGATTAAAAACGGAACTAGAATCGGTGCAGAAAAAACCGGGCGGAAGAAGAAACTGGGAACAAACCTTCATCAAGCGTACAAGCCGTTTGGTATTGAATAATCTGATTGCTTCCTACAAAAAAGGCGATTTGACTTATACCTCGCTGTCAACGATCACAGGCATAAAGGACAAGTATCTCCAGAAACTTATTTAATGGCGATAAAGAGGGATTTATTCACAGGCAGTGTCTACTTAATTGATATGAGTTCACTTAAAGAACTGCATGACCGTTATCCGATAAAACTATTTCGCTCTATCTGGCAAAACATCGACAGTTTAATTCACAACGGACAGTTGCATTCACACATTGAAGTCTACCGCGAAATAAAAAACACCACCAATCCGCAGGATAGACTTTTACTCTGGAGCAACAGGAACAAAAAAATATTCTCAGGAATTGACGATTGCCAGACTCAAAAGATTGATTTGATAAAACTGAAATACAATCCACAATATTGGAACAATAAAATCGACCGTCCAGCTCCATGGGCCGATCCTTATATTATTGCGATGGCCATTTGCGAGAGTGGAATTATCATAACACAAGAACACAAGACAAAAGAAAATAGAATTCCACTGATAGCATCCCAATTCACTATTCGTTCACTGAATCTATTGGAGTTTTTTGATGAATTGAAAATAAAACTGTGAATTAACGCACTTTTGAATATTGCACGGTGACACGGAAACCGAAGATTCCGGATCATTCTTCAACCCATTCCGGAAAAACGACCCCCAGCAAAATAAAAAAGTAAAGGTGACGATTTAGGTTAGGATTGTCGTTCGGGCAATACTGATCGTGTTAGCTACGAGCTAATAGCTGCGTCGCGCCAAGCTAAACCCGTGAGAGGGGAATAAGAATGTTCTTTGAAACCGATCGCAGGATGCCCTCAGGTAACCAATCCTGAATGGTAAAGCCTAACCAGCAGCCAAAACCGGGTGTTGCGTAGTAAGCAGAGATGCTTGCACGAAGCGTACACAGGGAGTGTAAAAGCTGTATGATAGAATCCCGAAACGTAGCATGAAGCATGGAGCTTCCATTATCGCAACGATGGGAGCAGCACTAAATGACCGTGAGAGGTGAGGTCAGATAGTCCGGCCGGGGTCTGAGAGTATGGCAGATGCACAAGAGGTATCCACGGGAACTTGGGAGAGTTTCCCGCCGCCACACGAGACACGGATAAGCGGAATGTCCGTACCCAAAGAGTCCGGGCCGCACGGGTACATATTGCCACCCATGAAGGCGGAAAGAAAAGGCAATAACGTGGTGGTATCCAAGACGAGGGAAGCCGAAGTCAAAGAGACAGGCGGAAGCAGTCTTAACATCCTCATAGTACCGGTTGAACGGTGGGAAATCAGCTCCATGAAAGCCACCTGGTAGGGAAGGGGGAAGTGGTCTGAAAAATCAGGACAGGGAACCGCGTTGAATAAAAAACGTAAACCTGCTTGTGTCATCTACGAGCTGCGAGACGCAAGGGGGTGGGGGAGCGGGAAGATTGAACGATTGGACGATTGGGCGATTGAACGATGGCCGAGACTATGATATCCGGTTTTCGATTGATTACTGTTAATAATTCTTTGTCAATTCTTCAATTTCGTTGCGAAGATTTGGAAGATGGTTGATTAAAATGGCCCAGATATTTTCGTCGGAGATCGAGTCATAACCATGAATTATCTGGTTCCGCAGGCCTACAATCCGATAAGACTCTTTGATAGCTATGTCGGGCTCTTCTTTTAATACCCGGTTCATTGCTTCACCGATTATCTCAAGATTTCTTTCGACCGCTCTTTTTAATATCAGATTGGATGTATATTCTTTGAAAGATAAATTTTCAGAAGGCAGAAAAGTATATATTTCTTCAATAGCTAACTTAATATCGAAGAGAGACTTAAGCACTTTTTCGTTCATAGATCAATTGTTTATCCCTGTCAAGTATACGTCTGAATATTGGATTCCTGACAGCCTGATTTTCTACGATATCGACCTCCCTGCCCAATATTGATTCGAGATTTTCTTTGAAATCCATATAATTGTTAAAATATTCCAGTGGATCAACTAGGCTATTAAACTGTACAAGAATATCGACATCGCTTTGCTCGTTGAATTTGTCTGTATTGACAGAACCAAAAATGAATAGTTGCTCGATGTTATGCTCGAGGCATGTTTGTTTTATCTTATCGATATTTTTAATCACCGGATTCATTGACACAAAGATATAAAAAATGATGACAATGGTAAATGATTGAAAGATTCCGATATCGTTC
>CAZVNP010000019.1:0-53947 GCA_964628285.1 uncultured Lentimicrobiaceae bacterium
TTTCATCAGGTTTTTCTCACCGGTCCTGACGTGGAGGAAATAGATGCCGTTGGTGGCACGGCTCAGATCCACAACGGTGCTGTAATGACCGTTCACCGGCAGGTCAGCCTGCCTGTATACAACGGAATTCAGCGTATTCAGGATGCTGAAGGAGATCATCTCATTTCCGGTGGTGTTGATGTCAATCCTGAAGTTACCGGTATTTGGATTGGGTGATATTCTGATGACCGGGTCCCCGGCATGTTCATCGATGCCAACGGTGTTAACGACCGTCACATCGAATCCGTCGGACCACTCACTTTCGCCACACTGATTCATGCCTTTAACTTTGACGGTAGCCGTGCCCAGGAAATTTTCATTCCAGGTGACCTGGCTTTCGAGCAGGCTGATGGTCACCAGCTCTCCTGCATTGGCCGGTTCCAGGCTCCATTCATAGTTGGTCGAATTGGCGCTTCCAGTGGTGGTATAGTCGGTGATCTGCGTGTAATAAAGGTCGACATAATCAGGTCCTGTGGGAGTGCCCGGCACTTCAGGCAGATAAATAATGCCTACCGTTGAGGTCCCTGCCATCTCATTTATACAGCCATACTCGATATTGGTGCCGACAGCGGTATAATCACCCACGCCGGTCTGGTCACCGAAGCTGATGGGCTCGCCTGTCCCCTGGACGATGACTCCCGTAGCCGTCCCGTCAAGGTAAAGCTCATATTCACAATCCTGTTGTGATCCTTCGAGGCTGATTTCGATGCCCTGCGTTCCCTCGCAATACAATCCGCCACCGGAAATATTGTATATGGTTGGATTGGCGACCGTCGACACCTCGGCTGAGCCATTCATAGCCGTAGAACAGGTGGTTTCGGGATCCGTTCCCATGGCGGTGTAAAGTCCCGGTTCATTGATAAGTCCGAAATCGACAGGGGCACCGGTTCCGGAAACGACAATACCCGTAGCCACATCATCAAGGTAAAGCTCATACTCGACACCTTCTTCCGAATTGCTTAGTCCTATGTTAACACCGTCACCACCTTCACAGAAGGTACCGCCGCCGGTCAGGTCGTAGGGTGCAGGAGGTGCTGAGACCGTTACAAACAACGTGTCGGAGAAATCACTCTCACCGCAGCCGTTAACCGCTTTAGCATTCAATCCGGCAACGCCCGTAAATGCATTCACCCAGTTCACGGTGATGGTGGAGCCATTGCCCATGATAAGGCCTGCTGTTGAAGGGGTGAGAGCCCAGACATAATAAGCGGCCTGGGGCACGGGTGTGACACTGTACTCGGTGTTGGGCGGATTTTTGCACAGTTGTGTGTTGCCCTCGGGCTGCGAAGGGGTGCCGGGGGCTTCACTGCCCACAAAGATATAACCGGCTTTGGTGAGATCATCGGACGTGTATCCGTCGGTGATGTGAAGGGAGACATCGTAAGTGCCGGGCGTGTCATAAACAACGACCGGATTCTGCTGCGTCGACGTCGGCGGGGTGCCTCCGGGAAAAGTCCATTGATATTGTATGTTGCATCCCAGCGAGTTATCGGTGAAGTGGACGGTGCTGCCCTGGCAGATAACCGTTTCATCGGCTGTAAAATCAGCCTCGACAGGCGGTGGCGTTAACTGGTTCAGCTTGACTTTCATGCCCTGGTAGATTTCCTTGTTTGAGTTGTACTGGATGAAGGCGACCAGCTCACATTCATCGGGATCCCATCCGCTGTTCAATGTGAACGAATAATTGATGACCTGCTGGTTATTGGTCAGGTTCAGGGTGGTTCCGTTTTCATCCGGTAACATAAGCCTGTTCACCCAGTTGCATTCGGTCAGGCAAAACCAGGTAACCTGTATGTGTGATTCCGTCAGGACAAAGTGAACCTTGCAGTTGGACGTATTCGAACTGGATACTTTGGTTACGGTGAGGGTGACAAAGTAATCGTCGCCGGTATGACATCCTTCCATTTCGAGTGTAAATGCTGACGGAACAGCTATGCGCTGATTGTACAGATCGAGATAAGCAGGATAGACGGGTCCCGGAATGTTGGGGCAGGCATAACCCCCTTCGTACTCCAGGATGCCATCGAAATGGGCCGTTGGATAACCCCCTACACCGTAATAACTGTTTCGGGCATTGGAATATTGATTGGCATAGGTATCCCCGTTATGGTTTTCAATCACCGCAACGGATTTTCCTTCCTCAACCATCTGATCGGCAGCAGCGGCGGCTCCGGGGCAATATTGGCACCATGTGCCGGTGGCTATTTCAAGGATGACCTTATCCCTTGGGACTTGCGCCATGGTTAACAGGCCCGGTATCAGTATGGTTAAAAGTAAAAGTAATCGTTTCATGGTTTTCTCTTTTTTAGTTTGTTATGATTTGATACTCAAATTTATATGTCAAATTTAATGAAAAAAATGATATTCTTTGTTTTTTTAACTCATATCAAATAATTTAAATTTAATCCAAATAAAAAATTAAATGGTATGCACTTATCCCGCGACGTGAATGGCAACTTGTATTTATTTTTTTTCACTACGACAGGAAGTGTTACACCAGCTTTTGACCCGTATCATTTCATATCAGATCGAGTCGGTTCGTATCGAGTTTGATAAAAATAAAGAGCAAGACCGTAAAAGCCCACAGGGACGATCCGCCGTAGCTCAGGAACGGCAGTGGGATGCCGATGACGGGTGCCAGACCTATGGTCATGCCGATGTTCACCATAAAATGAAAAAACAGGATAGAGGCCAGGCTGTAGCCGTAAATTCGGCTGTAAACGGACCGTTGGCGTTCCGAGAGCTGTATGATGCGTATGAGCAATCCGGTGTACAGGGCTATCACAATGAGGCAGCCCGTGAAACCCCACTCTTCGCCGACGGTGCAAAATATGAAATCGGTGCTTTGCTCGGGTACAAAATCGAATTTGGTTTGTGTTCCTTTTAAAAATCCTTTCCCGAAAAGGCCTCCTGATCCGATGGCAATTTTCGACTGGTTGAGGTTATAACCTGCCCCCCTGGGATCGAAATTAGCGCTGAGCATGGCGTAGACACGGCTCTGCTGGTAAGGTTTCAGCAAATGACCGAAGGCATAGTTCACCGACAGGATCAGCCCTGCCGCCAGCACGAATAGGCCGAGGGTCGTCAGGATACGGCGCCGGGTGATACGCCTGAAGAATATCGATAACAGGGCGATGCCGGTCACGATACCTAACAAAATGAATTTATCGATGAGCAGCGTCATGACAAATAACGCAACCACTGCGGCACCGATGATGAGTAACCGTCCCGGCATGCCTTCCCTGAAGAAAACAAGGAAAAAGGCGACATAGGTGATGGCCGATCCGGTATCATGTTCCAGCAGGATCAGAAGTGTCGGGCAAAGCATGATTAGTAAGGCAAAGATCTTGGTCTTCAATTTCCGGAGATCGAGATCCATGGAACTGAGGTACCGGGCCAATGCCAGAGTGGTGCCTACTTTGGCGAACTCGGAGGGCTGAAACCCGAAGGCACCTATCTGAAACCAGGAGTGTGATCCGGCCACCACTTTACCGGCAAACAAGACCAGTACCAACAGGAAGATCATGAAAAGGTATATGGGGAATGAAAAGGCCGTGAAGAATTTTGAGTCGAAAAGAAGTATGATCAGGGCCAATAGCAATGAGGTGAGCATCCATATCATCTGGCGCCCGTAATTCTGGCTCAGATCAAAGATGCTTTTGTGTTCCTCGCTGTATACGGCGGCGTAAATGTTCACCCATCCGATGACAATGAGAACGAGGAACATGACCACCAGGGGCCAGTCGACCTTGTAAAATATGTCGTTCTCTCTTTTCATGGGCTCTCAATGAGATTGCCGTTCATGATACGTTCTTCCACCCAGGGACGCCTGGTGGCTTCGTTAAGGTATTTCTCAATCATCAGGGTGGTGATGGGTGCTGCCCATGTCGCCCCGAAACCGGCATTCTCAACGACCACCGCCAGCGCTATTTTGGGATGGTCCTTGGGTGCAAAGGCAATGAAGATGGAATGGCCTTTTCCATGTGGGTTTTCGGCCGTGCCTGTCTTGCCGCAGATATCCAGGCTGTCTACTTTATAGGCCCGTGCCGTGCCCATGCTGCCTTCAAATACATTGTACATACCCTGTACAATAAGGTTAAAATATTTTGGATCGATGGTGGTGTTCTTTTTTATCCATCCAATGCCTCCCTGTCCTTCAATGGATTTAAGCAGGTGGGGCACATAATAATAACCCCTGTTGGCAATGATGGTCACATAATTGGCCAGCTGCAGCGGTGTGACGAGGATCTCACCCTGCCCGATCGAAAGTGAACGGATGGTCATGGCACGCCAGCCCTTGACACCGAAATATTTATCGAAATAGTCGCATTTCGGAATAAATCCCGTTCCTTCATTGAAAATATCACTCTCGAAGGTATGGCCGAAACCGAAGTTTAACACATAATTTCGCCATATATTAAAACTCTGGTGTATGTCCTTTTTCTCATTCATGATTGAATTAAAGGTTCTCCAGAAATAAGGGTTGCATGACACTTCAATGGCACCAAGCATGTTCAGCGGGGCGGGATGGGAATGGCTGCATTTGATGGGTTGGCTGGCGGTGCCGTTGCATGGAAAGCGGGTCTCGGGGGTGCAGGTGCCTTCCTGCAGGGCAATGAGTGCATTCATCAGTTTGAAGGTGGATCCGGGCGGATAGGTGGCGGCAAGAGCCCTGTTGAAGAGCGGCTCCAGTGTGTCTTTCTCGAGAAGCTCATAGTTGCGGCTTCTGATCCTGCCAACCAGGAGGTTGGGATCATAGGAAGGACTCGATACCAGGCAGAGTATCTCACCCGACGACGGTTCAATGGCTACAATGCTGCCTTTTTTATGGGCCATCAGCTGTTCGCCATAGGCCTGCAGCTCCACATCAATAGTGATGGTGAGGTCTTTGCCTTTCACAGCCGCCGTGTCGTATTTCCCTTTCTGGAAGCTTCCTTTCTCACGGTTGAAAACGTCGACCAGGATCCTTTTTACACCGTTGACTCCCCGGAGCTCTTTCTCATATGTTTTTTCCAGGCCGCTGATGCCGAGGTAGTCACCGGGTTTGTAATAGGGATCCCTTTCCACGGTGGCGTTATCCACTTCACCGATGTATCCCAGTGTATGAGCTGCAATAGGATAGGCATAACTTCTCAATATCCTTGACTGCACGTAGAAGCCGGGATAGCGGAACAACTTTTCCTGGAGGTAACCGTAGGTTTCTTTGGAGAGTTGTTTTTCAATGACTGAAGCCTTACGGGTGGAATATTCCCTGATGCTTTTCAGGCGTTTGACAAAAATGTCCTTATCGACACCTATCAAACTGCAGAGCTCCAGTGTGTCGAAGGGGCGAACCTGGTCGGGAATGACCATCAGATCATAGGCGGCCTCATTATAGACCAACAATCTGCCTTTGCGGTCATAGATGAGACCCCGGGCAGGGTATTGGGTCACCACACGGATCACATTGTTTTGGGCCGAAAGCAGGTAATCCCTATTAATGATCTGAATATAAAATAATTTGGCGACGAAGATGAACCCGACGGCGATGAATATACCAATGACAACATATTTCCGGTCAGCGTAAGAATTTTTCATTGGATACCTTTAACTAATCCGGAGGGGACCTGTGGTGCAAAATTAATCTATTTCGTAAAGAAGGTTTACAACGGGTCACTATATTATAAATAAAAAGGACGGCCAGCTGACCGTCCTTTCATGCCGATTGGTGGTATGTATCCTGATTATTCGATGGCTATTTCCCTGGCGGGTTTTATTTTGGCTTCTTCTTTTTTCGGGATTGTGATTTGAAGGACCCCGTCTTTATGTGAAGCCTTGATGTGATTGGTATCGACCGAATTGGGTAAAGAGAATGAACGGCAGAACTTGCTGTAGCTGAATTCCCTCCGCATGAATTGACCATCTTTCTCTTCCGCTGAATCTTCTTTCTCGCTCGAAATGGTCAGGGTATTGTTTTCAAGATTGATCTTGAAATCCTCTTTTTTCAATCCGGGTGCAGCCACATCAACCCTGAAGTCATCCTTGCCTTCAATAATATTGACCGCCGGTGTGCTGATACCTGTCCAGTCATTCATAAAATCGGAAAACACATCCCTGCCAAAAAAGTCATTGACAATGCTCGGTAACGTGCTTCTATGCCTGATGATCGGTAACATGGTTAAATCCTCCTATATTTTAATTAGACGTTTTGTTATGCGTCCCCCACTTAGTCAAATTACATACCAGGGCAAATTAACCGGTGTTTTTTATATAAAAGCTGACAATATGGCATTATTTTTTCTTTTTATATAAATTATAATGCCATATTGTCAGTATTTATCAGAATAAATTTCCAATGTTGATATACAATCCACTGGTGCCGTCGCGCGGATCCAGGGCAAAACCATAATCCAACGACACGATGAAATTATCGTTAAGGACGAATCGCAATCCTGCACCGGTACTGTAATGGAAACGATCTGTCTTAAGATCAAAATAATTATTGTAGATTTCGGTTGCAGGGAGTTTTGACTTATCTATGTACCTGTCCTGTACCACGCGTCCCATATCCAGGAATCCATAAAGGGCGATGTAGAAATTTTGTTTCAGAAGGGTGGTGGTCCATATTTTAAGGCGCGGTTCGACATTGAGCATGAGGGTGCCATCGCCGACGACACGGTTTCGCTTAATGCCCCTGAGTGATTTAGCCCCTCCCATACCGTCGTTATTGGTGGCGGTGGAAAATGAGCTGATCAGCAACGGATCAATATAAAACGGGGCCTTACCGGTTATAGTTCCCTGATATGAAACACGATAGGCCAATGTTAACCTGTTGAATATTAATGGGATATATTGCCGGTGGGTGATTTCGAGGCGGGTGAAGGCGAACTCGGTGTTACCGATGAAGGATGGAGCGGCAAGGATCACCATTTCTTCCCATAATCCCCGGTTGGGTGCCGGCTCGTTATCGCGCGTGTCATAAATCAGCCCCCCCTTGAGATAGATGGTTTGTCCGCCGTCTTTCTCCCGGTCATCGATGAAACCCCAGGTGACATAACGGTCATAAAGCAGCGGCACATCGGGCAACCGTTTATCCTCAGGTTTACCTTTATTCAAACGCTCTATGTCGACGGTAGCTATTTTGAAATTATAATACGATATTCCGGCCAGCCATCTGAAGCGCCGTGACGTGATCCAACCCTGGAAATCGAGTAATGCCCTGAGTTGCTTCCGCTCATGACGGTAAAACATCCGCGAGATATAGTCCGGTGACTCGTCATCTTCAAAAGCCGGATCATAAGTCACCTCATAACCGTTAAAGCCATAGAAGTCAAGTGCTTTATCGGTCAGGTAGCTCAGGTCAACCGTCAGCCTCACATGTCGTGGCAGCAATGTCTTGGTATCATAAAAGATCTGGTTGACGCCGGTACCCCTTGTGAAACGCGACCATTCAACATAGATCATCTGATTGTAGTCGGGGTATACCGACCCATCGCCAAAATCATTGAGCTGTCCGAGAACGCCATACTGGAATCCCATGTCAGCATCATAGGAGACGGCTGGAAGAACACCGATTCTCCATCCTGTTTTTGCATCCGGCCGGAGGTTCAGGCTGTCGGATTGAGAGTTTCCAGGAAGATGAAAACAGATCAGAACAACAAAAAGAAACGTTAGCTTGTGCATCATCAATGATTGAATGTCTGTGAATTTTAGTTGATCAGGCTGGCCATGGTGGCCCTGTTCGAAAGAATCCAGTGGAATGAAGCAATACCCGCCGGGATAATGGTAAATCCGATGCCGGTGATGAACCTCATGAAATTCAACCTCCTGCCGGCTATCATGAAGTCTTTGTCCTTCTGGCGCCGTGATGCCCAGAATCCTATGCCTATGCATATCACCACATACCCTGAGAGCAAAAGTATATCTGAGGTTGACAGTCTGCTGCCCAGGGTCAGGTCATGGATAAATGTCATAAGGTTGAAAAATAAAGCGACAAATATACGAGCCTGTCAGTATATCAATGTGAATAAAAAGTCTCACCTAAACCATGATTGAATGTCTTCAATACGTAAGGGAGGCACATCCACTTTAAGTTTTTTCCTCAATCCGCCAAGATCGTTCATCAGCTTATCAGGGTTTGCTTTTTTGAGACCTTCAATTGTCTGGTAACCGGCCTTTCTGATAACCGGTATCCATTGTTGCGGCACGCCCATTTTTATAAAGTCTTCATCGGGTGAGATCCTCTCTCTGTTTTCCGGCCGCATTTGAGGAAAAAAAATGACGTCCTGAATGGAAGGCTGATCGGCCACGATCATGACCAGGCGGTCAATGCCAATACCAATGCCGGCGGTGGGAGGCATACCATATTCAAGAGCCCGGAGAAAATCTTCATCCACGACCATCGATTCCTGATCCCCCCTGCGTCCCAGCTCAAGCTGTTCCTCAAAACGCCGCCGTTGATCCAGGGGATCGTTCAGCTCTGAAAAAGCATTACAGATCTCTTTTCCGTTGCAGATCACCTCAAAACGTTCCACCAATCCCTCTTTTGACCTGTGCCGTTTAGCCAGCGGTGACATCTCAACGGGATAATCCATGATGAACGTGGGCTGGAGAAGGTTAGGCTCACACAGCTCGCTGAATATCACATCGATGAGCTTGCCCATGCCCATGGTCGCATCGGTCTTCAGTCGCAGTTGAGCCGTCAATGCCCTTAGTTGCCGCTCATCGTAATTGGAAATATCGGTTCCGGTAAATTCCTTTATCACACCAAACAGGCCGTACCTTTTCCATGGCCTTTTGAAGTCGATGGTCCGGTCTCCGACCTGAACCGTTGTCGCACCGTTCAATACGAGAGCCAGGTGTTCGAGCATCTCTTCGGTATAGTCCATCATCCACACATAATCTTTATAGGCCACATAAAGTTCCATCTGGGTGAATTCCGGATTGTGGTAACGGTCCATGCCCTCATTACGGAAATCCTTGGAAAATTCGTAGACGCCGTCGTAACCCCCTATGATCAGCCTTTTCAGATATAATTCATTGGCGATACGCAGATAGAGAGTCACGTCGAGGGTGTTGTGATAGGTTTTGAAGGGACGGGCGGCGGCACCCCCGTATAAAGGCTGAAGAACGGGAGTCTCTACCTCCAGATAACCGGAGTTATTCAGAAAAGAACGCATGGCGCTGATCAGCCTGGCCCTTTTGATAAACACCTCCCGTATTCCCGGATTGACGATCAGGTCAACATAACGCTGGCGGTAACGCTGCTCAGAATCAGCATAGGCGTCATAGATCACGTTGTCTTTCTCCTTGATAACGGGTAAAGGACGCAGTGCCTTGGCCAGCAATTTAAATTCCGTGACATGGATGGTGATTTCGCCCATCCGGGTGATGAACACGAATCCTTTCACGCCAATGATATCACCGATGTCGAGCAGACGTTTGAATACCGTATTGTACATGGTTTTGTCATCACCCTGGCACACATCATCACGTTTGACGTAAATCTGTATCCGCCCGGTGGAGTCCTGTAACTCGGCAAAAGAGGCGGCACCCATGATACGCCTGTTAAGAATCCGGCCGGCTATACTGACATCCCTGAAAAGAGAGGGATCACCGGGATAACGATCAAGAACCTCTCTGGCCGTCACATTGACATCGTATGGCTCAGCCGGATAAGGATTGATACCCAGGGTATATAACTCCTGTAATGCACTGCGTCTGACTTGCTCCTGATCGCTTAATTCATGCATGGTCATAGAATTTGATGCAAAGATAGAAATTAGAATGGAATGTGACTGACCCTTCGGAGGTGCCACGATACATCATTCTTTTAGGTAATTTTGCAACGGCTATCAAAGGCATAAAGTGAGAATGGTTGCATCAGGTGATCATAAACCCGGCTGGCTTAAGACGAAAATCCCCATAGGTGAGGGTTACACCGCCGTCAAAGGAGTGGTCAGAAGCCACCAACTGCATACGATATGTGAAAGCGGTCATTGTCCCAATATAGGTGAATGCTGGGGTGACGGAACCGCCACTTTTCTTATCCTGGGTGATATCTGCACCCGTTCATGTCGTTTCTGCAATACAAAAACTGGTAAGCCCATGCCTGCCGATGCCGGTGAACCCGGCCGTGTGGCCCGTTCAGTCCGTCTGATGCATCTCAGCCACTGCGTCATCACATCGGTGAACAGGGATGACCTGGAGGACGGCGGATCGCGTATCTGGGCCGAGACCATCAGGGAGGTCAGGAGAGTCAATCCGTTAACGACAATGGAAACACTCATACCTGATTTCAACGGCAAATTCGATGACATAAAACGCATCATTGATGCGGCACCGGAGGTCATTTCCCATAATCTGGAGACCGTGCGCCGGCTGACGCCGTTTGTTCGCAGCAGGGCACGGTACGATACCAGCCTGGAGGTCATCAGGTGGATATCTGATAGCGGTATCACCGGTAAGTCCGGTATCATGGTCGGACTCGGTGAAACGGAAGACGAAGTGATCGCCACCATGGGGGATATGATCATGGCAGGGTGCCGCGTGATGACCATCGGGCAATATTTGCAGCCTTCACGCAAACATCTGCCCGTGGCCGCATACATCACCCCGCAACAATTTCAGAAATACAGGGAGACCGGGTTAAAAATGGGATTCAGGATAGTTGAGAGCGGCCCTCTGGTACGCTCATCCTATCATGCCCGTAAACATGTGATTTGATATGGCTGCGGTTATCCCGGGTGTGTATGAAAAGATGGTTTGGGATATATAAACACCAGACATTCAGTTTTTAACCGGTGCAGAATCATAACGTTATTTTTCAGGATCTCGGATTGATCGACTTCAAGGAAGCCTGGGAGATGCAGCAAAAGCTTTTTCAGACCATCCTCGGCGTGAAGGAAAGGCGCCTTCACCAGGGGCATTCCTTTCATGAAATGACACCCAGTTACCTGTTATTTTGTGAGCATCCTCATGTGTTCACCGTAGGCAGGAACGGCTCGGAATCAAACTTACTGGTCGGCCGTCCATTCCTGGAAAAGATCCAGGCGGCTTTTTACAGGATCGACCGTGGCGGTGACATCACCTACCATGGCCCGGGGCAACTTGTGGGCTATCCTATCGTGGATCTGGAGAATATGGGATTATCGGTAAAAAAGTACATCCACCTGCTCGAGGAGTCTGTTATTATGACCCTGAAGGCTTACGGTGTGTCTGCCGGACGGCTGGCCGGCGCCACCGGTGTCTGGCTTGATCCGGCTGACCGGAAGGCCGCCAGGAAAATCTGCGCCATCGGCGTGCGCGTCAGTCGGGGCGTCACCATGCACGGTTTTGCCTTTAACATCCTGACCGACCTGCATTATTACAACTATATCAATCCCTGTGGTTTCACCGACAAAGCAGTTACCTCACTTGAAAAAGAAATGGGTGTCAGCCCCGATGTCGAGAAGGTCAAAGCCACTCTCCTAGATAACATCCTCAGTCTGTTTAATATCAGGATCGTCGGGGAAGCTGTAAATACTCATCAGCCTTGACAGACAGAATGGCGGGAAGAATTCCGCTGACGGCAACCTGCCCTAATCCAGCACCTCGTGTAAAACAAGATGCGATTTTATTTCACCGAAAGAAGGGAGATGCAAGCTGTAATAGACAAGGATCTTGTTCAACAGGCTCATTCTCTGACCTGAAGGGATATGTATTTTCCCAAGGTCCTCATAATCTGCCGCCAGCAGGCTGTTGAACAGATCACTCAGATCAGGTTCGATAACTTGTTTATGGGGCGGTTCATGGTCGGTGAAAAGACCTTCTTTCATGTCAAAATACCGTTTGGAGGGGGATGATTTCGGTTGTGGAAAGAAACCAAGGTATCGCATCAGTTTGGTGATGAAGATCAGATGAAAATTGGCCACGGGCCGGCTGGTCATGTCTAAGTACCTGAATGACTCAAAGAGGAAACGGAACAGCGCCGGATTAGATTCCTCTTCATAAAGGGAGCGGTAAAGCACCTCGGAAATGAAAAGTACGATGGAGCTCTTTCGTATATCGAATGGAATGGAGTGGTAATGCCAGGCATTCCTTATTTCTTTGACATGCTGGAGACCGCCTGTCGTTTTGTGGTAAACGATCATTTCGACCAGGGTCCCATGCTGAAGCAGGGTGGGTTTTATTTTGGAGGCTGGCCGTCTGATTCCCTTGAAAAGGTAAGTCTGCAGGCCGAACGATTCGGTATAGATCTTGGCAATGAGGCTGCTGTCACCATATTTAATCTGGTGGAGGACAATACCTTGGGTTTGATATAACGGTGGCACAGTTATAAAAATGATGACTGGGCTTTAATCCACGAATATAACCACCGGCAGCATAAAAGATGATTGCCGGAACAGAGACAACGGATTAACGGATGAACAGTATTTTTGTTACGATTGTTTGCGATCCGCCGGCATTGCTTGAGAAGACAAGATAGACACCTGTATGGGCTTTTTCGCCGTTGAAATTTCTGCCATCCCATATAGCCTGGCTGCCTTCGGCTTTGGTGGCGTAAATCAGAGTGCCTGTGATATCGGTGATTTTAACCTCCGCGTTCTGAGGTAAACCCTTGATGGCGATCACTCCGTCATAGCCTTCCCGCACCGGATTGGGAAAGGCGTAGACATCGTTGGTTGGGGGGTTGGGAGGAGGTGCCGTACCGCGATAGGATATCACCCCTTTGGCGGTACCGAAGTAAACCACGCCATCGCTGTCGATGACGATGCTGATGACGGAGTTGGACAGCAGAGGGCTGTTTTCCTCGGTAAAATGAAGGATCTGCCCGGTGCCGTCGGCCGACATCAGGAACACGCCGGCCCGGTCTGTGCCGAACCATTTGCGGTTGGCACCGTCAACAGCTATGGCCGTCACCGCTTCTGTCTCGAGAAGGTATTGTACATAACCGTCCTGAACGACGAGGATTTTCTGGGCATCATAATTACCACCTGTAAAAACATTCTCCGGGGAATAGATCACCGCCACGCCTTCGTCGGAACCTAACCACAGCTCGCCATCCATATCCACGGCAAAGCTGATTATTTTCAGCCCCGGCAGGTTTCCGTTTCCCGGGTTGGCACTCAGGCGCAACGCCCGGTCATCGGCAGGATTGGTGATCGTGTTGTTGTCATTGAAAACAAGCAGTCCCAGGTCACGTACCAGCATCCATTTCTGATTGGAATGATCGATGAGTAACTCCCCTACATCGATGCCGGAGGCCACGGAACCCAGACTCAGGGCATGCCATGTCCCGTCAGTCATCCTGACGGATAACAGTGAGCCGGCATTCGAATTGGCGATCCATAGATTATTGTCAGAATCGAAGCAGAGACCCCCGATATTGATCTTGTCAGTGCCCGTAAATAATTGCAATGTGCTGTTTTCGTCGGTGTACCTGTTTGTCAGCTGGCCGGCGGTAAACTCAAATAAACCGTAGCCCCATGAACCGGCATACACCTTGTCTTTCACCACAGGATCGGCGGCTATACATACCATATCCCGCGCAGATCCCAGCTCCGGTATATTCCCGGCATCCTGCGTGGACCAACTGCCATCAATATAAGAATAGAGCTGTGCTGAATTCCAGATATTCCCCCAGGAGCCGTTTCTGCCACCGGGTACAACCCAGACATCCTTGCCTGAAGCTGTCATATCAAAGACATTGGCGGTTTTTGGACCATTGGGCCTGTAAACATCACAGTTCCACCCATTATTGTAAGTCTTTAAAAGACCGTTCGAGCGGTCGGCAACCCATACCAGGGTGTCTTTGTCTAAAATGGCATCCAGGGGATTTAAACCTATATCACCCGGTTTATAAGTGAAATAAACTTTATCGAGGTTACTGTCGAAAACCGATACACTGCCATTATTGGTGACGATCAAATGATTATACTGTGACCTGATATTGTGATGATTGGTATTGTCCTCCTGATTGAAACGACGCCAAGTACCATTCTCATAAACATAAATGGTATCGCCGCCGTAAATGTCACTGGCATAATTCGCAAATAAGCGGTGATCAAAGTAAACGATGCGATCGTACCGGACATCCGGAAATAAAAGCGCGTTGTCTTTGGTCCAGGAATTGAAATCGGCCAGGTTGGTTCCCACCAGGGAAGCTTTGTAGATGCCGTTTTCCGTCGCGGCAAATATGGAGTCATGATCATCAAAGGTGATATCCAGAACGTTGATCTGCCCGCCTTCCGGTCCAATGTAATAGGTGTCGGAGATCTCTTCTTTCACCAGATCGAGCAGGACAATACCGAAACCACAGGCGAGATAGGCATATTTATCCCTGAACACCACATTATTGATGGTTTTATTACCCAGGATAGGTTTGCGCTTGATGTCTGAAATATTGATGATTTCATTACCTCTGACAAGGTCGATGTTGGTGTTGGTATAAGCAATGACAAGCGTTTGGTATGGCTCATTGTAATTGATGACACTGATGCCTACATCCGATAACCCGTTGACCTTGGTGACGCGCTGAACGCTGTTGTCATCCTTATCGTAAAAAAACATCGCACTTTCGGTGGCACAGTAAATCCTGCTGCCGGCCTCGGTCAGTGATATGCATTTATAATAAGGTAAATGATCACGCCATTCACCGATAGCGATATCCTGAGCCCCAAGGTCACTCATCAGGCTCATGAAAAAAATAAAGAGGATGAGGTGATTTTTCCTGATCATTCTTATTTATTGTAATTATGCCTGCAATATTACTAATCTTTCTTGTGTTTATGAATAACTGTATTTCTATAATAATATTGTATCCTGTTACCTTTAACCTGGCGCGGCAGAGGTATGGCCGGTATGAAGACGGATCTGCACCGTGCAGGTTGCCCCGGAGAGCCAAATTAATGGTTTCATGGTAAATTTCAATTAATTTTGGTTCTGGCATTAATAAGGATCTTTTATCGTTAATTCAATTAAATTTTATGTGATGTCCGAGACGATGACAACTTCACTCAGGTTGAAAAATATGACCAGTTTCTGTTGCATGCGAATCGTTCGGCAGGAGCTCGAAAAGATTGGGGCGAAGGTGGACTCTGTGGTGATGGGAGAGGTGACTTTGATTTACAGAGTTGACGATCCCGGATTTGAATTGATTAAAAAAACGTTAGAGGATAATGGATTTGAGATCATTACCGACAGGGAAAGGATGCTGGTGGAACAAATTAAAGTCGCTGTCATTGAATTGATCCATTTTGCCAGCAATGCCAACTCCATCATACGCAATTCGGATTACCTTGTCGATAAACTCCAGCTCTCCTACCAGTACCTGTCATCTCTCTTTTCGAAACATGAAAAAACAACACTGGAGAAATACATCATACTGAATAAAATTGAAAAGGTAAAGGAACTGCTCTTTAATGATGAGATGACCCTGAGCGAGATTGCCTATCAGATGGGATACAGCAGCGTTCAATATTTATCCTCACAGTTCAGGAATGTCACAGGGATATCCGTCACACAATATAAAAAAGACCCTGTGAGGTACCGTAAAGCGTTGGATGATCTTATTTGAGGGGGGTCAGATCAATTTCACCCGTTGACGGCTTTGTTTGATTTTGACCCATGCCAGAACGATAAGATTTGATCCCGCCGTGATAGCGGCAAACCAAACCGGCAGAGTCCAGGCGGATTCTGTTTTATATACGGCTGTCGCTATATTTCCGATGATCAGCCATTGTACGACGTATATGGCGGTGACGTTCCGTCCCATCCATTTGATCCAGAGGACTATTTTTGTGTTGCCGCGGTGTTTCTCGACCACCTGAAACAATAATCCCCATGCGGTGAGAAATACGATCACCCAGAGGAAGAACAGCAGTGAATGATGGTAGTATTTCTGCAAAGCCGTCGACACATCAATGGCGTAGTGAATGGTGACAAGCAGGGCCAGGGTGGCTGTGACCGCTATGATGCGTTTAAGTGGCAACCTGTTCGCATTCAGGTTGTAGCGTTCTTCAAGAATATGAAAGGCATATCCTGCCAGGGGGTACGAGAGCCAGGGTAGCAGCGGGAAGTAAGACCAGGGCATAGGTCCCCATACAAAAGCCATCAGGTATTTGATAACCATGCCGGCAGGGGGATGGGCAGGCTGGGCATATTCGGCAGCAGCCACCGCCAGGGCCAACAGAATATATAATATGACGTGCTCTCTGAAGACCAACTTCAGGACCCCGATGATCATTATGCTGAGGGCCGCAAGGAAGAGGATGTCCACACCGAAAAGATAATCATATGGATTCAACCTTATGGTGCCAACTAAAATTTTCAGTAACAGGTGAAAATTTAGGCCGATGTTCAGGAGAAATGCGACAAGAAGCAGCCGTAAACCTCTTGTATAGTAATAGGATAATCTTTTAGAGGGGGCATACAGAAAATATCCCATAACGGCCATGAACACCGGGGCGACAGGAGCCCCGCCCATAAAAAGGGAGATACGACCGGCCAAACCGTCATAGGTTGCCGGCATGGCAAACAATTCCATGATGTGAACCTGGATCATCAGGATGATGGCGGTGCCTTTTAAGAGATCGGGGATTCCCTGGCGCATGCGTCTGGATTTATTGATCCGTGATGATAATAAAACCAAAGTGTTAGGCCGTACAAGATATGAAATTATTACCTGCTGAAAAAATTTTCCCGCGCGATTCGGAACGTCATGAAGAACTTTAATAATATTCCCGGGAATGTTATAATATCATAAGTTAAAACAATAATTCCATAAGTGCCGTTTAAATACAGGTAGTTACCTTTGCCGGTAACTTAATAAGCGTCGACGTCGGAACGTTCCCTAAAGGAATGTACATATCGAGGCTTACTGCCGGCGATGAGCTGATCCAAACCGACAAGTTCATGGTCCGGTAAGCAATCCCTGATGCTTCGGTTCATATATTTGTTTTGTTTATAAATAAACAACCTGAAGATGAAACTTAAAAAAAATATTGCTGTCAGTGATACCGGTTACCTGTTTAACCCTTCAACAGGAGAGTCATTTGCATTGAATCCGATCGGGCTGGAGATTCTGGTTTTGATGAAACAGGATCTATCGCCGGAAGCGATTGCAGGAAAGATTTTAAAAAAATACAATACCGAAAAGGCCACATTTGAAAAGGATTATGCCGACTTCATGGCCATGTTGAAACTCAACCTTCTTTTAGATGACGATGAAGAAACGTAATCTGACCATTGGCGTATCAGGGTTGAATGCCATCGACAGCCCTGGGCCGGGGATGGCTGTCGTACGCGGTCTGAAGGAAGCCGCCTCCTTTAAAGCCAGGATCATAGGATTATCCTATGAATCGCTCGAGCCGATGATCTACATGCACGACCTGGTCGATAAAACCTATCAGCTTCCTTACCCATCCTCCGGCACTGACATTATGCTCTCACGTCTTGAATACATTCATGAGCGGGAACACCTGGATGTGATTATACCCAATTTCGACGCCGAGCTTTATGCTTTCATGAAACTTGAGAAAAAACTCAAGTCGATGGGGATACATATGTTTCTACCGACGTTGCAGCAATTTGAGGAAAGGCACAAGGTCAACCTCTCGTCATTCGGTGAAAAATACGGTTTGCTCGTTCCCTTGGGTAAGGCTGTATATGATCAGTCTGAAATTTTTAAGGTCAAGGATGATTTCTCCTTTCCTGTTGTTGTGAAAGGCAAATGGTACGATGCCTATATTGCATACAATGTGGACCAGATCGTGACGTGTTACAATAAACTCAGTGCCAAATGGGGCCTGCCCGTTATTCTTCAGAAATTTGTTCATGGCTCCGAATACAATGTCACGGGTCTGGGCGATGGCAAGGGTCATACCATCGCCGCCGTTCCCATGAGGAAACAATACATCACCGACAAGGGTAAAGCCTGGGCCGGAATCTCAATTGATGATCCCAGGCTTCTGGAACTGACGGGCAAATTTGTCGGCAGCACCCAATGGAGGGGTGCCTTTGAGCTGGAAATGATGAAGACACAGGATAACAAGTACTATCTGATGGAGATCAACCCCCGCATTCCGGCATGGACATACCTGGCCGTGGGGGTCGGACAGAACATACCGGAGGCGCTGGTGAACCTTTCACTCGGCCAAAAGGTGGAGCCATTCAGGGAATACCGGGTAGGAAAATTTTTTATCCGTTACTCATGGGATCTGTTGGTTGACAGGGAGGAATTTGAAAAGATATCCATGAATGGTGAGTTATGATTGAGAGTTTTAATTTATCGGTTTATTTAAGCTAAGACCAATGGAGAAACAACGTTATGAGCGCCCCATTCTGAAGAAGCTCGAAACCGGCATGCCCAGCAAATTCGGCCGGGCCGCCTATCTGTCGCCAACAACCCATATCGACGGTAATCAGGTCGGCGATCTGCTCAAGACCTATGGGTCACCTTTGTTCGTTATTTCGGAGAACACTGTCAGATCGGTGTTCAGAAAAGCCAGCCATGCTTTTACCACCAGGTATCCCAAGGTGCAGTTTGCATGGTCATACAAGACCAATTACCTGGGTGCCGTTTGCAACATATACCATCAGGAAGGAGCCTGGGCCGAAGTGGTGTCGGGTTTTGAATATGATATGGCCATCCGGCACGGGGTTGAGGAAAGCAAGATCATTTTTAACGGACCCGATAAGAGTCGTGAGGACCTGGAGAAAGCCATACGGAACGATTCACTGATACATATCGACCACCTCGACGAACTTTATGCCATCATCGACTTATCCGGTACCTTGAATAAAAAGCCTAAGGTAGCCATCCGGGTCAATATGGACACCGGTATTCAGCCCATGTGGGACCGCTTCGGTTTTAATTATGAAAATGGTCAGGCCTGGGATGCCATAAACAAAATCATTCTGTCGGGCAAACTCGACCTGGTGGGTCTCCACACCCATATCGGCACCTTTATCCTGAGCACCAATGCTTATGGTGTGGCGGCCTCCAAAATGGCTGAACTGGCCATGGCCATTCAGCACAAATATCGTCACACCGTCAGGTACATTGATATGGGTGGCGGGTTTGCATCGCGTAACACCCTGAAAGGTCTGTATATGCCAGGCTACGACACCAACCCCACCTTTGATGACTATGCCGAAGCCATAACCACCGCTCTTCTTAACAGTAACTTCAGCCCTGATAACCTGCCCTTGCTTATCATGGAGACAGGCAGGGCCCTGATCGACGAAGCCGGGTACCTCCTGGGCACCGTCATCGCCAACAAACGCTCCTCAAACGGTAAAAGGACGACCATTGTCGATATCGGTGTCAATTTGCTTTTTACCTCCTTCTGGTATGAACATAAAATAACGCCTGCGCAGCCTTTTTCAATGTATACTGAGGAAACCACCGTTTACGGGCCCCTGTGCATGAACATCGACGTGTTGCGTGAGAATGTCAATCTACCTCTTCTGAATAAAGGGGAACACATCGTGGTTCATCATGTAGGCGCCTATAACATGACCCAGTGGATGCAGTTCATCACTCTGCGACCCCGGGTGATCATGATTGATGAGCATGGTCATCCCCATGTCATTCGTGATAATGAATCATATGCGTCGGTGACAGGCGTGGAAAAAATGCCCGATCACCTGAAAATAAAATAAACATCAAAGACATGATGAACAGGTCATCATGTTTCACTGAATACCATGTCCAGGTTGAAAAATATATTCCCCGACTTGATCAGAAGCATTTTGTTCAGCTATTCTCAGGTCTTTTTTTCAAATGACATCAGTTTTGCCGTCATTCTGATGGTGGTCACCTTTTTCAACCTTCATGCAGGACTGAGCGGATTATTGGCAGTGATAACTGCCAACGTGGCGGCCAGTTTGATTGGATTAAACCGGCAAAACATCAAATCAGGGTATTATGGTTTCAATGCTTTGCTGGTGGGATTGGGTATAGGCGTCTATTACAGGTTCAGCCCGGAATTTTTTGCCGTTCTTTTTTTTGCTTCCCTTCTCACTATCATGCTGACGGTTACAATGGAAGGCATCATAGGGAAGTACGGATTACCGTACCTCACCATTCCATTCCTGATCGCCTTGTGGGTGGTTCAACTGGCCACGAGGCAATACAGTCAGCTGGCATTGTCTGAAAGCGGTCTCTTTACGGCCAATGAATTGCATCAATGGGGAGGTATAGCGATGGTGAGGCTGTATGATTGGTTCAGCGCACTGAAGATACCCGGCTCCTTGGCCATTTTTTTCAAATCCCTCGGCGCCATCTATTTTCAGTACAGTCTTCTGGGTGGTCTCCTGATCGCTGTGGGATTGCTTATCTATTCCAGGATAGCCTTTTTACTGTCGCTTCTGGGCTTTTTTTCAGCATACGCGTATTACCATTTTATCGGTGCAAACATCAATGAGTTGAATTACAGTTACATCGGATTCAATTATATTCTGACGGCCATCGCAGTCGGAGGTTTTTTCATCATTTCGTCCAGGTATTCTTTTTTGTGGGTGCTGCTGCTGACACCCATCATTTCGGCTGTGATCACCAGCAGCACAGCGGTGTTGGATTTGCTGCAGTTGTCCATATACTCCCTGGCTTTCAATATCATTGTCCTGGTGTTTCTGTATGTGCTGAAATTCAGGGAAAGGTTTTTAAACAAGCCTGAGGTGGTCCGGGTGCAGAGCTTCTCACCCGAACGGAATCTCTACTTGCAGATCAATAACAGGGAGCGTTTAAGTAACAGCCTTTACCTGCCATTTTCTTTGCCTTTCTGGGGTGAATGGACGGTGAGCCAGGGACATGATGGTTCTTATACCCATCAGGAACAATGGAGGCATGCCTGGGATTTTGTCGTCCGTGATGATCAGGGGCTCACTTTTAAAAATGAGGGTTCGGTGAATGAAGATTTTTACAGCTATAATAAACCGGTCATTGCCCCATACCACGGGTGGGTGGAAGAAACGGTCGACACGATCGATGATAACGCACCCGGGGAAGTAAACCTGACACATAACTGGGGTAATACTATCATTTTGAGACACAGTGACCACCTCTATTCCAAACTCAGTCATCTGAAAAGGGGTTCGATACGGTTCAAAAAAGGCGATTACGTGAGAAAGGGTGATCTGCTCGCCTATTGCGGCAACTCAGGCCGTTCCCCCGAACCCCACATTCACTTTCAGATTCAAAACACACCCTTCATCGGTTCCAGAACAATGGAATACCCCTTTGGTCATTATATTGTCAGGAGTAAAGGAACTTATCATCTGCGGTCATTCTCCATCCCGGCAGAGAATGAAACCGTGCTTAACATTGAAAAAACACCTGCCATTTATGAAGCTTTTCATTTCATCCCGGGACAATCGTTGCATTTCAATACTCTGGACCAGGAAGCGGGTATGAAAAAACGAATCACCCTGGAGGTGCAAAATGATCTTTATAATAACACATTCATCTATTGTCCTGTCACCAAAGCCAAAGCTTTCTTCGTCAATGACGGGAGCCTTCATTACTTCACAGGGTATGAGGGGAAAATGAATACCCTGTTGTTTTATTTCTACCTTGGCACCTATAAAGTGCTGGCAGGATATTACAAGGGCATGACCTATACCGACCGGTACCCCCTGAGCATCGTCCGCAATAAACCGCTTAAAATAGTGCAGGATTTTGTCGCTCCGTTTTTCACATTCATCCATGCCGTTTATACACTGACCTATGAAGAAGGCTCAACGGATCTGACATCCGGATCGTACCGGATAACCACGAAGGCATCGATACGGATCGGGAATTTCATTCTCAGAAAAATCGATTTTGAGTTTTTCCTGACTCGGAATAAAATTGACAAATTCATGATCACCGAAGGGACAAAAAAGATGATTGTATCATGTGCCGGAGAATAATTATTTTTATCCTGGTGATCATCCCTGTCATTCATGTCTTCGGCGATAATGAGTTGACCTATACCGTCGTTGAGGAGACATCCTATGAACTGTATGCACAGCAACATTGGGATGAGCTGATCAGGTTTGGCAAAAAAGCCGTCCGCAGCCATATCGATTACTATTATCTAAGAATGCGCATGGGCATGGCCTGTTTTGAGCTGGAAAAATACCTGTCGGCCATCACACATTTTGAAAAAGCCATTGCATTCAATCCGATCGACATTACCGGACATATTTACCTGTTTTACTGTTATCTTTATACGGATAACCTTGTTCAGGCAGATAAAATAAAAACCGGACTGCCTGCCAGGTATGCCGGGAAGTTGCCCGAGGTTAAAAGCACCGGATTGCAGTTTGTAAACTTCGAGGCAGGCCCTCTTCTGAATAACGCAGTTGAAAAGGCAGACAACATTCCCATCGACGGTAAGGACGATATTTATGGTGAAATCGATCTGCCTGTGAACGGCTATTATGCAAACATGGGGTTTAAGTATGCCCCGACCAGGAATCTGAGTTTTTATTTTGGATTTTCAGATATCCTGTTAAGAAAACAAAAAAAGATAGAGATACTCAACCGGGTGACCGTTGATGACCATTACCGGCTGAATGAATATCAATCTTATGGAAATGTGACTGTCAGGTTTAGCGACCGGTATGCTTTGATATCGGCATTAAACTATTCTTTTTATAATTGTTCCACGGTCTATGCTGTATACGATTCATTGACAAACACATATATTTACAACCGAAGAGCCAGTCCGGTAAACAATTACCTCCTCTCCCTTGCCCTGATAAGGCATGATCATCTCATCCGGACTTCGGTATTCACAACTTTGTCGCATTTAAACCATGCGCAACAGCTTTTAGCAGGCATCGGCCTGACATTTTACCCTTTGGGGAGTGACAGGTTTTATACATCGTCGACGTTAGTGGATTTATATCAGGAGAATAAGAATAGCCTTATCTTTGACCAGACGTTGGGATGGTTTTTTTCACGGGGGCTGTGGGCCGAAGTGAATATCACACTGGGAACATTGAGAAATTACAGCGAATACAATGCGTTCATCGTTTACGATATCCCTGATATCATAAAATTCAAGTACGGATTGTCTCTTAATGCGTTGCTTTGGAAACATTTACATGTATCTGTTCATTATAAATTCATGGAACGCGAGGGCAATTATCTGACTTACGAGCGCAGGAACCCACAGCCTTTCAGCCGTCCGCTACCGGCAATAAAGACTTATTCTTATTCGACAAATATTATAACAGGAGGTTTCATATGGAATTTTTAAAGAGATCATTGTTAAAGGCAGGTTTTCTATCCATTACAGCCCTTATGAGCTTCAACATGGTTCTTGCCCAGGATTATCCTGCTCTTGAAAAAGCTTTTTCGAACAGCTACGCTTTTGAACGGCAGGGATTTTATTCAAAAGCCATTGATGAGATAAAGGCCGTTTATTATGAGCAGTCTTATGAGGTAAACGTCAGGTTGGGCTGGCTGAATTATCAGTCGGGTCTTTTTACCGAATCCATGGCTTATTATCAAAAGGCCATAGCCCTCATGCCTCATTCCATCGAAGCCAGGCTTGGACTGGCTCTGCCGTCCTCAGCAATGGGTAACTGGGCCCTGGTGATTGATCAATACCGGCAAATCCTGGCCATGGATCCGAACAATTATACGGTTAATTACCGCATGGGACTAATTTACTTCGGACATGAAGATTATGATACGGCGCTGCCCTATTTTGAAAAAATAGCCAATATGTACCCTTTTGATTATAATGCCGTTATCAATTATGCCTGGACCGATTATTATGTCGGAAAATTGCGGGAAGCCAAGGTGCTTTTTTATAAAGCCCTTCTCATAAAACCGGAAGACCAATCGGCCAGGCAGGGTTTGACATTAATAAAATAGTGATCCTCATTGGCAGTGTTTATCGGGATGTCAGAGCACTATGTGATTCCTCTAACCTGCCTTTAACCTTTCAGGCTGATGTTCAGCAATGCTTCTTCCTGAAGGATGTTAAATCTGTTTCCTTCCACCTGAAGGATATTTTCATCCCTGAATTCCTTAATGATGCGTATGACACTTTCCTTGGTCATGGCCGAAAGTTCGGCCATCTCCTGTCGTGAAAGAACGGTTCTGAAGTCATTGCTTTTATAAACTGCATGTGAAAGATACAAAAGTGCATCGGCCACCCTTCCGTGCATTTGCTTTTGTGTCAGGTTGATGAGTTTCTCATAGCATTTAATGTCTGATTCATGGACCTGCTTTAACATTTCAAGAGCAAATGCAGGATTACGGGTTATCACATCCCTGATAGCGTCCACATGAATGAAACACGCCATCGCATCTTCAATGGTTGTAACTGAGAAATGATGCTTGTAATCAACAAATAATCCCGGCCCGACAATAATTTCACCGGGTTGGGCTATTTTCAGGATCAGATTTTTCCGGTTGAACCCTTCAATATAGATTTTGGCCATACCTATTATGAGGCAGGCTATATGAGTGAGAGGTGAACCTTGCTTGAAAATCATCTCTCCGGCATTGAAAATGACTTCCTGCCTGTTGTCATTCATTATTTTCAGTTCCTCATCGGTCAGAAACCGGAAAATGCTGATCTTTTTCTGACACTCGGAACAATTTAACGATTTTAAGTAAGTGGCCATCATTCGTTTTTAAACAATTTAACAACTTTGTTGTTTAAAATTAAATTGGATATATACTGAAAATTTATTGACAAGTATCAATTCTTTTTTGATATGAGTCAATCATATAGTACAAATAAATCATTCTAAATACGAAATATGTCATTATTTACTTATTGCTAGTTGTAAAGACTTAGACTAATATTGTGACCGGGTAAAATTAAAAAATAATTTAAACCATATGAAGATGAAAAATTTGACTTTTCTAACAGGATTTGGGGCTGCATTAGTATTCGGTGCAGTCATTATTTCGGGTTGCACGAAAGAAGGTCCTGCCGGCCCGCAGGGTCCGCAGGGGCCTAAAGGTGAGGATGGGATCAATGGCACCGATGGCACGGCCGGTTGCATCCAGTGCCATGACAATTCCCAGGTATTTGAAGCCAAAGTGATACAGTGGGAGCATTCAAAGCATGCTACCGGGGGTGATTTTGACAGGAATTCGACCTCATGCGCACCTTGCCATACCAGCCAGGGCTTTCTGGAGCGCATGGCAGCAGGAACAATGACAACCTCCGCCGCCATTGAAAATCCTAATCCTCAGAACTGCTATACCTGTCATAAAATTCACAGCACCTTCACTTCAGACGACTATAACTTCACTTACACCGATCCGGTGGCGTTATGGTTTGGCGATGCCACCGTCGATTTCGGCGAAGGCAATCTTTGCGCCAACTGCCATCAGGCCAGGATACCCTCACCCGCTCCTGTTGTTGGCAGCAGCGATACTTATCATATTTCAAACAGCCATTGGGGGCCACACCATTCGCCTGTCGCCAATATTCTTTCAGGTCACGGAGGATATGAAGTCGGCACAGGTTATGAAAATTCCCCGCATAGTTCCATCGTCGAGAATGCCTGCGTCACCTGTCATATGGGTGAAGCAGTGGGCGACCTGGCGGGCGGTCACACCATGAACATCACCTATGAAGCGGAAGGTTCTGAAAATTTCAATACCGCCGGTTGTGCTCAATGCCACAGTGATAATGATGATTTGCTGGCCAAGATCACCGAAACCCAGTCGACCATTCAGGGATTACTCGATCAGTTGAAAACAATACTGGTCAATGCAGCCATTTTGACCGCCGATGGTCATCTGAATGCGCCCCTCGATTTGACGGCCGATCAGCTGGGAGCACTCCTTAATTATAACCTCATAATGGAGGATAAGAGTCTTGGTGTGCATAACTTTAAATATGAAAAAACCCTGCTCACGAATTCGATCGCATCATTGTCAGATATCGCAGTCAAATAACATCGGTTTACTGATGCGAGGCTTTTGCACCTGAGCCTCTTTAGTATACTTTTTCTATCGCATTGGAATATTTGGATGTCAGATTAAATTTATTAAAATGAAAAGGCGTATCGTTTACAATCTGCTGTTGGGTTTATCGGTAGTAACCATGCTTATTTCCTGTGAATATGAATTTATTGCCGTCCCCGCCCCGCCGCCACCCAATCCAACGGAGACCATTTATTTTGCAAAGGATATCCTTCCCATCTTCACAACGAACGATAACTGCACCGCTTGTCATAAACCCGGCGACCAGAATCCCGATCTCACTGCAGGGGCTGCCTATAACAGCATCATCAGCATGGGACTCGTCGACACGGCTTCACCCGAGAACAGTGTCCTTTATGACTTCCCCAGACCGGGAACCAGCACCCATACATGGAAGAAGTATACCGACAGCCAGGCCAATGATGTCTTGCAATGGATCCGTCAGGGTGCGTTGAACAATTAATGAGTACTAAACAACATCTGATAACATGAGAAAGGTAGTCATTTGCGTTATTTTGCTTTGTTGGATGATGAATCTGGCAATGGCTCAGGAAACCTCCAAGGCCGAAAAAAGAGAGCCCGTCAGGTCCCCTTATGAAAGCGGCATCCTCCTCGATAACCAGACATGCGTTATTTATCCTGCCAACACCCTTGAATTTCTTCTCGAACACCGCTTCGGTCCCATGAAGTATGGAATGGAAGATCTTTTTGGCATATGGGCTCCGGCTAATATTTACCTGGGTTTGAATTATAGCATAACGGATTATCTGATTGTCGGTGCCGGAACAGCAAAAACCAACAGACTGCAGGACATTCACTGGAAGTGGGATATCCTGAAGCAAAGCCGGTCGGGAAGCATCCCTGTCTTTGTCACTTATTACGGCGATATCGCCATGGATGCCAGAAATAAAAGCGTTTTTGGGGATAACTACAAATTCGCTGACCGTTTATCTTATCTTACCGAGATCATCGTTACCAGGAAGTTTTACGACCGGCTGACACTCCAGGTCTCCGGAAGTTTTTCCCATATCAATAAAGTGCCCGAAGGGCAGGATCATGACAAGATAGGTCTGTCATTCGGAGGCAGGTTCAGGGTGAGCCCTCAATCCTCCATTATTGTCTGTTACGATTTACCGATTAACACAAAGGCTATTACTGAGAATATACCATTGCCTGCTTCCATGCCTAATTTTTCCATAGCATGGGAAATAGCCACGGCTGCCCACGATTTTCAGATCATGCTGGGAACGGCCAACTATCTTAACCGGCAATATAATATGATATATAATAATGTGGACTGGACCGACTGGTCACACGGCTCACCATTGATGCTGGGTTTGAACCTTACACGTCTTTGGAGCTTTTAAATCTTCAAATTGTTGGATGAACACTCACTAATTTTAAAAGAAAGGAGTTAAAGATGAAAACACTCAAAAGAATAAATGCCCCCGCAATGCTTGGTGTTTTTCTGATCGCTCTTTTCCTGATGGCTTTTGTCCTTCCTCAGGAAAAGAAAAAAGGAGGAACATGGAACATTCCTGAAAAGTATAAGACGATGAAAAATCCTTATGCCGGTCAGAAGGATCTGATCAATGTCGGGAAAATGCTTTACGCCAAGAACTGTAAATCCTGTCACGGCACCAACGGTAAGGGCGATGGCCCACGGGCGGCCGGACTTACCACGCATCCCGGCGATTTTTCGAACGTCACATGGCAGAAAAATAATACCGATGGCGATCTATATTATATGGCCATTATCGGACGGGATGAAATGCCCAACTTTGAGAAAAAAATACCGGATGAACAGGATCGCTGGTCTATTATAATGTATCTCCGTACATTGTGATCGATGAAGTAATTGCTTTTTCAGGAGGTTGTATCATTTGATGCAACCTCTTGATTTAATAGCTGAACATGTAAAATTATTTTATATAAGTCAATTTGCGAATTAGTGATAATGTCGGAAAGGTATAGATTCAGAATTTTTTCATTCGCACTCATCTCGGTTTTATTCTTACCAAAAAGTTACGCTCAGGATAACACCACTTTCATGAATGCCGGCGAGAACCATATTTGTTTTACTTGTCATGGGCATAGCAAATATTATTATTTCAATACGGGGCTTGATAAAAAGGTGAAAGAGCGCATGAATCCTTATTATGTCATTGACTCGTCTGATTTTTACCGGTCTAATCACAGGAACTTCAAATGTACCGATTGCCATGACCCTGAATATGCGACCACCTTCCCCCATCCGGGCAACCTGAGGATGGAGATGAACATAACCTGTCTTGACTGTCATGATGGTGATCCTGTAACGGCAAAATACAATTTCGGAACGATATCGGAGGAATTCCAGGAAAGCGTTCATTCGGCCAAGCATAGTGATGATTTCACCTGCTGGATGTGCCATAATCCACATACTTACCGGATCAATGCCCGCTCAAATGAAGATATAAAGGAAGTCATCGCCTATGATAATGAGATTTGCCTGAGTTGTCATTCCAATGTCGATAAATATCAGCTTCTGACAGACAAAGTCAATCCCAACCTGATCAAGAAACACGACTGGCTGCCCAATCAGCGGCTACACTTCATGAATGTCAGGTGCATCGAATGCCATGCCCAGTATAATGATGAGTTACTGGTATCGCATAAAATCCTTCCGAAAGAGAAAGCGGTGAGAAATTGTGTGGAGTGCCATCAGAAAAACTCGCTCCTTATGGCCACACTATACAAGTACCAGGTTATCGCCAATCGAAGGAATTCAAGGTTGGGTAACGATCACGTGAAGTTTTCAGGCGCCGATACCCTGGTTGATCATGATGGATCCAGACTGGGATATTTTAATGCCATCATTTTAAATCAGGCCTATATCATTGGTGCGAACAGAAATTACGTTCTGAACGTCATTTCAGTGATCATCATGGTACTGGTGGCCGGGAGCATTATGTTTCATACCATCCTTAGGATAAGGAAATAAGAAGCGTTAAAGGAAAAACCCATTCTGATACCCGGTCGGCCATGGGCTCCGGAATATGGTCACTAAGAGATAACAACCAGTTGATAAGATAAAAAAAATGGCAGAAAAAGTATATCTGTATCCGGTTTGGTTGAGGTTGTGGCATTTAGCCAATGCCATCCTCTGCCTGGTATTGATCATCACAGGCATCAGCATGCAATATTCCAATCCGGACTACCCGATCATTCGTTTTGACACCGCTGTATCCATACATAATGTCACTGGTATTTTGTTGACGATCAGTTATCTGGCGTTTTTTATCGGCAATTTGATCACCGGAAACGGGGCCTATTACAGGATCGTTATTAAAGGCTTTGCCGAACGGTTAAAAAGGCAATTCAGGTATTATCTGATAGGGATTTTCAAAGGAGAAAAAGCTCCCTTTAGGATTGATAAAACACGTAAATTCAATCCCCTGCAGAAGTTCAGTTATGTTCTGATCATGTATATTGTTCTCCCTGTAACTTTTATAACCGGGTGGGGCTTGTTGTTTCCTGAAGTGATCCTCAGTAAGGTTTTCGGATTAAACGGCATATTGCTGACCGATAACCTTCATCTCATCCTGGGGTTCCTCGTCACGATGTTTTTATTTATCCATATCTATTTCTGCACTATTGGGGCCACAGTCGGCAGTAATTTCAGAGCCATGATCACGGGTTATCATGAATCGCATGAATAACCGGCCGTCGTCATTTCCCGGACTGATAATAAAGCTGTTCTTATCTTCAAAGTTCTTTGTGGCACTGGACACAAAGGATGGTCTTCCATTTATCGTCGATATCTATGGGGTGTTTAAATTCGAGAGAATCCTGAATTGTACCCACTTCAAGATGAGCAGGTTCACCCTGAGCCACGATCAGGTGGCATAAGTTGCAGTCCCTGGTGATCACCGAACCGTCGTCGCTCTTATGCTGGTCATCATGACACCTGAAGCATCCGTTGAATTCAATGTGACCGATATGGTTGGGGTATTCCTTTGCCCAGACCTTCATTTGGGGAAACACATTCTTTTCAAACTGAGAGGTAACCCCGCTTATGGCCTTATTGATAAGGATTTTCCCGGTATCGGATTGGGCCAGATCCTGATAAAAATCCTGGTAATATTTTGTAATCACATCATGAATGTTCTGGACGGAGCTGTCGGTGGTTGAGAACCTGGTACTCAGAGCGTCCATAGCAATGAATTTCATGTCAGGGAGGTTTTTGGGAATGATACCGGCGGTCATGCCATAATCCACGAAATAGGAGGCGGGTTCAAAATCATGTGACGGTCTGTTGTGGCAATCCATGCAGTCCATCACACGGGTTTCCAGCGCATTCAACTGATCTTCCGTCAGCACACTGTCCTGGGTAATAAATGTTTTTGATTTCCCGGTGGTCCTGCTTGTATACCTCACCCATGGTATATTTTCACGATTTTCAGTTCCCGGTTTGTATTCGATTTTTACATCCGGATTGATGTGCCAGTGGATGCCTTTCCGGAGACCCAATGCACTGTACTGGGCACCAACTTTTAGCCGGAGGGTGATATCCCATTCGAGGTTGTTATCTGTGAGGAAATGTTTCTCAGTGACGTCCTGATAGGCGTAAAATTTTTGCGGCCAGTGGCATTCCTCACACGTTTCCCTGGCCGGACGCAGGTTGGAGATGGGTGTGGGGATGGGTCTGGGGTAGATGTTAAAAACGGTAGCATACACCTGGTACAATCCGGATAGCTTTGATCTTACATACCAGTTAGCGCCGGAACCCACGTGGCATTCGACGCAGGCCACACGCGCATGCGGTGAGTTCTGGTAGGCCGTGTATTCCGGCTTCATCACCCGGTGACATAACAGCCCGCAGAACTCAACCGATTCGGTGTAATGAAATGCTTCATAACTGCCCACGGCGGTCAGCAGAAGAAATAATGCCGTTCCGGTGCTGAAGATCATGAACGCGTTGCGGTGACGGTAGTTGTTGAAGTCAATCAAAGGCCATTTGGGCCCCTCAGGCTTACCTTTTCTTTCCAACCGTATTTTTCTGATCATACCGATGGGTATCATAAGCAGTCCCATGATCAGAAAAACAGGTAAAATGATATAGCTCACCAAACCCAGGTAGTAGCTTCCCTGTTTGAAGATCGTTGCAATGACAACCAGAAAAACGATCATGAACAGGCTCACGATAGCAACTGTGGCCCCCACCAGTGAAATCCAGTTGTTGACGGAACGTGGTAGTTTCATAGTCATGAAATATGGTTAAAAACCCAACAAATATAAGAATAAGTCTATTTAATATCTGGTGGTTTCAGGATTCTTTATTATTGTTGAACGGTTATCTGTTCACAACCACTTAGATAGCCATCGCTTTACCACTTGTAACTCTGACAATGTTATTAATTGTAATTTTGTGGTTCTTCCCGTGATCAATATGGTCATGACCGATAACTATCGATATTGCAACAGCCTCACACGTTACTCGCGGTTCAGCACCGTGGTGGTGCCGGTTGGCGATGTGCCGTTGGGTGGAACGCATTCTATCAGGATCCAATCCATGACGACCACCAATAGCCTTGATACCAAAGCCACTGTTGATCAGGTCATCAGAATGGCCGATGCCGGCTGCGATTATGTGAGGATAACCTCCCAGGGAGTGAGGGAGGCTGAGAACCTGGCCGTGATAAAAAAAGAGCTGGCAACAGCAGGTTATCGTGTTCCAATCATCGCCGATGTCCATTTTAATCCAAGGGTGGCTGAGATGGCGGCACGGCTGGTGGAAAAGGTACGCATCAACCCGGGGAATTATGCCGACAAGCCCCGCGGAATAGCCGTATATGATGAGACCGAATATTTACAGGGTCTGGAAAAGGTAAGGGAAAAGTTATATCCCCTGATATCCATTTGCAAACAGTATGGCACCGCCCTGAGGATTGGCGGGAACCATGGATCCCTGTCGGAACGTATCATGAGCCGTTACGGCAATTCGCCGGAAGGTCTGGTCGAGTCGGTGCTGGAATACGCCAGGATCTGCCATGGGGAGGGATTCCATTCCCTTGTTCTTTCGGTGAAATCAAGCAACACCCGTGTCATGGTCCAGGCCTGCCGGTTACTTGTTCACAGGATGATGGAAGAGGGCATGAATTATCCCGTCCATCTGGGTGTCACTGAAGCCGGCGGCGGTATGGACGGCCGCATCAAATCGGCTGTGGGCATCGGCGCCCTGCTTGAAGATGGCATCGGTGACACTATCCGGGTCTCGCTGACAGAAGATCCCGAACTGGAAGTGCCGGCAGCACGCAAGATGATCGACAGGTATAAGGATCGCCATAGTCATCCTGCCATACATGATATGGACAGCCTGCCTTATGATCCTTTCAATTATAAAAAAAGAGAGACAAGAGCTGTCGGACCGGTGGGCGGCAAGCAGGTTCCTGTTATTTTCAGCGAAATAGAAAGCGAGGGATCTGTCCTTACCAAGGAGGATTTTCTTTCGGGAAAAAAAGCTGCCGGAGGGCTTTCATTTATTGCGGTGACATCAGACGATCTGGAGCCCCGGTTTATTGAGACGATTAAAAATGACGGTGGGGCCGTGCTTGTTTTCGAAACCGCCAATCCGCATGGCATGGCTGAACAGCGCCGGATGTTCTGTGAGTTGATGCGCCATGATTGCCGCACCCCGGTGATTATAAAGAGGAGCTACCCTGTCAGCGACAGGGAGACGTTGATGCTTCACAGTGCCACCGACATAGGTTCATTATTGGTCGACGGTCTGGGCGACGGCATCTGGATTGAGCTCCTGCCCTCTGAGGATAAAGTTTTTCTGAACGATCTGTCGCTGGGCATCCTGCAGGCCAGCCGTACACGCTTTTCCAGGGCCGATTTCATAGCCTGCCCGTCCTGTGGCAGGACATTGTTCGATATACAAAAGACCCTGCAGGTCATAAGGGTACGCACCGGACACCTGAAGAACCTGACCATCGGGGTGATGGGCTGCATTGTCAACGGCCCCGGTGAAATGGCTGATGCCGATTACGGATATGTCGGCTCAGGCCCGGGCAAAATAACTCTTTACAAGGGTAAACAGGTGATCAGGAAGAATGTCCCGGAAGAGGAAGCGGTGGATGCCCTCGTTAATCTGATCAGGGAAAATGGCGATTGGGTCGATTAATCAGTCAGCGGCCCGATGATCACTTTCAGGCTTTTGGGGAGGATCTCGAACAGGAACGGCGAGTGGCCAAGTGATTCGCCATCGGCTTCAAGGTACAAAGTAGTGAGAGTGTTTATGGTGATGGTCTTGCCCTGAAAGGTGCGCACCTGTGGTATTTTGATGAAAGAGCCGTCGTACAGGCGGGGGACGTTGCGTATGACCTTCATTTTACCGATCTTGTTGATCACGGTCAGGTCGAGGAGACCGTCGTCGGGTACGGCAAAAGGAAGCTGCATCATCCCCCCGCCGTTATATTTACAGATGCCGACACTCATGCTGAATACCTTGCCTCTGACCCTCTTACCGTCGACGGTGATCTCATAATCCTTATTCTGATACGAAAAAAGACTGGTGAAGATATTCAGCAGGTAGGAAAAGGTACCTCCCTTTCCCTCATCTTTCTGCTTGTTGGTTTTCTCGGCCACAAGGGCATCGTAGCCCATGCCCGAAACATTGACAAAATACCTGATATGGGCGGCATCGGAGTTAACGTAGGTCACTTTACCCACATCCTGTATGAAGGTTTTCTCCCTGGCGATCACCTTTATGGCCTCTTCGTATTTGGAAGGGATGTTGAACATCCTGCCCCAGTCATTGCCTGTGCCGACGGGTATCAGTCCCAGGGTGATGTCGGTTGGGTGGTAGCGTTGCTGGCTGAAGATGCCGTTCACCACCTCATTGAAGGTGCCGTCACCGCCCACGACAATGATGTTTTTAAAACCGGCCTCGATGTATTTTTTTGCCAGCTTGCTGGCATGGTTGCGGTGTTCGGTAAAGATGCTGATGAAGGTGATATCATGCTCAACCAACAGACCGGATATTTTCATCCAGTCTTTTTCACCCTTTCTTCTTCCGGCATTGGGATTGACAATGACGAACCATTCCTGTTTCATGGACGGTTTATGATTTGATGATTTCCATAAACTTATTCTTAACCTCTTCGGGTGTGATGCTTTCCAGGCATTCACAACGGTCTTTCTTCCGGCATTTCCGGCAGGGTCCGTTTTTAACCAGAAATGAAGCATTTAACCCTAAAGGAGCCCAACGTCCCGGATGTATGGGGCGCAGGGGTGAATAGATCCCAAGGGTGTATTTCCCCAGGGCTGCCGCCAGATGCAACGGTCCCGTGCTGCAGGCGATAAGACCGTCGGCGGCAGCGATGAAACGGATCAGATCCTGAAGCGTTTGCCGCCCCGTCAGATCAGTGACATGAGGGAAATCGGTCAGTTGTTGTTTGCGGATCATGAGGCCTTCGTCTTCAGTTCCTGTGATAAAAATAGTAAATAAATCTACCGGTAACATACCGATCAGTTTTTTATAGTTATCCAGTCCCCACTCCCTGGCATTTCTTTTTGACAGGGGATGAAGGATCAGATTGAACTTTTTTTCCGAAAGCAGCCTTGCGGTCTCCTTTTTTAGTGACGGGGCAATTGACAGGGTATCCATCCTGCGGATCTCATCGGTGGATATATACCTTTTTATCCCGAGGGGTTCGAGCAAACGCAGGTTCAGCTGGGTTTCATGAAAGACTGAGCGTTTTCTAGAAAAATGAACCAGATGGTTACAGGTGATCCAATGATAACTCCTGTGGCTTGTTCCGATCCGGATGGGAATCCCCGCCTGACGGCTGGTCGTGGCAATCAGCCTGTCGGGATAGACATGGATGATCACATCTGCCTTCAGGGCTTTAAACCTGGATACACGGTTCTTTTCATTCATTTTTTCAAGCACGGTCCAGTTCAGAAAACGGTCAATATGAGGGCAGGCACCGATGACAGGTTCGGTATAGGAACGGCCTAAAAAAATAATCTCACTGCCCGGAAACTGTTTTTTCAGGATCGCTGCCATGGGTAAGGACAATACGACATCTCCGATATGGTCGGTGCGGCTGATGATGATTTTTGCAGGAGTCATGTCATTTTGATCAGGGGATTACCTGTTGATGCTGCAAATGATTAATCATGCTGTGAATGATAAAGGTTTCTCAGTTTGGCATATTTCATAAATACGGCATAGGCTGTTATTCTGGCGATCTGGTATCCATAGTAGCCGTCGCGGAAGCCCATTTTAAGGAAATAATCCCGTATAAACCGCAGGCAGGGTGAAATCCCTAATTTGAAAAGGTCGGCTTTTATCCCCTTTCTGAATAATTCCTCCGCGGCCAGGTCGGAGAACTGGTTGGAGCGGATCACGTGTTCGGTAATGGAATAGTAGGAATAGTGCAGGATATTGCCTTTCAGAAAGCCGCTGTGGCTGCCGGGATGCAGTATCAGGCTTTCATGGACGAGGGCATCGGACCAGGATGCCTTACGGCTGTCGAACAGGCGCAGTTTGGTGTCGGGGTACCAGCCGCCATGACGTATCCAGTGACCGCAATAGTTCGTCAGGCGGTTCATCGCATAAACATCATGCGTCCATTTCGCTTTGACTTCCAGAATGGATTGTTCCAGCTCGGGTGACAGGGCCTCATCGGCATCCAGGGATAAGATATACGGATACTTCGCCTGGCTGTCGGCGAAATTTTTGGAACGTGCATAGCCCTCAAAGGCGTGGATTATGAATCGCACACCCCTGCTCCGGCATATCTCGCCGGTTTTATCCGCCGAATAGGAATCGACCACCACGGTGTCATCGCTGATATTCTTCACCGAGTCAAGGCATCGTGCAATGTTTCTCTCTTCATTATATGTGATGATGACGACGGACAACTTTATCATACGGCAAAGTTATTTAATAATTCCAATGATAACCGTTAATAATCTATTGCCCATCGGGGGCTTTCATTTGTTTATTCCTGTGGTTATACTTAATTTTGAATGACCATGTTCCCGAATTCTTAAGCATTAGACCTGAAATTACTCATCTTACAAATACTCAAGATCATGAGAACAATAGAAGATTTTAATTTTAAAGGTAAAAGAGCCCTTATCAGGGTTGATTTCAATGTGCCGCTGGATGAACACTACCGGGTTACCGACACAACCCGTATTGATGCCGCTCTTCCCACGATAAGAAAAATCCTCGGTGACGGAGGTTCGGTCATTTTAATGTCGCACCTGGGCCGGCCGAAAGAGGGACCGGCAGACAAATTTTCATTATGGCATGTGATACCTTATCTTTCAAAGGTCCTGGGGCGAGGCATCTTATTTGCCGGTGACTGCATCGGCGAAGAAGCTAAAAAACTGGCCGGGGGATTACAACCCGGTGAAGTGCTGCTCCTTGAAAATCTTCGTTTTTACAAGCAGGAGGAAAAAGGTGACAGGGATTTTGCCGCCACTCTGGCCTCGCTTGGCGATGTTTACGTCAATGATGCCTTTGGGACGGCCCACCGGGCTCATGCTTCCACTTCCATCATCGCCGGTTTTTTCCCTGAGAATAAAATGTTCGGTTATCTGATGGCCGGGGAGCTGAAAAATATCAACAGGGTACTGGTCGACATTCAACGGCCTTTCACGGCCGTTTTAGGCGGCGCCAAAGTATCGGGCAAGATCGAAGTCATCAATAACCTGCTCGGTAAGGTCGACAACCTGATCATCGGCGGCGGGATGACCTTCACCTTCATCAAAGCCATGGGAGGCCATATCGGCCGGTCGCTGGTGGAGGACGATCTGCTGGATGTGGCCCTGAAGGCCATGGATGAGGCCAAAGCCAGAGGTGTCAGCATCGCATTGCCGGAGGATATCGTGGCTGCAGATGCGTTCGATAATGACGCCCGGCAGCAGGTCTGCGACGCCACAACGATCCCGGAGGAATGGCTGGGCCTGGATATCGGCCCTGCCACCCGCAAGACCTTTGCAGAGGTCATCAGCCGTTCTTCCACCATTCTGTGGAACGGACCCATGGGTGTTTTTGAGATGCCTGCTTTCGAAAAGGGAACACGGGCTGTTGCCGAAGCCATTGTGGCAGCGACGGGCAAAGGAGCGTTCTCGCTGGTGGGCGGCGGTGACTCGGTCGCGGCCATAAACAAATATCATCTGGGGGATCGGTTTTCATATGTCTCCACCGGCGGTGGCGCCATGCTAGAATACATTGAAGGGAAAGAATTACCCGGGGTCAAAGCCATCACGGGTTGAAACACTTGTGGCAGTCAGGGTCGTATCGTCAGGGGAAGCCTTGTTCAACCTGATGTCCTGCAGTTTCAGTAACTCCAGCACTTTGGGCACGACCTTCGAGAGGGGCTTGTAAAGGGCAGAGCCCTCACGGTTTTTGTCGGTAATCAGCCGGTGGTTGACATCCACCAGGTTGATGACAAAGAGGATCAGGCTGATGAAGATAATTCCTTTGGCCAGCCCGAAGAGAGCTCCCAGCAGCTTATTCAGAAAACCGAGAGCAAGCAGGTCGATGGCTTTCTCGAGCAGCTTGCCGAAGATGAACAATATGATGATTACAGCCAGAAAAATCACGGCAAAGACGATGAGCTTCAGATAGGGCGTGACAACATGAAAATGGGTACTGATCATATCCGCTGCAGGTACTGCGAAACGGAATCCCAGATAGACTCCCAATATCAGGGATGCCAGGGATATGATACCCAGGATCAATCCTTTGACAAATCCCCTGTATATGAACCAGATCAAAGGAACGACAAGGATGATATCAAGGAGGTTCATGGCATGGGAAAATGATATCATGACCGCAATTTACGCGTCAGCTTGGTGGCAAAGACAAAATCATTGAGCTCTTCGTTATCCGAGGAGAGGATGTTTGTATTATCTCCGGTCCACCACAGCTCACCTTTGTAAATAAAGGCCACCGTATCGCCTATTTCCATCACCGAATTCATGTCATGAGTATTGATGATGGTGGTCATGTTGTATTCCTTGGTGATCTCTCTGATCAGCTTGTCAATGACATTGGTTGTCTTGGGATCCAGGCCCGAGTTGGGTTCATCACAAAACAGGTACTGGGGATTGAGCGAGATGGCACGGGCAATGGCGGTGCGTTTGATCATTCCTCCGCTCAACTGTGAGGGGAGAAGTTTATTGGTGCCTTCGAGGTCAACCCTTTTCAGACAGAAATTAACCCTTTCCAGTTTTTCATCATACGTCATATCGGTGTTCATGGTCAGCGGAAACATGACGTTTTCTTCCACCGTCATGGAATCGAACAAAGCACCACCCTGAAACAGCATGCCGAATTCCTTTCTCAGGTTTTTCTGCTCTTTGAGCGACATGTCGCCGAAACAACGCTCATCGAAGATGACTTTACCTTCATCGATGGCATAGAGCCCGATGATGCATTTGAGCAAGACGGTCTTTCCGGAACCGCTCTGACCGATGATCAGGTTGGTCATCCCTTTCCTGAAAGTGGCTGAAATATTTTTCAGCACCTCTTTGCCATCGAACCGTTTTGTCAGATTTTGTACTTCAATCATTGAGCAATAACTGTGTTAGTATCAGGTTGAACAGTATGATGAAAATGCTGCTTTGCACCACGGCTTTCGTGCTGGCCGTTCCGACATCCTGGGCCCCTCCCTTGGTGATGTATCCGTAATAGCCTGAGATGGAGGTGATGAGGAAGGCAAAAACCACCGTTTTAATCTCGGCATAGACGATGTCGTATGACCTGTAAAAAGATTGAATACCGTAAATGAAATCATGTGAGGTGACCAGATGGGTAAGCGTTCCAATGGCCCATCCCCCGAAAATAGCCAGAACCATACTCAGAGTGATCAGAATCGGGTTGATAAAGATGGCTGCCGCTATCTTTGGCAGTATCAGGAAATTAGCCGTATTAACCCCCATGATCTCAAGGGCGTCGATCTGCTCGGTAACCCTCATCGTTCCTATCTCCGAGGCAATACGCGAACCCACCTTGCCGGCCAGGATCAGGCTGATGATGGTCGGGGAGAACTCCAGTACAACGGACTGTCTGGTGGCAAAACCTATGGTGTATAAAGGGATCAGTGGGGAGTCGATATTGAAAGCCATCTGTATGGTCACAACGGCTCCCATGAAGACGGAAATGATCGACACGATCCCCAGCGATTCGAGACCTAATAACTGAACTTCCTTGACGGCCTGCTGATGAAAGATGCGAAATTTATCAGGCCGTTTAAAAACCTGTTGCATCACCAGGAAATATTGACCTAGATGAAAAAAAAATTTCATTCTGGAAAATATTTCAGCTAAAATAGCGATTATTTATTAATTGTGAGGTGATAATATACCTGAAAATTGGGATGATAAGACGGTTTATTTTTTTACCTTTAGCCTTTGTTCAGGACGTGGTATGAGGAGACATCTTTTTTTATTTATTATCCTTTTAATCGTGGCTATCGGGCTCACAGAGTTGTTGTCTTCCTGTGCTTCCTCCAGAAATTACACCTCAGGTAAGCATCGTCATACCAGGAATAAAAACCAGAGCAAACTGAAGAGAAAGTATGAGCGGTATGATTGCGGTTGTTATTTGCTCAATGGTAGCGGCAACTCTATAAATATCCCGGCCGATGGCAGACCATAGGCAGCTCCTGCAGGGTCATCTACCGGGAGGAAGTGATGACATGGTATTGGAATGGCTTAGTAACAGTGCCGTCGTTTTGCGGCTCACGCCTTCCAGGCACAGCAAGCTGGGCACCTATCATCCTCCACGTAACGGTCATACCCATTACATCACCATCAACGGTGACCTTCACCCCTTTACTTTTCTCATCATCCTGGCACATGAAATAGCTCATGCGATGACATGGGAGCGTTATAGAAACCGCGTGCGACCCCATGGTACGGAGTGGAAAAACCTCTATAGAAATCTTATGATGCCGTTGCTGGAGCGGCATGTTTTCCCGGGTGATGTCACCCTGGCCCTGAAACATTATCTCGGTCATACCTATGCCTCCATTGTCACGGATACGCAACTGACAAGGGTCTTGCAACGTTATCAGGCACCGGAGCGGATATTGCTCGACGACGTGCCTGTTGATACCATTTTCCGGTTGAATGACGGCAGACGATTCAGGAAAAAAGAAAAGCTTAGAAAGCGTATCCGTTGCATATGCCAGGATAACCACCGTTCATACCTGTTCAATCCTGTCACCCAAATTAATCCGGTTGATCCGTGAGCCCAATTGTCAGGGTTTCTTATTTTTGCATCATATCTGGCTTTGTTGCTGTAAAATATAGAATGTCAAATAATTGCATGAAATCTACAAGATGAACGACAACCACTACTGTGTGATCATGGCCGGCGGTGTGGGCGCACGCTTCTGGCCGATGAGCAGAACGTCATATCCCAAACAGTTTATTGACATACTGGGAACAGGACAAACCCTCATTCAAAAGACATTTGAACGTTTTGAAAAGATCTGTCCCCGTGAGAACATTTATATTGTCACGCATGAAAATTATGGTGATCTGGTCAGGAGGCAGATCCCCGGCCTTAATGAGGGTCAGATTTTGTTTGAGCCCATGCGCCGCAACACGGCTCCCTGCATTGCCTATGCCAATTACAAGATCCTGAGCCGAAACCCCGACGCGGTGGTGGTGGTAGCTCCTTCCGATCACATCATCATAAAAGAGGATGTCTTTATTGAGGTCATCACCACGGCCCTGGAGGCCTCGGAGAATAATGACTGGCTTCTGACACTGGGTATTAAGCCAAGCCGGCCCGACACAGGGTACGGGTATATTCAGTTTATGGACTCTTATCCTTATGCCGAGGATGCGCGCATCAGAAAGGTAAAGACTTTCACCGAGAAACCGGAATATGAAATGGCCCGTTCGTTCATTAAAAGCGGCGATTTCCTTTGGAACTCCGGCATTTTCATCTGGTCGCTGAAAGCCATTATGAAAGCCTTTCGCGATCACCTTACCGACATTGATGCCGTGTTTAAAGAGGGCCAGGATTACTATAACACGCCCGGGGAAAAAGACTTTATCAGTAAGACCTATGCCGTGTGTAAGAGCATCTCCATTGATTACGGGGTCATGGAAAAAGCCGATAATGTATACGTCCTGGCTTCCGATTTCGGTTGGTCCGATCTGGGAACCTGGGTCTCCCTGTTCGAACATCTTCTGAAGGATGCCAACGGTAATTCGATCAAAGGAAGGAACGTCATGGCCTATGACCTGACCAATACTATCGTCAAGATGCCTGACGATAGGCTGGTTGTACTCCAGGGACTGGATGACTACATTGTCGTGGAACAGGATGGCATCCTGCTGGTATGCAGGAAATCGGAAGAGCAGAAGATCAGGCAGTTTGTCAATGACGTCAGGACGGAAAAAGGCGATAAATATGTTTAATAAAAACCGGATGCCGGATGCTTAAGTTAAAGGTAACCTGACACAACAGCGGTTATGCCCAGCGAAATTGAACGTAAGTACCTTGTCACAGGCAGTGATTATAAACGCCTCGCCCTGGGTACCCTGTACCGTCAGGGTTACCTGTGCACGGACAAGGAGCGCAGTGTGCGGATACGTGTTGCCGGCGACAGGGGCTACATCACCATCAAGGGTGATTCGAGGGGAGCGATACGCTCAGAGTTTGAATACCCTGTTCCTGCGCCGGAAGCCGGTGAAATGCTTGATTCTTTATGCCTTAAACCTCTCATTGAAAAAATACGTTATCGCATACCGCTGGAAGGTGTTGTATGGGAAGTGGATGAGTTCCTCGGTGAGAATGAGGGCCTGGTGATAGCCGAAGTTGAACTGGACAGCGAGCGGCAGCTATTTGACAAACCCCGGTGGGTGGGAGAGGAGATCACCGGCGATGCCAGGTATTATAACGTCAACCTGGTGTCACATCCTTATACCAAATGGAAAAAGGACAGGGCAGGAGGCTTATGATCACAGCGATTTCCTTATTTCAATCATGTGCATCTCAAGGTCTTCAAGGAAATACCGTATGTTTTTCAGCGACGGCATATCCACTTCAAAGGCCATGTTGATCAGCGGGACGGAGAGCAGCGTCCGGATGATCTCCTGTTTTTCTTTTGTCTCCAGCACCCCTTCGATTACAAGGAAATAATCGGTTTGTTTAAGCAAAGGAAACAGTTTTCCATCGGGATGGTGGTTGGAGAGGAGGTAATAGGAAATCATCCGTTCGGGGTCATGATAGTAGTAGAATGAATATCTCAGTGCCTGTTCCGTCTTCAGCGGGTAATATTGAAAATCACCGGTTTTTTTTAGGTTGAGCTTCAGGTGTTTATTGATGAGAAAGGAGATGCGGTAATCCTTTAGATGGCATGACAGAGCGAGCATGGTGTAAGCTCCGTAATCTTCATCCGTTTGCAGTCTGATTTTTTTTGCCATCACTCTTCTTTTTTTGTTTCTTCGGCCGGGAAGATGGTTTTACAGGCTTCTTCAGCGGCCAGTTGCTCGGCGCCTTTGATGGAGAAATCCTGCCCTTGTCCGTACGAAACATCATCGATGAACACCTCGACGATGTACTGTTTTTTCATGCCCGTGTTTATTTCTCCGATCACTTTGAAGTCGAGTGTTTTTTTCATTTTCTGGCTCCACTCCAGGAGGGTGCTTTTGGGATTGATATCGAGGGTTTCCAGTTCGTCGATATCGATGTGGAGTTTGATGATCCTGTTAATGATGATTTTTTTGGTAAAATCATATCCTTTATCCATGTACATGGCGCCGACAAAAGCCTCAAAGGCGTCGCCGGCGATGGAGCGGAACGGTGACGGCCCGCTCTGGTTGGCCTGGACGAGCCTGTCGATGCCGAGCTTGCGTGAGAGGACGTTCAGCTGGACACGACTGACGATCTTTGAGCGCATCTCGGTGAGGAATCCTTCATCTTTAAAGGGGAAGATCTTAAAGAGGTGGTCGGCGACCACCAGGCTCAGCACGGCATCGCCGAGGTACTCGAGCCTTTCATTGCTGATCTTGATCCCGTTGAATATCTCCTGGGCGGCCGACCGGTGCCTGAAAGCGAGCTTATATAAAAAGATGTTGCCGGGATGAAAACCGAAGATATTTTTTATGGTGCCTGAAAGCTCCCTGTCGCTGGAGCGGTGGAGTTTAAAATTCTTAAACTTTCTCAAATCCAAAGGATTAACTGTTGAACTTTTTGAAGATGATCGACACATTATGACCGCCGAATCCGAACGTGTTGCTCAATGCCGTATTGACAGTTCTTTTTACGGCTTTGTAAAAGGTAAAGTTCAGGCGGTTGTCTATTTCAGGGTCATCGGTGAAATGGTTGATCGTCGGTGGAATGGTGTCGTGATAAATGGCGAGGATGGCGGCGATGGCTTCGATAGCGCCGGCGGCACCCAGCAGGTGACCGGTCATGGATTTGGTGGAGTTGATATTAATCTTATAAGCATGATCGCCAAAGGTTCTGACGATAGCTCGGGCTTCGGCGATATCACCCTGGGGTGTGGAGGTGCCATGGGTATTGATATGGTCTATCTCTTCGGGTTTCAGGCCGGCATCCTCGAGGGCATAGTTCATGGAATTGCTGGCGCCTATGCCTTCAGGTTGCGGTGATGTCATATGATAGGCATCGGCTGAGAGGCCCACACCGGCCAGCTCGGCATAAATCGTGGCGCCGCGTTTCAGGGCGTGGTTCATTTCTTCGAGGATGACGGCTCCGGCGCCTTCGCCCAGGACAAAGCCGTCGCGGTCTTTGTCGAAGGGTCGTGAGGCCGTGGCGGGGTCATCGTTGCGTGTTGAGATGGCGTGCATGGCGTTGAAACCACCTATCCCCGCCTGATTGACGGCCGCTTCGGAGCCGCCCGCGACAAAGACATCGGCTTTGCCCAGACGGATGTAATTGAAGGCGTCGGCAATGGCATTGGCCGAAGAGGCACAGGCCGAGACGGTGGCAAAATTTGGCCCTCTGAAACCGTAACGTATGGAGATATGACCTGCGGTGATATTGGCGATCATTTTAGGGATGAAGAAAGGATTGAAACGCGGCACGCCGTCACCCCTGGCGAAGGTGATGATCTCATCCAGAAAAGTCTCCAGACCGCCTATACCTGAAGCCCATATAACACCTATGCGGTCAGGATTTAATCCGTTGCCGGTAAGACCGGCCATTTTGACCGATTCATCGACGCAGGCCAGACCAAACTGGGCATACAGGTCATACTTCCGGACCTCCTTGCGCTCAAAAAAGTTCAGCGGATCAAAACCTTTTACCAGGCAGGCAAAACGTGTTTTAAAGTTGGTTGTATCAAATCGGGTGATTAATTCGGCTCCACTCACGCCTTCAACCAAATCCTTCCAGTATTCAGGTATTGTGTTGCCTAACGGTGTCAGTGCACCTAATCCGGTGATAACAACGCGTTTTAATTCCATTAAGAAAAAGTCTTATTTAATGTTCTGTTCAATGTAAGCGATGGCTTCACCTACCGTGCCGATTTTCTCAGCCTGGTCGTCGGGGATGGCAATATTAAATTCTTTTTCGAATTCCATGATTAATTCAACGGTATCAAGGGAGTCGGCTCCTAGGTCATTCGTGAAACTGGCCTCAGGTGTAACTTCATTCTCATCTACACCCAGCTTGTCGACGATGATTGCTTTTACTCGTGACGCAATGTCTGACATAGTTTTAACTTTTTTGGTTAAACAGCGTGCAAAGAAAGCAATTTTATCGGTGAAAAACAAAAATAATTTTATTATTTTGCGGATGCCAATCCCGTTCAACATGAAACACATAGCCATTTTTGCGTCGGGTAGCGGAACCAATGCCGAGAATATCATCAGATACTTTCAGAAGCATACTTCTATCCGGGTCGCCATCGTCCTGTCGAATAAAAAGGATGCTTATGTCATTGAGCGTGCCAGGAGATTAGATATCCCCGTTTACGTCTTCGACAGGGAGGTCTTTTATAAAACCGATGCTATTCTTGATGTTCTGAGGGAAAATAAAACGGATCTGGTGGTACTGGCCGGCTTTCTCTGGCTGGTGCCCGAAAACATATTAAAACAATACGCCAACCGGATCATAAACATCCATCCTGCCTTGTTACCCAAATATGGTGGTAAGGGTTTTTACGGCATGGCCGTCCACGAGGCCGTGATTCGTTCCGGCGACAAGGAGTCGGGGATCTCCATTCATTACGTCAATGAGAAATACGATGCGGGGCAGGTCATTTTCCAGGTCCGTTGTCCTGTTGAAAGGGGGGACACACCGGAGACGCTGGCACAGAAAGTCCACCGGCTGGAGTACGAGTGGTTTCCCAAGGTTATTGAACGCTTGCTGCAATGATGTCGGCCGGCGGTTACGAGCATCTCATAAAAAGAATATCGCAACGCCGGCCACACCTATTACGGCGCCGATAATTTCCTTGACTGTCACTTTTTGTTTGAAGATGATGACGGCGGGAGCGATGATCAGCACGGGCACGATGGCCATGATGGTGGCGGCGACGCCGGCCACGGCGTGCTGCACGGCATAGAGCGAGAACGACACGCCGAGGAAGGGCCCGAAGAAGGACCCGATGAGGATGGCTCTCATCCCTTTGCGGTCCACCACGGCCTTGCGGAGGCGAAACCAGCGGCCTGACAGCAGGATGATCAGGGCAAAACCAACCATGCCGGTGGTCACCCTGATCTGTGAAGAGGCGAAAGCATCGTAGGAGCCCATGCCGTATTTGCTGAGCACCAGCCCCACGGCCTGGCCCACGGCACCTCCAAAAGCCAGAAGAATACCCCTGACGGGATGTGTCAGCCTGAACCACTCCCCGTTCAGCCCCCTGCCGAAGATAGCCAGCGAGATGCCGGCGAGGGTTATCATCATGCCGAAAAAATTCAGCAGGCCCATCCGCTCACCCAGGATGAGCCAACTGACAAAAGCGGTGATGGGCGGCACGAGGGTCATGATCAGCATGGCTATACGGGACCCGATGATGGTGTACGACTCGAAGAGTAGCAGGTCACCGAACACGAAACCCACCAAACCCGAGACGGCCAGCCAGAACCAGTTATGGGTTGAAGCATCAATGGGATAGAGTATCCCGCGGTGCAGATAGGAGAAGAGGCTGAGAAAGATCAGGGCCAGAACCATCCTGATCAGGTTCACGGCCAGCGACCCCACCCTGATGCTGGCTCTCTCAAAAGCCAGGGCGGTGAAGGTCCAGCAGAAAGCCACGAACAGGGCGGCAAATTCACCGATATGGGACGAGAACATGAAACTGTTGATCAGGGCACCATCAATCATTCCCCGATATGCTTTAAGGCCTCTTCGGCCGCCTGTATGGTGGGCGCGGCCGAGATCTCCGATCCGACAGCTTTTTCCATCCACAGCTCGGGGATGATGTCACCGGCGGTATAAATGCATTCAATTTCTTCCGGCAATTTCCTGTCTTTCAAGTACCTTTCAATCTGATAGTCGATCAGATGTCCTACCGGATAGGCCGGCAGATAAAGCGGGTTATCGATCATGTGGGAGTAAATGGCGAGTATGGGTTCATCCTTCATGCCTAAGACGGGGGCATAATAGGTGTTCCAGATATCTTTGGCAATGCTGATAACGGCCTCTTTAAGCTCGGCGGGAGTGGCATCGGGATGAGCGTACATCCATTTCCACACGTTCATATCGACCAGCGACACGCCCATGATTTCGTAAGTCGACCAGCAGTTATCCAGGGCCTCCAGGTACTCTTTATCGGTATCCACGCTGTGAATGCCGAGGAGGTCGAGGTCCTGTTTCTGGAAGAGGAAGGCCAGCGCCTCGGTGAAGGCCGTGTTGGGGACACCGCTGAGGATATAATAATCCACATCGTGAAGGGTGATGGTCTGTTCGACGGTATGACCGAATTCATGGATGGCGATGTTATAGCTTTTGTAGTTCATGCCGTTCTTTTCGAAGCGCGTCCTGAGGTGTGATTTCTCCGATGTCATGCCCGCACCCCAGGCGTGCCCGGCGCCACGGGAGGCATCGACCTGTATATGCGATGTGATCTCATGAGCACGTGACTGGCTGAAACCCATCTTCATCAAAATGTTCGGGAGGTCTCTTTCGAAAGCTTCACGGTTGGGGTATTTTTTTCTGACGATCTCATCCAGTTGTTCCTCGGTATAGGGACTTTTGGGTTTGAATCCGTTGTACCAGATATCAAAAGGTTTCAGATCCCTGCCCAGACGCTGGCGGATCAGGCCGGCCATCTGTTTGATGACCGGCGCCGTGAGGAAATCGGTGAACAGTTTTTCGACATCTTTTTCGTGGAGTTCCATGCCCTTGTCAAAAGCTCTCTCTATAAAGGTAGGATAATAAGGCTCATACGGATCGACGGCTTTCACAGCCCTGAAATTATCGAGCAAATGACTGTAACGTGTGTCGGGTTCGGGATTGACATCGACTTGCACCGTATCTTCATAAACGATGTTCCGGTAAGGTTCCCAGCGATAATAATTATTGTTGATGACCGCCTGGGGGATGGACTGGTCAATGATGCGTTTCATCACCTCGTAGATCATTTCCTGTTTTACCAATCCGTTTTCGTTCCGGTAGTTTGATTTGATCTCATCCCTGAGCCCCCAGTGGGAGATCAGCTTCATACCGGCAGGGAAGCAGGTTTTCATGTTGGAATCGACTAATCGTCCCATGTAAATGTTGTACTCGGAGATGTACGTGTCGGCGCTGGTGGTGGCCGTAGTGATATCTTGCAGCAGGTTGGCGGGGACACGCGCCGTATATAGATCACCCAGACGGGTGTAACCCCACTGCTCACGCGTCCACTCAGGACCGAAGGTCATTTTCTCATCCAGGTTGTAAAAAGGAAAGTTAAGGGCGGTGATGAAAGCGATCTGATTGTCAAAGAAATCCTGGAGCATATGGGATGAGGGATCATAACCGCCATATAAAAGATCGATAGGGCTGATATTTCCTTCATCAAGGTCCAGGGGTTTGCGGAGGGCAAGGATCATGCGAAGAAAATTACCCGAGAGGATCTCGGTATTATGCGACAGCTTTACGAACATCGAATCACGGCCCGCGTTGGTGTCGAGAAAATTGTTCAGGCAGAAGTTCATGAAACTGCTGTCGTCGCCGTTGCTTGCACGCCATAACAGGGCACACTGTTTGACGCCTTTCTCCATTCTGAAGCTGTTCACCTCACCACCGTAATTGATGAGACTGTCGAGGGTTTTTTGAATGAAATATTGCCCCACACCCGCCGTGGGCTTGGCGGCCTGTTCATTTTTCATTCCGGGCTGATGACACTGGGCGAGCAATAGCGCCAGCGGGACGGTCAAGAGTAATAATTCCTTTTTCATGATTTTTCCCGTTTATGGATGAATACATAAATAAACAAACATAATCAGGAGATTCCGTTCAGGAACGGAATTATTTTTCCTGTATTAAGGAAGACACGACAGAATGATTCAGAAATCCCGGTACCGGTCAATAATATTTAACCCGGTTATCCTGGATATCGGCCCTTTGTTCGAGGGTGTTGTACACTTCACGGCTCACCCTTGATTTCATCGAGTTGGCCATGAAGCTGATTTGCTGCTGATAATTGGGTTGCTGCTGTGGTTCGATGTACTGGTCGAGGGCCACGACATACACAGCCTGTGTCCCTTTCAATGGTGGTGACACCTCCCCCGGTTTCATGGAAAAGATCCATCCGATGACGTCCAGCTCGGGACCAAATTTGGGTATGTTATACGATCCAAAGGTCAGGTCGCTGAGCGTATCGACCGTGGTGTTAAATTTCTGTGCCAGTCTGTAAAGGTCATCGCCGGCGGCGAGGGCTTCTTTCATCTGGCCGATGAGCTTCGTGGCCTTTATTTCGCGCAACACCAGGGGTGTTACTCTTTCGCGCACCTCACTCAGGGGTGCTATGCCTTTTTCGTAAAGTTCCCTGACGGCGGCGACGACATAGGCGTTCCCCATATCGAATACCGGTGACACGTCGCCTTTCTGGGTTTTATCGTTGTAAATCCACCTGATGATCTGCCGGGGGTCGTCAACGCCGGCGATGTTGTTTGACAGCGGTTCCACCTTGTCGGCCGAGCGTTTATCCAGTCCTTCGTCGAGTACGCCTTTCTCGAAGGCGGAGAGCGTGGGGTGCCGGCTCACGAACTCGTTAGCCTTAAGGTATATGGCCTGGTCGGTTTCGTTGGAAGGCTGTATGGCCCTGTCGATCATGGCCACCCTCACCACCTTTTCCAGGGGTTTCTTGCCCGTGATCTTGATGATGTGATACCCGAAGGGGGTTTCGGCCCTGACAATGTCGCCAACCTGACCTTCCAGGCATGCCTGATTGAACTGGTAGATCATTTTACCGTCGGGGAACCAGTCGAGATCGCCACCATTCTGTTTGGCGGAGGGATCATCGGAATATTTGAGGACCATGGCGGTGAATTCCGAAGGACGGGCTTTCAGGGCGGTGTAAATGCTGTCGGCCTGTTGTTTGGCCTGTTCCCTGGTCCGTGTGATGTCCTGGGCGCCGCGGGCTCCCTGATATGCGATCAGGATGTTGGAAGCCCTCATGGAATCAGGACGCATCTGGACGTCGACGAGCCGGGCGATGTAGTAAACATCATTGTCAATATAAGGTCCATAGACGGTGCCGACGGGTGAATGGAACATGACCGAATCGATCTGAACCGGCAGGGTGCCCTCCTTATGCCAGGTGCTGTCGTATTTGTTGTCGGAGACGGCATTGACGAAATTGGGGATATCCTTGGTGGTCCTGAACTGCTGCGTGATCTGGTCTACCTGCTCGGCTATCTTCTGCCGGTCTTCAGGTGAGGCGGTCAGGGGAAAAATAATATAATCGATATCGGCGGAGGCATCCTGTTCGAAGTCTGCCTTATGCTTGTCATAATAGGCTTCGTAATCTTCATTGGAGGCGGTGACGGTGGAGTCGGGGATGGTGGCATACTTGACGCCGACAAGACGTAGTTTGGCCTTTCTGTTCTTATCCATGTAATCATCTTTGGCGAACAGATCAGGGATACCGTAACCCATGGAAATAAGATCGTTGTACTTCGTGTGCAGCCTGTCGGCTTTGATCATGCTTTCGAGCATGAGATAGCGTTTCTGGACTTCGGGATCGAGGTTATTGAAATTCTGAAGGAAACGTGTCACCGTCGCGGGATTGAATTTACCCGTCTGGGGATCCTTGAAGTTTTGGACGATGTATTCATGGGGTTCGTTGCCGCGGATCTGATCGTCGAGCTCATCCGTCGACACGACCAGGCCCAGCTTGTTGTACTGTTCTCCAAGGATGATGGTGCTCACCATCTCCTGCCATACCGATTGCCTGACGGAGTATTGCTCGGCGGGTGAGATGCTTTGATTGCCGGCATTCTGACGCCGCATCTCCAGGTCTTCCTCCACTTTTTTATTGAAATCTGTCCCTGCGATGTCCGTTCCGTCGACCACACCGATATTGACCATTCTCCTGCGGCTGTATTTTCTGGGGTTGAGGAAATCACCCAGCACAAAAGATGCAAGGGCCACGCCCACAATGATCATGATCAGCGTTGAGTGTTTCCTGATTCGTCCGATAGCTGCCATATCAACTTATTTTTGCTTAGATAAACGCACAGAAGGCGAAATAATTATAAATACCTGTTTTGACTTTGAAAGGAGTGCAAATGTACAAAGTTTTCAAGTTCTAATTAAAATAAGGGGAAATTTAATTGGATTGGACGATTGTCGATTGGGCGATACATCGATGTTCGAATTTGATTTTCGATTTATAAAATACGTGATAATGACAATGAGTTAAGGAAGAACTGTATGTATCATCCGGACGGCATCAATTATCAACCACCGCTACTTTCCGGCTTTCCATTAAACGGCCATTTGCCATCAGACGAACCAAATAGATACCCTGGTGCCAATTATTAACCGGTACGACCACCTGGTCATGTTGCCCATGTAATGTCATTTCAACCACTTTTCTGGATATCATATCCAGAATTTCAATTTGTATATCCATGGCGTCTTTTTCAAGTTGGTATTCAACAATAAAATATTTCTTTGCAGGATTTGGATAAATGGCCAAATTCGTTGTACGATTTATTGTTGTGACTTTTTTTGTTTCATTTTTGTTAATCGGCGATAATTTATATGGATCGGGTAATATAACAGGTTCTTCATAATCCGATAATCCATTGGCTAATAAAATATTCCTTGCAAATACACCCGGTACATACTGATCATCCTCTGCAAGTAATTGCAAGGTATTGATTTGACTTTCATTGAGTTCAAGAATAGAAAGGCTGTCGTGTAACAAAGCCCGCAATACTCCAAATAAAGACATATAGTTGCTATGTATAACCTGTTGCTCACCGGTCAAATCAAAATCATCAGGGATGCTATTTAAGACAGCATCGGCCTGTATGCTGTCATTGAATTGCTGATACAAGAATGTAAGGCTGTACTTTGACTGTAAAGCCTCATCATTGGTCAGGAAAGCTATTAAGCTGTCTTTGGCTGAAGCATCTGTCGTATCATTCTTGTACAGCCTGACAAGGGTATGAAAAGCATTTGACCTATCCAAGCTGTATTTGGCCAACTTTGAATCCAGAATCTCTTTGGCACCCAGTGAATCTTTTCCTGCCATTATTTCATCCATCATATCATCAGGCATCGGATCCCAACGGTTATCCAATTCTGTTAAAACATCTTCAGATTTTGCGGCTTGAGGATTGGCTACCAGCACGTCCCGTATCATTGCATTAGGCAGGACATTTTCCTTGGAAATGGCCGATTTCATCACTGTATCTGAAAGATAGGGGGATTCACTCAGTAGCTGATCATGTATCTCAAGAGCTTCATCCGGAATACTTGTCAATACGTCTGTATTCATTGCTTCTGTATTTCCACCGTCCACTAATTCGGTCAGCTCAGCCTGTATTGCCTGGATGTTGGTTTCTGCCACTGCAAGAAGCGATTTTAAATTTTCTTTATCGCCACCTCCACAAAATAGCATAGAAGGACAGCTTTTCTCTTTATCATAGTTTGCACTCTTGTTTTCTTTTGTATTAACGTTCTCGGATATTTTGTTCGGATCAGGCTTAACCTTTAAAGGTGTCGAAGATACCAAATGATGAATATACTCAATATTATTTCCTTCGTTATAAATATCCCAGTCATGTGAACCATGTTCGGTAAAAGTGTTTCCTGCAGGAGCATCATCAGATTGATCCATTGATCCCTGGTATTCGGCTATTCCATAATCCTCATTGACCAAAGGTGCACTGACTGTCACTGAAATGTCATAGGTGTCGCTCCTGAAATCATTACACTTAATACAAAGACCTTTCTCCTGACTGTCATCACGGTTGATATTATGTGCAATAATTGCATAATTAAGTGTATCGAACCGGTTATTATAAATTAAATTGTCCTCAGTACCTGAATTATTAATGTATAATCCCGGGATATCACCCACTACAGATTCATTATGAAAACGGTTGTCTTCAACATGGTAACCCGTACACTGATCCAGATACATACCATAACTGTTGATATTGAGGATCGTATTATAAAGGTTAAAATCATTCGATGTAACCTCAATACCGTTTTGATAACCACTTAGATATAAGCCCTTGATATTTTCCATGAATTCTGTATGACTGACTACTATTGAATTATCATAGCCAATGTCAATGGCATAAATTCCATAATTAAGACCTTGAAATAAGTTGTACTGATAATCACCACAAGGCACCGTACTGTTACGGCACTCATAATCCACATAAAAACTGGAATTGATGCTAAAAATACCATTACCTCGTTCAACCAATTCACCGTAATCGGAATCCCAGGTATTCTTGAAAGAACAAGCTTTAAATTCAACGCCGTTAACATCTGTTAAGGTTACAAAATTTAATGGTGGTGCTTTCGGTAAACAATTTTCATTGGACTTAAATTCACAAAAACTGAAAAGGCTTATATTCTCTTCATCATATTGTCTGAATTCCACTGCTATATGATTATTGATGAAGTTGGCCGAGTCAGCGAGGACAATGCCTCCATCAATTACAGTTACACCGATTTTGGCATTTTCAATAGTTCCTTCATGAACAATTGAGATCATACCCTGATTGGAGTTCGGAATTTGTTCCTCACGAGGATCGCCCTGTACCTCCACACCTTGCCATGGTCCCGTACATGCATTCGTCAATGTACCCCCGTCAAGGATTAATTGTCCACCGACTTCAACTGTTATTTTCCCATTTTCCGGCATTGCAACATGACTATAAATAGTAAGTGTACCGCCGTCTTCTATAATGACATCACTTTGCAAAGTGTAATTTTTTGTCCACTCCGTATTTTCATCTATTTCAACAGGACTGTTAGCATAATATGGACAAAAATTACCGTAAATCCCGCTGTTGTATGAATCATGCCGGTATTTTCCCCACTCTGTTTTATCCGCATCGCCTTCTGTGTCCCAGACATATATATCGCTGCCGGAAGTGGCAATAATCTCATTTTTTCCATCATTATCGATATCATCAATGCAGGGAGTTGCAAATACTCCTTTTGCACTTAGAGGCCAACCGAGAACCTTGGAGCCATCGATGTTAAACGCGTATATCGCTCCTACTGGATCATTTGATGCTACAATGATTTCCATGTCATCATCGTCATCGACATCTGCGATCAAAGGAGCTATAAATTTTGCCTGCAATCCCTGGACGTAGATCGGATCAATGAAATTACTGCTGTCAGCATTCCAGATGTGTATGGTATCATGATCAGCTATTATTACTTCAATATCACCGTTGCCATTAATATCGCCAACACATGTTACAGGCAACCACAGGATATTGGCGTATCCTGTATTCATAATACTAATAACATGACTGTCATAACCCCATCCCTGAATGGTATTACCGGTACGATCCAAAATAAATACCCTT
>CAZVNP010000020.1:0-31431 GCA_964628285.1 uncultured Lentimicrobiaceae bacterium
GGAAAGGGCATGATGAAAACATTGTAGTGATCTAATTAATTTCAATTACTTCTAGCAACATACCAATAAATATTATGGTATGATAAAAATGGATCGGGAGGGTTACATCTTATTTTTGGGGCGAACGAATGTACAACATTATTTATTAAAATGCAAATTTTTTATTTATTAAAAAAAATTAAAATTATAATATCTTTATCCGATTAAATACGATGTCATTCGCTAAATCAATTCAAGTATCCTTAAGGTTACAATTGGTGACATGTGTTTTAACCGAAATTTATATTATACCCGTATCGGCCGTCGGCGTTCGGCCACCGGCCATCGCGCAATCAATTGCCCCTCTTCCTCACCCCCACCCACTTGCAACTTATAGCTTGCAGCTTGTAGCTTGAAGCTTGTAGCTTGCAGCTAATTCCGAAAATATCCTACATTTGTCTCTCCAAACCCATCACCACATGTTCTCCAACAGGGGCTCCAAGCCCACCAGGACCGGCTTTGGCGAGGGCGTGCTCGAGCTGGGCCGGCGTTATCCCAATGTCATCGGGCTCGGCGCCGACATTACGACCTCCGTCGGCATGAACTTCTTCGCCGATGCTTTCCCTGACCGTTTCATCTCGCTGGGTATCGCCGAGCAGAACTGTGTGGGAGTGGCGGCGGGGCTGGCCTTGGGCGGCAAGCTGCCTGTCTTTGCCACCTACGGGGTTTTCTCGGCATTGCGTGCCACCGACCAGATCCGCATCTCGCTGTGCTATAACAACCTTCACGTCATCATCGGTGGTGCCCATGCAGGTATCTCAGTCGGGCCTGACGGCGCCACACACCAGGCCCTGGAAGACATCGCCGTCATGCGCGTTCTGCCCAACATGACCGTCCTGTCGCCCTGCGACGCCACACAGGCACGCCTGGCTACCCTTGCAGCAGGGGAACAAGCCGCCGGCCCCGTCTATGTCCGCTTCGGCAGGGAAGCCGTGCCCGATTTCACATCAGAGGAGATGGGATTCACCATCGGCCGGGCACAGGTGCTGCATGATGGCGACGACATAACTATAATATCCACCGGCCATCTCACCTGGGAGGCGTTGCAGGCCTGCTATCTCTTAGAAAACGAGGGCATCCGTGCCCGCCTCATCAACATGCACACCGTCAAACCTATCGATGAGGAGATCATCATCAGCGCTGCAAAGGAAACCGGCGCCATCGTCACCGCCGAAGAGCACCAGATCATGGGAGGCCTGGGTGGCGCCGTGGCTGAGGTGGTGGTGAAAAATCACCCCGTGCCCATGGCGTTCATAGGGATGAAAGATCGTTTCGGGGAGTCAGGGAAGCCGGAAGAGCTGATGGTTAAATATGGATTAAAGGCAAAAGATGTCGTTATCACCGTCAAACGGCTTATCGATTCAAAGATCAAATGACTTTTTTGAATAGTGACACGAAGAAGACACGAAGCTTTCAGATCATTCCGTCCCCGCTATAAACACGCTCTCGGGATACTCAATCCCCACCAGGTACAACCCGCAGGCGGGCACGGACATCCCTGCCAGTGAACGGTCCTTCCCTTCGATGATCCTCCTGAAACTGTCGATATCAATTTTATGCCGTCCCAGTTCAATCATTGTCCCCACGATGGCCCGGACCATGTTTCGCAGAAAACGATCGGCAGTAATGGTGAAGATCAACAAGGCATCCTGTTCCTCCCAGAAAGCCTCCATGAGATGGCATTCGTGGTTCCCGGCATTGGAGTGAAGCTTGGAAAAAGAGGTGAAATCATCATACACCTGAAGCACCCGGCATCCTTCGTTCATCAGAGCCACATCGAGCTCCTTGAAATAATACCAGGCATAGTGGCGGCGGAAAGGATCCTTGTTGCGTGTAATAATATATTGATAGGTTCGTGACACGGCATCGAAGCGGGCATGAGCTTCGGGATTGACCGGGATGATACGGTCGATGGTGATATCCGGCGGCAGGTACCTGTTCAGATGATGAATGAGGTATTCGCGTGCCTGCTGTGACATTTTCTGAAGATCATAATGGGCATAAAACTCCTTTGCATGCACACCCGTGTCGGTACGTCCGGCGCCCGTCAGCCTGACGGCGGCGCCGGTGATAAGCGTCATGGCCTGCTCCAGCTCCCGCTGCACGGTATGGGCATTAATCTGGGACTGCCAGCCGTGATAGGCCGTGCCGTCAAACGCCAGCCTGATAAAATACCGGTTGTACACTATACTATGAGTTATCAGGATAGATTACAGGTTGAGGCCGGTTGTCTTGCGCATGAACTGTATGCGCTCAAAGCTGCCCGTTTTCTCCCGGCCTTTCAGTATCTTTCCCCTGAACTGGGCAGGCGTGTCATAGTGGTGTTTGGTCATCCATGATTTCAGGTCGTTAAGCATGGTGCCTATGACCTCAGGGCCGTTTTTATACACTGTGGAGCATATCTGAGCCACGGCGGCGCCGGCCAGGATCACCTTCGCCACACCCGTATAATCATGGATGCCGGTGGAAGCGGCGAGGTCACACTTTACCTTGTTCGACAAGGCCCCTATCCAGCGCAAAGGAACGGTGATCTCGACAGGTGAACTTAAATAATTGTCAGTGACTACCGTCTCATCGTCGATGTTCAGGTCGGGCCTGAAAAAACGGTTGAACATCACCACGGCGTTAACGCCTTCATTATCTATCCTTCTCACCATCCTGGCGATGTTCGTGAAGCCAGTGCCGATCTTCACGGCGATGGGGATGGTGACAAACTTTTTCACTTCCCTGATGATCTCGATATAGGCATCTTCGATGGTGATGCTTTCGACGGTCTCGTCGAAGGGGACAATGGATATGTTCAGCTCCAGGCCGTCGGCGCCGGCATCCTGTATCTTCTTCGAGAAACCGGGCCATTCTTTCGCGGTGATACAGTTGACGCTGGCGATGATGGGTATCCTGGTCTCTTTCTTCGCCTCCCTGATCAGGGCAAGGTATTCATTCAAGCCATGCTCTTTCGAGATATCCTTGATGTGATCGGCGGCCCTGGGGTACCAGAAATACATCGGGTGATCCCCCAGCTTCTCTTCTATATCGGCGATGATCTGCTCCTCAAAGATCGATTTCAGGACAACGGCACCTGCTCCCTGCCTGGCGTAAATGCGGATGTTATCGGCTGAACTGGTGAGACGTGAACTGCTCACGACAATGGGACTGCCAAGCTTCAGACCCATGTAACTGACTGAAAGATCCATCATCTTTTTTGTCATAAAATTACCTTATTATTGGTTCATCTCTGTGAACGAGGGGGGATTTTTTATTTTACTTTTGATAAAATCCAGGGCTCTCGTGAGGTTTTTTTCGGCCATGGGTGTCAGGCCTTCCTTCAGCTCCCATTCATAGCCTTTGATATGAAGCATGAATGTCAGGGGATATTTATTGTACAGTTTCTGACAGAGGCTGAGAACGAATGATGCCGAAACGGAGTGCATGGAAAAGCTGGCATGGGCGTCGGAGGGATCGACTCTGGTCAGCAGGAAATCAGCGATATTTTCCGTGGAAGCATCGATAAATACGACAATATCCTTCTGAGCGATGGCATCGGCATCTTCGATGTTCAGTTGATAGCTGCTGTCGGTATCGATGCCCTTAAGGCCTTCCCTTTCGATCCATCTTTCGATCTGATAAATGAACTCATTGCCCAGACCATCATCCTGCCGGCCGGGATTCCCATAGCCAAACAGTAATATCCTGGGCGTTTTAACCTCTTCTTTATTTTTTCTTTTTGCCAATCAGTTGATGGTTATGGTCGTACAGGTCAAATTCCATCGGCATCCGGCCGATGGCGTGTGTGGCACAGCTCAGGCAGGGATCATAGGCCCTGACAGCCACCTCCACTGCATTCATCATGCCCTCGGTGATCTCCTTTTTCCCCGACATCATGTCGGTTGCAACATAATTAACGGTTCTGTTCATGGGTTCATTGTTGTTGGTGGTCGAAACTATCAGGTTGGCCATCTCTATCTGGTCGTTGTCGTTGATTCTGTAATGATGGAACAGTGTTCCGCGGGGTGCTTCGAGCAGGCCGACACCCTCTTTTTGTTTTGTTCCCGTCCTGATCAGCTCCTTGCCCTGGAGGTCGGGGTCATGGAGCAGATCCCGTATCACCTCCGCCGCATGCAGGGTCTCTATCAGCCGTGCCCAGTGGTAGTGCAGGCACATGTTATCGGGTTTGCCATTTGTATAGGCTTTGAACGTTTCAAACTCTTTCTGTGCCAATGGTGACGGGATGAAATCACAGGTGTTGAGGCGTGCCAGCGGCCCCACGCGGTACCAGCCGTCTTTCTCGCCCAGATGAGTAAGATAGGGGAACTTCATATAACTCCAACTCTTCACCTCCTCGGCGATGTAATTGTAATAATCCTGATAGTCGACATCGTTCAGTATCTTCTTACCGTCAGCGTCGACGGCCCTGAGAACACCGTGATAAAAATCCAGGGCGCCGTCCTTCCTCACAAGGCTCAGATGGTTGGAAGGGAACTTCGCAAAGTTATCGATGAAATCCCGGTTTGAACGGTGATAGGTCTTGAAGAATTCGACGGCGCCGAGGGCATAATCCACCATCTTGTCGGCATTCAGCGGATCAGGACCTTTCAGGAAAAAGTCCCTTTCCTCTATGCTGAGATTTTTGTTGATGCCACCTGGAATGGCGCCGGTGCCATGTATCTTCTTCCCTGATGTGACCCTGATGATCTCCTGTCCGAATTTACGCATCATGACGCCCTGTACGGCGAGTTCCTTATGTTTCAGGGCCACTCCTATGATGTTGCGGAAGGCAGGGTCGGCATCGATGCCGAAGAGCAGATCGGGTGAGGCGAGATGAAAGAAGTGGAGAGCGTGTGACTGGAACATCTGGCCGTAATGCATCAGCCGTCGCATCTTCTCGCCGGTGGCCGTGAGCCCCTCGCCGGTGCCGGCGCCGACGATGACATCCATGGCTTTGGCCGAGGCCAGGTGATGGCTCACAGGGCAGATGCCGCAAAGACGTTCGACAAGCAGCGGCGCCTCCCAGTAAGGCCGTCCCTGAATGAAACGCTCAAAGCCCCTGAACTCGACGATATGCAAACGCGTCTGCGACACATTACCCTGATGATCGAGATGTATGGTGACCTTGCCATGACCTTCCACACGTGTTAACGGTTCTATGGTGATTTTACGTGACATGGTTTCAACATTTTATTTAATCAAACTTGATGACTTCATAGGGCAGCTTCATCTCTTCGCCGGTGATCAGGGCGGTGAGGGCATTCCAGATGAGGTCGGCACGGGGAGGACAGCCCGGGAGAAAATAATCGATCTTCACGATGTCGTGACAGGGATAGACTTTGTTGAGCAGCAACGGCAGCTCACTGTCATTAGGCATGACCCTGTGCACATTTCCCCGCACGGTAGGGCCTTTCATATAGGCCTCCTCGAGACATTCGGCAATGCTTATGCCGTTGCGCAGGGCAGGCAGCCCACCCATGATGGCACACTCACCCACCGAAACAAGGATCTTGCAATGTTTCCTGAAGGCTTTCAGCATATGCACGTTATGGCTGTTGCAACAGCCACCCTCGATGAGACCGATATCGCATGTGCCGGTGATCTCCTTGATATCATCGATGGGTGACATGTTGAAGTCGACCAGGTCGATGAGCCGCAGTATCCGTTCATCGATATCCAGTAACGACATATGGCACCCGAAGCATCCTGCCAGCGAAGTGGTGGCAATAACCGGTTTACTCATGACTTAACCCTCCTGTTTTGTGTTGTATTCTCAATGTCGCTGCCTATGGGTATCGTGTCATAGGTACGTTTTCCGATGGGTACGCGGAAACCTTTCTCCCTGACCAGTATGGCACCGACGGGACACACATCCATGGCCTGTTGTGCCTGCTCGTCGGTGAGCTCATGAGCGAGCAGGGGATCGAGGTGGATACGGAGCTTGTGACCCCTGCGGTAAAAGGCGAACAGGCTTCTGCCCTTGTCGTCCCTGATGGCGCGTACACATCTTTTACACAAGATGCAACGGCTGTGATCCAGGATGAGCTTGGGATGGGTGGCATCGATCTCCTTGACGGGGAAGGTATAGGGAAACCGTGGCGCCATCATCGTAAAACGGTAGGCCAGGGCCTGAAGCATGCAGTTACCGCTTTTCTCACAGAAAGGACAAAAATGATTACCCTCCACAAATAAGGCTTCTATGATGACCTTCCTGAACTCATTGAGCTCCGGGGTATCGTTTTCGACCTCCATGCCGTCAAAGACCAGGGTGGTGCAGGCCGACATCGGCCTGTCGTTGACCTTCACCGTGCACATCCGGCATGAGGAACGTGGTGTGACCCCCGGGATGTTGCACAGCGAGGGTATATACACGCCGTTTTCACGGGCCGCCTCCAGGATGGTTTTACCCTTTTCGCACCCGTAAGTGACTCCATCGATCGTAAATGTCAGTTTTTCACTCATAACCGTTTATTTTCTTCACTTCCGTTACACATTAATTTCTTATGATTCCAGTTCCGCCAGGTTGACGATCCGGCCGACGACATCGGCCGACGCCTGAACGGCTGCTTTCATATCGAATTCGCTGACGTATTCAGTGTCCTTGAGCAGCTTTTCCTCATACAGCTTTCTGAAATTTCTAAGGCTGGTGGCCACGGGGTTTCCTGCCGTCTGTCCCAGACCGCAACGGCTCATCTTCAGCAGCTTGGACAGCAGCAGCAACTCTTCGACATCTTTTCTGACCCCATGGCCGTTGATGATCCTCAGCAGCGTCCTTCTCATGATCACCGGGAAGTTGCGGCATGTGGAGCAGGAGCCGCACGACTCGTCGATGAAGAAGCTAAGGAAATTCAGTACGACATCTTTAAGGATATCCCGTTGTTTGCCTATGATGATCATCGATCCGCCGGTAGCCAGATCGGCATAGCTCAGGTAATGGTCAAAATCAGCGGGGCCGATGAGCGTTCCCGAGGGTCCTCCCACCTGCACGGCCTGGCAGTCATCGGCACCGGCCATGCCCAGCAGGTCGGCGATACGCAAGCCCCACGGTACCTCGTAAATACCCGGGTATTTGCAGTCACCCGAGATGCTCAATAATTTTGTCCCTGACGAATCCTTTGTCCCGAACGACCTGAACCACTCGTTGCCGTGGTTGATGATTTTTACGACGGCACAGAGCGTCTCCACATTATTGACGACGGTAGGCTTGCCCAAATAGCCTTTTTCCACCGGGAAAGGAGGCCTGTCGCGCGGTTCGCCCCTCTTGCCTTCCGACGACTCGAGGAGAGCCGACTCTTCGCCGCAGACATAAGCACCACCACCCACTTGCAGCCGGATATCAAAGTCGAAACCTACCTTCCCCAGAATATTTTTCCCCAGCTGATTCGTATCCCTCAGTTCAAACAGAATGTTGTTGAGGTATTTCTCAAGATACATGTATTCATACCTCAGGTACAATATCCCGAGCCGGGCACCGGTGGCATAACCGGCTATGGTCATGCCCTCAAACAGAAGATAGGGATATTGTGTGAGGAGAACGCGGTCCTTGAAGGTCCCGGGCTCTCCCTCATCGGCATTGCAAAAGACATAACGTTGCTGTTCCTTAGCCATGCGGCAGAACTCCCATTTCAATCCGGTGGGAAAGCCGGCGCCACCACGTCCCCGGAGGTTTGAATCCTTCACTTCCTCTATCACTGCCTCCGGAGTAATCTGTATGATCTTCTTTAAAGCATCGCCGGCATGTGTTCCACCGGAAAGTATCGGACCGATCCGCCGTATGTTGTTATTAACCATGGCGCGTACCAGAATGGATCCATTGTGGCCTTCGCCATAGCATTCGGTGAACATATCGTGGACGGATTTGCCGTTGCGCATGTCCCTGACCAGTTCCCTGACCCTGTAAGGTGTCAGACGTGTGAAGACAACGTTGTTTATGAGAGCTGCAGGCTCCTGGTCGTTCATGCCGATATCCGATGTTTCGAATAACCCGATCAGGCCGTCGGGTGTGACGGAACCGAAGGTGCAACCGGTTTCTCTGATAAAAGCCGCCGCCACCTCCTCCATGCCCATCATCCTGGCAACCAGGCTGTTGTTCAGGTACACCGTGTACCTGCCGCGCGGCTCCCGCGATAAGAAATGATAAAACGAAACCGTCTGCTCAATGTCAACAGCCGACATACCCAGCTCCCCGGCCAGATAGTTAACGGCATCCTCGGAAATAAATCCGTACTCCGACTGGATATCGTTCAGGATATCCAACAGACGCGTCCGGTCTTTCTTGTATTTACTGACAATGCTCTGAACCGTCGAATTCATAAAAGCACCTTATTATGGTAAATAAACTAAAGGTTATATCAATATCTGATTATCATATAGTTGCATGACCATTGTTAATCAATTAACAGAACAAAAGTAGATTGTTTTTTGATCATTACAAAAGACAATTTTAATTTAGAATTATTATAAATTAGTGGTCGCATTGACCCCTTTTGAAAAGCTGGTAGCTGACATAAGTCTCATTTTATATTAGTTAATAAAAAAATTCCCTCTTTAAACTTCAACATTCTTTGCGTTCTCTGCGCCACCTCTGCGACCTCTGCGGTCAAAAGAAACATTAGTTTCACTAAGTCAACCCACTGAAAATTTCCTGTATCGGAAATGTATCCCCATGAAAATCATCCGGTATTTTATGTTAAATTTAAGCCATTCGACGGATATTCGGACCACATGCCACAAAAAGGCATAAGCTGATGTAACGGCTTTAACTCCATCTGTTTATGTCTGAGAATCATATATTAAAGAATATTGTGATCACGGGTGCATCAGGATTCATCGGTCGAAACCTGGTGGACTACATGAAGGACGACTTCAACCTGATAGCCATAGCCAGGCGTTCCAACATCGAAGCCGGCATCCCTTTCCATGCCAACATCAACTGGATACAATGGGATATTTCCAACAGGCAATCCTTTCACGAAGTGGTCGAGTACATAAAAAGTAAAGGAGGTGCGGAGTGCATCATTCACCTGGCAGGGTATTACGATTTTGAGTACACTGACAATCCCGAATATGAGAGGACCAACGTCGAGGGCACGCGTAACATACTGGATCTTGGCAAACAGATTGGGATCAGGCACTTCATCTTTTCCAGCTCGCTGACGGTTTATAATTTCACCGCCAATGGAACTAAAATAACTGAAAAGAGCTCTCCCGGAGCTACTTTCGCTTATGCCGCCAGCAAGATCAAAGCCGAAGAGATAATCAAAACCTATGCTTCGTTTTTCACATGCTCCGTTGTGAGGTTCGCGGCTGTGTTCAGCGACTGGTGTGAATTCCCGCCATTGTACAAGTTCTTATCCATCTGGCTCGCCGGGCGATGGGATTCGAGGTTACTCGCCGGCATGGGCCTTTCGGCCATATCCTATATTCACATCGCCGATCTGATCAAACTCATTGTGGCCCTGATGAATGCCAGGGAAAACATCCTGCCCTACGATATTTTCCTGGCGAGCCCCGACGGTTGTCTCTCCCATCTTGAATTGTACCGTCATGCCACGCGTGGTTATTTCGGGCAGACGCAGGAGCCGGTGTTGATCCCGAAGTACCTGACCTATCCAGGGCTGATGTTCAAGCAGTTGTTAGGATGGCTCCACCTGACGCCCAAACCTTTCGAGAAGAAGTGGATGTTGCAATACATTGATATGACCCTCGATATTGACGCATCGTACACCCGTCAGATCCTCGGATGGGAACCCACACCACGTTACCATTTGCTGAGGCGCATGATTTTCCTGCTGGAGAAAATGAAAAGCCATCCCGCCGAATGGCTTGTCCGTAATGAAGAGGTACTGAAAACGACAGCCTACCGGCCGAACCTGAAAATTTATGAAGTGCTGGTCACCGAGAAAATGAGCATCATCGATATGATCATCAATGAGATCCATAAGAAATCAAATGTCCGGCGTTTTTCCAATTATCTGAAGATGGACATCATGGACCTCCAACGGGTGCTGAACAGCTTTTACCACCTCCTCATGGCCGTCGTCAGGACAGGGGATCAGAGCCTCATGTTGAAATATATCGATGATATCACCCTGCAGCGTTATGCCGAGGGGTTCGATAAGGATGAGATCATCCATCTGCTGATCCTTGCCGACGGTATCGTCTCATCGGAGCTTTATCAGAACAATGCACTAAAAGGACTGGACCAGGAGATATATGATTACATCAGCCTGACCATCCAGCTGGCCTGCGATGAAATAGAAGACACCTATGAAAACCTGGCTCATACCTTATCCCATTACAATATATCGGGGACACCAGTGCTGTTCGACCAGAAGAAGAGAGCCGAGATGATCAAAAAGCTGAGCATCTTCTACCAGGACTCCACCGGTAATAACAAAGCAGGCGAAACGTCACTTCCTGGCGACCGACCGTAACAGTTTGCCACGGTGATCACGTATATTGACGGCTAAGGGCATCTCACCGGGCAGGTGATGTGTGGCACAGGAAAAACAGGGATCATAGGCCCGGAAAGCCATCTCGATCATGTTCAGCGTTCCCTCGCTCAACTCCGTTCCCTTTTTGATCAAGCCCTTAGCAGCTTTTTTTATCGACATGCAGATGGCCGCATTGTTGTTGGTCGTCCCCACGATCAGGTTGGCCTTGGTCACGATGCCTTTCTTATCTGTCCAGTAATGATGAGTGAGGGTACCCCGTTGGGCTTCCACGATGCCGACGCCTTCATCGGGGACATGAGTGATAGGGGCTCTGAGCTCTTTACCGGTGATATCGGGATCGCGTACCAGCTCCAGGGCTCTCTCCGAAGCATACAGCAACTCGATGAGGCGTGCCCAGTGCATGGCCATGGTGGCATGCACCGGTTTGCCGCCCAGGGTGGCATACATCCTGCTGTACTCGGCCTGCGCCAGCGGCGTGGCCATGCCATCGGCCGCATTCAGCCTGGATAAGGGCGTGGCATGGTAAACGGACGAATCCTGGCCGTCGATAAAACCTTTCCATCCGATCTTCCTGATGTAAGGGAATTTCAGGTAACTCCACGGCTCCACATGCTCGGCGATAAATTCAGTATATTCGGGAGGTTCATAAGTGAACATCTCTACGCCTTTCGTATCGACCACACGCACACGGCCGTCATAGAAGTTCACCTTGTTGTTTTTATCCACCAGGCCCATCGAATGGAGGGTCAGGTGATAGGGACCGTTGAGGATGATCTCCAGGTAATCGGGGTTGGACAAAACGATGTTATCAAAGAGCTGCAGGGAAAATTTGGCGAATTCGACAAAGCTCTTGGTTTTTTCCTCGAGGCTATCGCGTTCGGCTTCGGTGATTCCTTTTCTGACGCCTCCCGGCACATTGAGCACGACATGGGTCTGGTGTCCGCCCATCATGGCCTGTATCTCCTGGGCCATACGGCGCTGTTTGATGACCTCCGTGGCCACCTCCAGGCCCACCTTGCCGATGAGGCCGATGATGTTGCGCTCGGCGGGGCTGGCGGTGGGGCCCATCACAAAATCAGGTGCCGCCAGGGCATAAAAATGAGCGATGTGGCTATGCACGAAATGAGCCATGTAGAAAAGCTCTCTTATTTTCTTTGCCGTTGGTGGCGGCTCCACGTGGAAGACGGCATCCGTCGCTTTGCCTGAGGCCATGTGATGACATCCCGGACAGACACCGCAGATTTTTGTCACTATCTGCGACAGCTCCTCCACGGGACGGCCTTCACAGAATTTCTCAAATCCTCTGAGTTCAGGGACCTGGAAAAAGGCGTTCTCCACATCGCCGTCATCATTAAGGAAAATCTCGATTTTCCCATGACCTTCCAGGCGTGTTATCGGATCGATCTGGATGTGTTTCATGTTAATTTCCTCCGGATTAATGAACTGGGTAAACTAAAGCGGTAGAAAGTACCGGCGGGATCGGCGATCTGATCGATGATGCTTTCGATCTCTGCGGGGTCGTTTGAGTCAATCATCGTCGCTATGGCCGACATCATCTTGGCGCCGGGATCCTGCACGTCGGGCGGGGGGCCATAACATCCCCGGCAGGGTGCGCCGCCTTTGATGCAGCGTGTGCCGCAGCCGCTGCGCGTGGCCGGTCCCATACACAGAAAACCCTGCTCCAGAAAACAGGTCACACCGTCGTCTTCTTTTTCATAGGGACGGTAAAAATGCTTAATCAATTTCTTATCGCTTTTTTTACGTTCGCATTCATCACATTGCGATTTTTCTCTGGCGCCTATCACCGTATTTTTCAACGGCAACTTGGCTCCTGAGAAGACGGCACTCAGCACTTCCACCAAACGTTCCGTTTGCGGAGGGCAGCCCGGAATATAATAATCCACGCATACCACTTCGTTCAGCGGCATGACATCATTAAAGAAAACAGGGAGCTCCAGTTTGTACCCGTTCGTCTGACATCCGGGTTGCGGCAAGACCTTTTCAGGATTTTGTGTCGATTCGCTTTCGATATAGGCTCTGCCTAAGATGCTCTGTTTGTTGGAAAAGTTGGCCAATCCAGGTATCCCGCCCATGTGGGCACAGGAACCATAGGCGATGAGGATCTTGGATTTAAGCCTGAGCAACCTGGCCATGTGCTCATTCTCACTGTTACGGATGGCGCCGTTGAACAGGGTGATGTCTATCGCGCTTTCCTGCATGTTCTCGATATCCTTGTATTTGGTATCCAGGGCTATAGGCCAGAAGACCAATTCAGCCGACTCGAGGATGGTCAACAATTTCTCATGGACGTCGAGGACGGAGACGCAGCAGCCTCCGCAGGCGGCAGCCCAGTACACGGCTATTTTCAGTTTAGGTTTATGAATCTCTTTTGGCATAACCATTATATCATTTATGTTAATTTCTCCATGACTTCTTTCACCCGGCACGGGCCTATTGCCTTGATGATACCGGTGTATTTATCCACGAGCTCGGCAAACTGTTTTCCTTCGCTGGCGCTGATCCATTCGAGGCGCAGGCGCTCTTTCTCAATGCCCATCTGCTGGATATATTTCTGTAACAGGTGGTAGCGTCGCAAGCATTTGTAGTTGCCGGTCTGGTAGTGGCAGTCCCCAGGGTGGCAGCCGCAGATGAGCACCCCGTCGGCGCCTTTTCTGAAAGCTTTAAGGACGAATGTGGGATCAATGCGGCCGGAGCACATCACACGGATGATACGTATATTGGCACTGTATTTCATGCGGGAAGTGCCCGCCAGGTCGGCACCGGTATATGAACACCAGTTGCACAGGAAAGATAAAATTGTCGGTTCAAAATCCATAGTCAAATCTCCATTAATTCAAGTGATTTAGTGATGATGCCGTCAATCTCCGACAGGATCTGCTGGTCGGTGAAATGCCTGGTCCTGATGGCGCCTGTGGGGCACGTCGAGCCGCATGTTCCGCAACCTTTGCAGAGCACCTCGTTGACGACGGATATTTTCTTCTTTTCATCAAAGCTGATGGCTGTGTAAGGGCAAACGCTGATGCAGGTCTGGCAGCCGCAACATATCTCTTCATTCACCATGGCTGTGATGACCTCCATGTTGACCATGCCCTGGTTTATGGTGGCCAGTACCCTGGCGGCCGCGGCACGTGCCTGCGACACGGCGTGCGGGATGTCCTTGGGTGCCTGGCAGGTGCCCACAATGTACACCCCCTCGGTGGTGGTGGCCACAGGATCCAACTTGGGATGACGCTCAATAAAAAATTCGTTGCCGCAAAGCGTCACCCCTGCCGTATGCGAGAGTTCCCTCGCGTCCTCATGAGCCTCCATGGCAACCATCAGGATGACCAGATCGGCCGCCACAAGCACCTTCTCGCCTGAGAGCTTTTCATCCACCTCGATGACCATATCCTTATATTCACCCGGTTTACCGTCCCTGATACATGGCAGTTGATGACGCTGGTCAAACATCAGGAACGTGACATTCCTGCGGGCCGTTTTTGAATAGAGCTCTTCGCAATCCTTTCCGAAGGCTCTCATATCGGCATACAACTGATAAATGTAAGCATCGGGCAAAGCCGCACGTATCTGGTTCGAATATTTCAGGGCCGTGGAACAACAGGTGCGGGAACAATATTCATGATAGGTGGAATTACGGCTCCCGACACAATGAATGATGGCCACATGCCTGGGACGTGTGCCCTTACTGGTGGTGATGTTGCCATTTTTCAGCATCTGCTCGAACTCGAAGGAAGTGATGACATCGGCGTATTTGCAATAACCGTAGTTTTCTATCACCGAAGGATCGAAAGGCTTAAGACCTGTGGCGATGATGATGTTGCCGAAGCCGATGTTCACCTCTTCACCGTTATAAGAAAGTCTGGTTCTGAAATTACCCATGTAGCCGAAGATATCCTGCACTTTTGTGCCCAGGAAGACCTTTATGCCGGGGTGGTTCACCACGCGGTGCATAATCTCCTGGATCATTTGATGGGCGCTGTCAAAATGAGGATAAGTCAGATCAACTTCCTTCACGATACCTCCCAGGTGATCTTGTTTCTCGACGAGGTATACTTTCTTTCCTGCATCGGCTATTTCGAGTGCCGCGGTCATGCCTGCGATGCCGCCACCGATGACCAGCGTTGCAGGATTGATGTCCACCATGCGTTTGTCAAGGGATTCGTGATAACGCACCCTGTTAACGGCCGCCGCCACCAAAGCCTTGGCTTTTTTGGTCGCATCGACCCGGTCGTTATGAACCCAGGAGACCTGCTCACGGATGTTGGCCATCTCAAGCATATAAGGATTCAATCCCGCATTATCCAGAGCTTTCCTGAAAGTCAGCTCATGGATGCGTGGCGAACAGGCCGAAACGACAATCCTGTTCAGCTTGAACTCTCTGATATCATTCATGATCAAATCCTGACCTGGATCGGAACACATGTATTTATAATTTCTTGCGATGATAACATCCTGCAATCCGGATATATCCGCGGTGACATCTTCCACATCGACCATCTTGGCGATGTTGGAACCGCACCAGCAGATATAAACACCTATTCTTATTTCTTCCATAGACATTATTTTTTACGCAGCTATCAATGTATTCTCTTTTTTATCCCTTATGTGGGCCACCTTCTTGAGTCGGTAGAAATAAATGGCAAACGGTCTGTAGGCCAGGTGTGACCATTTGGAGAAGGGTACCTCGATGATGATCATGGGCACCAGAACCGACATGTGGAAGACAAAGGCCAGGTAAGTGGCCGCGGGTAACCCGCTGATCCTGAAAATATGCACCAGGATGCCGCTGACGGTGGTCAGACCCAGCATGATGATGAAAAGCCAGTCGGTGGAGTGAGAGTATTTGAATTTGATGTCCGTTTTCTTTATCCTTTCATAGGCAGCCACCGACAGGAAATAGAGTATCCCGAAGGTGGCGTAATAACCCAGCAACCGTTGCCAGTGAAACCAACTGTACACGGTTTCAGTCTGGAACTTTTTTAAGAGGGCCACAATAAAGATAAACATGATGGTGTAGCCGGACATCAACAGGAAGTGCCCCAGCCAGTATTTCCTGCGGTCACATTTGCGGAATTTGGCCTGGGTGGCGAAGTTGAAGATAAGATTCCAGAATTCGGTGAAATAGGCATAAAAAGGCACTTTTATCCTGTGATCCCTGAGGATGGTCATCTGGAACATGTGAAGGATATTGGTGATGAGAAGGCCTCCCACAATGACGGCCATGATCCAGTCGGCCAGTTCAATGACATGAACAAACTGCCCCGGTGCCAGAGCCGTCAGGCTGTTGATCATCACGCCTCCCTGAGCATTGACGAAATCCTGCGGCCTGGAGAATATGGCCGCCAACGGTGTCAGGAAAATGAAAAACATGGCGGCCACGAGCACAAAGAGCACTGACACCACCCCCATCTCCCAGAACTTGGAGGTATAGAATTTCTTCGACAGCCCTGTCCAGTCGTATAATGAAGTGAGGTAACGCCGCAACGACATCATGATCTCGGCAGGGTTGGCATCCCTGGGACATGTCTCCGAACATTCCCCGCAATAATAGCATAACCACGGGTCGAGGTTGGCCGAAATGCTCTTATGTAATCCGAGATGAACCTGTTTGATGATCCGTCGCGGAAAGAGGAAGTTCTCCTCGGTGAGCTTGCAGATGGCACTGCAGTTACCGCACTGAAAACATTCGTTCCAGTCCTTTACGCCAAACTTCAATATATCGGCTTTAATATCATTATTGACTAACTGGTACATAAATTAATCCTCCAATAATGGTGATAATGTTCTGGCTTTCATTTCAACGTCATGAGGGGAAAGATGACGTATGTTTCTGTTGATCGTTCCCCTGATGATGCTTTGCAGCACTCTGGCGGCGGCCGCCGATGCCTGGGCTACCGTATCGGGTATGTCTTTGGGACCCTGGCACACCCCAGCCATGTGAATACCACAGGTATGTGAATCGACGGGATTACTCAGGTAATGCGATTCGGTGAACCACCCGTACTCATCGGTGTTGATGCCGAGCATGCGGACAAGCTTAGCAAAATCGTCATGAGGTTCCAGACCGACCGATAACACCACCATATCCACTTTCTGCTGAAGTACCTTCATTCCTTCGATATCTTCCGTCCTGACAAAAAGCTGATGGTTGGAAGAAGGTAACACGCGTGCCGCCCGACCCCTGACGATGTGTATGTTTTCGCGCTTGATCCGTTCGTAAAACTCCTCATAGCCTTTACCAAAGGCCCTGATGTCGATATAATATTCATATATCTCGGCCTGTGGCAATTTTTCCCGCACCAGATGGGCCATTTTCAGGGAATACATGCAACACACGCGTGAGCAGTATTTATTGTAATTCTCATCACGGCTACCGATGCAATGGATGATAGCCACACTCTGCGGTTCTCCGCTATCAGGCGAGAAGATCCAGTTGCCTTTTTTATCTTGTGTACGCATCCTGATAAGGCCGCCGGTGGGGCCGGAAGCATTGAGAAGACGCTCAAATTCAATGGAAGACACCACGTTGGGGTATTTCCCGTAACCGTATTGCTCCACTCGTCCGGGGTCAAAGGTCCTGAAGCCGGTGGCAATGATGATGTTTCCGACGGTGAGTTCCGTTTCGGTATCTTTCTCATCCAGATTGATGCACCCGGGGACGGGGCATACTTTGGCACAAACACCGCATTTGCCGCTCTCGACATAGGTGCAATGAGCGGCGTCGATGAGATATTTATTCGGCACCGCCTGCGGAAAGGGAATGTAGATGGCCTTGCGCATGGTCGTATTGGCATCGAACTCGCTGGGGGCCGTGCGCGGGCATTTCTCAGCGCAAGTGCCGCAACCGATGCATGCCGACAAGCTGACATGCCGTGCCTTGTTCAGTATCTTGACTTTGAAATTACCCGACTTGCCCTGTATGGACAGCACCTCGGAATAAGTAATGAGCTTGATGTAGGGATGCTGCCCCACTTCAACCATTTTGGGTGTCAGGATGCAGGCCGCACAATCGAGCGTGGGGAATGTCTTGTCGAACATGGCCATATGTCCCCCGATGGTGCCCGTCTTTTCCACGAGATAGACCTGGTTCCTGCTGTTGGCGATCTCCAGTGCCGCCTGTATACCCGCGATGCCACCACCAATGACCAGAGTGGCGGGATTCACTGACACTTCCTCAGGCACGATCACCTCCTCATAACACAGACCATAGATGGTACAGGTCAGCACGGAGATGGCAAAATCCGTGTCGGAACGGTTGACAATGCCGTACTCCTTGAAGCTGACCAGATCCACATTTTTGGGATCCTGACCCGCCTCAGCCATGGCTTCAGTGAAAAAAGACTTGTATATACCGGGTTGCAAACCTGTAATGATGATCCGGCTGATGTTCTGAGCCTTGATGAGAGCGGCCACACGTCCGGCATCCGTAAGTGGAAATTCATGCGACTTCCACACCGCCCTGACCAGGGAAATCTGTGTGATGGAAGAAATGATTTCTTCTATGTCAGGAGGATCGGCATTCCCGTTCAATACTCTGCCGAAAAAAACTGCGGTTAGATGATCATCTTTCATAGAAAGTATTTATAAAGGTTCAATGAAGACAAAAATATTAGCTTTCTGAGCGGCGAAAGTATATTCTGTTATTTTAATAACAAATGACTTTTATCATCTTTTAAACTGATCTTTATCAGGTTTTAACCCGACCAAATATCAATTTGACTGTTAAAATGTTACGGAAAATAAAAGGGATCAGGTGGCTATTTTACCGGTTCTTTTCAATCCGTCGATATCCAGGATGTTTATTCTGCGGCCGTTAATCTGGATTAGCTGTTCGTCCTTGAATTCCGACAGCAAACGGATGACGGTCTCGGTGGCCGTGCCGACAATATTGGCCAGATCGCTGCGTGAAAGGTTAATGGAAAAGCTGTCACCGTTCTTGTTGAAGATGCTGTTCAGGGCCAGAAGGGTCTCGGCAAGGCGTTCACGGACGGGTTTCTGGGCCAGGGATATCAGTTTGTTCTCCATATCCTCCAGCAGATGACTGAGCTCGACCATGAAGCAATGCGAGATCTCAGGATGCCTGATGGTGATTCTGAGGAACACCTTTTTCGGGATGAAACAAATGATCGAATCTTCGAGGGTGGTGGCGATGGTGGAATAGGTACAACAACCGATCAGCGACCTTAATCCGAACAACTCACCGGGGGTGACAAACCTGACGATCTGCTCCTTGCCGTCAGGTCCTATACGGTATATTTTTATTTTTCCCTCATTTAAACAGTAAATACCCGCCGGTTTACGTCCTTCATGAAAAATAACCTGACCCTTGGCATAAAGCGTAGTGGTCTTGGATGAATTCATGAATTTGACATCATCATCCGTCAACTTGGCAAAACAGTTTAATTGCCGGATATCACAGTTTACACATTGCCGGTCGACAAATATGAACGGATCATTGACAGGAACAGGACAAAAATATTAAAAAAAACGTTGTAAAAGAATAAGATGATCGTCATGACAATGGAATTTCTGTTCCCTCCCGATCTTATCTTCCGGGGCAAGGAGGATTTTTAATAATTTTGGCTGCCGCAAAGCTCAATGTAAAACATGACGGACGAAAAAGCATATCTGATCAAAGTGGAAGGTCTAGTCCAGGGTGTCGGTTTCAGACCTTTTGTGTACCGGCTGGCCCGTCATCACGGCATCGGGGGATGGGTTGAAAATCGTAACGACGGTGTGCTTATCAGGGTACAGGGGCATCCCGTGTCCCTGGAATCGTTTGTCACCGCATTACAACGCGAGGCGCCTCCGGCGTCCTCCATCCTATCGTTAAATATCACGGAAGACAAAGCCGATCATGCACATGGGTTCTTCATTAGAAAAAGTGAGAATACCTCGGATGAGATCACCGAGATCAGTCCCGATATCGCTGTTTGTGAAGACTGTCTCCTCGACATGAAGGTACAGCCTGACCGCCTCGATTACCCGTTCATTAACTGCACCAACTGCGGTCCGCGTTTTACCATTATCAGGGACCTGCCCTATGACAGGGATAAAACCACCATGGAACCGTTCACCATGTGTGAGCACTGCTCAAAAGAATACAGCGATATCATGGACCGCCGTTTTCATGCCCAGCCTGTGGCCTGCACGGTTTGCGGGCCACACTATGAGCTTCGCATGCAGAGCCGGACGGAACGAGGCATCCATCGCATCCTCACCCGTGTCTGCCGTCTGCTTGAGCAGGGTGGTATCATAGCCATGAAAGGCCTCGGAGGTTTTCATATGGCCTGCGACGCAGCCAATGAGAAGGCTGTAAGCCGTTTACGTGAGATGAAAAACCGCGATGGCAAACCCTTCGCCGTGATGTTCAGAAGCCTCGGGGATCTCAGAGAATACGCCTTCACCGGTACGGAAGAAGAAAGCTTGCTGCAGTCGTGGAAAAGGCCCATAGTCATATTAAAAGAGAAAAGAAAACTGGCCCATAGCGTCAGCAACGGCTTCGCAACCGTCGGCGCCATGTTGCCTTACATGCCTTTTCATTACCTTCTGTTCGAACACCTCCGCCTCCCGGTCATCGTCCTGACTTCAGGAAACATATCCGACGAGCCCATCGTCACCGACGATGATGAAGCCGTGACAAAGCTGGCGCCCATTTCGGATGCCCTGCTCGTTTATAATAGAAAGATATTTAACCGCACCGATGATTCGGTGGTCATGGTGGTGAATAACAGGGAAAGGCTCATCCGCCGTTCACGGGGTTATGTGCCGGCGCCCGTCAGGATGAACCTGGATGTGGACGGTATCCTGGCTGCCGGTGCCGAGCTGGTCAACTGCCACTGCGTTGGCAAGGGCACACAGGCTTTTCTAAGCCAGCACATTGGTGACCTGAAAAATCTGGAGACGCTGGATTTTTATGCCGAATCGATCGCTCACTTCACGAAGCTTTTCCGTATCACGCCATCGTTAGTCGCTGCCGATATGCATCCCGATTATCTGTCGACACGTTATACCGCAGAACTGGGGCTGCCCGTCATCTCCGTGCAGCATCATCATGCCCACATCGCCTCCTGCATGGCCGAGCATGGCCTCGACGAACAGGTCATAGGTGTGGCCCTCGACGGCACCGGCCTCGGTGACGACGGATGCATATGGGGTGGGGAGTTCATGTTGTGCGATCTGGCAGGCTATCAGCGCGTCATGCACTTCGCTTACGTCCCCATGCCCGGTGGCGACAAAGCTATTGAGGAGCCCTGGAGGATGGCCCTGTCATGGCTTTATAAGACCTTTGGATCCGCCGTGTTGGACATGAAGCTGCCGTTCCTCTCAGGGATCGATAAAAAAGATGTCATGACGGTGCTTCAGATGATCGACAAAAAGATCAACAGCCCCATGACCTCCAGCACAGGGCGCCTGTTTGATGCCGTGTCGGCATTGCTGAACCTCTGCACGCATGCCGCCTTCCATGCCGAGGCGCCCATGCGCCTTGAAGACATCATGGATCATGACAGTGAAAGCGGCTACCCGTTTGTCATGGACACAGCCATTCATTTTGAGGAAATGTTCAAAGCGATCGTCCGCGACATGAAAGAGGGCATCAGACCTTCCGTCATTGCGGCCAGGTTTCATCATACCATTATTAATATTATTTTAGCGGCAGTCCAGGCAACGGCCGAAAGGCACCAGTTAAACAAGGTAGTTCTCTCAGGAGGAAGCTTTCAGAACAGGGTCCTTCTCGGGAAGGTGGAAGAGAGGCTGTCACGGAATGGGTTTGACGTTCGCACACACAGCCGTGTTCCGTCCAATGACGGAGGCATAGCCCTCGGACAACTGGCCGTTGCAGCAAAAAAAAGGAGTTTATCATGTGTCTGAGCATACCTGCTAAAGTCATCGCCATCGAGGGAGAGATGGCTACGGTCTCGATAGGCGGCACCACCTGCAAGGCCAGCCTGCAGATCATCGAAGATGTCGGCATCGGCGATTATGTCCTGGTGCATACCGGTTTTGCCATACAGAAACTCAGCGCCGGAGAAGCCGAAGAAACCATGGCGCTGCTCAGGGAACTGGAGGAATTGGACAGGAAGATGGATGAGGAGGAAGCGAGTAGCGAGTAGCGAGTAGCGAGTAGCGAGTAGCGAGTAGCGAGTAGCGAATGACGATTTATGATTTATGATTTGTATTTGTGAAGTGTGATTAGGTCAATTTGATGAAGTGCATTGATGAAGTACATTGATGAATACCGTGACAAGGCGTTGGTGGCGAGGCTGACGGAGGCCATCAGGGCGATTTCGAAGAAAGAGGTGGCATTGATGGAGGTTTGCGGAGGACATACCATGGCCATTCACCGCTATGGCATCCCGTCGTTGTTGCCCGATAATATCAGGCTTTTATCGGGGCCGGGGTGCCCGGTGTGTGTCTCCTCACGGCAATACATCGATAAAGCGGTGGCTTACAGCAGGCTTCCCGGCACCATCATCACCACCTTCGGCGACCTCCTCAGGGTGCCGGGGAGTAAATCGTCACTGGAAAAAGAAAAAGCCGGGGGTGCCGATGTCAGGGTTGTCTATTCCATCCTTGACGCCATAGACATTGCCGGGCAGCACCGTGATAAGAAGGTCATCTTCCTGGGCATCGGTTTTGAGACGACCGCCCCCGGCAGCGCTGCCGGTGTTCTCACCGCACACGCGAAAAACCTTGACAATTTCTTTTTCTTCAGTGCACATAAGGTGATGCCTCCGGCCATGAAAGCCCTCATCGATGAAGGGATAAAGATCGACGGGTACATCGCACCGGGGCATGTCAGCACCATCACCGGTTCGGACATGTACCGCGAGATCCCTGAGAAATATGGTCTGGGATGTGTGATAGCCGGATTCGAACCCGTCGACATTCTTCAATCCATCTACATGCTGGTCAAACAGATCGAAACGAAGACACCCCGTGTCGAGATACAGTACCGGCGGGCCGTAAAACCTGAAGGTAACCTCAGGGCCAGGGCCTTGCTGGAGGAGGTCTTCACCTTCCGCGACGACTGGTGGCGTGGCCTGGGTATACTCCCCAACAGCGGGTTGACGCTTAAGGAGAAATACCGTTCGTGGGATGCCGAACAGATGATACCCGTCACCGTGGCTGAAGCCAGGGACGAAAAAGGCTGCCTCTGCGGCGAGATACTCAAGGGTTTGAAAATACCCACCGATTGCACCCTCTTCGGCAAGATATGCACACCCTCCGACCCCGTCGGTGCCTGTATGGTGTCAAATGAAGGTTCGTGTAACGCATTTTACAGGTATGGCGAATAAGGAAAAACATATACTGCTCGGTCATGGCAGTGGCGGCAAGATGTCACACGATCTCATCCGTGATATCTTTATGACCCATTTCCATCATCCCGTGCTGTCCCATCAAACCGATTCGGCGGTCGTCGAAGCCGGTAACACCCTGCTTGCCTTCACCACGGATTCATTTGTTGTCGATCCTGTTTTCTTTCCCGGCGGCGACATAGGTAAGCTGGCCATTGCCGGCACCGTGAATGATCTGGCCGTCTCGGGTGCCAGGCCACTGTATATCAGTGCATCTTTTATTCTGGAGGAGGGTCTGCCTGTCGGGGAGCTGGAAGTCATCGTGCAATCCATGGCCAGTGAAGCCGCGCAGGCGGGAGTCGGTATCGTCGCCGGCGATACCAAGGTAGTGGACAAGGGAAAATGCGACAAGCTGTTCATCACCACCTCCGGCATCGGCCTCCTCGAGGAAAGGCACCGGCACATCAGCATGGGCTCACAGGTGCAGGCCGGCGATTGTATCCTGATCAACGGCACCCTGGGCGATCACGGCATGGCCGTGCTGGCCGCCCGCACGCTGACCGATTTTGCGGGCAGCATCAGATCCGATTGCGCCAGTCTGAACCATCTCATATACCGCATCCTGAACACTTTCTCCGGTGTTCATTTCATGCGTGATGCCACCCGTGGCGGGCTGGCTACCGTGCTGGCCGAGCTGAGCGGCGGTAAAGCCTTCGGTGTAACCATACGAGAAGAGGACATACCCATGAACGACCCGGTGAGAGGCCTGTGCGAACTGCTGGGCTACGACCCTCTGTATGTGGCCAACGAAGGTAAAGTGGTGATGGTCGCCAGCCGCCGGGAAGCCCCGGCCATCCTGCAGGAGATGCGAAAAGATTCCCTGGGACAAAAGGCGTCCATGATAGGTGAGGTCGTCGATGACCATCATGGTAAGGTATGGATAACGACTTCCATAGGGGGCAGAAGGATGCTCGACATGCTGGCAGGAGAACAATTACCCAGGATATGCTGACAGGTAGCGGTCAGTAAATACCATATTCCTTGTAAAATTTACGGATGGCATCCGACAAGTCTTCAAAAGCGACATAATGTTTGGTGCATCCGCTTCTGGAACAAATGTTCACACGCCCTCCCATCTCGAGAATGAAAGGCACCATGGGGGCATGACAGACATCACACAGCTCGGGGCTTTTTATCTCTTTGTTACACTGTGGACAATAAAACCTGGCTATCTCGTCCTTGGGGATCTTAATGTCGCTTTCATGGTCATAACAGCCGTAAATGGAACACAGCCGTAAAATGCCCCTGTTGTTACCTATCTCTATGTTGACCTTGATGCTCGGGCGGTCCTTCAGCAGATAGTTATGGTCCATCAATGACTTGTGGCAGTTTGGACATTTGACATTCAATGATATGATTTTACTCATGACAGATATTCTCCCAATGATTGTGTCAGGTTAATAAAAACATGTAAAATTCTGACGATAAAATTAAAAAAACAAAAAAAACTTTTTCTTATTTGAAGACAAAAAAAACCGGTTATTCTGAGAACACAGGCTATTAGTGCCATCCGGGTAAAAAAATTTTAATAATTTTGAGGCGTGACAGGATGACCTGAACTTCAAACCCGGGCCATAACCATGCATGAGTTATCGATCGCACTGGAAATCATTGATATTGCAGAAGAACACGCGCACAAGGCACATGCTTTGTCGGTCACCGAAATTGAACTGGAGATAGGCGAATTATCGGGTGTGGAGATGGAAGCACTTGACTTTGCCCTGGAGGTAGCCGTTAAAGACACCATGCTCTCTGGGGCGAAAAGAACGGTTGACAAGGTGCCGGGACAAGCCCGATGCAACGATTGTATGCATGAATTTCCCGTCGACGATCTGTTCACCCCCTGCCCCGTCTGTCACGGCTTTAACACCAGTATCATCCGCGGCCAGGAACTCCGTATCAAATCACTCTTCGTCAACGAAATATAAAATCTATAATTCAACAAATCAACGAATACAATCATAAATCAAATATCGTTAATCGTTAATCTTAAATCTAATATCCCATGTGCGATACCTGCGGCTGCGGCCAACCCGAAAATAAAGTCACGATAACCGTTCCCGGGAGTGAACCCGTCGATCCACGCGAACACACACATACACACGGTGGCATAACTTATACCCATACCCATGACCATGAGGCCGGACATACCCATGATCACGGTGATGATCACGATCATTTGCAGTCAAAAGAAATTATTGTCGGACAGGACATTCTCACCAGGAACAACCTGTTGGCCGAGCGGAACAGGGGTTTCTTCGAAGCCTGCAACATCCTGGTCCTGAACTTAGTGAGCTCGCCGGGGTCAGGCAAGACCGTCTTCCTCGAACGCACCCTGCGTGACATGACCGGCATCCCTTACACTATCATCGAAGGAGACCAACAGACCATGAACGACGCCATGCGCATAAAAGAAACGGGGGCACCCGTGGTGCAGATCAACACCGGTACGGGGTGCCATCTCGACGCTGAAATGATCCATAAAGCCTTAAAAGTGCTGAAACCGGCCGACGATTCTGTTCTTTTCATCGAGAATGTGGGCAACCTGGTCTGCCCGGCGCTGTTCGATCTGGGTGAAAACTACCGCGTGGTCATCATGAGCGTCACCGAAGGTGAAGACAAGCCCCTGAAATACCCCACCATGTTCAGGTCATCGCATCTGTGCGTGATCAATAAAATGGACCTGCTGCCTTACGTGGACTTCGACCTTGACAAAGCCCGGTCATATGCCGCTCAGGTCAACCCACATCTGAAATTTTTCGAAGTCTCGGCCAAAACGGGACAGGGTATGAACCTGTGGTATGACTGGCTTAAAAATACAAGGACTCTGATGGCGTCAACCGGATAATGACGGTGACCTTATCAGGTAAATCCCTCCGTGATCCGCCTCCCGGTACGAAAAAATATTATTTGCTTTATTCAGGCTCTGCTTTTACCTTTGCGTTGTTACTATATTAACAATAAAACTATGAATAAAATACCGGATAAAACCGTCGAACGTCTCAGCCAATACAGGAGAGCGTTGTTAATCTGGAGTGCCGGCGACAAGCAGCACATCTTTTCACATGAGCTGGCCGGTCTTTTACATATCACCCCTGTGCAGGTGAGGCGCGATATCATGCTTATCGGTTACACCGGAACGCTTCGTAAGGGTTATGATGTGAAAGAACTGATCGACCTGATAGGAAAGATCATCGACACGGAGGAGGGCCTCAATGTCTGCGTGGTCGGCGTCGGCAACCTGGGCAGGGCCATCATCCGTTATTTCAGCGGTAAAAGAACCAAGCTGTCGATAGTGGCCGCCTTCGATGTGAATCCAGAGAAAATTGGAAAGACGTTTACCGGAGTAACCTGTTTTCATGCCGACCTGTTGCAGGAGATCATCCGGAAAGACCATATCACCATTGCCATCCTCACCGTTCCTGCCGATGAGGCGGCCGCGGTGGCGGCCACCCTTGTCACCGCCGGCATCAAGGGAATCATTAACTATACGCCTAAAGCCCTTAACGTCGGCGAAAATATTTACCTTGGTGAATACGATATGATTACCTCACTTGAAAAAGCCGCTTATTTCGTGAAGATGAATTCACAAAAATAGATGGCAGGATTCATCGTGGTCCTGCCCGACGACGGGGCATATCATCGTCGCGGACCGCGAATAATGTTAATGGTCCCCTTGAATTCATCCACGCTGAAATAACCCGTACAACGCAGGACAAAGAAATAGGTGCCGTCGGCCAGATTGCCACCGTCCCAGTCACCGCTGACATAATTGGTTTTCTCAAACACCTTCTTCCCCCAACGGTTATAAACGACGAAATAATTGCTGATGTATTTGTCGAGATCGGTGACGACATAGGTGTCGTTAATGCCGTCGCCATTAGGTGTGAAGGCATTCGGTATGACCAGCTTCACCTCCTGGACATTGACCACCTGCACCAGTGAATCCTTGCAACCATTGCTTCCTGTGACGATCAGTTTAACCGGGAAACTGTTGACGGTCGCATAGGTGTGCACCGGATTCTGGAGGGTGGAGGTCGAAACGGTATCCCCGAAATCCCAGAACCACGCCACGGCATCGGGGGTCTCATCGGTGAAGGTGACGACAGGATTTTGAATATACACGTTTTCGGGAGCATAGCTGAACTTTACCTGAGGGGCGGGCAGGGCATCCACCTGAAAGGTTTGTGCCAGGGTACAATTCATGGTGTCGGTGATGGTGATGGCATAGTCGATGCTGTCGCGCAGGCCCAGAGCCAGCGTATCACCCTGCAGATACTTGATGCGGTTGTCCCAGGTGATGACATAAGGTGACGTGCCGCCGGTGACATGAGCCAGCATCTTGGCTTTTTCCTCGCCCGGACAGCCGATATCAATCTGCGTCAGGTCGAGTTTTATCTCAGGATTGACCCTGACGGTCACACTGTCGGTACACGAATTAAGTCCGTCGGAGACCGACACATAGTATGTGGTGGTGGTATCAGGTGCCACGGCTATGGAGGAAAGGGTGTCGCCCGTGCTCCACAGGGTGGTGTAATTGTACATCGTGCCGGTCTTGTAAAGGGCCTCTATCTCCGCCGAATCGAGAGGGCAGCTGTAGATGCTGATTTCGTCCAGCCTGCCGACGAAATAGGATTCGTCTCTCCGGATGCTGTCGCTGCGCCCGAAAAAGATGAGATCCTCCACAGGATTTAACACGGCAGGGGTGACATCCTGTGCCTGGCGCATGCCGTCGATCCATATCGTGCTGGGAGCCGCACTCGTATCAAAAACCACATAGAGGTGATGCCATTGGGCAAACGCCGGCTTGACGGATGTCTCAAACTGAAAATTATCCGGCGCTCCCACACCGTTGAAATGATCGACACTCACCTTGCCGACGTCGTTCCCCTCAATAAAATCCGGGTCGAGTCCCAGCAAAGCCGTTCGCAACTGTCCGTTGCCATAATCGAAGATGGTGGGCAGCATGTTCTCGGGATACCAGAGGCTCGTGTCGGGTGTCCTGAACCACAACGCCACGGCCAGATCACCGGTATGCAACCCGATGGAACCGAAAAGGTAACTGTTCTTACCGTTGAAGCTGTATGCGCTCCGGGGATGGCCGAAACGGTCGGGCACCAGGATCGTATTAAAAGGAAAAAGATTATAACCGTGACCGCTTTCATCATTGGAATTACCGTTTAAGGGATAATAGGCGATCAGGCAGTCGGGTAATTTTTGCGTGATGTTAAGGGTGATGGTGTCACCGTAACAGATCATGGTGTCATTTTGAACGATGGAAGCATGAATGAAATTGACGTACACCGAGTCGGACTGTTCATTACCCGTATTCGCATCAACGGTCACCCGGTAGGTGCCTGTCTCCATGACCCATATCCCCAGAGTGGTATCGCCCGTATCCCACAGATAACTGCTATAATCTTCGCCGGCAAACAGGAACAGGCTGTCGACATGGCAACTCAGAACCGTATCCTGCTGGAAAACAAACACCGTATCAGGGATGGGTGACTGCCCGAAAGCTGTCGTGACAATGGAAAGGAGAAAGAGAAAAGAGATAATTTTCTTCATGAAAGCAAAACCGTTTCAGCGACAAAAATAATGATTAATCGGAAATTCATAATACCGCGGTGAAATACCCAGAATCCATCCATATGGAGCATATCCATTGAGTATGATGATGTGAATACCGATATAACGACACAACGGGCCGAATGTTATCCTGGTGAAAAAATGTCATTCTGTCATTAAAACGGCCGGAGGTTATGACATTTCTCCTTCAAACGGCGCTAAAATCCTGATGGCAGGTATTTTGATCGTCCCGTTGCGCCAAATAAAAAACAGTTAAGGAAGGATAATATTATGAATTTCAATAATTTCACCATAAAGTCCCAGGAGGCCGTTCAGAAAGCCCAGGAGATAGCCCAGGGTTACCAGCAGCAGGCCATTGAGAGCACCCATATCCTAAAAGGGATGATAATGGTCGATGATACGGTGGTACCTTTTCTTCTGAAAAAGCTTGATGTCAACATACCTGTTCTGACGCATGCCCTTGACAAGGATATCGAATCCTATCCCAAGGTTGCCGGCGGGGAGCAATACCTTTCGTCCGATGCCACCAAAGCGTTGCAGAAAGCGGGGCACTACCTGAAGGAGTTCAATGACGAATTCATTTCCCTCGAGCATCTGTTGCTGGGGATCCTGTCAGGACATGACACGGCAGCCCAGCTTCTGAAAGACAATGGCGTCAATGAGAAGGATCTGAAAGCTGCCATCAGGCAGCTGCGTCAGGGTGCTTCCGTCAGGAGCCAGACAGCCGAGGAGACCTACAATGCCCTGAATAAATATGCCCGTAATCTGAACGAGCTGGCGCGCCAGGGCAAACTCGACCCCGTCATCGGCAGGGACGAGGAGATCAGGCGTATCCTGCAAATCCTGTCGCGACGGACCAAGAACAACCCCATCCTCATCGGCGAACCCGGCGTTGGTAAGACAGCCATCGCGGAGGGTCTCGCCCACCGCATCATCAACGGCGATGTGCCGGAAAACCTGAAGACAAAACAGATCTTCTCGCTCGATATGGGCTCGCTGATAGCGGGAGCCAAATATAAAGGTGAGTTTGAAGAACGCCTTAAAAGCGTGGTCAACGAAGTCATACGCTCTGATGGTGAGATCGTCCTGTTCATCGACGAAATCCACACCCTGGTGGGCGCCGGCGCCGGCGAAGGCGCCATGGATGCGGCCAACATCCTCAAGCCTGCCCTGGCCAAAGGTGAACTGAGAGCCATCGGCGCCACTACACTGAAAGAATACCAGAAATACTTTGAAAAAGACAAGGCCCTGGAACGGCGTTTCCAGATCGTCATGGTCGATGAGCCTGACGCCACCGAGGCCATTTCGATTCTCCGCGGGCTCAAGGAAAGGTATGAGACACACCATCACGTCAGGATCAAGGACGAAGCAATCATCGCCGCGGTGGAGCTGTCGCAGCGTTACATCTCCGACCGTTTTCTTCCCGACAAGGCCATAGACCTGATCGATGAGGCCGCGGCCAAGCTGCGTCTGGAGGTCGACTCCGTTCCCGAAGCCGTCGATGAGATAGAAAGGAAAATCACACAGCTGGAGATCGAACGTGAAGCCATCAAAAGGGAGAACGACCCTGCCAAGCTGAAACACCTCAACGAAGAAATAGCCAATTTCAAGGAACAGCGCCAGGGTCTCCGTGCCAAATGGCAGGCTGAGAAAGAGGTGGTGGAGGGCATCCAGCAGCGTAAAAACGAGATTGAAGAGTACAAGTTCGAAGCAGAACGGGCGGAGCGTGAGGGTGACTACGGGCGTGTGGCCGAGTTGCGTTACGGTAAGATCAAGGAAGCCGAGAAGGCGCTGGAGGCCCTCAACGTGAAGCTCAGCGAGGTGCAGGGCGGCACTCCCCTGATAAACGAGGAGGTGGGCGCCGAAGAGATAGCCGAAATCGTGGCCCGCTGGACCGGCATACCGGTGAGCCGCATGCTGCAGAGCGAGAAAGAGAAGCTGCTGCACCTGGAGGAAGAGCTGCACAAACGCGTCGTGGGTCAGGACGAAGCCATCACGGCTATCGCCGATGCGATCAGGCGCAGCCGCGCAGGACTGCAGGACAGCCGCCGGCCCATAGGTTCCTTCATTTTCCTCGGCACCACCGGCGTCGGCAAAACGGAGCTGGCCAAAGCCCTCGCCGAATTTCTCTTCAACGATGAAAATGCTATGGTCCGCATCGACATGTCGGAATACCAGGAGCGTCATACCGTCTCACGCCTCATCGGCGCCCCGCCGGGATATGTCGGATATGAAGAGGGCGGTCAGCTCACCGAAAAGGTCAGACGGAAGCCTTACTCCGTTGTTCTCCTCGATGAGATAGAGAAAGCCCACCCCGATGTCTTCAATATCCTGCTGCAAGTGCTCGACGACGGCCGTCTGACAGATAACAAGGGAAGAACAGCCGACTTCAAGAACACCATCATCATCATGACATCAAATATCGGTTCCTTGCTCATTCAGGAAAGCTTTAACAGGATGACCGACGCTAACCGGGACGATATCATAAAAGAAACCAGGCAGGAGGTCTTCGACCTGCTCCGTAAGACCATCCGGCCTGAGTTCCTCAACAGGATCGATGAGATCATCATGTTCAATCCGCTCACACGAAGCGAGATCGTGCAGATTGTCGGACTCCAGCTGAAGAATGTGAAACAATTGCTGGCAAAGAATAACGTCAGCCTTAACGTGTCGGATAAAGCCGTTGAACTGATCGCCACCGAAGGTTATGATCCGCAGTTTGGCGCACGCCCTCTCAAACGACTGATACAGCGTGAGATCCTCAATGAGCTGTCGAAAATGATCCTGGCTGGAACGATAGACCAGACCCGACCCATCACCGTCGACGCCGACAATTTTCATCTGGTATTTAAAAATTAAGGCTGACGCCGGGGATTAACCCTCATCTGTTGAAAAAAAAAATCCTGTGGCTTTCAATAATCCCATCGATTCCATAATTTTGAACATGTCAATCACAGCCCGGGATGATGAGAGTCATATTG
>CAZVNP010000020.1:31531-37581 GCA_964628285.1 uncultured Lentimicrobiaceae bacterium
CATCAATGTCGATTTCAATACGGCAGTGAGAATCGGGATACTGTTAGGGATAAAATAACAGGTCAGACATTTTTCTTTAGAATTAAATTCATTTACGATGAAAAAAATCCTCTTCATTCTGGCAGCCCTGGTCATAACCAACCTCGCCGTGTGCCAGCCCGGCACAAACAAAGCCGCTGTCGGCGGAGCCCTCATATATGGATCGGAGATAAGGAGTCTCGGTTTTAATATCCTTGGTTCTTTCAGCATCAAAGACAACATCAGGGTGGCGCCGGACTTGTCGTACTTCATCCCGCACCATAATGACTATCTCGGATGGCGTGAGGTGACCGATATGTTTGAGATCAACCTTAACGGGCATTATCTTTTCCCCGTCGTGGAAAACCAGATAGACCTTTACCCGCTCGTGGGCTTCAACCTGGCCTTTCTGACCTTCAGGGGCGAGCCTAAAAATCCCGATCTGATAGGCAATCCCAAATACGACTACCGGAAAAACGAGGTGGATCCGGGATTGAATATCGGCGTCGGCGGTGATTACCTGATCAACGACAAGTTGAACTTCCTGCTCGAGCTGAGGTATGCCGTGAGCAATTACAGTCAGTTCGCCGCCAAGGCAGGCGTCGCTTACCTCTTTTAATGCCAAAGGCATGAAGGTGGAGAAAGTCCGCATCCTGCTGTGGGACTGGAACGGCACCCTGCTCGATGATGTCGACATCTGCGTGGAGGCCATGAACAGCATCCTGTCCGAACGTCACATGAAGGGCATCACGAGGGAATATTACCGTCAGATTTTCACCTTCCCGGTGAAAAGTTATTACCGGCAACTGGGATTTGATTTCGAGCGTGACGACTGGGACGAGGTGGCCATTGAATTCATGCGCCGTTACCTTAGCCGTCTCCCCTCATGTCATTTACAGGAGGGTGTCGTGGAGACCCTGGCCTATTTTCACGATCGTGGTTACCGGCAGATCGTCCTGTCGGCGATGGAACATAACACCCTGCGCGAATCGATCCGGACCCTGGGCATCCTGTATTACTTTGACGGGATGGCCGGTATTCATAACCACTATGCCGAGAGCAAGCTGGAAATAGCCAAGCGTCTGATGCTCGGGCTGAAAGCTACCCCTGAAGAGGTCTGCCTCATCGGTGACTCGCTGCACGATCATGAGGTGGCTCTTGCCCTGGGCTGCCCGTGCATACTCATCGACAAAGGGCATCAAATCCATGAGCGGCTAATCACAACAGGAAGAACAGTATTGAAAAGCATTACCGAGGTGAAAGGGGTTATCGGAGCCTGACACTCACTCTTTCTCATCCTCCGATTCAATGTATTTGATCTCATTGACGAGGTATCCGTTGCGGTAGCTTCTTTTCTTCTGCAATGTCCCGTCTTCAAGATAATAAAGCCAGTCGCCCTCACGATCGTCATTTTTGTATGAACCCGACAGAAGTATCTGCCCGCCGGGATAAAAAAGCTGGAAAGGACCGTTTTTCTTATCGTGGGCATAGCCTCCCGACAGCTTCAGCGAGCCGTCAGGGAAATATTGCTTCCAGGGGCCGTCCTTCATATCATTCCGATAAGTGAATTCCTCCACTGTCTGTCCTTCCGGATAATAGCTACGCCAGATCCCCGTCCTCACGCTTTTATCATAGGTCTCGTCCGATACCAGCACCCCCTGCTCATCATAATACTTCCATACACCGTCTTTTGCCGTGTCCCAATAATCACCCTCGGCCATTTTAATTCCGTTTGTATGAAAGAGCGTGGCCCTGGAGCGGTGTTCATCCAGATAGTCCACCCTGGCCTTCAGCTGACCCTCACCATAATAATATTTAAACTCACCGGTGGGTTTGTCATCGATAAAACGTCCCTCGTAGCGCAGTGTATCATGATCATACCTGATCCAGTACCCTTGCTTTTTCCCGGACTGGTCGGTGCGGTTCAGCGTGTCGCTCTGGCGGGGCTGGGCCTGCAGCCACCCCGTTTGCAATGCAAAAATGATCAATATATAAAGCCGATTTCTCATAACTGGTGATAATAAGCTTTCTTTGCCGGTTTAACGAAAGGATTCAAACTTTATTGATGATAAAAATGATTTTACCATAAATTTGTACGGCAAATGTAATCAAAGTTCGTTACCATCACCCTCTGTTATGATCCTTTCATCCAAACTCCTTGAGGACGCCGTCAACGCCCTGTCGACATTGCCCGGCATCGGCAGCAAGACGGCCCTGCGGCTGGCCCTGAACCTGCTCAGGCAGAACAGGGACGACGTGGAGGCTTTTGTCGGGGCTATCCTGAAGATGCGCGAGGAGGTTCAATTCTGCAGGGAGTGCCATAATATATCCGACACGGAGGTGTGCCCGATCTGTTCCAGCCCTAAACGCAACAAGGCCCTGGTGTGTGTGGTCATGGACATCCGCGATGTGCTGGCCATAGAAAACACGGGGCAGTACAACGGCGTTTACCATGTCCTGGGAGGTATCATTTCGCCCATCGAAGGGATCGGACCGAAAGACCTGACGATTGACTCCCTTGAAAAACGGATCGAAGACCGCCCGGTGGAGGAGGTCATTCTGGCCTTACCCACTACCATCGAAGGGGACACCACCTGCTTCTATATCTATAAAAAACTGAAAGACGCCGGCATAAAGATCTCAACCATTGCCCGCGGCATCGCTGTCGGTGACGAGCTGGAATATGCCGATGAGGTGACCCTGGGACGTTCGATCTTGAACCGGACACCTTATTCCGGCACACCCTCCAAATAAAAGAAAGACATCACTCCAGGCCATTCGTCTCGGCCTCGGCAAAAAGCTCCAGCTGATTCTCCCTGATGAAATAGTTCTCGGGGACATGATCGGCAAAACCCACAAGGTATTTCCTGAGACATCTTTTTATCAGCTTGTTGGGGGTGGTGCCGCGGGCGCTGCAATAATTCATCAGTGATCTCTTCTGCCTGGCCGAAATTTTGAATGTGACCGTTTTAAACCGTACGACCTTCCTTTTCTTCCTTCTTTTAGCAGGCATAAGGGGCGGTTTAGGTTAATATGCCTGCGAACTTATGATTTTTTCTTTTTGTCCCGGTAAGATGATAAGAAAAGGAATCCACAGCATCCTGTTCATAACCCCGGTTCCGGTCAGAAGCCAAATATCTCCTGCAGCTTGGCGGCAAGGTCCGAACCTCTGAGATTGATGGCCATGATACGACCTTCTCTGTCGAGCAGGACGGAGAAAGGGATAGCTCTCACGGCATATGTTTTGGCTGCCTCCGAGTTCCATTTCTTCATATCACTGACCTGTGTCCATAACAGGCTGTCGTTTTTTATGGCTCTGAGCCATCCGTTGCGGTCAGTGTCGAGCGACACGCCAAACACCTCAAAGCCTTTGTCATGATATTTTCTGTACATGCGCACCACGTTAGGGTTTTCCTTGCGGCAGGGTCCGCACCAGGAGGCCCAGAAATCGACGAGTACGACGTGGCCTTTGAGGGAGGAAAGAGTGGCGATACGGCCCTCAGGATCAGGCAGGCTGATGTCCGGAGCAGGCATGCCGGGCTGGATATAACGTTTGGAATCGACGGTGTAATTCAGTTCCTTGACGTAAGAATTCTCTGGATATTGCCTGTACAGGGCGTCATCGACCTTGATAAAAGTGGGCAGATCCTTGTCGATGTCCAGCCGGTTCAGATAATAGAGGTTGGCAGGCGATTCGGGATGGTTCTGTGCAAACTGCCGGATGCAATCCCTGCGTTTGGCATCGAGGTCTTTCAGCATGGTCACCAGGGAGGCGATTTTCATAGTGTCGGCATCCTCCTGCCGGCTCATCAGCGTCTTATACGTTTGATAGAGTGAATCGAACTGCCTGTCATAACGTATCACTTCCCGGCTCAGGGTGAGCAGCAGGCAGGAGTGTGGAGAGCCCGTGATCACCGCCTCCCGGCTCATGGGCCCCGATCCTGAGGTGATGGTGATCTGCTCGCCCGGCAGCAAAATGAGCGGAAGAGAATTGTCGTCGCCGAGCCTGAGCTTCAGAAAGTCAAGATGAGCCAAATTCAGGGTGAATTGAAAGGAGCCGTCGGTACCGAGTGGAGAGGTGGCCACAACCTGCGGGTGTTTGTTGTAATCTTCCAGGACAATGGTCTTGTACACGCTGTCGGCAGGGACCCGCCCGTGAATGGTGACAGAATGGTTCTGCGCCGACGTAAAAGATGCACTGACCATCAATGCGGAAACAAAATGAAATATAACACTGCAAGACCTTTTCATCATCAGAACGATAGTCAATCTCAGCCTTGTTATGCTGAGATTAAAATTTACCCATGACAAAAATAGTTTAATTTTATAATGACGGCGGAAGTTTTCTTAATTCTTGCACCGATCCCTTACCGGACTATCCTGACAGAGAGAAAACAGGAAAATTGTTGATAACTATTATCGGGAAATGGGATGGTTCCCTCCTGTGTATTTCATATTTTTGACGAATGGCAGAGAATGCAGAAATTAAAAATACGCGGCGCCGGAGCATCCCCAAAGCGGCTGTGATACAAGATGTTATGGATCAGGGCAAGTTGCCGCCCCAGGCCGTCGATTTGGAGGAGACCGTCCTGGGCGCCCTCATGCTGGAGAAAGATGCCCTGACCACGGTGATCGACTTTTTGCGGCCGGAGATGTTTTACAAGGAAGCGCACCAGGTCATATATGCTGCCATACAGAGGCTCTTTTCCAAATCGGAGCCCGTCGATATCCTGACGGTCATCAACGAGCTCAAGACTTCAGGCGAGCTGGATGTGGTAGGCGGACCCTATTATATCACCCAACTGACCAACCGGGTGGCGTCGGCCGCCAACATCGAGTACCACGCCCGCATCATCCTGCAGAAATACATCCAGCGTGAGCTCATCAACATCTCCTCCGTCATCATCCACGATGCTTACGAGGATACTTCCGATCCCTTCGACCTCTTAGACAAGGCTGAGAGCAACCTCTTCGATCTGAGCGAGAGCAACCTGAGAAGGAGCTATGTTGACATGCATTCGCTTGTCAGCGAGGCCATCCGTGAAATACAGGCCTCCATGGAGAATGAGGAGGGCCTGCGCGGCGTGCCGTCGGGTTTCAGCGAGCTCGACAGGGTGACATCGGGCTTCCAGAAATCCGACCTCATCATCCTGGCCTCACGCCCCGGCATGGGCAAGACGGCCTTCGCCATCACCATCGCCCGCAACATCGCTGTCGATTTCAAACGGCCGGTGGCTTTCTTCTCCCTCGAAATGTCATCGCTGCAGCTCGTGACACGTCTCATCTCGAGCGAGACCTCCATCTCGGCAGAGAAGCTCAAAAAAGGCACCCTCGACCAGACCGAGTGGGATCACCTCAACGCCAAGATAGGCAAGCTGATCGACGCACCCCTGTACATCGATGACACCCCCGCCCTCTCGGTCTTCGAGCTGCGCGCCAAATGCCGCCGCCTGAAAGCCCAGCACAACATCGAACTCATCATCATCGACTACATACAGCTCATGTCGTCGCCTTCCGAAGGCCGTGGCAACAGGGAGCAGGAGATCAGCAATATCTCGCGCTCCATCAAGAGTTTAGCCAAGGAGCTCAACGTGCCCATCCTGGCCCTGTCGCAGTTGAGCCGCGCCGTGGAGACGAGAACAGGGCTCAAGAAACCCATCCTGTCCGACCTCCGTGAGTCGGGTGCCCTGGAACAGGATGCCGACCTGGTCCTCTTCATCTACCGGCCCGAATATTACAAGATCACTGTCGACAAGGAGGGTAACTCGCTGGTGGGTTACGCCGAGGTCATCATCGCCAAGCACCGTAACGGCGCTCTGAAAGATATCCCCATGCGGTTCATCTCCAAGTACGCCAAGTTCGTCGACTACGGTCCGTCGGAGCAGGAGCCCATCCTGGCCGACTTCGAAGCCGGCGACGAGAACGGCACCTTCACCTATACCCTCCCCTCACGCCTCAATGACATGACCGACGAGGAATCACCGTTCTGATACAGCCCCCGTCCCTGACCCCCGCCTTCAGGTCGGCAGGTC
>CAZVNP010000020.1:37681-50944 GCA_964628285.1 uncultured Lentimicrobiaceae bacterium
TAACCTGCAACCTGCAACTATTATTTAATTTACATACTCCCGGAATTTAATTGACGTTACCTGAATGGTGATCGTTTGTGATATACCTTTGCAGTTTTAAAATCATTGACATCATGAAGCCTGTTACATGCCTGTGGGGTACCCGACATCAGATTATCAGGACCTTCATTTTCATGTTTATCTTCCTTGTTGTTTCTTTTTCGTCCGTGAGGGCGGCCTACCTTCTCATCCCCATGGACGACACGCAGAAGAACCACCTGAAAGCTTACGGCATCGCATACTGGGTGCTTCAGAAGGAAGAGGAGGTGGACTGGCTGCTGAATTACCGTGGCGGCAGCTTCGCCACACCATACAACAAAACCGTTGAGGATGAATGTACCGTACGCGGTGTCAGCTACACCATCCTGGCCGACGCGCAGTACACGGCCATTCTGCAGGACATCGAGCAGCCCGAGGTGAACATGGACGTGGTGAAGCTGCACAAGGCGCCCAAAGTGGCCGTCTACTCGCCCAAGAACAAGCAGCCCTGGGACGATGCCGTGACGCTGGCGCTCACCTATGCCGAGATACCCTATGACGTGGTCTACGATGAGGAGGTCATGCAGGGGGTCCTGCCCATGTACGACTGGCTGCACCTGCACCATGAAGATTTCACCGGCCAGTACGGCAAGTTCTGGAGGACCTTCAAGGACGCGGCGTGGTACCAGGAGGATGTCCGCATCTCGGAAGAGATAGCCCATAAGCTGGGCTTCAACAAAGTGTCGGAGTGCAAGCTGGCAGTGGCTAAGAAGATACGTGACTTCGTGGCCGGTGGCGGTTATCTCTTCTCGATGTGCTCCGCTCCCGACAGCTTCGACGTGGCCCTGGCCGCCGACGGGGTCGACATCTGCGACGTCATGTTCGACGGTGATCCGCCCGACCCTAACGCCCAGGCCAAGCTCAACTACGACAACTGCTTCGCTTTCACCAACTTCACACTGAGCACCAGCCCCTACGAATATGAAATCTCGTCCATCGATGTGACCGAACGCCGCCGGGTGCCGCAGAATGAGGACTTCTTCACCCTGTTCGACTTCTCTGCGAAGTGGGATCCCGTGCCCACCATGCTGTGCCAGGATCATACACGTATCATCAAGGGCTTCATGGGACAGACCACCGCCTTCGACGAACGCTATATCAAACCCAGCGTCCTCATCATGGGCGAACTCAAATCGGCCGGCGAAGCCCGTTACATCCACGGCGAATACGGCAAAGGCACCTGGACATTCCTCGGCGGCCATGACCCCGAAGACTACCGCCATAACGTGGGCGACCCGCCCACCGACCTTAACCTCTACCCCAACTCACCCGGATACAGGCTCATCCTGAACAATATCCTGTTCCCGGCGGCAAAGAAGAAAAAGCTGAAGACATAACGAAGAGACAACAATGACGGCCTTGCCGGCTCACTTCATTGCAGCATAAAGGATGACCTCATCGTATACGAAATTGACAATGCTGTTACAGCCATCTCCTGTAACAAGGTCAACCTCGGCCGTATGGAAACGGAGATCGCCTGTCGCCAGGACGATCTTACCAGCCGACAGCCACGGACAGTCAAAGTGGTCTTCCAGAGGCTCCTCCACCGTGGCCTGAAAAGAGGTGCACGCCGTAATCTCGCCCGTAGAAGTACCTTCAACGACAATGAATTCCTCATCCGGGTCATAGGGTGTGTCACCGGACCATACAATGGTCTTTGTAGTGTTAAAGGTCGTTATGATGGCCGCGGTATCGCTGACGGTCCCGCCGCTGACCGAATAGGAAAACAGCCACCGCCCGTCATCGCCCGTGCCCTCATTGACGATGCTCACAGTACTTGCATGAATGTTATAGGGTTTGGCGTCGGGATACACATCCATGGCGTCGGACTGAAGGTAATGATTACTGAGACGGATATCGACCACCGTGCCCTTAGCTGGCAGATCACCGCTCATTTCGATAGCGATGCTTCCCAGACGGTAACGGTTATCAGGGCATACCTTAACATAGTCCCCGTAGTCGACGGTGATCTTCTTTACGGGGAGGCTGTCATAAGTGGCCACGGCACCGAAGACACTGTCGCTGCCGGTGTGTAAAAGAAGGGTGTCGGTGCAAGCCATCCATACGATGTTGAACACGTCCCTGAAGATATTCTCGGCGTGGATGTAAGCAATGGCGGCATCACGGTTGGGATTGTAATCACATTCCTCCTTGTCGGCCATATCACAGCCGGCATAAAAAAGCCATGCAACGCAAATAACCGGTAACCATCCTTTTCGCATCATTAGTTCAATCCATGATGAACTCCATCTGTACCTGGTACCCGTCGCCATTCACCACGATAAGGGCATATTTATCGCACTCGCCCTGTGCCGGAAACCCAAAATGGATGATGCCCTCACCGATGCTTTTCGAATGATAATCGCGGATATGGTAATTGAGTATCCCATCGCTGATGAAAGGGCAACCGAGATGCCTTATCAACGGATAATTGGGATCGACATCGACGGCAAAATGGAGGCTGTCGGTTGACAGGCCGGCGGCATAGCCTTCGTTGATGGAGAACTGCATGGCATTAAACGAATAATCCGGATACTCGATGCACTCGAAGGTGATCGTATCATGACTTCCGTCCTGTAAGGGCCGTATGATGAGCCCGTCACGAACCATAAAGGTCATGTTGACCACATCACCCTGGTTCTGCTGCACCCTGAGTGTGTCAAAACCTTTGACGTCGAAGCTGTCGACCTTAAAATCGACGAAGGTGTAATTGATCTCGCTTCCGGTCTCCAGGTATTTTTTGGTGATGTTGCCCGTTATCCTGCCCGTGAGCGAATCGAGGGCACGGTCACTGCCGTAATCCAGCACAAAAACCTTGGGATAGGTGACCGTGTCGGGCGGCGTGACGGTCATTGTGGCCTTGCCCCAGTTGTAAGAGCCGGAAGGATACAAGGCCAGTGAATCATTCAGGCTTCTGAAAACCGAATCGAGCCTGAAATAGGTCTCGGAATGGATGAGATAGGCCAGCATAAAATTCTCGGTGACAGTCTGAAAATCATAGTAAATGATATTCTCATTGTTATTTTTCAGGCATCCCTGCCAGAGAAAGGTCATCCCGAGAAAAGCAATTGGTAACAGGTATTTCTTTTTCATTGCAGTATATGAATGTGTTTGTTATTTAGTGCGATAGGAGACTTATGATAAGAATATAGCTTTTTTAACAACCTCATCCCCCTGCCCCTTCTCCTGAAGGAGAAGGGGGGAACTATGTAATAGCCCCTCTCCTAAAGGAGAGGGGTTGGGGTGAGGTTGTTATAATTACCTCGAACCATTATAAGAACGCATTTTTTCTTCAATTCTTGTCATTGCCTCACATAAACCCTGTAAGTATACGCAAACGGGTTTTTTTCATCTTCAGGCACATACTGCTCCTCCACTATCTTCCACCCCCGGAAGTCGATCTCCGGAAAAAATGTATCCGCCTCAAACGACCGGTGGACACGGGTCAGGTAAAATCTATCGGCATATTTCAGGAACTGCCTGTACACCGACCCGCCGCCGATGATAAAATTTTCCTTGTCATCGTCGCATTTTTCAATGGCATCCTCGATGGAATAGGCCGTGATACAGCCTTCGATCACCTCGCCCGGAATATCGGTGATCACAACATTGCGCCTGTTGGGCAGGGGCCTGACAGGCAGCGACTCATAGGTCTTCTTGCCCATGACGACAGTATGGCCCGTTGTCAGTGCTTTGAACCGTTTGAGGTCGTCGGAGATATGCCACAGAAGCCGGTTATCTTTTCCTATGGCATTGTTTTCAGCTATGGCGACGATGATGGAGATGTGCTTCATGATGTGTCAATTAATGCCTGTTAAACCGAGATTTCACCTTTTATATGAGGATGGGCCATGTAATCGACGAGTTCGAAATCCTCACACCTGAATTGAAAGATATCCCTTATGGCGGGATTGATCTTCATGGTGGGCAGCTTGTAGGGCTCACGTGTCAGTTGCAGTTTAACCTGGTCGATGTGGTTGAGGTAGATGTGTGCGTCGCCCAGGGTGTGGATGAATTCATGATGTTTCAGCCCCGTGACCTGTGCCATCATCATGGTGAGCAGGGCATAGGAGGCAATGTTAAAGGGCACGCCGAGGAAGATGTCGCAACTGCGCTGGTAAAGCTGGCACGACAGCTTACCGTCATTCACATAGAACTGGAACAGGAGGTGGCATGGCGGCAGCGACATGTTCTCCAGGTCGGCCACATTCCAGGCGCTGACGATATGACGCCGTGAGGCGGGGTTGGTCTTGATGCTCTCGATGACGTGTGTGATCTGGTCGATATGACCGCCGTCATATGAGGGCCACGATCGCCACTGGTAGCCGTAGATATGACCCAGCTCGCCCCGCCCGTCGGCCCACTCGTCCCAGATGGTGACATGGTTGTCATGCAGGTATTGAAGGTTTGTATCGCCTCTCAGGAACCACAGCAGCTCATGGATGATGGAGCGGAGATGCAGCTTTTTAGTGGTCAGCACGGGGAATCCCTCTTCCAGGTTGAAGCGCATCTGGTAGCCGAACACGCTGATTGTCCCGGTGCCCGTGCGGTCCACTTTGCGGGTTCCGTTATCCAGCACATGCTGAAGGAGATCGAGGTATTGTTTCATATTCTGCTACATCTATTGTTTATCACCCGATGATGATACCGACGATGGTGGCCGACAGCAGTGAGGCGAGACCTCCGCCGAGGAGTGCCCTGAAGCCCAGTTTAGCTAATGTTGACCTTTGGTTGGGTGCCAGGGCGCCGATACCGCCCAGCTCGATGCCTATGGATCCCAGGTTGGCGAAGCCGCAAAGCATGTAGGTGGCCATGATATAGGACTTGGCATGGGCAAAAGCACCGGCGGTGAGGTACTGTTTCAGGCTGATATAACCTATCATCTCGTTGAGAATGGTTTTCTCGCCCAGCAGCTGCCCCACAAGCGCCATGTCGTGCTTAGGCACACCCAGGGCCCACGCCAGCGGCGACAATATATAGCCGAGGATGAACTGCAGGCTGAGCTGCGAATACTGGCCATGAGTTAATTTTACGATGTGGGCGTTCAGCGGGGTCCAGTCGCCCACCTTCTGCAGGATAAAGTTAAGCATGGCTATGAAGGCGATGAAGACAATGAGCATGGCCGCCACATTAACGGCCAGCCGCAGGCCCTGGAGGGTGCCATTGGAGATGGCGTCGAGGAAGTTCGTCCCTATCTTCTCTTTTGATATTTTGACATCCTTGACAACGGGTTCTGTCTGTGGCAGTAATATCTTGGCCGTGACCACAGCCCCCGGCGCCGCCATCACCGAAGCGGTGATCAGGTGGCGGGCAAAGAGAAGCTGTTCGGCAGGATCGTTGCCACCCAGTAAGCCGATATAAATGGCCATGACACCTCCCGCGATGGTGGCCATGCCACCCGTCATCACCAGCATCATCTCCGAGCGGTTCATGCCCGGCAGATACTCTTTGACGAGCAAGGGCGCCTCCGTCATGCCAATAAAAATATTCATGGTCACCGACAGGCTCTCGGCACCTGATATCTTCAACAATCGTGTGAGCAGCCACGCCATGGCCCACACCACCTTCTGTATGATACCGTAATAGAACAGGAGACTGGTGATAGCCGAAAAGAAAATGATGGTTGGCAGTATCTGAAAGGCAAAATTGAGCAGTCCCACCTCCACCCTGTTTGTGGCAAAGGACTTGAAAAGGAATTCACCGCCTACCTTCGAAAAGTCAAGTATTTTGATGAATCCCTTTCCCAGGAAGGCGAAGAAATACTGCATCGCCGGCACTTTGAGCACGGCGACGGCGATAACGACCTGAATGATGAGGCCGACGATGACGACGCGCCATGAGATGGCTTTGCGGTTGCTGCTGAAGAGATAGGCGATCAACAGCACGACGACGAGGCCCAGCAGGCCCCGCAGCAGCGAGGTGAAGCTGAAACCGGCGTCGGTGAGCGGTGTCTCCTGCTTTAAGCGGGCGATACTGTATGCTCCCGTCGTGTCGGGGGCGGCGGCATGGGATGCCGGGGGTTGTATGGCCGCGCTGCCGGGCAGGAATGCCTCAACTGTCCGGACCCCCGCGCGGAGATGCCTGACAACGCCGGTGTCGGCCATGAAGATCATCTCGGGCCGGCTGCTGATAACATGCGGCAGAAGCGTATCATATGAACCTGATGCCGTAAGACGTGGCGGCGGCACCGGCACAGGCGCCGGAAGGGCCTGCACATGCCGGCAACAGAAGATCATCATGAGCATCAAAATAACCGGTACCTTTAAAAAAAATACCGGCTGACCATGTTCACTGCGATGTATTTGTGGGCAGGAGGGCATCATTTCGGCTTTTTTCTCCTGTTCATCTCGTCGCGGATCTTCGACGCTTTCTCATATTCCTCCTTGGCAACGGCCTGATCGAGCAGTTCCTGCAACTCGTCGACGCTCATGCCTGAGAACTGTTCTTCTTTGACCTTCTCGTCCGTTTCTTCCTCCGTCTCTTTCTCTTTATCCTCATCCATGATGATGCCGGCGGCTGCCATGATATTCTCATAAGTGAAGATAGGGCAACGGAACCTAAGGGCGATGGCGACGGCATCGGAGGTGCGTGAGTCGATCTCGACCTCCTCGCCGTCATGTTCACAGACCAGCCTGGCATAAAACACCCCCTCGAAGAACTTATTGATGACGACCTCCTTGATGGTGATGTCGAACTCCTTGGCAAAGCTCTTAAAGAGATCGTGGGTGAGCGGCCGCGACGGTTTCATCTTTTCCAGCTCGATGGCGATGGACTGGGCCTCGAAGCCGCCGATGATAATAGGCAGGCGGCGCTTGCCGTCCACTTCGCCCATGATCAGGGCATAAGCGCCCGACTGTGACTGGCTTGTCGATAAACCCACTATTTTCAGCCTGATTTTGTCCATCCGATATGGTTACTGATGGATTAGTATCCCAATTGAATGGATAAAAGTATACTTTTTTGCAAAGAAAAGGCTAAATAAATTGCAATTTTTTAAGAGGACAGCATTAGTAAACGTCGGGGGAATTTGGCTCAATTTGCCGAAGCGCCTGCCTCGCATTGGCTTTTACTGAAATATCGCTGTCATTTGCCAAAGTAAGCATGATTTCTTTGGTACGGATATCCTTTAAACGGCTAAGGATAATGGTGACCCCGTTGCGGTTATCCCCTGGATTCTCCCATTTGAATAACTACTTTGATTCCTGCACAGCCATAAAATATCCGCTTCCTCCGGTCCAGGATGCTGAAAAATAGACGGTGTGGCTGTCGTATGCCTGCATACCGGTTATTTTAACCTCCTCAAGGTTAATGGTAAGCGCATTACCGTACTGGTCGGTTACCGGCAATGCGGATTTGTCGGTGATCACCGTGGTAAGGATCCCGTCGGATAAAAGGAAGATACCGCTGCCGGCATTGCTGTCCTTAAGGGTGCTCAGGAACACGATATCCTTGTGGTTGACCATATTGAAATCGGTGAATGTTTTGAGGCTCCCGCCCACGTCGGGGGGAGCGGCATCCTTTTGGGCGACCAGCTTGGTGATCTCCCCATCAATGCAAGAAAAGATGCCTTCTTTTATACCGGTTTCAGAGTGGAAGATGTCAATCCAGGCAACCATCTCCTTTTTATCGGGGAATACGAAAAAAGGATGGTTAAGCAAAATGCTTCCGTTATCCATCTCCCTGGTCACTCCAAAATTGTAAATTGTGCCGCCGCTTGTTCCCGGTAGCTGAGCCCCGGCTCGCCATCCCGGGAAACGCATCGATTCTTTATCTGTGACTGCAATAAAATCCTGATTACTGAGACATATATATGCGGTAGGGACACGGAAATCTGCCACCCATGCACTGATATTTAGGAATGGTCTATAGGGAATCTCCTCTTTACCTGTCAATTTTTGTCCTTTTCGAAGAATAGGCTTAATCTGCCCGCGGTCTGAATAATACAGTGCATATCCGTTATCACCCGGGCATGTGGCCCTGAAGTAGCAGGCTGTCAGTTCATCGTTCCAGAGCACTTGCTGGTCATACTTGGATTCTCCTATGAACCGTATCTTCTCCCCGGTTCCATTGACCAGGTCTCCTTTCGCGGCTAATTTCACGACCTTTTCCCCGTCATACACGAACAGGGCTATTTTGTTGTTTTTCTCAACCCATAGATCCATCTTATGCCAGAAAATACCGATAGACGGACGGCCCTGCGGCTCCCCATAGGCCAGTCCCCAGATGCCATCGAACGGATCGGAAAAGGTGAATTCCACTTCTCCAATCATTAGCTTATCCGGGAAATCAAAGAGCTTTTCCACCTTTCCCGGGGATGCCCTGTAAAAATTAATCCGCCTGTCTTTAATATAATAGAAAACGACCCGGACATCTCCCACTTCCGATATCTGCAAGGCGATGATCCCGAATTTGAACATTGCCTCCAAACCAGGCGACCAACTCTGTCCCTCTTTCCAGAAATCAGCGATGTATTCGCCCGTACCCGGGATTGTGTCAAAAGAGGTCAGCAAGGGCAGCACCGTGTCAGGGGTGACGTAGAAGACACCTTTCTCACATTGAAAGACTAATCCGTCAGGACCCACGGCGGTTGCCTCATACCGCCCTCCTATCCTGCAATTCTTTGCAGGCAAAAGCACATCGCCCGACTGAAACAGGGGATAGATTGTATAACCATCACCGGTCCCCGGTGAACCGGCCTGAACCTGGCCATTTAATCCGGTTGCCTGCAACAGAAAAAAAGAGGTCAATCCTGTGGCCAGAAAGATTGTTGTAAGTAGATTGATCTTCATGGCCTTCTCCTTTCATCTAAAAGATAGCACATAGCAGATCGCTGAGCTCACATTACCGGTCTCCAAACCTGAGATTTCCTCCCAAAGGTAATATATTATTTCCTGAAAAACAATAAGTTGATTATAACTTCCAGAGATGAATCCAGTTGATTCAAATTATTATTGGAATATAAAAAAGGAAAGCCCCTTTTCAGACCTCTTTACATTCCGGGATTTATTTCAACCGGGCGTTTTCCGGTTAACCGGGATAAGCTGTTCCGGGCGCCGCGTGTCAAATGAACGCCTGATGATTGGATTGAGTCCCTCCGCCGTGGCGGTTTAATTATTTCTTTTTTTTTATTAGAGATGACCTTTTTAATAAACGGGCAGAATGATGAATAGTAAGAATATCTATTCTGTGAACATCGACAATTCTATAAACAATCCGGTAACTACCTCTTATTAATTCTCTTAAATTTTCATTATTAAATTCAGGAACGATTCTGCCAGCTTTGGGGTGGGATTCCAATAATTCCGTTGATTCAAATAAATCTTGTATGACAACTTGTGCATAACGACCGGAATCTTTGGCGATGTATTCACCAATGTTCTCAAGATCAAGGATTGCGAAACCGGTCCAAACTATTTTAACCATTTGGAGAGCCTTTTTTTAGCTTCATCCTTAGTAAAAACTTTATCTGCCAATGATTCTTCTAATCCTTTTTGAACTTTATCAATAAATATTAACTTATCAATCAGTTCATCGAGGCTGAAATTATCAGGAAGGTTTGAAACCGTTTTAAGCACATCCTTTTTGGTTAACATAATCATATAAAGTATTTGTCCTGGTACAAAGATACTGGGATTTTTAATCCAAAATCCGGTCAGCCAGAACTTTTCAAGCTATGTCAGGCAACGGTAAGCCGGCATCCACCGGAGCGGAGGGATAGCCGCTCAAATTTGACTAAAACGTGCACAACTTAAACCTTAGCTGACTCTAAACTGTAAATATCGTGAAATAGAAGTTCTCAAACAATTATCACGCGCGCCATTTAACCGGGCGTTTCCCGGTAAACCGGGATGAGCTGTTTCGGGCGCCGCGTGCCAAGTGAATACCTGATTATTATAGACAACAGCACTTATTTATCTTTATCCCAGACTATTTCGATAATTTTGGGGAAGTATATTTCCTCGTTGCTGATGAGCCTCCCGAAATCAAAATTGTTAATATTATAAGTAATAATAATTCCATCCGACCTATATTCGGGATGTGCATTTGCCGTGTAAACAAATTCTTTATCCTCTTTCAAAAGTGGAGTGTAGAATATTACCGGTTCAGACCAGGGGCCATAAAGCCGGTCTGCAAGCCGGTATCCAATTGAAGCCTTCCCAAAACCATAGGTCTGTATCTGAATAAACTTCTTTAGCTTTTGGTCATAATGTACGGAAAATTCAGTTTGACCTGTAAAAAGAGAAGATGATTCCGGCTCCTCTTCAATATTGCCGGTCCAGTTATTATTGACCCACCATTCCAAATGTGACAGGTCGCCTTCTATTAGTTTTCCTTTTTCGAACCGAAGCAAATAGGTTTCATGTGTTGCCGGCTCCTTGACACCAAAAGCATAAACGAAGTCATCATCTTGCAGGACTGCTGAAGAGCCGACAATAACGCCGAAGGTTTTCGGGCCTTTGAAATAGTTTATGATCCATTTATCCGGGTTGTCGGAGGGATTATCAATAACGGCAACATACCATCCGACTGCTTCAAAGCCTATTCCTGTATGTATAGAAGTTTCCTCAATAAGGAAAACCACAAGTTTATTCATTAATGATATTCCATGACCTGTCCAAAACCAATGTTTCCCGGGCACCTGAAAAAAATCGTCGGGTTTCTGCTTCGTCCCTTTAAAATAGTAAGTCAGTTCAGAGCTTAATGAGTTGGAATCCTGAACAGCGATGCTGTTTCTGATCATCGTTTTCGAATGAGCTCTTTTTCCTGTCCCATCCTGATCGATGAAAGTATCGCTGAAAAGCCACAGGATCTTACCTGAACCAAAATCAATGGTGGCGGCACCATCTGCACCTCTCCAATAATTATCTTTTTTGAAAATGGAATTGTCTATTTCCTTAACCATTATCTTCCCTTCCTGAGCCATCAGGAAGCCGGGCATCAAAAACAGTATGAACAGTATCTTTTTCATGTCTATAGTATTGTCGCCGACGGTTGCGGGTATGGAATGCCTATGTATAACTGCGTAAGCTATGTGTATGCAGGATGCCGTAATTCCGGTATTTCGCTATAATACCTCCCATCTAATTTTCTTCCTGCTTTCTTCTTATTGAAGCCGCCCCACTGCTTAAAGAAAAATTTTACGCCGGCTTCACGGCATTGGTCACGGATATCGAGTACCCAAGCCTTTTTCATGGGTCGTGCGCCATGACCGGATTCACCACCGACAATCACCCAATCAATGTTGGACAGATTCATATCGGGCAACGGGCCAAGGAGCGGTTCGAGGGAAAGGAACCTGATAAAGGCTCCTGTGTTTCGCAAGCAATCAATGCGCTGGATGACCTTTTGATTTTCCACTGACACGCCCATCCAGATGTTTGGCGACCATTCAAGCAATGGGCTGTATTTTGCCAGCATGTCAGCCCGCTTGGTGAGCACCTGAAAGGTGTGCATGGGGTTTTCACGCATCACACGGAACACTTCCCGGATGTATTCAAGCGGAACATCTTTATGGAAGAGGTCGCTCATGGAATTGACGAACACAACCTTCGGCTTTTTCCAGGTGTAAGGGATGTTAAGCGTTCCGGGATGCAAGGTGAGCTTAAAACCGTTCTTGTACTTGGCTTGCCCCATTGCCTGCAAACGCTTTGACATGATCTCGGCATAGCAGAATTTGCAGCCATCAGTAATTTTGTTGCAACCCGTTGTGGGATTCCAGGTCATTTCCGTCCATTCTATGCTGCTTTGGGCCATGTTTAAAAATCCAAAGATTGTTGGGGATTTGAATACTTCTGCACTTCCTTCCAAAAAGTATTTCCCAAATTGTGTTTTGAGAAAAATGCAAGATAATAAAGCGGAAGATTCTTTGCATCCGACCTGATTTGTTGAAAGGTACCGGTTACTTTATATCCCAATTCCTGCATATTCTTTTTAAAATGTTCGGCCAGAAACCTGACAAAACTCTCATTACTTTCCACCTTTGCCGTTCGCCAGCCGGTATCAGCTATAAACAAATCGATCTTATCATTCTCCTTTTCTAAATATGATTTGTAGTTCCTGTTGGCATCCATATGAAGTGCAAGCAAAATAAGGAAATCCATTTTCAGATTTCCCAACTTTTTAATTGTTTCAAAATGCAGGTTCAAGGAATACGGGTCAACAAAACAAAACGAAAGCATCCCACTCTCCCTTGAAAATCTTGGCAGTGCATTCTTTATGTCGTCAACAATTTCGTTAGCATCCCCTTTAAACAGGGTTATATCTTTGTCGCCAAAATCTCTCCCAACTCGTGTCTTTAAAGCATCGGCAAGCTCTTCATCTTTCTCGCATAGTATGTATTTGGTGAATGGAACCGGGATTGACAGAGCAATCAACGGAGAACCATAAACAATTTGATTACTGCCTTTTATTTTAGCGTAACCGCTTCCTGAAAACAGGTCAATATAAACGAGATTTGGCCACTTCCTTTTCATGCTTGTAGTGAAAATCTGACAATACCTTCCTACGAGATTGTACTTACTCAAGGCCCACCTGCCAACTACAGGAATAGCCAAGCCATCGTTTTGTGCTTCAATTACCGGGTTCCAGTCTGACTTTGCCATTTCAGTTGTATTGAATCACTCCTTTAACAATCCCTTCTATTTTCACCTCCTCAGGTTTAGCTACAATCGGGGGATATGCCGATGTATTTTCGGATTGCAGGATTATGGTGTCTTTTTGCCGAAATAGTTTTTTGATCTTCGCCTCTGAATTGTGGACGCAAACTACAATATCCCCATCGGCTGCGGCACTGCTCTTTTTGGCGATGATCAAATCGCCTTCCCTGATTCTGGGTTTCATCGAATTACCTTTAGCTTTCACTAAAAAGGCATCTTCTGAGGCAAATTTAATAAGGCGTGAGGCTATGGGTATGCGGTCAATCGGTGTGCCGTCGAGTATGGAGCCGTTGGGACCGCATTGCGCCATGCCGTATAAATTCAGGTAAACGATTTGCTTTTCCCCTTCAGCCACTATTTGATAGTCATGCGGATTATTCGGATTGCGTTTCAGATAGCCCTTTTTCTCCAACTGCCGGATGTGGTGGTACACCACACTTGGAGAGGAAACACCCAGATTGTCCTTCAATTCGCGGATGGTGAGCGGGTCGGTGATGTTGTTTTTCAACAGTTCCAGCAGGGCTTGTTG
>CAZVNP010000021.1:0-40282 GCA_964628285.1 uncultured Lentimicrobiaceae bacterium
CAAATCGGAAGTCCCATGGATTTTGTTGCGTTTCATACTGAAGGGCTTTACGGCAAATACTTTCAGCAACTATTTCAGCCAACATTATCCGGAAATGTGGTTCATTTTGTCCTTTGAAATCAGGTCCCAAATAACGTTTTATCGATTCATGCTGTGCAGATATCTCAAGTAAATTAGGCTGTCCATCTTGGTCTGCCCAAACGGCCCTGAAATTTCCAAGATCCTTCTCAACAAGTTTGAAATCAAAATCTACTTTTTGCTCTTCTTGTGAGGTAATTTTAACTTTACATTTTGCTTCATGACTATTCAAAGTGGCAGTAATTGTTACGGCTCTACTTTTTACCCTTCGACCGTGGACGGTCACATCACCAATTGCGAAATTTGATCCTAGTACCGGACTTAAAAAACATCTTCCTTTCACTGCTAAGCTCTCTGAATCAGACGAAAAAACCGAAATTAGTGTTTCCTCTGTCAAAACTTCAGGATATTTTGCATAGATTTTTAGTGTGCGTTTTCTTCCCTCCTTAACCGTATATTTCTTACTTCCAAATTCCAAGTCATACTGAAATTCATGCTCATCACCTCTCTTTTCAACTACTTTGCCATAGGCTTCAATCGCAGACAAATGCCCACATTTAGCAATTAGTGTAATATATTGGTTTGTTAGCCTTCCCCCCTTCACACGAAATGTAGCAATCATCCTATCTGATCTTTTAGAATGAGGCCTTAGTTCAGGATGCATATCGAGCACATTTAAAGCATTCTTGTCTTTACTCCAAACATTAATTTCTTCTGTGCCATTTAACATTTTTGGATTCACATATAATGTAATCAACCGTTCCTCTCCCAAAGCAACATTGAAGTATTTTGGGAAAAGCAGAATTCCATTGCGAGCAAATGCTTCCTCATCCAAATGATCGCCTTTCGTCAATTCCTCGATTTCATCAACTTGCTGAGAGAGGAATTTACTTGCTGCCTTTGCAAGTTCTCCCAAGCGTTTACGAGTTGCCTCATTTCCAACCTCCTCCTTCTTCTTTGATACCTTTTGCTTTTCTTCCTCTATAAGCTTTCTCAAGACATCAGTCGGATGCCTAAATAACGCTTGCGTAAAAGGGTGTTCTCTTATTAATCCCTGTAGCCGGTTAGGATCAATTAGAAATTTGGGATTGTTATCAGGGTGCCGCTCCCCTTTCTTTTCTCTTTCATCATATTCATCAATAAGATTATCAATGTACTCGCATTCTAAACGTCCAAAAAACTTCCCGGCTACATTGTCCTTTTCAATACCGTCATGCAACAGACTACATTCATGAATTGCTCTCTTTCCTTTTATCAATAGTCCTGATTTTCGATACTTGTCATAGCTAATGTCATCTAAATCCGTTTCAGCTCTCCATATTTGTAAGGAACATTTTGCTTCAGGATATTCCGGCAATTCAAATCGTTCGTTCACAACAATCTCACCCTCTGGTTCCAGGTATATTATTTTTTCTGGCTTTGTTTCCTGTTTTCTAATGGACACCTTGGTAGCACTCTTTTTAGAAAGAATATCTCTCAATGAAAAGCGATAAGGCAATTGTTCCTGTATTGTCTCTATCCTTGGAACTCTCTTATCTGGTGCTACATATATAGTGACGGATGTACCGTTTTTATCGACTCCCAATTCCTTTCTTTGTTTAGGTGATACCTTTTTTCCATCTACTTCAGGAACAAATTGAGCTGGTCGAGAGTTTATGCGACATTTGTAATACCTCTTATCGACGATTGATTCTACTACAATATCACCTAATTCTGTGCAATCTTTCAATCCTCTTGACATCAAGCCCCTATCACCTTCTTCACTGGTTCTGTCTCCCACAACCGCCAACTTCTTTTTCATTTCCTGAAGTGTCATTCCTTCAGCTTTATCTCGTACAATGATTAATGAAGATTGACCTTTACGCTGCTCTTTAACCTCTATCAAAATAGGACCACCATCCTCGTTTCTTTTTTGTTTTTTGTACAATCTGTGATAGCTATCATCAGAATTAGTTATCAACTCAACTAGAGCATCAAAAACATCACGTATTGCGAAACCTCTGTTTTGCTGGAAGTACCTGCTGGTTAGCTTAAGGTCTATTGGTTTGTTAAGTTCCATAATTAAAATTTTAGGAATTGAGTATATCTCCAAATTTTTTGATGCAAAGTGTTAAGAACTCATTCACCTGCTTATCCGATACTAATTCAGCTTGAGTTTTTAATCCTTCAAACTTTTTCCTAATCACTTGAAAAGAAGCATCAGGGGGACAGCCTAATAGGTCGGACAAATTGTAGCGGGAGACTTTTTCTAGGTTTCCATCATGTAAGAAGTTTGAGAAAGCTTCTTCATTCTTCAGTTTTTTTAAGAAGCGATTCTTATCGAGCATTTTCATTTGAGGACGCTCTTGCCTTAAGGCCTCAGCAATGCGTTTCTCATTTTCTTTAAGCCACTTAATACCTTCCGTTGTAATTTGCCAACCTTCTCTGTCACCATATACGTCACGACCGCCTCGACCTTCCACAAGTCGATTGTATTTCTCTTTACGAGCATCTTGTAAAGCATGGTATACGGCAGCTCTATCTGGGAATTGCTTATACTCCTTTAACTGCCAAGAGAACTTATCTGGGGCAAGCTTGTGGCATTTAACAGCGATATGTTCTGTATGAACCTTCTTTTTAGTTCCACCCAATTGAAATAATGCAAAAACGACTACCTCAATATTAGATAGTACTTCAGTTTTATTCTTTACCATAATTCGTTTAGTTTTTTGCTATAAATGATTTTCCAAAATCGCTGTTATGGTAAGTAACATAGATTCCCTTTTTCTCTTTTTCCAATAGCCCCAACTCGAACGTTCGAGACATCAAACCGGCACGTTGTGTATTGATCACAGCATCAGAAGCACTCCACAACTCGGCAAACTCTTTTTTAAGTTCATTATTCAAAGATTCCCGTTCATTAATGCCCTGTTCAATTTTTGTTAAGATCCATTTGATGCCGGCAAACTCCCCCTTGACATGATTTTTGACATGTGCCAGGTAAAAATCAATTTCTTCCGGGCTTAACGACTTATCCAAATTGTCTTCATCTAAAACCGGATTAGAAATTTTGGCGAAATTAATCCCTGCCTGTGTTATACCGACCATGTGCTTTCCACTGTCCGTATCAATACTTGCAAACCGGAATAAAGCCATAGCTCCATCCAACAATCCATCTTTCCGGCCATACGCCAGAAATTGCGCCCTGTATCTTGTTTGACTTTTTTCGTCACCAACTTTAGGTAAGCCGGCACTTATTCTTTGGTTACGCAACTTTCTTAATTGATCTTCGTGGGCGCGTAATCGCTCACCAATACGTACTGCTTCTTCAACAGCCACATCTGTAAAATCATTAAGAGGCATCTTTGCATTACTTCCTAATTCTCTGAATAATGTACGGACACCGATTTTTACAGGGAGAATTTTATTGATCTGTCCCCAAAGCCAGAATAATTCTTCCTTTCCCTCTTTCTGACCAAGCACCAACTGTATATAGGAGGGTGGAGGGACAACCTGCGGATTAGCATGAAATGCTGTTAATTTTAGACTCATGCTTGCTTTTTCGCTCTGTTTATTATTACTCTCTTTGACTGGAGGAATGTCAAAGTCTTTCTCATTCACAGTAAACGATGGTAGCCCAGATTCCTCCAGATACAATTGGTTCTCGATAGCCACATTAATGAACTGCGCAATACCCTCATAATCCCCTTTCTCTATAAGTTTCTGAATCTTTTGAGTATGTTTCTGCGAAATGTCTATTAAATATTTCATTTTTGCTTAAATTAATCTTAATCAGAACAAAATAATTTTATTTTATTATATCATCGACAAAATTAATAAATTTTATTCTTATTTTAAAACATTTTATTACGAGATTTATAATTTTGTTCTTTCGTAGTATAAATGTTACTTTAGAACTCACTTTTAAGATATAAAAAATATTTCATAGTAGTGTTTCTTCTAAAATTTTGTTTAATTTTGCTTTTATAGTTTAAATGTGAGGTTAAAACTCACAATTTAGATATGAACAAGAATATCTCTTATCGCTCATCTCAACTTCTGAATGCACTTATTGCACAGAAGAAGGACTTCTTTACGTTAACTGACGCCTTGACTATTCTCGCTGATAAGAACTATTCTACCATAAGAAAGTTACTCAGCGACATGACAAAGAGAGGAGTGATCATGCGTATCAAAGAAGGTTTGTATCACCGTATTCCCTACGAGCAACACCCTGATCAATATTTTCCGAACTGGCACTTGACAGCAGAAGCCATGGTACAGCCCCATGAATATTATATCGGATTCTATAGTGCCTTAGATATTCACGGTTTAATCACACAACCATCCCTGGTAGAACAATTAGTTACACATGAACAGGTAAAACCCAAAGTTCAAGAAGTTAAGAACGTCCGGTTTGAGTTCATTACCTTGAGTAAAAAACGATTCTTTGGTTACAAAAAACATTGGATTGATGATTTCCACAAAGTAAACTGTAGCGATCTCGAAAAGACTTTTATAGACTGCTTATACAAACCAAACTATGCCGGTGGCATCACGGAAATAACCAAAGCTCTATATAAAAGCAGAGATAAACTGCAACCATTAAAATTTCAGGAGTACCTTGAAAATTTTAATACACAAGCAGTATACAAGAGACTTGGTTTCATCATTGACCGACTTGGCCTATTTCCCGAATTACGGAATTTCATAAGGGGAAATATTACTCCATCCTATGCACTCTTGGATCCTTCAGAAATGAAATATGGATATCATTACTCCCAATGGTGTATTATTGATAATATGAATTTCAAAACTGCACTTAAATCAATAGAAACATGAACCAATGATACAACCAGGAGAAATACAATCCATAGCCGGAAAAGAAGGTATTCGGGATACTCAAATTGAAAAAGACTATGTCATTTCCTGGATAATCTGTGGCATTGCAAATAATCCGTTTTTGAAAGAAAGCCTGGTTTTCAAGGGCGGTACAGTACTGAAAAAAATTTATTTCCCGGACTATCGCTTTTCAGAAGACCTTGATTTTACCTTCAAAGGCAAAGAATTTATTATAGGTGCGATAAAAGCTGCTTTCAATAAATTAATGGAATGGGTGTATGAGGAATCCAGGATTTCTCTTTCGATTCAAAATGAAACACAGCACGAAACAGGGAATTTCAATTTCTATCTTGCCTATACCGGACCATTGGGCGGTGCCGGAGCCAACAAAGACATTAAGGTTGACATCAGCCAGGACGAACTAATCTATTATGAACCAGAAGAAAAACAAGTCAATAATCCATATTCCGATATTAATCAGGAATATAGCATCCTCTGTTACTCACTTGGAGAAGTGATCGCAGAAAAAATGCGATCCATCATGCAGCGAACTACCCCCAGGGACATTTACGATCTTTGGTATTTGTTTGAAACGGAAGGACAAGATATTGAAGATCACATTTTCGCCTTTCAGGTCAAGGCAAAATATAAAGGATATGATGCAAACAAATTAATCAAAGTGATTGAACAAAAAGAAAGAACCTTTGCAAAGCATTGGAATGAACACTTAGCAAATCAAATGACAGCAATACCGGACTTTAATGACGTATGGCGTGAATTGGGAAAGCATTGGAGGAAATTTCAGAAATTCATTAAATAGAAAGCCAATGCTATTTTACATATTGTCGTGCTTTTCATGTGCACACTAAGAGCAAAACCGCCAACGCACTGACAGAATGAAGAAAAGAAAACAAAAATCCTCACCCCCTTCCACTTGCAGCTTGACTCTCCTACTTCCTTCCCAGCGCCTCCTCAAACCTATTGTTGATAACATCGCAGTCATAGTTGAACAGGCGGCGGCGCTTAGCACCACAAGTAAAGATGGACGCCATGGATGATTCTTTCAGGCACATCCGTTGGACCAGCTAACTATGGCACGGCGTATCAGCCGGCTTTTTTGTTTTGAGAGATTGTCAGTTTGGATAGCTTTTCATGCATGGCTTTGGCGGCGACGCGGCCGGCGCCCATGGCCAGGATCACGGTGGCGGCGCCCGTTACAATATCACCACCGGCATAAACGAATTCCTTGGATGTTTCGCCTGTCTCCGGATTGACTTCGATGTATCCCCGTTTGTTCAGTTTCATGTCGGGTGTCGACTTAAACAGTATCGGATTAGGTCCGTTACCGATGGCGACGATGGCCAGGTCACAATCGATGATATAGTTGGTGCCTTCGATGGGAATAGGTCTTCTGCGCCCTGAGGAGTCGGGTTCGCCCAGCTGCATTTGTATGCATTCGATGCCTTTGATGACCTTGGTGTCGGTGCCCAGGTAACGCACGGGGCTGGTGAGCAGCTTGAATTTGACGCCTTCCTCCTCGGCATGATGCACTTCCTCGGCACGGGCGGGGAGCTCATGACGCGAACGCCTGTAAATGATGGTCACCTCATTGGCGCCGGTGCGCAGGGCTGTGCGTGCACAGTCCATGGCCACGTTACCACCGCCGATCACGGCTACCTTGTTGCCTTTGGGCATGGGGGTGTCATACTCGGGGAAACGGTACGCTTTCATGAGGTTCATGCGGGTGAGGTACTCGTTGGCGGAAAAAATATTGCCCAGGCTCTCGCCTTCGATGCCCATGAACCAGGGCAGACCGGCACCTACGCCCACGTAAACGGCATTGAAATGCTCCAGCAACTCATCCACTGTTAGAATATTCCCTATGATATGGTTTAGCTCAATCCGCACCCCCATTTTTTTCAGGTAATCGATCTCGCCCTGAACGATCAGTTTGGGGAGGCGGAATTCGGGAATGCCATATGTCAGGACCCCTCCCGGTTCATGAAGGGCCTCGAAGATCGTCACCTCATAACCCCGTTGCCTCATGTCGGCAGCCACCGTTAATCCGCCGGGGCCGGAACCGATCACGGCAATTTTTTTCCCTGTTGAGTGTTTGATTTCAGGGATGGTGATGAGATTCATTTTCCTTTCCCAGTCGGCGGCAAAACGTTCAAGGCGCCCTATGGCTACAGGTTCATCCTTTTTCCCCAGGATGCATTGTGCTTCGCACTGGCTTTCCTGCGGGCATACACGGCCGCATATTGCAGGTAACACGTTGGTCTCCTTGATCTTCTTGACGGCCGCATCGAATTTTTCTTCGGTGATCAGCTTGATGAAGCCCGGAATGTCAACGTTCACCGGACAACCTTCGACGCATTTCGGATTTTTGCACTGTAAACACCTGCCGGCTTCCACTATGGCCAGCTCAGAAGTATAACCATACGGCACCTCCTGAAAGTTCTCGATACGCAATTTTCTATCCTGTTCCGGCATGGTCTGACGCGGTATCTTCAGCTTGATGGATTTTTCATCCTCCTTGGTGATACCATGCCATTCGCAGCCGTGCTTCAGACAGAAATAAAAGGGGATGAGCTTGGCATAGGCCGAAACAATGGCTTCACCCACCTTGGAACCGCATTTGCCACATTTGACAGTCGGATTGACGAGGCTGTGTTTGCAATGGGGGCATAACAGGTCATCGAGCACATCGTCTTTATCGATAGGTATGGAAGTTTTAATGTCAAACACGTCAAGAAAGGGGCTGAGCTTGACGACAAGTTCCTGACCTTTATATAAACCATTAAATATCAATGATTTTTCATGCTGCCTTTCCACGTTGAAAGTCTTATTGCAATACGGGCAGTAAAAACTGAGGTAGGTCTTGAATTTTAAATATCTTATATCCTGTTCTAACATGGTTTTATCTATTATCGGATGGAGAATAAGAGTGATTCTTTCTCATCCTGCAAATACATGTTGTTACGTTTTTCCAGTTCATCAAAATCCACCTGGTGGCCGTCGAAATCGGGACCGTCGACACAACAGAACCTGATCTCATTGTTCACCTTCACCCTGCAACCTCCGCACATGCCCGTGCCGTCGATCATGATCGGATTGAGGCTTACCACGGTGGGTATATTGTTTTGTTTGGTCAATTTGCAGACATTTTTCATCATAATGATGGGTCCGATAGCATAAACGAGTTTAATATCCTGACGTTCGTTAAGATACTTGCCCAGAGGGGTTGTCACAAAACCTCTTTCACCGTAACTGCCGTCATCGGTGGTAATTACCAGCTCGTCGCAAATGGAGATCATCTCATTCTCCAGTATCAGAAGATCCTTTTCTTTGGCACCAATGATACCGATGACGTAATTGCCGGCTTCCTTAAAGGCTTTTGTCACATGGTGAAGGATGGCCACCCCTGTGCCGCCGCCCACCATCACCACGGTGCCCAGCTTTTTTATCTCGGCAGGCCTCCCCAAAGGTCCTGCCACATCACGGATAATATCCCCTTCCTTTAAAGAACGCATGAGAGCGGTGGTTTTGCCCACGACCTGAAAAATGATCGTGATGATACCGGCAAAATCGTCCTTGTCAGCAACGGTCAATGGTATTCTTTCACCGGTTTCATTGACACGGATAATGACAAACTGACCCGCTTTTATTTTCCTGGCGATCTTGGGAGCATCAATGTCGAAACGAATGATCGTTCCCTTAGCCATCACTTGCTTTCTTTTAATCTGAAACATATTCTTCCTAAATTAATCTGACCCCTGATAGTATTCCCTTGACCTTACCATTCGAGACTATCTTCCAACTCGATTTCATGAAGATCTTCTTCACTCAGGCCATGCCATCGGCATCCTTTTTTGGAGCAGATGTAAAAATCAATGATTTTTGTTCTGGCACTGACGGAGATCCTGGCGGCGGGTGATCCGCAGGTGTGGCATTTGACACGTTGATCCATTAAACTTGCATTGCAATGACAGCAACGGATGTCCTTCACCGTCTGGTCTTCTTTCAGGAATACGGTTGACCGTGAGGTGAAAACATTGAGGTATGGACTCAGATAAATAAAGCCCTCCTCACCCTTGTCATTGACAATGGTTAATTTGATCAGACCCTTCTCAATCAATGATTTATCGCACACAGGGCAATATGTATGAAGAAAAGTACCTGTTTCGAGTATCTCCTTCGATTCACCTGTCTCAATGAGACCCTCCGGCAACGGCCCCTTAAAATCACCCAGGCTGTAAAGCTTCTTCAGCGATTCGGTAATGTTCTCGAATTCCAGGAAGTGACCTTTGCATCCCGACCGTGAACAAATGCTGACCTTACCTCCTATATCCAGATCCAGCGAAACCATTGGGGCACCACAATGTTCACATTCTATGTTGGTTATAATTAACTCATTACAATGAGGACAATAGAATTTAACGATTTCCCCATCCGGAATATCAATGTTGCAACGGTAATTATAACTTTCATAAATTGAGCTTAATATGATACTTCCCTGGTTTTGTGATGTCGCAATATTCAAGACGATGCCTGGCTTTCCGTCGACGGGTTGATTTTTATCCATCAGGCTTTTTTCGCATAACGGACATTTTACATTTAATGAAATAAAATCAAACAAAATATTCTCCATGATCCGGAAAGATTTATGAGCTCTATAATTCAATTAAGTTGTCACAAAAGTACACAGATTCTCTTTAATTTTTAATCATTCTATATAAATTGTTTTCTTAAATTGGCCAATATTTAAAATGATTTTAAATAATAAACGCTGAATTACGCTTTTAATATCTTAATATCTTTCTATGAAGATGATTGAATTTTAAAAAAATACCATCATTATGGATTTTTAATTACTTTTATATCCGATTAAAGTGCGGCCTGAATGAATTCATTTGTATCGAAAGCATGAGGCAGTACGGGTGAGAATGTTTTAGAATTTTATGGACGATTCTTATAAAGTGATCTTATACCGGTATCCTGAACGTGATCCGGGCAGCTTGATTCCAATCCTGCAGGCGATACAGAAAAAAGAGGGGTACATTTCACCGGAAGCGGTGGAGAGGACCTCATCATATCTGAGATTATCCAGAAGTACCATATTTGGTGTTGCCTCATTTTATTCACAATTCAAATTCAATCCCCCTGGCAGGCATTCCATAAAGATATGCCTGGGCACGGCTTGTCATGTGCAGGGTGGTGATTTTCTGTTGAGTGCCTTAAAGCTTGAGACCGGCATTGAGCCGGGTCAAACCAGTGCCGACAGGCGTTTTGACATGGAAAGGGTGGCTTGTCTGGGTTGTTGTGCCCTCGCTCCCGTCATGATGATCGACAGGAATATCCATAGCCGGATGTCGGTGTTAAAGCTCAGGGAGATACTGAAACAGTATGAATGATTTTGATCAATTAAGGAAGGATGCATCCGTTTTATGGCAGGAGTTGCAGAACAGCCGTGAGCCGTTGGTTTATGTAGGCATGGGCAGCTGCGGTCTGGCATCGGGAGCCGGTGAGGTGTGGGAGAACGTCAGAAAAAAAATATCCCGTTCCAGGCAGAAAGTCCATATGTTGAAAGTGGGATGCATCGGACCTTGTTATCTGGAACCGTTGCTCGACATCAAACTCCCCGGTTCCGTGCGTCTGAGCTTCAATAATGTCGATGCTGCGAGGGCCGAACAGATCGTGAAGGGCTATCTGTTAAGTGGCGAGACGACCATCAAACCCTTAGGTCATCTCGGTAACCCCGACGAACGGATTGACGGCACCAGGTCGTTCTGGTCCCTACCCATGCTGAAAAGCCAGAAACGCATTGTTTTGCGTAACTGTGGCATCATTGATCCCGAAAACATCATGCATTACATTGCACAGGATGGTTTCCTGGGTTTGATCAATGCTTTTGAGAAGGGCCCCGAAGGGGTCATCAGGGAAATGGAGACAGCCGGCTTGCGGGGACGTGGTGGCGCCGGTTTCCCTACCTTCAGGAAATGGCAGTTCTGCCGTGATGCCAAAGGCAGCCCCAAATACCTTATTTGCAATGCCGATGAGGGTGACCCCGGAGCTTTCATGAACAGGTCACTCATCGAGGGCGATCCATTTGCGTTGCTCGAAGGCATGGTGATCGCCGCTTATGCCATTGGGGCTGCGGCAGGATATATTTATATCCGTGCCGAATATCCCCTTGCCATTGAACGTCTGACCCTGGCTATCCGCCAGATGAATGACATGGGTCTGCTCGGCCCTGATATTCTGGGCAGCGGATTTAGTTTTAACATACATTTAAAAGAGGGAGCAGGTGCCTTTGTATGTGGCGAGGAGACAGCCCTCATCGCTTCCATTGAAGGCAAAAGAGGCATGCCCCGCAGCCGTCCTCCCTTTCCGGTCATTTCGGGCTTATATGGAAAACCCACCACCATCAATAATGTTGAAACGCTGGCTACCATCCCGAATATTCTGAGGAACGGAGGGCAATGGTTTGCCGGCTTTGGCACGGAGAAAAGCAAGGGCACCAAGACATTTGCCCTCGTCGGTAAAGTCAGGCGGACCGGGTTGATCGAAGTGCCTCTGGGTACGACGTTGCGCGAGATCATCTTTGATATCGGAGGGGGCACCCTGAAGCCTTTCAAAGCCGTCCAGACAGGGGGTCCGTCGGGCGGCTGCCTGTCGAAGGATTACCTCGACCTGCCCATTGACTATGAATCGCTGACCTCGGCAGGTTCCATTATGGGCTCGGGAGGGCTCATCGTCATGGATGAGCATTCATGCATGGTGGATGTCGCCAAGTACTTTCTGCGCTTCACCAGCAAGGAAAGTTGTGGTAAATGCACACCCTGCCGTATAGGCACCCGCAAGATGGTAGAGATACTCGAAAGGATTACGGAAGGTAAAGGTCATGAGGAAGATATAGGTCTTTTGGAGAGCCTGGCGCAAACGGTGAAAAAAGGATCGCTGTGCGGGTTGGGGCAGACGGCTCCAAATCCTGTAATGACGACCCTTAAATATTTCAGGGAGGAGTATACGGCCCATGTCGAAAAAAAGCGCTGTCCGGCGGCCGTATGCCGCGACCTGGTTGTGTACCGCGTCATCAAGGAAAAATGCACCGGATGTCAACGCTGTGTGGAGGTGTGCCCTGCCCATGCCATCAGCGGCCCCCGCAGCGAACCCCATAACCTCGACCCCACCAAGTGCATTAAATGCCGCGCATGTTATGAGATATGCCGCTTTGATGCCATCGCCGGCGACGCTATTATCATTGAATGAAAAGATAAAAATTTGAAACTCTGCATATATAACTGAGATAATGAAAGTAACGAATGAAAACCCGAAAACCATGATCCCGGTCACCATCGACGGCAACCGGCTGGAGGTCCCTGAAGGATCGACGGTGTTGCAGGCCGCCAGGATGTCGGGTATTTATGTTCCTACCTTATGTTATCTCGATATGTTACCTGACTATGGCGGCTGTCGTCTCTGCATGGTCCAGATTAAAAACATGAAGGGTTTTCCCACAGCTTGCACCACACCGGTGTCCAGGGACATGGAAGTCCTGACAAAGACGGAGGAATTGCAGTCGCTCAGAAGGGAAATACTTGAACTGATCCTGTCGGAACATCCATACACCTGCCTGGTGTGCCGGGATAAGGGTGATTGTATCCAGTACATGCACACCACCCGTAAAGCAGGGGTGACGACGGGATGTAACTTCTGCACAAACAATGGCGACTGTGAATTGCAGGAGCTCGTTGATTACCTTGAGCTGAAAGAAATCAGGTTTCCGATCGCTTACCGTCATGTTCAACCGGTACGGGATAATCCTTTTTACACGCTGGATTATAATCTCTGTATTTTGTGTGGCCGTTGTGTGAGGATATGTAACGAAGAACGCCACAGCGAGGTGCTGGCTTTCGTGCAACGCGGCAATGCCACGCTGGTTGGCACAGCCTTCGGTGAGACTCAGCAACAGGCCGGATGTGAATATTGCGGTGCCTGCGTGGATGTGTGCCCCACGGGGTCCATCTCGGAAAAGATAGGCGCCTGGAGCGGGATCCCTGACCACTCGACGGAGACCATTTGCACACTCTGTTCCGTAGGATGCGCGATGAATGTCAATACCAGGCACCACCGTATTGCCAATGTGGGTCCGGCACCCGGAAAACGCACGGCACCCCATCAGCTCTGTGTGCGGGGCAAATTTGTGCCGCCCGATCTTGTCCATCATCCCATGCGCATCACCTCACCCCTTATCAGGAAAGAAAACCGATGGGTGGAAGTGAGCTGGGAGGAGGCCCTGCAACATACGGCAGAATGTCTTCAACAGATCACCGGAAACCATTTTGGAATCATCGGTCAGGCCCAGGATACCCTGGAGAATAATTACATCCTTCAGAAATTCGCACGGACGGTCGTGCACTCCAATCATGTAGACCTCTTCGGTTCTTATCCTGATAACGATCTGATCAGCAACATCTACCGTTATCACCGGCAGGAGGCACCCGTGAAAATGGATGATATCACATCAGCCGATACCATTCTGGTCATGGGCTCACGTGCCTTTCTTTCACATCCCCTCGTTGAAAACAGGATCAGAAAAGCTTACAAAAAGGGAGTAACGGTCATCGATGTTAATTCCCGGAGTTCCAGGACCACTTCTTTTTCTTCTCTTCATCTCACCTATGATCCCGGCGGTGAATACGGTTCCCTTCTCACCTTGCTTGCAGGTTTGTCAGGGGCTCTGAAGGGTCCCTCTTCAAGAGAGGTGATGAAGCAATTGAAACCATTCAAACTGAATAAGATATCCGGCGGTGGGGGCTTGAGCAGGCAGGAACACCGTTCCTTACAGGACATCCTTTTGAACGCCCGTGATCTGATTATTATAGCGGGAGACGGTATCTTCAGGAGTGGCGAAGGGGCCATGATCTTCAATGCACTGATGAATATCCGCAAGTTGCTTCGTGGACATTGCCGTATCCTTTTCCTGCTCGATGAAGGTAACCGTTATGGCGCCACCCTGGCGGGAATGCATCCCGGTTATCTTGGCGGTTTTGATAAAGTGAACGACAGTGTGGCCGTCACAAAATGGAAGCATCAGTGGAACACGGCCCTGAACCGTCACCCTGGTTTCTCGTCAGATGAAATGATCAAAAACATTAATAAGGACGGCATCGCCTCTCTCTTTGTGGTCGGTGATATACCTCCCCATAGCAGCCTGGAGGGTTTGCAGTTCTTTGTCCAGCATAACCTGTTCCTGACAAAGACGTCGGACTATGCCCATGTTTTTTTACCGCTCACCAGTCTTTCAGAAGATGCCGGTCATGTTGTCAACCTTGAGGGCGAACTGAAAAAAATGATCCGTGTCATGCCACCTTCCGGGGGTGCCAGGCCGGCATGGCAGATGATTGCCGGTGTTGCGGATAAGATGGGGATACCCGGATTTGAAATCAGTGAGCCTGGTGAGATCATGAAGGAGATGGAATCGACCATCGATTTCACTTTCAGTCATGGCGGGAAAGAGATAAAACGCCTGACCCTGGAGCCTGTCATCGCCGGTCATGGTGATGATGGCTTCTCGCTGCTCGTCGAGCCCAATACGTTTCATTATCTGGGTAACAGCCTGGCCTCGCTGATGCCCGACATGAAGGCCATCAGGCATGAGGGGGTGCTGTTTGTCTCACCGTCATTGTCCGGGGAATTGGGATTACAGGACCATGAGCAGGTGCTTGTTGAAACATCCTGTGGTAACCTTATTGCAGAGATCAGAACAGACCATGAAATGGAAAACCGTACCGCCGGTTTTTATCCGTGCCTGGAGCAGTACAGCATGCTCACAGACGGTCTGAATATGAACCGCAATCATCTTTCTGTGAAAATCAAACCACTCCAAAATGGTTAGAATCATCGAGAAGGAACATATTGCCCCCAACGTCCACTGCATTAAAGTCGACGCTGCTGACCTGGCCCGGAAAGCGGAGGCCGGACAGTTTGTGATCATCATCCCCGACAAATACAGCGAGAGGATTCCGATCACCATCTCCGACTTTGATGCGGGTGAAGGCACCGTGACCATCATTTTTTTAGAGATAGGCGCAGCCACAGAGCGTCTGGCTGCTTTAAAGCAGGGTGAATACATCTATTCTTTCACCGGTCCGCTGGGACAACCTTTCGACATCGAAGAGTTTGGCAGGGTGGCACTGATAGGGGGATGCTATGGCATCGGTGGTATCTATCCGGCTATCAAAGCCTTAAAGATGAAGGGCAATGAGGTGATTTGTTATTCCGAAGCCAGAAGCCGTTTTTTATTGTACTGGGATAAGAAGCTGGAAGCTGTTGCGGATGAGGTGCGTTATGCCACCGTCGACGGCTCGCAGGGAGCCAGGGGGCATGCCTGGGATGCGCTGTCCGGCGATCTTCTGGCGGGAGAGAGATTTGACCGTGTCATAGCCGTCGGTTGCACATACATGATGTACAGGATCTCCGAAGTCACACGTCCTTATCATATTAAAACGATTGTCAGTATGAATCCTGTGATGATCGACGGTACCGGCATGTGCGGGGCCTGCCGTCTGGCCGTGGGTGGTGAGACCAGATTTGCATGTGTTGACGGACCCCATTTCGACGGGCATCAGATCGACTGGGATGTCGTCCTGGCACGGCGCCGGGCATATCTGGAAGAGGAAATCATTTCAAAAGAAAGGGGATGACATGGCTCCGATCAGTCCAAAAAAAACACCCATGAGGGAGCAACCCCCCGAAGAGCGCATCAGAAATTTTAATGAGGTGCCTTACGGTTATACGCCCGCGGAAGCCGTCATGGAAGCACAGCGATGCCTGCAATGCAAGAAACCATTGTGCACCACGGGCTGCCCTGTCGAAATTGATATTAGGGAATTTATCCGTCTTATCGCCGAAGAGAAGTTCAGCGCGGGTATTCAAAAGATCAAGGAAAAGAATATCCTGCCGGCTATTTGCGGCCGTGTGTGCCCCCAGGAAGAACAGTGTGAGAAGCAATGCCTGCTGGGCAAGAAGAATGAACCGGTAGCCATCGGCAGGCTGGAGCGTTTTCTGGCTGACTGGGAGCGAAAGAATGATGCCGTCGTGATCCCTTCTTTTGCGGCAGCGACAGGCAAGAGTGTGGCCATAGTAGGTGCCGGCCCTGCCGGCATCACCGCTGCCGCCGATCTTGTACGTCTTGGTCATCATGTGGATATCTTTGAGGCCCTGCATGAACCCGGTGGCGTCCTTGTCTATGGCATCCCCGAATTCAGGCTGCCCAAGGAGATCGTATTCAAAGAGGTGGATTTCCTGACAAAGCTGGGCGTTAGTGTTCAAACCGACACCGTCATCGGTAAGATCAGGAGCATCGATGAGCTGCTTGCCACTTATGACGCTGTTTTCCTCGGCACCGGTGCCGGGCTGCCCTGGTTTTTAAAGGTACCCGGTGAAAACCTCAATGGGATATATTCAGCCAACGAGTATCTCACACGCACCAACCTGATGAAGGCTTATCTCTTCCCTAAATATAAAACGCCCGTCATCCGGGGCAAGACGGTAGCCACCGTCGGTGGCGGCAACGTGGCCATGGACTGTGCCCGCACGGCCCTGCGGCTGGGTGCACGGCAGTCAATTCTCATTTACCGGCGTGCCAGGGAGCAGATGCCTGCCCGTCAGGAGGAGATCCATCACGCCGAACAGGAAGGAGTCATCTTCCATCTCCTGGCCAACCCCGTGGCTTTTCATGGTGATCAGCACGGATGGGTGAAAGAGGCGGAATGCGTTAAGATGGAGCTGGGCGAACCCGATGAATCGGGACGCCGGCGACCCGTTACAATAGAAGGATCCAATTTCATGATCCCCGTCGATGTGGCCATCATCGCCATCGGCAACAGCCCTAATCCGCTGATACCATCCACAACCAAAGATATTGCGGTCACCAAATGGGGTACCATCGTTACCGACCCGGCTACGGGCAAGACATTAAAAAAGGGTGTATTCGCCGGCGGTGATGTGGCCACAGGTGCTGCAACCGTTATCCTTGCCATGGGGGCCGGAAAAATAGCTGCCAGAGGCATCCATGATTATTTGCAGACAGGCAGGTGGTAAAAACAGAACGGCTGTGGCTACCATTCCATGCTGTCTTCCAGCTTGAGGCTCCGGTGGCAGTGAAGGCATTTCAGATCCTTGACAGTGGTATGTTCAGGCAGAAAATGTGATGACAGCCATCCTTTTTTTCCCGTCCATTTTCACTGTCAGCGGTTTGTTAAATCTGACATGCCTGAAAAAAGTGGTTTTATCCACCAGTTCCTGATTTTTCAGTATATCATAGTTGATGAATGTGTCGGAGTCTTCTTCCAGAACGGAAAAATAACCCACATTCATCGACGTGAGGTTGTGAAAGAAATGGGATCCTGATGAGGCGTCAAGGGAGTAGCCTTCGAGGCTTGTTTCGACAATGATCCGGGCATTTGAGATATGTGCCCAGTTAACCGGTATGCCGATCCAGCGGTCGCGTGTACCCCACCGTCCCGGACCAATCAAAATATAGTTTTTCTTTTCCCGGCCCATGATTGCATTTAAATGATCAATCTCCGACGCCATTTCAACCGTTTTGCTTTTATCGAAGTTTCTTTTATCCACATAAATGACGTCTTCAATATGGGTGATCACGCCGTTACCCATGCCTTTGGTGGTATAGAGCAAGGTTTTGTCATGGTCGATGTTGTTCATTTCAATATTGAAATCCTCCGAGTTACCTATCAGAGGTTTTATCTGGAGGAGGTAAAAGGAGGCTTTCATATCGGCATCCCTGTTCATGTCGACGGCAAATTCAATCTCCACTGGTGATCCGAGGGCTTCCTTGACCACATCCATGACCAATTCAAGTGTCTGGGCCAGGGGGATATAATTATACCGTAAGATGTCGGCAAAGTTAACGATGCGGGGCCCGGCATGGGTGATGCCCGGAATGATGCGATTATTCTCCAAATCGAACACCGACGCACAATGCTTGAGCGTGCCATGGCGTTCGGCCTCGTCGATATCGAGACGCACCAGACCTGCCGTATCGCCCTCAAGAAGATCGATGTTTTTCTTGTTCAGATCAACGGCATAAAATTGTAGCTGGGAATTGAGGTACTGGTCTTTGGGCGAATTGATCTCCACGGCGGGATATTTGGGAGAGAAACGGTAGGCTTTTTCCCCTTCAACGACGTATTTCCCCAATCCCATGGCAATCACGCCGAAACCTTCTTCGGGTTTCATGTACGAAAAGGGGTAATAATTGTATGATTGGGCCACCCCGCTGATGTGGGGGTAATAAACCTTATCAAATTGGTTTCCCACGACTTCCTGCAGCACCACGGCCATTTTTTCTTCTTCGATTTTGTAATTGACCGACTCAATGTAGCTTTTCGACAGGGGTGAGTAAATGGAAGCAAAAACCAGCCTGATGGCATCCATGAGTTGCTGGAGTCTGGTATTGAGATCGGGATGGTTATTGGGGAGGATATAGGTTTCGAAAATGCCGGCAAAAGGTTGCATGAGTGAATCCTCGAAGAGTCCTGATGACCGCACGGCCAGCGGCTTATGGATCAGGCGGAGGATGACCTTCAGCTTTTTGATCAGGCTCTCGGTGAGCTTGCCCTTGAGGAATGTCCGTTTGATCTCGTCATAATCGGTTGTATTGACGGCAAAATCAAACAGCTTGTTGCGCGACAGGAAATACTCAAATTCTTCCGTTCCCATGATCGATGTTTTGGGAGCGCGGATGTTGATATTGGGTAAGTACTCGCTGAAATCGTAATTGTATATCAATGAGTTGATGAATGCCAATCCGCGGCCTTTGCCTCCGAGGGAACCTGCCGTCAGGCTCACCACATTGCTTTCGTCAAGGATGGCCGATTCCTCAAAAGGTATAAGCTTACCCTTGTTTTGTTCATTACGGAATTTCTGTATGATGCTGATCAGGTATTCACGCAGGTTCTGGGGGTTTTTAAAATCGGTGACCTTGTAAGGCAGCAGTATCCTGGCCGCTTGTATCTCGCTGCGTGCCATCAGCCACATCGAAAAATGATCCCGTTGTGCGTGGTATGTGAGCGACTCGTCCGGTATGGTGCCCAGCAGGTTCTCAAACTCTTTCAGCGACCTGGCCACGGCTATCTTCCGTCCTTCATTGTCGCGATAAACAAAATTGCCGAAACCGAGATAATGGGTGATGAAACTGTTGAGGTCCTGTGAGAGCGTATCGGAGTTTTTATCGATGAAGGCGGCTTTGAGCTTGTAAGCTTCTTCGGCATGGGATGCTTCCGATGACTGGATCATGACCGGCAGCGCCGGTATCTCCTTGCGTATGTGCTCCACCAGGCTGATACCGGCGTTATCATCAGGCGTGCCTCCTTTGTTGAATTTGATATCCGTGATCAGACACAGGAGGTAATTCCTGTACTTGTTAAAGATATACACCGCTTCTTCGTAATTGGACGCCAACAGTATCTTGGGCCTGGCACGCAATTTCAGCACCTTGTAAAGCTCATCCGTGGTGACGTCATCGATGATGCGCCGTGTCTGCTCCATCACAATGCCATACAGCAGGGGCAGGTAACGTGAATAATATTTGGCCGAGTCCTCCACCAACAGGATAATCCTGACCATGCCGATGCGCGTGTCGTTATCGACATTGATCTGATCTTCCACGTGTTTGATCATGGCCAGGAACATCTTGGATTCGCCATTCCAGATGAATATCTTGTCGATGTTCGGCAGCTTTTTGTCTTTGACTTCAAAACGTGCCAGGTCGGAGTTATTGTTCAACAGCAGGTATACCGGAATATAGGGAAATTCTTCCTTGATGGAGGCGCTGAGCGTGACAGGCAGGTTTTTATCCACCCCGACCATGATGATGACCAGGTCGAAATGTTTTATCCGCAACTGTTGCATGGCCTCCTTGGATGTTGAGATGCCCGTGATACGCGGGAAGGAGGTGAGGTTAAGCTGCTGGTAATCGCCCAGGACATATTCGGAGAATTTCCCCTCCCTCTCAATGTTGTAAGCGTCATACAGGCTGGCGATCAAAAGGATCTCGTTAACCTTGAAAGGCATCAGGTCGTGGTAAATGTCGCGGTTATAATTGCTTTTATTCAGGAAGGTCTGCAGGAGCTGCCGGCTATACTTGGGTTTATCACCGTTCTCCGAGAATTTTTCGCGCACGCTTTTGTCTTCCAGCGTTTTCATCAGCAGAGCTTTGCCTTTCACACTGTTCAAATAGCCGGAGATAAGACTGGCCAGATTGTGTATAAGCTCCCGTTCCTCTTTCATAAACGGGCCTTCATCCGAAGGCGGGAATTCTTTCAGATAATAGACTTCTATGGCGCCCTCCCTGTTGTCGACGGTCAGGAAATGTTCCCGCTGCGTCCATTTTGTCTCTTTGAAATTAGGACTTTTAAATACCATGCCGTCGAACTGGATGCGTGCGGCCGCAAATTCAGGATATTGCCATGCCTGGGGAATGATCTGGCTGATCTGGAGCAATGCTTCTTCGATGGGTTTACCCTCCTTGAGGATGCTGGTGGTCCGGTTGATGCAGGCCAGCTCCTTGAGCCGCTCCTGGGTCTCATGCGACTGCTCCAGACTTTTGACAGTGTTCAGGTAAGTGGCGATGATGCCCGCGATGCTGGCAATCAGATCGCGTTCTTCCCTGAGAAAAGGACCCTCATCGAGTTCAGGAAATTCCCTGATGTAATAGACTTCTATTTCTCCCTTCTTATTATCAACGGTCTCAAAGTCCTGTGACTGGCACCAGGGTGTTTCATGGAAATTCATGCTGGTGTATTCCTTCTCATCATAGATTATCCGCACCACCGTATAGTCGGGATACTGATAGGCAGCCTGGAGAATGGAACAGATCTGCTGCAGGGTCTCATCAGGCGACCGTCTGATACGGAGCAGACGAACGGTTCTGTTAATGGCGGTCAGCTCCTTGATGCGTTCCTGTTTTTCATGAAGAAGCTCCTGGTACTTCGAGGGATCAACGGAAAAGTCCCTGACAGGGGTGTTCTGGCTCACCGGATGGTCCCCGTTATCAGTTTCTTTATTTAAGTTTGAGCCGTTATTCCTCATGGTGACTAAAAAGAATATAAGACCTTAATTTCCTGCAAAATTACGCTTTTTTTAGATTTGAATGCCTCCCTTAAACCGGTAGAGGTATTGTTAAAAACATAACAAAAAATGAATATTACGGTTCTCTCATTCAAATAATTTCAGTAATATTGCCACTCAAAAAAATCCCATGGGATCAATATTTGGATATTATACTTTTAATATTTAAATTAATACAAACTTAAAACTGCAATATTATGGCAAATCCGGTTTATGAAAAATTAGTCAAGGAATTCATGGCGAAGGTCATCGCTAAGAATCCGGGTGAAGTAGAGTTTCACCAGGCAGTGGAAGAGGTGGTTATCTCCCTGATTCCATTCATCGAAGAAAATCCGAAATACAAGGAAGCCAAAATTCTCGAGCGTTGTGTGGAGCCCGAGCGTGTGATCCTTTTCAGGGTACCATGGGTGGACGACAATGGTGAGATACAGATCAACAAGGGTTACAGGATCGAGATGAGCAGCGCCATAGGTCCTTACAAGGGCGGTTTGAGATTTCACCCGACCGTGAACCTTGGCATACTGAAATTCCTTGCTTTTGAACAGGTCTTCAAGAACAGTCTGACCACGTTGCCTATGGGCGGCGGCAAAGGAGGATCGGATTTTGATCCCAAAGGAAAGTCCGATATGGAAGTCATGCGTTTTTGTCAGAGTTTTATGACCGAGTTATTCCGTCATATCGGCCCTGATACCGACGTTCCCGCCGGTGACATCGGCGTCGGAGGCCGGGAGATCGGTTTCCTGTTCGGTCAGTATAAGCGATTAAGGAACGAGTTTACAGGTGTTTTAACCGGCAAAGGCCGTGAGTGGGGAGGCAGTCTGATCAGACCTGAAGCCACCGGTTACGGTCAGGTTTATTTTGCCGAGGAGATGCTCAACACCAGGGGCGACAGCATGAAGGGCAAGATATGCCTGGTGTCGGGATCAGGTAATGTGGCTCAGTATGCCACTGAGAAGGCCACACAGATGGGCGCCAAGGTGGTGACCATGTCCGACTCGTCCGGATTCATTTATGATCCCGATGGCATCAACCCTGAGAAGCTGGCGTTTGTCATGCACCTGAAAAATGTGAAAAGGGGCAGGATAAAAGAGTATGCCGATAAATATGGTGTCAAATATATTGAGGGGCAGCGTCCCTGGGGCATTAAGTGCGATGTGGCGTTACCCGGTGCCACACAGAATGAAGTGAACGGCGATGATGCCCGCACCCTGATAAAGAACGGCTGCAAAGTGGTCTGTGAGGGCGCCAACATGCCGTCGACACCTGATGCCATCGACGTGTACCTGGCCTCCAAGATACTCTATGGCCCCGGCAAGGCTGCCAATGCAGGCGGCGTGGCCACCTCAGGCCTTGAGATGTCACAGAACTCACTCCGGTTGTCATGGACCAGGGAAGAAGTGGATGCCAGACTGCATCAGATTATGAAAGATATCCATTCAACCTGTCTGAAATGGGGTAAGGAAAAAGACGGTTATGTTAACTATGTGAAAGGCGCTAACATCGGTGGTTTTGTCAAAATCGCCGAAGCTATGCTTGCACAGGGTCTCGTCTGATAACCTCCGGAATCATTTAAAACCCGGATGCACCGTCAGGGCGATCCGGGTTTTTTTATCCGGTATGATTTTTTACGACGGTTTCAGAAAGTATGTCACAGGACGTGTGATCTTATCAAAAACAAAGAACTGAATAAGGACAAAATCTTTGTCTTCATTAATAAGCGCATAAAAACGATCCAGGTCCATTTTAAGTGGACGCCCCTGGCTGTCGAACTGTCCTGGTAACAGCGGCTTGTGAAAAGTCTTCACGACCACCTGTTCGCCTGACTTTTTTGTCAGCGTGATGATATGAAAGGGATATTTGGCTATGATCGTATCACGTTCTTCCTGCGGCAGGTCATTGAGGAAGGCTTCACAGCGTATGTTGGCAAAGGATACAAGAAAATTGACCACTTTCATCGTATCAAAGTCAGGGATCTCTTTATTGCCGGTGAGCGAGACCAGGGCGAAATGGACGTCGTCATGATTGACCACCTTATATGACCTCTCGGGATGTTCCACGAACTGAACGGTGACGGACTGTATGTCGTTAATCCTGTCGGAGAAGATGGCGTGATCACGCCAGTCTTTTTCAATTGTGCTGTAACGCGACTGGACAAAGCCCCTGAAGCCGGGAATATAAACAATGAAAGGCGTTGAAGAATGTTCCATCAGCATATAAGTGCCAATGTTGTTTTGTGTGACATAACCCACATAATAGGTCTTGGTCCTTTTGACATGAGGGAAGAGCCTGATATGTTTAAAAAGATTGATCCTGAAAACCTTCTGGTATATTTCCACCTTCACTGCGCTGGAAGCCATAACTTTAATGACGGTGTTGTGAGCGGCCTCCGACACGGGTTGCATGACTGCCAGGTTCAGCATTGTTTTCAACAAGAGGTCAACGCTCTCCTGCTGTGCCCGGTAGCGGCCGTTCAGCTCCCAGAACCCTTGGGGTTGCCGTTCAAGTAAAATATTCGTGTTGTTTTTATCCGTCATAAAGATCTTGACCACATTCGATGTATCGTCGACGGCAAAATCCTTCAATGCGGGTTTGATGGTTCCTTTGGAGCCGGTGATCGCCAGAAGGGCGGCAATGACCGCCAGCACGATGGTCAGGATAATGATCAGTCTGTTTTTTCTCATCTTTGAGGATTATCTGGTGCATTTTCTTTTTCTCAGCATGTACTGAACAGCACTAAAAATACTGACCAGAAAGATTGGTACAAGAATATTAACCATCTGCCAGGTTATTTTATTGTCACTAATGCGGGTTTTATCGAGTAAACGCAGTTTAACCTCCCTGGCGCGGGCCGTGATGAGGCCTTCATCATTACAAAGATAATTAACGGCATTCATGATAAAGTCCTTGTTCCCGAAAGTCTGGCGGGTAAACTGATCGTAACCCAGGGGCAGGGGATAGCCCTGGGTAAGATGCAGCTGGTTGCGGATGACATCTCCATCGGAAACTACGATCATCTGGGTGGCGACGCTTTCATCCATGAACCCTATCAGAGGATTGCCGAGGATAGCCGGAGGGACCCTGTTCCTGAACACCGACGTAAAACGGCCTTCGAGCAATGCCGCCACAGGTATATTGGGTTGATTGAATTCAGCCATGTCGGGTTTTTCCTTCAGCATGTTCAGGCTGATCAGCACCGGCGTCCGCAGGATCCTGGAATAACGCGAAGTGGTCAGGAGGATGGTTTTTTTTATTCTTTCCGCACCGACGGTATCCAGACTGCTGACAAACTGCATCAGGACAGGGCTCAGGTTATTGACAATGGGTTGATGAATGGTGGGGGTGATAATGGGAAAGAAAGGCCATGGCAGGAACTCGATCTGGGGCTGGTTGCCGATCATGCCGGTGACGATGCGTATGGGAAGGCAATTCAAATCGAGGACCAGGTTGGGATTAAGCCTGACGCCATACGTGAAGAGCTGATCATCGAGGTTCAGATTCAGGGCGATGCCGAGGGTCTGGTTGGCATTTTCCAGGCTGTCCATGCTGGCCAGCACCGGGTCAACGAGCCATAAGACCTTACCGCCACGCATGATGTACTGATCAATGATGAACTTGTCTTTTTCAGTAAAAGCCGAATCGGGCTTGGCGATGATGATGGCTTTATATTTATTCTTTATGAGTATTTTACCATCGGGGGCCGAGTCCCGCTTCGTGAGGCTGTATATTTTTCCGTCGAGGCGAACCCTGTCGACGGTATAAAAATTCTTGAGGGCTTCGGTGATATTATATACATAGGGCTCGGACAGCTCGCCATGGCCCTGGATGAAAGCTATGGCCGGTTTGGATTGTATGGTGAGCTCCCTGATGATACTCGATATATTATATTCCAGCTCCTGAATGGAATTGTTAAGGACCGTTTCAGGTGACTGTCCTACCTGACTCTGAAGCAGCTGTATGGGCAGCTCACGCGATTTATAGGTAACCAGCGCCCCCGGGAAAATGATACGTTGTGACGTTCCGCTGCTGGTTTTCACGGTGAGTTCGGTGGGATTCAGACCCTTATGGATCAGCTCCTCGTAAAAGCCGCTGACCTGATCAGCGTTGCCGACCTTGGAGGGGTCGATGAATTCATATTCGATCTCAGGACTGTAAGCCCTGAACGCATCCAGCATCTCATGCGTTGAACGGCTCAGTCGCGTGAAGCCTGAAGGAAAGTCACCTTCAAGGTACACCTTGAAATAAACAATGTCGTCGAGGTTCTTTAATAATTTTTTGGTCGCCGGTGCGAGTGTATAACGTTTCTCTGTGGTGAGATCAAAACGGGTATAAATGTGCGAACCGATGACATTGAGCAGCACAATGATCACCAGCCCCAGGCCAAGCTGCAGAAAATTGTTCCTTTTAATATTTCTTATCTTTTCTGCCATCACGCCTCATGCATTACTTCAATTTTACCCCTGTCCCATTTCCGGCTCTCAAGAGAAATTTTTGTCAGCAGGATAAAGCCTGCGATAATGCTCAGGAAGTACAGCAGATCCCTGGTGTCGATCACCCCATGGCTCATGGCGGCATAGTGTGAGTTAATGCCGAGTGAACGGAGAAACAGACTCGCCCGGCCGACGGGAGAAAAGGAAGAGATCATATCGAATCCGATGTAAATGAAACCGCACAGGACCACGCCAAGGATGAAGGCGACGATCTGGTTGTCGGTCAGGGAGGAGGCAAACAACCCGATGGCGACAAAAGCCGAGCCGAGGAACAGCAATCCGATGTAAGAACCCCAGGTGCCTCCCATGTCAATATCTCCTTTGGGTAGTCCCAATTGGTAAACGGAAAAGAAATAGATGAGGGTTGGTAACAGTGAAAAGATAACCAGTATCAAGCCGGCCAGGTATTTGGCAGTGATGATCTGCACATCGGTGAGGGGTTTGGTCAACAGCAACTCAATGGTGCCGCTTTTTTTCTCTTCGGCAAAGGAACGCATGGTGATGGCTGGGATGAGAAACAGAAAGACGAACGGGGCAATGGTGAACAGACCGTCGAGGGTGGCATAACCATAATCGAGAATGTTGAACTCGACGGGGAACACCCAAAGGAACAGGCCATTGACAAGCAGGAAGACAATGATGACGATGTATCCGATAAGGGAACTTAGAAAACTGCTTATTTCTTTTTTTAGCAAGGCAATCATGGTCATCCTTTATCCTTAGCAAACTCAATCCGCACGATATCGTCTATATCCATTCCCAGCAGGTGACTTGCGTGGCCTTTATTAATGGCAATTTCGAGATAACCCGTTGATCCGAACAGGGCCAGCATCTCACCCTCCGGCACATCACTGTATGACTTGCTCAACGTTGTGATGGCGTATCCCGGCGCCCTGAAGGTGATCTCGAATTTCTTCCCTTTGCCTGTGTTCCTGAAGCCGCTTTCGGTGATGTTAACCAGAAGGTTGCCAAATGCATCAACATATATAACCTTGCCTCGTATGACATGACCTTCCACCACCGGGTTAAAAAGTAACGACTTCCTGACACCCTTTTTAACGGTGCCAAGCTCTTCGATCTTACCTCCCCGCGCGATGTACACGGCGGCTTTCACAAAGACATCACGGGTGGGAAAAGTGAAATAATCGGAGTCCTGCAAAATGTCAATCTCAACGATCTGCTCGGGAACATGATCGAAGATCAGCGAGAAAATACCATTATCGGCGGAGATAAAAAAATAACCTTCATCCCTGACAACGGTGTGTGGCGTTTCAATGGAGGCTTCCGAACTGATGCTCAGAATGTGGATGGTGTTCTCGGGAAAACTCCGGTATGCATTTCTTATGATAAATGAAGCCTGAGCCAGATTAAAAGGAGCAATGTCATGTGAGATATCCACGATAATGGCACCGGGTAATTGCGATAGAATGGCGCCTTTGACGGTTGGCAGGTATGGATCCCTCAAACCCCAGTCGCTGGTAAGGGTGATTATGGGCATAAAACTGTCGATTCGGATAATCTTAACGTGAAGATGAAAATTTCCTGTATTTTTGTAACGTCCAAAATTACAAATATTATCCCAAGGAATTCGATGACGGAAAAAGTTTTTAGCATTGAGTCATACAGTGCTGTTGATATTTACGGGGTGAACGACCATAATCTTGACCTGATCAAATCGCATTTTCCAAAATTAAAGTTTGTCGCAAGGGGTGAAACCATCAAAGTGATGGGAGAGCAGAGTGAGATCACCGCCTTTGAGGAAAAGTTTTCGTTGTTATTGCTGCATTACGAGAAGTTCGGGCGGTTGACCGACAGCGACATTTCTCAGATATTAAAGTCGGATGAGGGTGAGACATATGCTTCGTCGATGGAGACGGGAGATATTCTGGTACATGGGCGTTACGGTATGCTTATCAAGGCGCGCACGGCCAACCAGCAGAAACTGGTCGACAGTTGTACGGGCAACGATCTGGTGTTTGCCGTCGGTCCTGCGGGAACCGGCAAGACCTATACCGCCGTGGCCCTGGCAGTGAGGGCTTTAAAGAACAGAATGGTCAAACGCATCATCCTCACACGCCCTGCCGTGGAAGCAGGTGAGAATCTGGGTTTTTTGCCCGGTGATCTCAAGGATAAACTGGATCCATACCTCCAGCCTCTCTATGATGCCTTGCGTGATATGCTGCCCACCCAGAAACTCCTGACCTATCTGGGCGACGGCACCATCGAGATCGCTCCGCTGGCTTTCATGCGCGGCCGTACCCTCGATAATGTCTTTGCCATCCTCGATGAAGCACAGAATGCGACTAAAAACCAGATGAAGATGTTTCTGACCAGGATGGGTAAATCGGCCAAATTCATTGTCACAGGTGATATCACCCAAATCGACCTGCCACCGGGGCAGCCTTCGGGACTGGTCCATGCCATCCATATCCTGTCGTCAATTAAGGGCATCGATATCGTCATGCTGGATGAAACCGACATCATACGCCATAAGCTCGTTTCCAAAATATTGAATGCCTATCACAGCGAAGGTAATAAGTGAAGTCATTTTATTAATTTAACACTGCAGGCCGAATGAGAAGCACACTGTTAAGCACAAACTTTACGTGGCCCGGGCAGAAGGGCGTTTATATCGGTAAGGTCAGGGATGTATACAATATCCGTGACGAGTACCTTCTCATGGTCACTACCGACAGGATTTCAGCTTTCGATGTGGTGCTGCCACGGGGCATTCCTTATAAGGGTCAGGTTCTGAACCAGATCACCAATATTTTTCTCGATGCCACCGAAGATCTGGTTCCCAATTGGAAAATAGCCACTCCTGATCCCATGGTGACCTTCGGGCGCTTGTGCCGGCCCTTTAAGGTGGAAATGGTCATCCGCGGCTATCTGGCCGGTCATGCCTGGCGCGAATACAAGAGCGGCAAACGCAGCCTCTGCGGCATCCCTCTCCGAGAAGGGTTCCGTGAGAATGAGCGGTTGCCCGAACCCATCATAACGCCCACCACCAAGGCCATGGTGGGCCATGATGAGGATATATCCCGCGACGAGATCATCGGATCGGGATTGGTTGATGAACAGGATTATATCATCCTGGAAGAGTATACCCGCGCCCTGTTCAAAAGGGGTTCAGAGATCGCCGGCAGGATGGGACTCATTCTCGTTGACACAAAATATGAATTCGGCAAAGCTGACAACCGGATATTCCTTATCGACGAAGTTCATACACCCGACTCATCACGGTATTTTTATAAAGAAGGGTATGAGGAAAGATTAAAGAAAGGGGAGCCCCAGAAACAGCTTTCCAAGGAATTCGTCCGCGAATGGCTTATGGCGCACGGCTTCCGGGGCCGTGAAGGAGAGCCCATGCCCATCATGGACGACGATTTCGTGAATCAGGTGTCGGAACGATATATTGAATTGTTTGAAAACATCACCGGTGAGAGGTTTGTCAGATCGGATGTGTCGGATGTGGCCCGGCGTGTCGAACAGAATGTGATGCTTTTCCTGAATGTTTATAACCGCTGAGTGAAACCTGAAAAGCAGGTAACGGAGTAATTAGGGATTCCTTTGATGGCAGGATGAAGGACTCCAAGCGGGACAACTCAGATGAGCGCCCGCCCCAGAGCGGTGAGCTCACGCGCCTTCTCGGGATGGTTATCAGCTTCATGAGCCTTTTTAAGCTCACCTATCATCCTTTTAAGGATAGTGATGTGATCACAGGGAAAGTAAAAAGACTTGTCAGGTTTCTGATGCAGCATTCTAATAAACTGATCGATTTCCTTCCGGGTGAAGACGGCTCCTTTGTTGAACGGATTAATATAGAACAGAACATCACGTTCATCAAGGTACCGGTTACCTCCTCCTTCCTTTGATTCATTGGTAAAGGCCAGTGCGAAATGCTGGGGCAGGTTGACCCCTGACACGGGAATATTCAGATATTGTGCGATGATAATGTAAAGGATCCCCAGTGACAGAGGGGTGCCCTTTTTCATGGCCAGCACCATGTCGAGATAGAGACTTTCAAGCCCGGGGTCGTTACGTTTGTCACCGGTGAACCGGTAAATATCAAACAAGATATGGTTCATCACCTTCACTTTTTCAAGTGAAGTCAGATTATCGTTCAGTTCAAGCCAAATATCTTTTTTTATCCGTAGGATCTGCCCCAGGATCTTCTCCTGTTCGAGATCGGGACAATGATGTTTACATAACAGAAAAATGCCTTTAAATAAGTCCCTTTGGCCGGTATGGGCCCATTGGTATAATTCAAGATACAGATTGTCAAGCTGCAGCTTGTGAATGATGGAGCCTATGCGTTGCTGGATGAGATGGTCGAATGCATTTTCCCATGCTGTTTCCAGGATAGGTATGACACCGGTGCCATAGGAATAGATACGATGGCTTATTTTTTCATAGATCCGGTTGTCAGGATCGTCAAGGAGGCTGATCAGAGCATTCAGTTCGTTATATTCAGAGGTAAAGGCCATCGCGACAGGGTTAATCATTCTCCCGGTGCAACCCTCATGGTTGTCGACATGACCTGTTATACGTAAAACTTTTTTTAAAGTTTATTCCTCAGACGTATCATGAGAATCTCGATCAGTTTGTCGAGTTTTGTCTTGTTGTCAGGATCATATTTACCTGTAACCCTGTTGGCGACGGCGATGCAGATGGTCAGGGCATGGTGGCCGAGGAGGTTGCACAGACCGTACAAGGCAGAGGTCTCCATTTCGAAGTTGGTGATCCTGAGATCATGGTACCTGAAACTCTCTATTTTTTCGTTCAGCTCGGTGTGAGCCAGGTCCATGCGCAGGGTCCTGCCCTGGGGGCCGTAAAATCCGGGAGCTGTCAGTGTGATGCCCCTGAGAAAACCCTCTCCGATCTGGTTGATCAGTTTTTGTGAAGCCCGCGAGGCATAGGGCCTCGGAAGGGTTCGCGGCCAGGCGGTGTGTTTGATGAAAGAACGGGTCAGATCGGTCACCAGCGCCTGTCGACCTGTTTTATAGAAGTACAGGATCCCGTCGAGGCCTAAACCATATTCGGCTAAGATGTATGCATTTAAAGGGATATCGGACTGAACGGCACCCGATGTGCCTATGCGGATGATATTGAGAGAGGTATGCTCGGTCTTGCGCCGTCGTGTCTTCAGGTCGATGTTGACCAAGGCATCCAGCTCGTTCATCACAATGTCGATGTTATCGGCTCCCATGCCGGTCGACAGTACCGTCACCCGTCTGGTATTCAGAAATCCGGTGTGCGATATGATCTCCCGGTTTTGTATCATCCATTCAACGCTGTCGAAACATCGTGAAATATCGGCAACCCTTTGCGGATCACCCGTGACGATGACCGTCGGAGCCAATTGCTCCGGCCTGAGCTTCAAATGATAAATGCTCCCGTCTGAATTTAATATCAGCTCCGATTCAGAATATTTTTCCATGGAGATGATCTTTGTTAAACGTTGATAAAATGTATAATTTTGATGGATGCACTACAAAAGTAAGAATAATCTGTTTAAAGGATGATACCAGGTATAAAGACGGAAAGTAGAACGGAAATAATATGTCATGGAACAGGAAAATTTGAGATCCGAGATCATAACCATTGGTGATGAGCTTCTGATCGGACAGGTCGTCGACACCAACTCGGCATTTATTGCCTCCGAGCTCAACAATGCAGGTATCGATGTGGTGCAGATCACCAGCATTGCCGACTGCCATGAAGTGATTGTTAAAACACTGAAAGAAGCTGAGAAGAGAGCCGATCTCATCCTGATGACCGGTGGGCTGGGCCCGACAACGGACGATATCACCAAAGTGGCTTTATGTCAGTTTTTTAAGACCTCCCTGGTCGTCAACAACGATACCCTTGAAAATATCATACATCTTTTCCGCAACCGGGGGATTGCGATGACGGAACGCAATATGAAGCAGGCGGAGATACCGGCCAGTTGCATCCCCTTGAAAAATGAGCTGGGTACGGCTCCCGGCATGTGGTTCGTGAAGAATGGAAAGATTTTTATCTCCATGCCCGGCGTACCTCATGAGATGCGGCACATGATGAAACATTACATCCTGCCCCGGCTCCTGGAACATCCCCGCCAGGGGGTGATCCTTCACAAAACAGTCATCACCGGCGGACTGGGAGAATCATCACTGAACGATCAACTGAGGGCATGGGAAGCGGCCCTTCCACCGCATATAAAATTGGCCTATTTACCCCAGCCCGGTGTGATACGGTTGCGACTGACGGCCCATGGCTCATCGCGGGAATCGCTGACCAAAGAGATCGGGGAGCAGGTGGCCGCCCTGGTGAACCTGATACCGGAGTACATCATCGGATACGATGAGGATACCCTTGAAGGGGTCGTAGGACGTCTGCTGACAGAGAGAAAAATGACCCTGGCGACGGCCGAGAGTTGCACGGGTGGGACCATAGCCCATCTCATCACCTCGGTGCCGGGCAGCTCAGCCTATTATACCGGTACGGTGGTGGCCTACTCAAACGAAATAAAAGAAAACATACTGGCTGTCAGCCATGAGTCTCTTGTCACTTACGGAGCGGTGTGCGAAGCCGTGGTCAGAGAGATGGCACAGGGGATAAGGAAAAAATTTAACGTCGATTTTGCCGTGGCCACCTCAGGAATAGCAGGCCCTGACGGCGGCACACCCGAAAAACCGGTCGGCACCACCTGGATAGCTATAGCCACACCGAAACATACCATCACACGGAGATACCAATTCGGCGATAACCGCAAAGGCAATATCATGAGGACAGCCGTGACAGCTTTGAACATGCTGCGACTGGAGATATTGAATCATCCCCAAGAATAAAAAATGATGTTCCGTTTGATTATTCAAAAAAAAATATGACCTTTGCAGTCCTTTTTCAATAATGAACAGGATAATCTCAAAGCTATGGCACGCCACTGCGAAATAACAGGTAAGACAGCTATCGTTGGGAACCGCGTATCGCATTCAAACATAAAATCAAAAAGGAAGTTCCATCCCAACTTGCAAACCAAAAGGTTTTACATCCCGGAGGAAGGCAAATGGATCACCCTGTGCGTTTCAGCGGCGGGTATCAGAAACATCAACCGCAAGGGTATATATGCCTGCGTGAAAGAAGCCAGGGAAAAGGGTTATCTCGACCATTGAACACACCGCCACACGCCTGATGGTGAAAACATTTTAAAACAAATGCTGTTATGAAAATGACGGCATTTTTTATTTTCACAGGTACAGAAGGTTCAATAATATTAGATCTTATGTGACGTTATTTCTTCTGTCGCCAGTGTCATTTAAAATTCCTTTTTATCTTCGCAATACCTAAGCATAGTATATTGCCTATACATGAACGGTTACCCTCAAATACATCTTTCTTCACGGTGGCACCCTGTCCCATATGATCTTGCTTTCCCGCGGCTGACGGCTTCGTTACTGCTGCTTATCCTGTCGTTACTCACCCTGCCTTTACCGGCCCAGACCACCCGGGACAAGAATAAAGATCATGACCTCATTCAGTTTTCAGGTATCGTGGTCACTTCCGACAGCCTCAGACCTGTTCCCTACACCCACATCATCATTCGCAACACCCGCTGGGGAACTATATCGGATTATTACGGCTATTTCTCTTTTGTCGCACGACGTAATGATACCATTGACTTTTCAGCCGTGGGATTTAAGAAATCTTACTATGTGATCCCCGATACGCTTACCCGCAACCGTTATTCACTGATCAAAGCCATGACCGCCGACACCCTGCTGCTCGCCGAAACAGTCATTTATCCATGGCCTACCATTGAACAGTTTAAGGAAGCTTTTATCAAACTGAAAGTGCCTGATGATGATCTGACCAGGGCTCAGAACAATCTTGAACGAGCTGAAATGAAAGAACGCCTTGAAGCGTTTCAAATGGATGGCAGTATGAATTACAAGAATTACATGCAGCAGCAGGTCTATAATAAAAATTATTACATCGGACAAACACAGCCCATTTCTATCCTTGATCCTTTTGCCTGGGCGCAGTTCTTTAAAGCATGGAAAGAGGGAAAATTTAAACGGAAACAATAGCCATGCTTTATCATCGCTTTGAAGCTGTTCATTGCCAGCAGGTGAAATTGTCCAGGTGGCTCATCATCCCTGTCCTCCTTGCTCTCTGTTCCAATGTCTTCGGACAAGGCAGCGGTACCGTGTACGGTAAGGTGACCGATGAGAAAGGCAATGCGTTGGAACTGGTCAATATTTCGGTGCAAGATACACCGGGAGGAAATGTCACCAATAAAGACGGAAATTATTCTCTCACCATTACTGCCGGCAGGGAAGTCACCCTGCTGTTTTCGTTTGTAGGCTATCAGACCGAGGAGGTGAGGGTCACGGTGAATCCCGGCGAAAGGAAAATGATCAACCGCGTCCTTTACGCGACCACCACGGTCTTACCCGGCCTGACCGTTCAGGATAAGCATGTCAGGACATCGAACCTTACACGTATCAATCCCCGTGATGCCACCCTGCTGCCTTCCATCTCGGGCAACACCATCGAAGATATGATAAAAACCTTGCCCGGTGTGGCTTCGGCCAATGAGTTGAGTTCACAGTATTCGGTGAGGGGTGGTAATTACGATGAGAACCTGGTGTATGTCAACGACATTGAGATTTACCGACCCTTCCTCATCCGTTCAAGCCAGCAGGAAGGGCTCAGCTTTCTGAACCCCGATCTGGTGTCCTCTATACAGTTCTCTGCCGGCGGTTTCGATGCCAAATACGGCGACAAGATGTCGTCGGTGCTGGACATTAAATACAAGAAACCCACTACCTTTGCCGGTTCCGTGTCATTAAGCCTCCTGGAGGCCACCATGCATCTCGAAGGTGCCACCAAAAATCAACGCTTCACATACCTGCTGGGTGTCCGCCAGAAATCCAACCAATATATCCTTAAAGGACTCGAAACCAAAGGTGAGTATAAGCCTTCATTCACCGATTTACAAACCCTGCTTGACTACAGGCTGAACAAAAAGCTTCATCTATCTTTTTTGGGCTATGCGGCACGCAACTCTTATAAAGTGGTGCCGACCACGCGTGAGACGGCTTTTGGCGCCATTAATGAGGCGTACAAATTTACCGTGTACTTTGAAGGCCAGGAGGTGGACCGCTTCGACAATTACATGGGCGGTCTCACCCTGGAATATGAGCCGAAGAATGATCTGAGATTGAAACTTATCGCATCGGGATATCAGACCTCCGAGACGGAGACATACGATATCCTGGGGCAATACTGGATAGCACGCCTGGAAACGGATTATACGACCGAAGGCTTCGGCCAGCCCACGGAAACCCTTGGTGTCGGATCATTTCTTGACCATGCCCGCAACGACCTCCAGGCTACCGTTTTTAATGTTGAACATCGTGGCCAGAAAGAAAAGGGAGCACATTATTTCCAGTGGGGTCTGAAATATCAAAGGGAATATATTGACGATAAACTGCATGAGTGGCAGCTCAATGATTCGGCAGGTTTTTCCCTGCCACATCCCCCCGATTCAATCGGATATACCGATCCTGACCTGCAACCCCGGGTGCCTTTTGAACTCATGACGTCCGTCATGAATAAAAACATCATCGGCTCGAACCGTTACACCGGTTTTGTACAGGACAGCTGGAAGGTGCTCGAAAACGACAGTGCCGATGTGACCCTGACAGCCGGCGTCAGATTCAACTACTGGGACTTCAACAAACAGTTCCTGGTCAGCCCCCGCGCCACCGTGGCTTTTAAACCGGCGTGGAAGACGGATATCGTCTTCAGGTTCTCGACAGGGTATTACTATCAACCCCCCTTCTACCGTGAGATGCGCGATTTCGAGGGAAATATCAATCATGATATCCGGGCTCAGAAATCCATTCAGTTTGTGCTGGGCAGCGACCTGAATTTCAGGGCGTGGGGACGTCCTTTCAGGTTCGTTACCGAAATCTATTATAAATACCTCGATGACCTGATTCCTTATGTCATTGACAATGTACGAATCCGTTACTATGCGACCAACAATTCGCACGGTTATGCCACCGGCATCGACATGAAGGTAAACGGTGAATTTGTACCGGGAGTGGAGTCCTGGGCCAGTCTCTCGGTGATGAAGACCATGGAAGACATTGAAGACGATTTCTATTATGATGCCGACAGTAACCTGGTGCATCCGGGATATATCCGCCGTCCGACAGACCAGCGGATCAACTTCGGCCTGTTCTTCCAGGATTACCTGCCCATGAATCCGACTTATAAAATGAACATGACCTTTTTCTACGGCACCAATCTGCCTTTCGGCCCTCCTGACTTTCCAAAGTACAAACAGCAGTTTAAATCATCACCCTATCTCAGGGTGGACGTGGGTTTTTCAAAACAGCTCATCGGACGCGGCACCTTCTTTTCTCCCAAAAATCCCCTGAAGCACATCGAGGCCATGTGGATCAGCCTGGAAGTCTTTAATCTTTTGCAGCACCTCAATACGGTTTCATACATCTGGATCAAGGATATCCATAACCTGGAGTATCCTGTGCCTAACCGGTTGACACCACGCCAGCTCAACGTGAGGCTGGTGGTGCAGTTCTGAGGAAAATAAAGCTTCCAGCTTTGAAATTATCCAAATGAAAGGATGGATCGGGTGATCCTCTCCAGGGCATCCCTCATCTGCTCTTCCGTGATGACCAGCGGTGGTGCAAAGCGGATGATATGCTGATGTGTGGGTTTGGCCAGGATACCGTTTTCCATCATGGCCAGGCAAACATCCCAGGCTTCCTTACCGCCTCTTGGCCTGATCACAATGGCATTGAGCAATCCTTTACCACGGACCAGCTCAATCATATCCGACCTGATCTTCTTCATTTCAGAACGGAATAACTTACCCATATTGGCTGCGTTCTCAGCCAGGTGTTCATCCTGCAACACCTGCAGCGAGGTGACGGCTATTTTAGCTGCAAGAGGATTTCCGCCGAAGGTCGAACCATGCTGACCCGGTTTGATCGTCAGCATGATCTCATCGTCGGCCAGGACGGCAGAGATGGGATACAGGCCGCCGGAGAGGGCCTTGCCAAGGATGACCATATCGGGACGGACATTTTCATGGTCACAGGCCAGCATTTTGCCGGTACGTGCCAGACCGGTCTGCACCTCATCGGCGACGAAAAGCACACGTTTGGAATGACAGAGTTCATAAGCTTTGGCTAAATAGCCGTCATCGGGGACGAAGACGCCTGCTTCACCCTGTACGGGTTCCACCAGAAAACCAGCGACATGAGGATCTTTTAATGCTTTTTCAAGAGCAGATACGTTATTGTAAGGAATGATCTCAAGACCTGGCAGGTAAGGGCCAAATCCGTCACGTGCATCCGGGTCGGTGGAAGCGGAGATCACGGCAATGGTACGACCGTGGAAATTGCCTTCACAAACGATGATTTTTGCCCGGTTTTCCGGAATACCCTTGACATCATAAGCCCACCTGCGGCATAACTTCAGCGCCGTTTCCACACCCTCGGCGCCTGTGTTCATCGGAAGCATCTTGTCATAGCCAAATAAAGCGGTGATGTATTTTTCGTATGATCCCAGCGAGTCATTATAAAAAGCCCTTGAGGTAAGCGTGAGTTCTTTGGCCTGCACAATAAGGGTATTCACGATACGTGGATGACAATGCCCCTGGTTGACAGCCGAATAGGCTGAAAGGAAATCATAATAGCGTTTTCCTTCCACATCCCATAAATAAACACCTTCACCTTTCGAAAGCACCACCGGTAGCGGATGGTAATTATGGGCTCCGTAACTATCCTCCATTTGCATCAATTGCTGTGAGGTCAGTTCTTCTGTCGTTTGCATGTCTTTTTGAGTTTGAAGAAATTATTGTTAACCGGTTAACGTACGGTTGCAAATGTAATCATTTGGGAACAACAGGCAATAAATCCCAAATCCCGAATCCCGAATCACAAATAAATCACAATGATCAAATCACAAAAAACAAACATTGCTGGCAAATACGTGAGAATTCAAAGATTCCTGACTTCATATTATTTTTAAAAGACCGAGCTTAGATAAGTTCTGCTTTGTTTCCCAAGTTTGGATCTTGTGATTTGTGATTTATTTGGGATTTGATCATTGTGATTTGTTTGTGGTTCACCAGCAGGCGCTCAGAGATATAAAATAACAACCCCAAATACTCAGTTGCCCTATGCATCAGGTAAAATAATATTTCCTGAGCCAGTTGGTATATAGCGGATCAAGAATAATGAGATCATGGTCCTGGTCATCAATGATTTCTTTATCCATAAGTGATTTCCTGATCCTGATCACATTGGCCGAACTTCCCAACCGGTACTTTTCAATATTATCCTTTGTACTGTGCCGGGTCTCACCATCAATCAACATTCTTAAAAAATTTACCTGCGGAGTGGTGAGGTTCTCAGTCATACCCTGAAATAAAAGGCTCATCTGTAAAACCAGGCCATCCATGGCTTCCTCAACGGTAGATACCGTGACTTCTTTATCAGTCCTTAGCCAGACCAGTTGCGCCAACTGCTGAACATAATAAGGATGTCCTTCTGTCAGAACAGCTATTTTCTCAGCATATAATGTTGAGATCTTTTTCCCTGTCGACCTGAAACGCTCTTCAATAAACGGGATCCATAAATGAACAGCTATTCTTGATAAAAATATCAAGTCGCCAAATTTGTAAAACGGCATCGACGGAGAAGTAAAAACATCCATGAGCATATGTCTTTTACTGCCGTAAAGGCAGTAGGAAACAGACTGGTGGGTTTGCCAATGTGACCTTAATTTTTTCTGAAAGGCCAGGGGATCATCAAAAAATCCTATATTCTGAAATTCATCGATACAGATAACAAGCTTTCTTTTTTTTGATATGGCAATATTCTCTGCCAGGTCGAGTATTTCGTCAGGTTGCTTTTTCAATTCGCTCCAATTCAGGCTAAGACTGAATTCTTGCTGTGAATCCGGTGAAAAGCTGATCCGGGGCACCCATTGTTTCATGAATTTTCTAACATTGGAGGCAACCTCTTCCAGGCGGCTGGAGGCGGCACGTATTACATTTTCCGCCAAAGCTTTGTAAAACCCTTCTTCGCTGCGGATATTGAATAAGTCGATGACAGTGATTATAATACGCTTGCCCATCACTTCAGCTTCTTTAACCGCATTTAACACTAAAGATGATTTGCCCCATCTCCTTGGTGAAATCAAAATAGTGTTTGTTCCCGAAAGAAAATTTTGAATGAGCCGGGCTTTTTCATCTTCACGATCAGTGAAATTCTCTCCAACAGCCAGTTTGCCATAAATAAACGGTGTTTCCATAATCCAGTATTTTCCACAAAGATAGGTAATTCAATAGTTACTAACAAATTTGTTAGTAACATTTTTGTTACCTTTTTCATTTTCTTATTTCTCTATTTAAAGATAGGGGGTTAAACTAGACCGCCGACCATCAATTATCAGCTACAATAAGAATTCCGGTGTTGCTTTATCCAGGTCTGGTTTCTCAAATCCCAGAATTGACCCGCCCCAGCAAAAAATTATCAGCCACCTTTCTCAGGACTGCGGATAAATGATTAGGATCCATAGGTGATTTTATCCAATTGTCCAAGGCGGGAATATAGTCTTTGTAAATGGGATCAGCATTCACGAAAAAGTCGAGATCTTCACTGTACTTGTGACCAAGATAGTATCTCCCCAGAGCAGTCCCTCCGGTGAGATAAAATAGATAGTTCATACTTGCCCACCAGTTTAGGGATTTATCCTGTAACTGGTAAAGTTTCTTGTAATCTTTTTTTAATGAAAGCATATTTCTTTCGTAAAGAAGGCATTCTGAGGCTCTTTATAAGATCGTCGGTCAGCAATTCCTGTATCTGATCAATTGTAAATAAATCTAAAACCGTAAACCATAAATAGGATTCAAGGACTTTCTTAAAGATATCTGTTTGTGTATAATGCCCGGCGCTTTCCTTTTCTCCACGGATCAATGCAGCTATGTCATCAACAGAAATGCTGTAATCCCAGGCAAGCTGCCTGCATAATTCCATTTTCTTATGATGAGCTATATTTTTCATAACATGTTGATCAGTCAAAAATAATCATTATTTTGAAGACTGGATCAAATGGTTGAAATATTGACGTTGACAGTATCCTTATATTTTGATGGAGTGGCTTTTGGTTTACCGGATCGCGACACTGAACCGCCAGTCGAAGCGGAAAATCACGTTGGAGATCATTGATCTAAAAGATGATCAGGGAAATGCCAGGGGGACTTTGGTGAGGTTCAGGATACCGATGGGGTGAAATCCCAAATCACAAGCACCAAGTCCCAAATAAGTTCCAATCCGCCGCGGCGGAACAAAATCCAAATTTGGGAAACAAGTCAATACTAATATTGTCTCGGTATTATAAAAAATAAAATAAAGTCTGGAATCTTTGAACCATAACGAATTTGCTATTAATGTTTGGTCCGCCTTAGGCGGATTGTGATTTGTTTATTGTGATTTATTTGGGATTTGAGATTTGTTGATTGGGGTTGGTTCTCTCCGATGCATTAATAAGCCAGATCCCTGCTTATACGAATCCCCACCCGGCACCCATTCATCCAACTCATTTTAAACTGTTTTTTGCTTTAGTCGGTATATCCAATTAGCATAGCCCCCATTATCTTTACATGCCTGAGATTTTAATTGAAACATTTTGTTTAAAACATTTTGTTT
>CAZVNP010000021.1:40382-49935 GCA_964628285.1 uncultured Lentimicrobiaceae bacterium
AAACATTTTGTTTAAAACATTTTGTTTTATTTAAAAAAACTTCATAATTTTGTGCAAAAATGATGATTATGAATCCATTCATTGTGAAAGATTATGCTGGTCCCGAATTCTTTTGTGACAGGATCGACGAGACAAAAAGACTTCTTAACGCCATAGAAAATCAGAGGAACCTGACCTTGTCGTCAGTTCGCAAAATGGGTAAAACCGGACTTATCCTTCATGTTTTTAACCAGTTAAAAAGTACAAAGGAAATCGATGCCATATATTTTGACATTTACTTTACCAGTTCTTTATCGGGATTCATCGACAAGTTTGGCACGAGTATTCTCTCAATAGAAGAATCATTATCTGACAGAATCAAACGAAAAATCAATAATTTTATTAAAAGTATCAGACCGACAATCACTTATGACAACCTGACGGGGTCTCCTGTTTTTTCTTTTCATCTTGAAAATGAATCTTCAGGAATCAGGACTTTGGAGGATATTTTTGGATTTTTAAATGAAAGAAGCCTTGAAAAGCCAATTATTATTGCCATTGATGAATTTCAACAAATTGCGAACTATGCTGAAAACAATGTAGAAGCTTTACTCAGAACCAATATTCAAAAACTACAAAATGTAAATTTCATTTTTTCAGGAAGTGATGACCGGCTTCTGATCAATATGTTTACCAATGCTAAAAAGCCTTTTTATCAAAGTACTGAATTCATGCATCTTGAAGAAATTCCTGAGGGGTACTATACGCAATTTATAAAGGATAAATTCAATGATGCTCGAATAATTATCGAGGATGAAGCTGCCAGAGAGATCTTAAATATGACACGCCGGCACACTTATTATGTTCAGTTTCTTTGCAATAGATTATATGGTTCAGGATATGAAACCATTACCAAAGAAAGAGTCAGACAAATTTACTCGGATATCCTTACAGAAAATGAAGTGTATTATTCTGAATACCGTGATTTACTGACTAAACAGCAATGGAATTTAATGATTGCTTTGGCAAAAGAAGAGGGGGTCGGCAAAATCACTGCCTCTGAATTTATTAAAAAGCATGATCTAAGTAATAGTGCTACAGTCAGACGTGGTATTCAATCCCTTATGGATAAAAAAATGATCTATAAAAAACAATCAAAATATTATGTTTATGATGTGTTTTTCGCTAAATGGTTGCAAAGACTTTGATTACTTTTATTCATTACAGCAACCTATCCCCTGAACTCATCCGGAAAACGGAACAGTTCCTCTTTCCGGCCCTAGCCGAAAGGAAAAGCGCTGCCATCGGATAATAAGATGCGTCCTCCTTCCTGTTTTTCGAAACTCCTGAAATGTCTGATATTGATCAGACAGGACCGGTGAATGCGAAGGGATAATGAATCCTTGAGCATTATCGACCTGAAAACTGACGCCGGCCAGGCCGGCGGCACGCGGGTAGTCATCGACATGCCATTTAAAATAGCGGTTTAATGTAATTTATTTAATTACAATTAAAAATTTCATTTATTTTTTGACATGTCATTCAAAAAAATTATAATAATTTTGAATTACGATTCAGAGACTGTTTAAAATTTATGCAAAAAGATATTTCTGGAGGACGACACAACAACAGGAAATCGATTACCTGGAAGAGTATGGAGGGAAGCTCAATGCGTTTGAAATAAAATGGAATCCTTTGAGGAAGAAAGGATTCCCGTTAACCTTCACCGGTAACTATCCGGATGCCGTCACACAAACCATAAACGGGGATAATTTCTGGAGTTTTCTCGGAATCTGACATTCAAATCACAATCCGCCTTTGGAGGATTGTGAAAGCCTTCCATAGTGCATCCCCGGGTGGCTCAGCCACGACGCGGATCATTTCTTTCCTGACCGGATGCATAAACGCCATCGCGCGCGCATGCAAATGGATTGAGCCATCTTCATTGGTCCGCGGATAGCCATATTTAATATCCCCCCTGATGGGGCATCCGATGGCGGCCAGCTGGGCCCTGATCTGATGGTGACGGCCGGTGAGCAGCTCCACCTCGAGAAAATAGTAACGATCACTTGTTCCGATCAGCTGATAGATGAGTTCGGCACGCTGCGTCCCGGGTTTAGGGATATCATAGGCAAAGGATTTATTCTTTTCCTGGTTGCGTTTGAGGTAATGAACCAGATGGTCATGATCTTTCGGCGGTTTGTTTTTCACTATGGCCCAGTAGATCTTGCTGATCTGTCCTTCCTTAAGCATGTCGTTCAGCCTGGCCAGGGCTTTGCCGGTGCGTGCGTACAGAACCACGCCGCTGACGGGTCTGTCGATGCGGTGCACCACACCCAGGAAAACAGCGCCCGGTTTGTTGTATTTCTTCTTGATGTAGTCTTTCAGAATATCCACCAGAGGCGTGTCTCCCGTCTTATCGCCTTGCACAATCTCGGAGGGGCGCTTGTTAAATGCCAGAAGGTGGTTGTCTTCGAAAAGGACACGGGATGGGGTATCCTGAAACCCGGTCATAACGGTGTCAGTGAAATTAGTATTGTTCCCTTTCGTTGGGGAAGTCCAGCGTTTTGACATCATGGATATAGGACTGCACCGACCCTTTTATCTCTTCCTTAAGGTTATGATAACGGCGCAGGAAACGCGGTGAGAACTCCTGTGTGATGCCGAGCATATCGTGAATAACGAGCACCTGGCCGTTGACGTGCGCGCCGGCGCCGATACCAATGGTGGGTATCTTGATCTCGTCGGTCACCTTTGCCGCCAGCTTGGCGGGGATCTTCTCCAGGACGATGGCAAAGCAGCCGGCCTGCTCCAGGATATGGGCATCCTCCAACAGTGTATTCGCCTCATTATCTTCTGTGGCCCTGACCACATAGGTGCCGAACTTATGAATGGACTGTGGTGTCAGCCCCAGGTGACCCATCACCGGGATCCCTGCCGACAGGATTCTGGTGATGGACTCCACCACCTCGCGTCCGCCTTCTATTTTCACCGCGTCGGCACCCGCTTCTTTCATGATGCGTATGGCCGATACCAGAGCCTCCTTCGAATTACCCTGGTAGGTGCCGAAGGGCATGTCGACTACCACCAGGGCCCTGTTGACAGCCCGTACCACACTCGAAGCATGGTAGATCATCTCATTCAGGGTGATGGGAAGGGTCGTTTTAAAACCTGCCATGACATTGGATGCCGAGTCACCCACCAGCACCACGTCGATGCCGGCCTCGTCGATGATGCGCGCCATCGAATAATCATAGGCGGTCAGCATGGCGATCTTCTCACTCTTTAACTTCATGTCCTGTAAAACATGAGTGGTGATCTTTTTGACGGCAGCGAAATTTGAAATGGCCATGATCTGAGAATTAATGAATATACAGCATAAGAGCTGCAAAGATACATAACAAATACAACAATAAATAATCCCGGCCGGAAGTGTACATTTTAAAAATTAAACTATTTTTGTCCGCATGAATAAAGCCTCATACCTGTTCCTGACCGTTGTTTTGCTTATCAGCTCATGCTCCACCAAGATCGATATCATAGGTGAATGGAAGGATATAACGGTGGTGTACGGAATATTGAATCAAACCGACAGCATCAGCTACGTTAAAATAAACAAAGCCTTTCTGGGTGAAGGTAATGCCCTGGTGATGGCCCGGGAGCCTGACTCAAGCAGCTATGACGACGCTCTGGAGGTGACCATGCAGGAACTCAAGGACAGCGTGTTTCAGAAAACCTTTACCTTTGATACCACCACCATCTATAATAAGGATTCGGGGACCTTTTATTACCCCAATCAGGTGTTGTACGCCTGTGTCACTTATCAGCAGCTTGATCCAACAGCGGACTACAAGCTGATCATCCACAATAAGATCACCGGCAAGGAGATCACCGGAATGACACCCCTTGTGGGGGATTTCTCCATCCTCAAGCCGCCTTATAATCCGAATAATCCGACGATATCATTCCCCGACGACAACCAGGCCACCAAGAAGCAGATATCATGGACTTCCGCTACTTACGGACGGCGTTATCAGGTGGTCATGAGGATCAATTACAAAGAGAAATTCTTCGATCAATCTGATACATTGTACAAATATGTTGACTATTTCTTTTCAGATAAGAAATCATTAACCCTGGCGGGTGGGGAAGAGATGGAAGTGGAGTTTGTCAATAGCAGTTTTTATGTGTTCCTGAAAAACAAAGTTCCATACGAACCTGCCATTGAAGCTCAGGTTGACAGCCGGGTGGCGGGTGACGTTGATTTTATTTTCTCTGTCGCAGGCGATGACTTCAACACCTATCTTGAGGTCAACGAGCCTTCCAACAGCATCATCCAGGACAGGCCGGAATATACCAACATTACCAATGGCATCGGCATCTTCTCATGCCGCTATAATAAAATCCGGTCATATTCACTTACACCTACCACTGTCGACGCCCTGGTCACAAAGGGGCTGAAATTTGTCAAAGTCATCGGTTCCTGATTACCTGTTCATCAACCATTGTCCTTGCTGCCTTTTTGTCATATTCTGACAGTTAAACACGCTTGATTTCCTTTGGCATAAAGATTGACAAAGAAACGCAACAAAAAAATAACGTTTCATTTTTATAAACAAGAACTGACATGGCAAAAATAATAGGAATCGATTTAGGGACAACAAATTCATGTGTTGCGGTCATGGAGGGAAGTGAACCGGTCGTTATCCCCAACAGCGAAGGACGAAGAACCACTCCTTCGGTGGTGGCATTCACTGAGAACGGCGAGCGTAAAGTGGGTGACCCGGCAAAACGTCAGGCCATCACCAATGCCAAAAAAACCGTTTATTCAATAAAAAGGTTTATGGGTGAGACCTTCGACCAGGTCCAGATAGAAGTGAAGAGAGTGACCTTTAACGTGGTGAAAGGTGATAACAACACACCGCGGGTGAAAATAGAGGACAGGCTGTACTCACCCCAGGAGATCTCGGCGATGATATTACAGAAGATGAAAAAAACGGCCGAAGATTACCTTGGTCATGAGGTGACTGAAGCCGTTATCACCGTGCCGGCTTATTTCAGCGACTCACAGCGTCAGGCTACCAAGGAAGCCGGTGAGATCGCCGGTCTCACCGTCAAGCGTATCATCAACGAACCCACGGCTGCCTCGCTGGCGTATGGCCTCGATAAAAAAAATAAGAATTTAAAAATAGCTGTCTTTGATTTGGGCGGCGGTACATTCGATATCTCCATTCTGGAACTGGGCGACGGCGTGTTTGAAGTGAAATCGACCAACGGTGATACCCACCTTGGCGGCGATGATTTCGACCATACCGTCATCGACTGGCTGGCAGAGGAATTCATGCATGATGAAAACGTCGACCTGAGGAAAGACCCCATGGCGTTGCAACGACTCAAAGAAGCAGCCGAGAAGGCTAAGATCGAACTGTCGAGTTCGACATCCACGGAAATCAACCTGCCTTATATCATGCCTGTCGACGGCATCCCCAAACACCTGGTACGCACGCTGACACGTGCCAAATTTGAGCAACTCATCGATAAGTATGTCCAGATGACAATAGAACCCTGCCGGAAAGCGTTAAAAGATGCCGGGATGAGTGTATCCGACATCGATGAGGTCATTTTAGTCGGAGGTTCAACGCGTATCCCTGTGATCCAGAAAGTCGTGGAGGACTTTTTCGGCAAGGTGCCGTCCAAGGGTGTGAACCCCGATGAAGTGGTCGCCGTCGGCGCCGCCATACAGGGTGGCGTTCTCACAGGCGAGATCAAGGATGTGCTGTTGCTGGACGTGACACCTCTTTCCCTGGGCATAGAAACCCTTGGCGGGGTGTTCACAAAACTGATCGAATCCAATACAACGATACCGGTGCGAAAGTCAGAGATATTTTCAACGGCATCCGATAACCAACCTTCCGTGGAGATACATGTACTGCAAGGAGAAAGACCCATGGCCTCACAGAACAGAAGCATAGGCCGGTTCCATCTCGATGGCATACCCCCGGCACCCCGTGGCGTGCCACAGATAGAGGTGTCGTTCGATATCGATGCCAACGGCATCCTTCAGGTGTCGGCTAAAGACAAAGGCACAGGCAAGTCACAGCAGATACGTATTGAGGCCTCCTCCGGACTGACCGACGCCGAGATCAAACGCATGAAAGAAGAAGCACAGGCCAATGAGGAGTCCGACAAACGTGAAAGAGAGAAAGCCGATAAGCTTAATGCTGCCGATACGTTGATATTCCAAACTGAAAAACAGCTGAAGGAATATGGAGGCAAGATACCGGCCGATAAAAAACAGGCCATTGAGAGAGCACTCGCCGATCTGAGAGAAGCCCATAAAAATAAGAATGTCGCCGGCATCGATGATGCCATGAGCCGTCTGAATGCCGCATGGCAGGCTGCCAGCGAGGAGATGTACAAAGCCAGCTCGTCGCAGCAACCCGGCGGTGAGACACCTCCCGGACAGGACACCGGCCAGGATTCGGGCAGCGGCGGTAAGGACGATGAGGTGACCGATGTGGACTTTGAAGAAGTTAAAGACAAGTAATCAACAGATGTTCAAGCTGAAACTCATGGGGCCGTTGCTCCTCCTGCTTCTGTCATCTTTTATCACGGCCCAGCCACAGGAGCAGACAACAGGCAGCCATGAGCTCATACGTCTCGAGCTGGAGACAAAAGCTGACGCAGAACCATTTCATATCCTACCCTTTGGGAAACAGGGCATGCTGATCTTTTACCAGAGTGTCGCCACGACCGACGATAAAGATCATATCATATGGGTGTTTAAGCTTTACGATATTAATTTCAACCAGTTGTGGATACAACAGCTGCCCGTCCTCAAAGGCCTGGTTTTCTCTGAAGCCGTGAACGAGGGACCCTTTTTATACCTGGCATTCTATAATCCCGATAACAACACATCGGGACATAACTTCCAGATAGTTAAAGTACCCGGCAAAGAGGACCTGATCAGGGCAAAAACATATCGTGTTCCTCCAAAATCATCGTTGACCCAGTTTTCCGTGTTCAATCAAACAGCATATTATGGCATTGAAACAAAAGATAATGAAGCCTTCTTATACCGTTATGAGATGACCTCCGGAACCATGGACAGCATCCGGATGGATAATGGCAATGGCAGTCTGGTCCTCGACCTGCAGATCGACACCGTTGACCGAGATATCACGGTGTATTTCAAGGAGTTTGTCGAGAAAACCTCCGAAGATCTCTTCCTCAGACATTACGATGAGTTTCTGAAGCCCAAAGGATCATCCATCCTAATAAAAAATGATGAGAACCTGCACATCATCAAAACAGGACAATATCTTCCTCTGGATGACGACGGCGGTCTTATCTTTGGGACCTATCAGGATAACCCCAAAGGAAAATACGACCAGCATGCGGGTGATGTCACCATGGAATCGACGGGTTTTTATGTTGTCAGGATTACCGGTGATACTTGCCGGGATGTCAAATATCACAACTTCTCGGAATTCAACAGCTTTTATAAGAACTTGTCGATCAATGATCTGTCACGTATCCGTAAAGGTAAAAACCAGGAGCTGACTGTCGACTATAACCTGCTGATCCACAACGTCATCCCTGTTAACGATGAGTTTGTCTTCGTTGCTGAGGCCTATTATCCCGAATATCATACGGTCACCCGGATGGAATACGACTGGTATGGCCGGCCTATACCGTCCAACTACAGCGTTTTTGACGGGTACCGTTACACCTCGGCTTTCATCGCCGCCTTCGACGACGAGGGAAACCTGAAATGGGACAACGGCCTTGAGTTATGGGACATTTTGTCCGGCAGGCTTGAGAAACGTGTCAACGTTATCTTTGAAGGACCTGAAACCGTTATGGCTTACCTGCTGAACGGTGAGATCGCTTACAAGGTCATCAAAAAGCAGCAGGATGTCGAGAATCTTAACTATGTGAAAATAGATACGAAGTATGCCAGGGACAAAATGGTCAGTGAATCCGGAAGCAACATGGCATACTGGTACAAGAATTTCTTCCTCGCCTATGGCTATCAGGCCATCAAAAACAGCACCCTTCCCGATAAAAGCAAGCGGACGGTGTTTTATGTGAATAAAATACAGCTGGATTAATTGATAGTCGTCAGTCTTCAGTCTTCAGTCAAGTGTGGGTCAGTTAGTGGATAGGCAGCGGAGTCGAACGCAGAGAAGCAACATCCCGCCGTAGGCGGAATCGGCAGGTCTCCGCGATAGTATGAGAAGGTCTTATAGTGATGATAAAAAACGTTCGGCCTCGATGGCAGCCATGCAACCCGTTCCGGCGGCTGTCACGGCCTGGCGGAAGACATGATCCTGGACGTCGCCGGCGGCAAAAACCCCTTCCACACTGGTACGTGTGGAGTTGGGTGCCGTGACGATGTAACCCATTTGATCCATTTCGAGTTGTCCGTGGAAGACCTCCGTATTGGGTTTGTGACCGATGGCCACGAAATAGCCCTGGACCTCCAGTTTCTTTTCTTCTCCCGTTTTCACATGCCTGACGATCACACCGTTCACACCTTTCATGTCGCCGGTGATCTCTTTCACCACATGATCCCACACCACCACGATGTTTTTCGTGTTGAACACCTTATGCTGCATAGCTTTGGAGGCGCGCAGCTCATCCCGGCGGTGCACGAGATAGACCTTACGGCATAATTTCGACAGGTAGGTGGCTTCCTCTGCGGCCGTGTCACCACCACCCACGACGACGACATCCTGTCCCCTGAAAAAGAAACCGTCGCAGGTGGCACAGGCGGAGACCCCATGGCCCCGGAACTTCTCTTCCGATGCCAGTCCAAGGTATTTGGCGGTGGCACCGGTGGCGATGATAACCGTTTCGGCTTCAATGGTCTTGCCGTCATCGGCTTTCAGAATAAAAGGCTGTTTGGAAAAGTCGGCTTCGGTGACTGAGGCCCAGCGGGTGTCGGTACCGAAACGCTCGGCCTGTTTCTTCAGGTCTTCCATCATGTCAGGTCCTTTGACACCTTCAGGATACCCCGGGAAGTTGTCGACGTCGGTGGTGGTCGTCAGCTGTCCTCCCGGCTCCATGCCCATATACATGACCGGCTTAAGGTCGGCACGGGCGGCATAGATGGCCGCCGTATAGCCTGCCGGCCCTGATCCGATGATCAGGCACCTGACTTTCTCTCTCTCTTTACTCATCTTTTTAAAAGGTTTTGTTTTATAATTGTTTTGGAACGTGCCCCTGCGCTGTCGAATATTATGCCAAAGCATGAACATGTCATGATAGGACCTGAAATCCACTCATATAAACAAATAAAGGTCTGACAAGTTGACTTAAAAATGACCTCACCCCCCTGTCCCCCCTCTCCTTAAAAGGAGAAGGGGGTAGTTGTTTTTATGACTCCTAAAAAATATACTGTATATCAGCTGTTCAGTAAAATAATTCGTACTTTTGCTTTCCACACCCACACCCACACCCACACTCACACTCATTTCCGGGGTGTAGCGCAGTCTGGTTAGCGCGCTTGACTGGGGGTCAAGAGGTCGGGAGTTCAAATCTCCCCACTCCGACAAATTAGTCGACAGTC